>NZ_JAMYNH010000009.1:0-260290 GCF_040318975.1 Mesorhizobium sp. M0983 | reverse complement strand
GCCTCCGCCAAGCTCAACTGGCCCGTCTGCTTCACTGCCATCGCGATTCCCTCAGACCGTCCACCTCAGAGAATCACAATCAGCGAATTACGCAACAGGCCCCTTGTGGGAGAAGGTGGATTGGCGCGCAGCGCCAAGACGGTTGAGGGGCGCTGGACGAAGTGCGGTTTTGCCAAGCTGGAACACCCCTCATCCGACCGAGCTACGCTCGGCCACCTTCTCCCACAAGGGGAGAAGGAAAGACCGCACCCGTTGGCAGCGCCAACGAAGCTCGACTGTTTCACAAGCGCAATGTGCACAGCGTCACAAACCGCTTGACGTGAAAGCGCGTTGGGTCAATCTTCACTGCCAAGAATAAAATACTACTGAGCGGAAAACGCCTGGGCAGTTCAACGTGAGCGTCGATGACGCCTCGCGAGATTGCGGCTGTTGCCGATAGGGAACATCAAAAATGGGGAATCCACGTAAATGAGCACGATAGTCACCACCTTGGTGCCGCCTGCCGAAGGGCAGCTGCACCGGAACATCGATTGGCGCGGCGCCTTTTGGGTGGCAAGCGGCGTTCCGGCCCTTGTCCTGTTTTCGATCGGCGGCATTGCCGGCACCACCGGAACGCTGGCCTTCATGATCTGGACCGCATCCATGATCATGGGCTTCCTGCAATCCTTCACCTATGCGGAAATCGCCGGCCTGTTCCCGAACAAGTCCGGCGGCGCCTCGATCTATGGCGCCACCGCGTGGCTGCGCTATTCGAAATTCATCGCGCCGCTTTCGGTGTGGTGCAACTGGTTCGCCTGGTCGCCGGTGCTGTCGCTCGGCTGCTCGATCGCCGCCGCCTATATCCTCAATGCGCTGGCGCCGGTGCCGCTGTTCACCGACACTTCGCCGGAAGTCGCCGCCTATATCGCGGCCCATGCCGGAACCAGCGCCGCCGACGCCATCACCGCGGTCACCACTGCGGCGACGCCGGCGATCCGCAACTGGACGCTTTACGGTCATACGCTTGGCCCGGTTTCCTTCACCTTCAATGCCACCTTCTTCATCGGCGCGGTGCTGATGCTGATCATCTTCTCCATCCAGCATCGCGGCATCCTTGGCACCGCCAACGTGCAGAAATATATCGGCCTGCTCGTCATCATCCCGATGCTGATCGTCGGCGTGGTGCCGATCGTCACCGGCCAGATCGACTGGGCAAACTTTTCGCCGCTGGTCCCGCTCGCGGCAGCCTACGCGCCGGAGCCCGGCGCGTGGAACATCGCAGGCTGGACGCTCGTTCTCGGCGGCATGTTCATCGCGGCATGGTCGACCTACGGTTTCGAGACCGCCGTCTGCTACACCTCCGAGTTCAAGAACCCGGGCACCGATACCTTCAAGGCGATCTTCTATTCCGGCCTTCTGTGCATGCTGCTGTTCATCCTGGTGCCGTTCACCTTCCAGGGCGTGCTCGGCTTGAACGGCATGCTGGCGACGCCGATCGTCGACGGCTCCGGCGTTGCCGATGCGCTGGCTGGCATGGTCGGCGGCGGACAGCTGATCCACAGCCTGCTGGTCATGCTGATGATCCTGGCGCTGGTGCTCTGCATCATGACGGCGATGGCCGGCTCTTCGCGCACGCTCTACCAGGGTTCGGTCGACGGCTGGCTGCCGCGCTACCTCAGCCACGTCAACGAGCACGGTGCGCCGACGCGGGCGATGTGGACCGACTTGATCTTCAACCTGATTGTGCTGGCCATCGCTTCGGCCGACGCGACGAGCTTCTTCTTCATCCTCGCCGTGTCGAATTGCGGCTACATCATCTTCAACTTCCTCAACCTCAATGCCGGCTGGATCCACCGCATCGACAATGGCCACATTGCGCGGCCATGGAAGGCGCCGAGCTGGCTGCTCGGCCTCGGCGCTATCTTTGCCTATGTCAACGCGGTCTTCATGGGCGCCGGCGCCAAGGTCTGGAACCCGATGGCATTGTGGGCCGGGCTGATCACGGCCGCCTTGATCATCCCGGTGTTCTGCTTCCGGCACTACATCCAGGACAAAGGCAAGTTCCCCGACCACATGCTGGCCGATCTCGGCATGAACTCGTCCGACCTCGCAGTGCGAAAGGCGGGCATGCTGCCCTACCTGACGCTGATCGCCGGCGTCGCGGTGATGCTGCTCGCCAACTGGCTGTTCGTCATCTGAGGCTTGCCTTGAGAGCAATTCCAGGAAAAGGTGTGAACGGTTTTCCGGCCGGAATTGCCTCAAAACAAAAAATAGAGCGGTTCGGCGTTTCCGTGAAACGATGAACCGTTCTACGGATTGGGCGCGCGATGCGCGCTCGATCGCTTGCATTTTGTTCTTGCTTTGTGCCGGCAGCTATGCTACTAATCCCGCCATGGTGCTGATTCGCCCCGAGACCCGCCGCTGAGGCGGGTTTTTCGTTTCTGGGCCTATTCTGGCTCAATCGATCTTGATGAACACGCCCTTGGTGTTGAGATATTCGTCAAGGTGTTCGGCGCCGCCCTCGCGGCCGTAGCCGCTCATCTTGTAGCCGCCGAAGGGCACGGCCGGATCGATGGCGTGATAGGTGTTGACCCAGACCGAGCCGGCGCGGATCTTTTGCGACAGCCGGTGGGCGGTGGCGAGATTTTGGGTGAAGACCCCTGCAGCCAGGCCGTAAGGCGTGTTGTTGGCCCGCTCGACCGCCTCGTCCAGCGTATCGAACGGCAAGGCTGAAATCACCGGCCCGAAGATCTCCTCGCGCGCGATCTTCATATCGTCCGAGACGCCGGCAAAGACAGTCGGCGCGACGAAATTGCCGGCGGCAAGCGCGCCTTCCACAAGCCGGGTGCCTCCGGTGACGAGTTTCGCCCCTTCTGCAGTACCGGCCTCGAGGTAACCGGTGACCCGTTGCAACTGCTTTTCGGAGACGAGCGGGCCGATCTCGGTCGCCGGGTCGATGCCGTCGCCGACCCTGAGACCCTTGGCGTATGCCGCGAGACGCTCGATGAACTCGTCATGGACCGCGCGTTCGACGAAAAGGCGCGAACCGGCGATGCAGATCTGGCCGGAATTGGCGAACACCGACATCGCGGCCACCGGCACCGCTTTGTCGAGATCGGCATCGGCGCAGACGATGACCGGCGACTTGCCGCCAAGCTCCAGCGAGACGCGCTTGAGGTTGCCGGCCGAGGCGCGCACGATCGACTGGCCGGTCGCCGTCGAGCCGGTGAAGACGATTTTGTCGACGCCCATGTGCTCGGCGAGTGCGGCGCCCGCCTCGGTGCCGGTGCCGGTGACGATGTTGACGACGCCTTCCGGGACGCCGGCCTCGTTCATGATGTCGGCGATCAGCAGTGGCGTCAGCGGCGCCTCTTCCGATGGTTTCAGCACGATGGTACAGCCGGTCGCCAGCGCCGGGCCGATTTTCCAGATCGACGCGGCGGTCGGCGCGTTCCAGGGAATGATGGCGCCGACGACGCCGACCGCCTCCTTGCGGGTGAAGGAGACGATTTCGCCGGGCAGCGAGTTCTCGATCGTCTCGCCGTGCAGCGCCGTCGCCATGCCGGCATAATAGCGCAGCATGCCGATGACGCGGTTGCGATTGGCGCGGGTGCGCACGATCGGCATACCCATGTCGGTGGTGTCGGAGAGGCTGATCTCTTCCCAGTTCTTTTCGAAGAGATCGGCGATCCTCAGCAGCAGTACCTGCCGCTCGTAAGGTTTGAGCCGGCTCCACGGTCCCTCGAACGCCTTGCGGGCGGCAGTCACCGCCAAGTCGATGTCGAGGCGGTCTCCGCGCGGCACCGTGGCGATGACCGCGCCGGTGGCAGGATTGCGGGTCTCCATGGTCCGGCCGGAGCGGGCATCGACCCAGCCACCGCTGATGAACATCTGGCGATGGCGTCCGTCGATCGGCAGCCGCAGCGGTGCCTGAGCTATGGTCATGACGGTCCTCCTCCGGCACCTACGCCTGGTGGGCGGATTAAACCGCCGGAGGTCACATTTGCCAACAGCTCTATTCGGCCGCCAGGGCCAGTTGCGGCCTTTCGTTCTTTTCTTCCGTCTCGGCCGGCTGCTCCACCACCTTCTTGGGCTCCCGGCCGAAGAACAGCGCGTAGGCTGCCGGCAGGACAAGGATGGTCAGCACCGTGGCGACCAGGATGCCGCCCATCATGGCATAGGCGAGCGGCCCCCAGAAGACGCCGCGCGAGATCGGGATCAGCGCCAGCACCGCCGTCAGCGCCGTCAGCACGATCGGCCGGAACCGGCGAACGGCCGAGCCGATGATGGCCTCGGAGCGCTCCACGCCGGCGGCGATGTCCTGGTCGATCTGATCGACCAGGATGATCGAGTTTCGCATGATGATGCCGAGCAGGGCGATAACACCGAGGATGGCGACGAAGCCGAACGGCGCACCGCTGATCAAAAGTGCCGCCGCCGCACCGATGATGCCGAGCGGACCGGTCGCCAGCACCAGCATCGCCTTCCCGAAATGCTGCAGCTGGATCATCAGCAGCACGACGATGACCGCCAGCATGACTGGAGCTTTCGCCGCAATCGAGGCCTGGCTTTCGGCCGCATCCTCGGCGCCGCCCTGGATCTCGATCTTGTAGCCGGGTGCGAGGCCGGCGCGCAGGCCCGACATCTCGCCATACATTTTCATGGCGACATCGTTCGGCTGCACGCCATCCGGCAGCGTGGCGCGTACGCTGATGGTCGGCAAGCGGTCGCGCCGCCATTCGACGCCTTGCTCCAGCACCGGGACAATCTTGGCGACCTGCGACAGCGGCACGGAGCCACCGAAATCCGTCGGGATATAGACGGAATCGACCGCCGACAGCAGGTGACGGCTTGCCTCCGGTTCGCGGGCGACGATCGAAACCGTCTCCTCGCCGTCGCGGAAGTCATCGAGCGGCGCTCCCGACATGGTCGCCTGCAGCATCTGGCGGATGCGCTGCGAGGTGACGCCGAGCGCACGGGCGCGATCCTGGTCGATCACCAGCTTCATCGCCGGCACCGGCTCCAGCCAGTCGTCGTGGATGGCGCCGAGCAGCGGATTTGCCTGGAACTTCGCCTTCACCTCGTCGGCGATGCGGCGCACCTCCTGGCGATCCGGACCCATGACGCGCATCTGCACCGGCCAGCCGGTCGGCGGACCAAGGAACAGGCGGTCGACCTTGGCGCGGATCGACGGGAAATCCTCGGCCAGGATGGTGCGCAGCTTGACAATCAGCCGCTCGCGGGCCGGTTCGTCATTGGCCATCACCAGAAGCTGGGCGAAATTCGGATTGCGAAGCTGCTGGTCGAGCGGCAGGAAGAAACGCGGCGCGCCTTCGCCGATATAGGTGGCGATGAAGCGCTTGTCCTTGTCGTCCATCATCCTGGCTTCGAGCGCCTTGGCCTGTGTCTCGACTTCCTTGATGCTGGTGCCTTCCGGTAGCCAGAGGTCGACAAGGATTTCCGGGCGCGACGATTGCGGGAAGAAATTCTGCGGGATGAACTGGAACGCCCACAGGCTGGTGGCAAAGGTCATCATCGTCATCACCAGCACGATGATGCGATGGCGCACGGCCCAGGTCACGGTCGAGCGAAGGCGACGGTAGAAGCCCGTGTCGAAGACATCGTGATGGCTGCCGGCGTGCTTGCGCTGCTTCAGGATCATGTGGCCGAGCCATGGCGTGAAATAGACCGCCGCGAACCAGGACACGACCAGCGCGATACCGACGACGTAGAACAGGGTGCGCACATATTCGCCAGCCGTCGAGGCGGCGAAACCGACGGGGATGAAGCCGGCCGTGGTGATCAGCGTGCCGGTCAGCATCGGGAAGGCGGTCGAGGAATAGGCGAAGCTCGCCGCCTCGACCTTGACCAAGCCTTCCTCGAGCTTTCGCTCCATCATTTCGACGACGATCATCGCGTCGTCGACCAAGAGGCCAAGGGCGATGATCAGCGCGCCGAGCGAGATGCGCTGCAGGTCGATGCCGAGCTCGTACATGATGGCGAAGGTGGCGGCCAGGACCAGCGGAATGACGATCGCGATCACCAGACCCGAACGCCAGCCGATCGACAGGAACGAGACGACAAGCACGATCAGCAGCGCTTCACCGAGCGCTTCCATGAACTCGGCCACCGCATCCTTGACGACTTCCGGCTGGTCGGAGACCTGGTCCACCGACACGCCATAGGGCAGCGCCTCCTCGAAGCGCTTGTAGGTCGCTTCGACGTCCTTGCCGACGTCGGTGACGTTGAAGCCCTTGGCCATGACGACGCCGAGCTGGACGCTGTCATGGCCGTTGAAGCGGTATTTGCGCTGATAAGGGTCCTCGAGGCCGGAGGTCACGGTGGCGATGTCGCCGAGGCGCGTCACCTGGTTGCCGGCCCGCAGCCGAAGCTCGCGAATGTCGGCCGCCCTGGCCACGTCGCCTTCGACCGAGATGCGCACCGAACGCTGGCCGGTGTCGACCGAACCTGCCGGGTCGACATTGTTCTGGCCCCTGATCGCATTCTGCAGGTCGGTCAGCGTCAGGCCGCGTTCGGCAAGCACCTTGGATGAAACGTCGATGTAGAGCTTTTCCGGCTGGTCGCCGATGATCACGGCTTTCTCGACGCCGGGCGTCGTCAGCAGCATGTCGCGTGCCTGGATGGCGAATTTCTTCAGCTCGGGATAGCTGTAGCCATCGCCGCTGATCGAATGCAGGGTGATGAATGTGTCGCCGAATTCGTCGTTGAAGTAGGGCCCGAGCAAGCCCTGCGGCAGTTCATTCGAGATATCGCCGACCTTCTTGCGCACCTGATAGAACGCATCCGCGACCTGCGCGGGACTGGTGTCGCCCTTGACCTGCAAGGTGATGATGGCGCTGCCGGCGCGGGTGTAGGAGCGGACGAAATCGAGATGCGGCGTTTCCTGCAACTTGCGCTCGATCTTGTTGACGACCTGGTCCTCCATCTCCTTGATCGAGGAGCCCGGCCAGATCGCCTGGACGACCATGACGCGGAAGGTGAAATCGGGATCTTCCTTCTGGCCCATGCGCATCAGGCCGAGCGCACCGGCGACGATGATAAGCCCGAACAGGAAGCGGGCAATGCTCGGATGGCCGATTGCCCAGCGCGAAAGATTGAAAGACCGCTTTTCAGTGGTGTCGGTGGTCATCGGCGTCAGTCCGTTTCAATTTGATCAACAGAGCACGCGCTTTCGCATGCCCAAGGAACTTCCGATGTGGGCTTCCGAGCGGCGAGGCTTTCCGAGTTGAGAGATCTACATCGCGGTGGGACACGAGGATCGATGTGGGGGTTACATCGACCTGAGATCTCGAAAATCGGGGGCGCCTGCCGCCCGGAAACCGTGAATTGCCTGGCCGTCAGCGCAAGCGCCTTGCGGCGTCATCATCGGCCGAGGCCGACTGTTGTGCTGCATCACCGGTAAGCTTGACTTTCAGATTCTCGGTCATGAACTGCGTGCCGGCAGCGACGACCACATCGCCCGGCTTCAGCCCGTCGACGACACTGACGCCGTCAGGCGTGAAGGCGGCGACCTTGACCGGATGCGCATGAACGGTACCGCCACTGCGGTCGACGGTCCAGACGATCGATTGGCTGTCCTTTTGTGCCAATGCGCTCAGCGGGATCGACACCAGCTGCTGCCGGTTGCCCGCCGCGGCTTCGATGGAGGCCGTCATGCCAAGCAGCACGTTCGGATCGTTGGGCAGGCTGACGCGAACGGCAAAGGTGCGCGACTGCGGATCGGCGCTGCCGGCGACTTCGCGGACCTTGCCTTCGAGCGTCAGCGCCTCATCGGACCAGAAACCCGCCTTGACGGTCTTGCCCGGCTTGAACTCGGCGATATCGGTTTCGGGAACAGCGATCAGGACTTCCTTCTCGCCGTCGATGGCAACGGTCACCACCGGCGTGCCTGAGCCGACCACCTGGCCGACATCGGCAGCAACGGCGGTGACGATGCCATTCTTGTCCGCCTTGAGATCGGTATAGCGGACCTGGTTCTGTGCCTGGGCAAGCTGCGAGCGGGCGGAGTCGCGCGTGGCGACCGCCTGATTGTAACTGAGCGTCGCCTGCTCGAGCTGCGACTTCGGTGCGAAATTCTTGGCGTAGAGCTGTTCGGCGCGCTTGCGCGTAAGCTCGACTGTCTCGACCTGACGGTCGGCGGCATCGAGGCTGGCCTGAGCGCTTCTCACCGAAAGCTCGTAGTCGGTGGGATCGATGCGGGCGAGAACGTCGCCGGGCTTGACGCGGTCACCGATGTCGACAAGGCGCTCGGTGATCTTGCCGTTGATGCGAAAGCCGAGATTCATCTCGGTGCGGGCGCGCACCGATCCGGAATAGGAGAGCTGACGGGTATCGCTCGCCTTGGCGATCTCGACCACCTTGACCGGGCGGATGATCTCCTTGACCTCGGCTTTCTCCTGCGAGCAGCCGGCGAGGCCGAGAGCGGCAACGACAATCAGTGCCAGGCCGGCGGCCGGTAGCCTGTAGGTGATGGACTTGGACAAAGACACTTTTCGTACTCCCGAACTGTGGGGATGAATTGCCGACATCACCGCCCGACGGGCGGCAACGGTCATTTCTTCAAGGCTCTGATGGCAAACTCGGTAAGCTCGTCCGGCGTCGCCCGGTTCTTCTTGGCGAGGCATTGGGCCATCATCTGCGGATGACAGAGGCTGATAATAGCAGCGCCGAAACACCTGGACGCGATCACCGGATCCTGATCGACGAACTCGCCGGTGGCGATGCCCTCGCGGATCACTTCCGCGACCAATTCGTGGATGCTGTCGATGTGCTTTTCGATGACATGCCAATCGCGTTCGATGGCGACGATGACCATCTCGTGCACTTTCTCCTGGTCGATCATGGTCTCGAGCGTCCACTGATAGTGCGTATGCACATAGCGGCGGAGCTTCTCGCTGGCGGTGCCGGGACCATGGCAGGCTTCGTAGGTCAACCGGTAGCAGGTGGCGAGCATACGGCCGCAAACCGCCTGGTGAATTTCCACCTTGGAGGCGAAGAAGCGATAGATGTTGGCGGTCGACATGCCAAGTTCGCGCGCTATGTCGGCGACGTTGGTCTTGCCGTAGCCGTAGTGGCGGAACAATCGCTCCGCGCAATCCAGGATGCGCGTGACATTTTCCTGGCGGGCGGAATCGGCGGTGGTGTCTAAGGTTTCAAGCATCTCGTTGGCCAAAATTTACGACTGACGAATTTAGAATTTCGTCACTCGTAAATTGAAAACCATCACCTGTCAAGACATGATTTCGGCCAGCTGACGCCACTGATGACAGATGGGGACATCTCTGGACGGAGTTGGCCCATGAAGCGCATGTGGTTCCCGCCGGGCACGCCTGCAACACCGCGCGTCTTTTTGAACGCACAGGATTTTGAAATGATGCCTCCCGAAATCGGTTCCGTTTTCGGGTCAGGCGCTAAGGCTGCTTCGCCATCTCCCGCAGCCGGAACTTCTGGATCTTGCCCGTCGAAGTCTTGGGGATTTCTGCAAAGATCACCGCTTTCGGCACCTTGAAGCGGGCGAGCAGCGCGCGGCAGTGCTCGATGATTTCGGCCTCGGTTGCCGCCTTGCCCGGCTTCAGCTCGACATAGGCGACCGGCACCTCGCCCCATTTGTCGTCGGATCGGGCGACAACGCCACAGGAAGCAACGGCGGGGTGCTTGTAGAGCGCCTCCTCGACCTCGATCGAGGAAATATTCTCGCCGCCGGAGATGATGATGTCCTTGGAACGGTCCTTGAGTTGGATGTAGCCGTCCGGATGCATGACGCCGAGGTCGCCCGAATGGAACCAGCCGCCGGCAAAGGCCTCGTCGCTCGCCTTGCGGTTCTTGAGATAGCCTTTCATGACGATGTTGCCGCGGAACATCACCTCGCCGATCGTCTCACCGTCGGCCGGCATCTCTTGCATCGTCTGCGGGTCCATCACGGTCAGACCTTCGAGCGCGGCATAGCGCACGCCTTGCCTGGCCTTCTTCGCCGCCCTCGCCCCCTTCGCAAGCCGGTCCCACTCGCCATGCCATTCGTTGACGACGGCCGGGCCGTAGGTTTCGGTCAGGCCGTAGAGATGGGTGACGGCAAAACCCGCATCGGCCATGCCCGACAGCACCGCCTCAGGCGGCGGCGCCGCGGCGGTGTTGAAGGTGACGGTCTGCGGAAACTGCCGCTTGTCCTCGTCCCTGGCGTTGATCAGCACCGACATGACGATCGGCGCACCGCAGAGATGGGTGACGCCGTGATCGGCGATGGCGTCATAGATCGGCTTCGGCCGCACCCAGCGCAGGCAGACATGGGTGCCGGCCTGTACGGCAAGCGTCCAGGGAAAGCACCAGCCGTTGCAGTGGAACATCGGCAACGTCCACAGATAGACCGGGTGTTTGCCCATCCCGGCATGGATGGTGTTGGCATAGGCCATCAGTGCCGCGCCCCGATGGTGGCAGACGACGCCCTTCGGATTGCCTGTGGTGCCGGAGGTGTAGTTGAGCGATATGGCGTCCCATTCGTCGTCCGGCATCGACCAGGCGAAATCCTCGTCGCCGCCGGCGACAAACGCCTCGTAGTCGAGCGTGCCGATCCGCAGGCCCTTGGCATAGGGCGCGTCGGCGGCGTAATCGGGATCGTCGTAGTCGATCACCAGCGGCTTGACCTTGGCCAGCGTCAGCGCTTGTCGAACCACGCCGGCGAATTCGCGGTCGACGATCAGCACCTTGGTTTCGGCATGGTCGAGCTGGAAGGCAATGACCGCGGCGTCGAGGCGGGTGTTGAGCGAATGCAGCACCGCCTTGGTCATCGGCACGCCGAAATGCGCTTCCAGCATCGGCGGCGTGTTGGACAGCATGACGGTAACGGTGTCGCCCCTGCCGATGCCGCGCTTCGCCAGCGCCGAGGCAAGCCTCAGCGAGCGCTTCCAGAAATCGCGATAGGTCGTGCGCTGGCGGCCATGGATGATGGCGGTCTGGTCGGGAAAGGTTTTTGCCGCCCGTTCAAAATAGGTCAGCGGCGTCAGCGGCTGGTGGTTGGCCGGGTTCCGGTCGAGGTCCTGTTCATAGGGATTGCCCATCCCGTCCTCCGCAATGTGTTCGTCGAGAACTTTAGCTACCGGCTTCCGGCCCGTCACCACCAACGATGCCATCATAGACCGCGCTTGGCACAAGAATGGTCTAGATTCGGCGAGCGCAAGGGCATCTATGCCTTCCTCCCAATTTGACTTTTGTCGAGAGCCGTGACTAATGTCAGCGAGGAGATGGTATGGCGATCCGACCGGCAGAACAGCTTATCCACAAGGCCGCCTGGCTTTACTATGCACACGGCCTGCGCCAGGACCAGGTGGCCAGCCAACTCAAGATTTCCCGTGCCTCGGTGGCCATGTATCTGCGCAAGGCGCGCGAGACCGGCATCGTCAACATCTCCACCTCGACCCAGCTTTTCACCGACGACGTGCTGGCACGCAAGCTGGAAGACGCGCTTAAGCTCGACGCGGTCTGGATCGCGCCGGAAAACGGCTATGTCGCCGATCCGTCGACCGACATCGCGGTGCTGGCGGCAAGCGTCTTTCTTGAGTTGGTCAGGAAGGGCGACCGTATCGGCGTCGCCTGGGGGCGGACCATCTACACGATCGCCGACATCATGTCCTATGCCGACCTGCAGGACGTGACGGTGGTGCAGCTCTGCGGCAATCTGGGAGCACCCTATTCGTACCGGCCGGACCAATGCACCATGGAAATCGCGCGCCGGCTCAATGCCAAGGGGCTGAATTTTTACGCGCCGCTGGTGCTGACGACGGAAGAACTGGCACGCGGCCTGCGCGCCGAACCGGTGATCCGCGAGCAGTTGTCGGGTATCGGTGACTGCGACCTGGCGCTATACTCGGTTGGCTCGGTGGATACCGACAGCCATCTGGTCAAATGCGGCGCGCTGACGCCAAGCGAAATGGCTGCATTGCGCAAGGCGGGTGCAGCCGGCGTCATTGCCGGGCAGATCATCGATACCGAAGGCCAGGCGCTCGACTGCAGCTACAACCGCCGGCTGATTTCGGCAGAGCTGTCATCGCTGCGCCAGATCGAAAAGCGCCTTGTGGTGGTGCAGGAAGAGAGCAAGTTCGAACCGCTCGTCGCGGCGATCGCCGGCGGGCTCTGCACCCATCTCGTCGTCGGCGCGCGCATGGCGCGACGGCTGCTCGACCATGCCGGAGCAGTAGCAGACAAGGTCGCCTGATACCTAGTTTCAGTCGCCGACGCATTGTCATCAGGGCGTCGCGGCATTCCTGTTCACAACAAAAGAGAAATCGGACGAAGCTGACATGAAGAACCTGTGGAATGACGGCGACGCGGAGAAGCTGGTCGCCGACTATGCAAAGAAGGGTGTGGCCCGCGACCTGGCGCTGCGCGTCTATACGACCAGGCTGCTGGGCGGCGAGCCGCGGCTCGTCCTGCATGGCGGCGGCAACACCTCGTGCAAGACCAAGGCCACCGATCTTGTCGGCGACGAATGGGACGTGCTCTGCGTCAAGGGCAGCGGCTGGGACATGGGCGTCATCGAGCCGCAGGGCCTGCCGGCGGTCAAGCTCGGCGCGCTGTTGAAGGCGCGGTCGCTCAAGAAGCTCTCCGACGAGGACATGGTCGCGCTGCAGCGGGCGAACCTGATCGATCCGTCCTCGCCCAACCCTTCGGTCGAGACGCTGCTGCACGCCTTCCTGCCGCACAAATTCGTTGACCACACGCATTCGACCGCAATCCTGGCCATCGTCGACCAGGAGGACAGCGAGGCGCTGAGCAGAAAAGTGTTCGGCGAGAAAATGGGGTTCGTGCCTTACATCATGCCGGGCTTCGATCTGGCGAAGGCTGCCGCCGATGTTTTCGACGCCGACCCGACGGTCGAAGGCCTGATCCTCGACAAGCACGGCATTTTCACCTTCGGGGACGATGCCAGGCAGGCCTATGACCGGATGATCCATTATGTGAACGTCGCCGAGGATTTCATCGCCAGCCACGGCAAGCCGCGCACCGAAAAAGCGGCCTTGCCGGCCAGATTGGCCAAGCCCGCGGACATTGCGCCGATGCTGCGCGGCGCGGTGGCGGTGGCACGCGGCGAAGGCCGCTTCGACCGCATGGTCAGCGATTTCCGCACCTCGGATGCGATCGTCGATTTCATCAATTCGGCTAGAATTGCCGACTATGCCGGACGCGGCGTGTCGACGCCCGACCTGTCGATCCGCATCAAGACCGGACCGATGGCACTGCCGGCGCCCGACGCGGACAATGTCGGCGACTACAAATCCGTCATCCGCCAGCATGTCGAAAAATTCGCCAAGGACTATCGCGCCTATTTCGAAACCAACGATGCGCTCGACGACGTGAAGCGCACCATGCTCGACACGATGCCACGGCTGACGCTGGTGCCCGGCCTCGGCATGTTCGGCCACGGCCGCACGCTCAAGGACGCGAAGATCGCCTCCGACGTCGGCGAAATGTGGATCGAGGCGGTACGCGGCGCCGAAGCCGTCGGCGATTTCCGCCCGCTCTCCAAAGCCGATCTGTTCCCGCTCGAATACTGGTCGCTGGAACAGGCCAAACTCGCCGCCAACAAGCCGAAGCCGCTGACCGGCCAGGTGGTACTGGTCACCGGCGGCGCCGGCGCGATCGGTGCTGCCACGGCAAAGCTATTCGCCGACAACGGTGCCCATGCGGTGGTCGTCGATGTCGACGGGTCAAGAGCTGCCGAGGCCGCCAAAAAAGCCGGTAACGGTTCGATCGGCATTGGCGCCGACATCACCGATCCGGAGCAGATGCGCGCTGCGTTCGACAAAGCCGTCGCCGTCTTCGGCGGCCTCGACATTCTCGTCTCCAATGCGGGCGCAGCCTGGGAGGGCCGGATCGGCGAGCTCGACGACGCCACTTTGCGCAAAAGTTTCGAACTCAATTTCTTCGCCCACCAGTCGGCGGCGCAGAATGCCGTGCGCATCATGCTCGAACAGGGCACCGGCGGCGTGCTGTTGTTCAATACCTCCAAGCAGGCGATCAATCCGGGACCGAAGTTCGGCGCTTACGGCATCCCGAAGGCGGCAACGCTGTTCATGTCCAGGCAATATGCGCTCGACTACGGCGCGCAAGGCATCCGCTCCAATGCCGTCAACGCCGACCGCATCCGTTCGGGGCTGTTGACCGACGCCATGATCGCCAGCCGCTCGGGCGCGCGCGGCGTATCGGAGAAGGAGTACATGTCCGGCAACCTGCTCGGGCAGGAAGTGACGGCCGAAGACGTCGCCCAGGCCTTTCTGCATCAAGCGCTGGCCGATCGGACCACAGCCGATGTGACGACGGTCGACGGCGGCAACATCGCGGCGGCGCTGCGGTAGGCGGAACCGGCCGAGACAGGCACGCAACTCGGAATTTTGCGACACGGCCATGGAAGGCATTCTCGAACTGCTACTACAGCAGGCCTCGGATGCCTTCCCAAGCCTTTCTGCCCAGCTTTGAATCGGCCTCGTCATTGCCTCCATGTGCGTGCAATGTCGAGCGTGGTGTGCTCTCGCCTGGCAACAGAATGCGGTGTCCCGCATCCGGCGACGAAATGAGATGAGTGACCTTACCTGCTTCGCCGCGCCGCCTAATAATATCTCGGGCGAACGATAGGGAAGGCCACAGCGCATCGTTGCCACCGGCGACAAGCAGAAGCTCGGCCGATATGGTCTCAACGGGGATGGTCGCCGCATTCGATTCGCTCTTGAAGGTTTTCAAACAGCATTCGAAAAGCCCCCTGTAAGATACCAGGCCATCCACATACTCTCGTGTCCAATCTGGATCTGCCGGCACAAACGGCAGCGCGATACCGTTGAGCGACCATGAGGATCGTTCAGGCCAACTGGCACCATCCCGGCCCGCACCGATATTCCCCCAAACTACCGATGACGGGCTGATCGCGACCACCGCGTTGATTCGCTGGTCATGGACCGCGGCAAGCAATGAGGCCTCGGCACCTTTGGATGTGCCGACATAAACGATGCGACGGCACCCTGTTTCAATGAGATAGTCTGTTGCTGCAAAGAACGTTTCCAGGGGAATTTCACATATTCCCGGAATCTGGCCCTCGCCGCCAAACCACTGCAACGCCAAGGCCGACGTACCGGCATCTGTAAAAAGCCGCGCGCGCCCGACATCAACACGACCACTCGATCCACCCAACACCACAACGCCCGTGGTGGCCTGCGAGCGTCGGAAAAATGTTCCGGCGACGACACCGGTCGGACTTTCCTCTCTTACCGCATGCGCCTCCATGTACCCGTCGAATCCTGGGTTCAACCGTCCAATCGGCCTGCAAATCGGAGACTGCGACAATTGAAATTCGGCAGTCCGGCGCGCCAGACATCTTCGACAAAAAAGCCGCCTGCAGCAAGCTGCTGCAGGCGGCTATTGTTTTGCTCGTGCCGAAAGTTACTTCGCGTTCGGGTTCGGCATCCAGGCCGGCATGGCGACATCGGCATGGGCGAACTGCGGCAGCTTGGCCGAGAGGTCTTCCATGTTCTTGATGTCCTTGTCGAGCAGGTCCTTCTGGGTGATCAGCGTCGGTGGCACGATGACGTTGTGGCCGGGATCTTCGCCGGCCAAGAGCTGCGCCAGCGCACGCACCGAGACCTGGCCGACGACGGCCGGGTTGGTGGCGGCGGTTGCCGCCCAGGCGCTGTCGGGCTCGCGCATCGCGGCGATGTCGGAGGTCGAGATGTCGGCCGAATAGATCTTGATATCCTTGTTCAGCCCGGCCTCGTCGACGGCGATCTTTACGCCCTTGGCGAATTCGTCATAGGGCGCGAACATCACCTTGATGTCGGGATGAGCCGACAACACCGAGCGAGCCTGGTTGGCAACCGAATTGGCGATCGGATTGTCGAGCGTGCCGAACATGGCGGCTTCGTTGATGCCCGAATATTTCTTCTTGAATTCGACCCAGGTCTCGTTGCGGCGATCGAGCGGGGCGATGCCGGCGACATAGACATAGCCGGCCTTCCAGCTCTCGCCATTGTCTTTGACCGCCTGTTCGAGCGCCAGGCGCGCGAGGTCGCGGTCGGACTGTTCGATCTGCGGGATCTTGGGGTTTTCGACATTGACGTCGAAGGCGACGACCTTGATGCCGGCATCGACGGCACGCTGGGCGGCGTCCTTCATCGATTCCGTCAATCCGTGCTGGATGATGATGCCCTGGACGCCGAGCGCGATGGCCTGGTCGACCATGTCCGCCTGAAGCGCCGCGTCCTGACGGCTGTCGAGCACGCGCAGGTCGACGCCGAGCGCCTTGGCCTGCGCCTCAACGCCGGAGAGATAGGCCTGGAAGAAGTCGCCGGTCGAGAGATAGCGGACCAGCGCGATCTTGACGGCACCCGGCTTGTCGAACGGCGCCGGCCTGTCCTGCGCAATTGCCGGCAACTGCATCAGCAATGTTGCGCCGGCAAGCCCGAGCGCTGCTTTCCCCAAAAGTCTTCTTGTGACGTTCACGTCGTTTCCTCCACTTGTTGAACCCAAAATGTGACCCGGTCGAACCCTATCTCCTGCCCCTGCCGGACAGGGCGAAGGTGAAGACAAGGGCGACCACGAGAACCACGCCCTTGACGAAATCCTGCGTGTAGTAAGGCGCGTTCATCATCGTCAGGCCCTGCAGCAGCACGCCGACAAACACCGCGCCGACGGCCGTGCCGAAGGCGTTCGGTTTGGCGGCGCCGAGAACCGCGTAACCGATGAGTGCCGCAGCCACCGCGTCGAGCAACAGATTATTACCCGAGGCGATGTCGCCGCGTCCAAGCCGGGCGGCGAGCAAAATGCCGCCGATCGAGGCAAAAACCCCAGAAATAACGTAGGCCCAGATTTTGTATGCCTTGACAGGCGCGCCGGCGAGTTCGGCAGCGCGCTCGTTGCTGCCGACGGCGTACATCATGCGGCCGAAACGGGTGTATTCGAGAAAGAACCAGATCAGCACCGCCAGCACGAGCAGGACGACGACCGACACCGGAATGAGGTTCGGGATGAAGAAATCGAAGCGATGGCGGCCAAGCGCCAGGAACGCGGCGCCGAAGCTGCCGTTGGCGACCGAGCCGTCGGGCATGGTCATGCCGGTGGCGATCGAACGGCCCTCGGTAGGGATGCGCTGCAGGCCGACGAGCAGGAACATCATGCCGAGCGTCGCCAAAAGGTCCGGCACCCGCATATAGACGATCAGCCAGCCATTGATGAGGCCGACAACGGCGCCGATCACAAGACAGGCGACGACCGCCACGACGGCATTCTGCTCCAGCACCACCATGACGTAGGCAGCCGCCATCATGGCGCTGGTGGCGACCGAGCCGATCGACAAGTCGAAGCCGCCGACGACCAGCGTGGCGGTGACGCCGAGCGCCAGAACCCCGGTGATGGCGACCGACTGGAAGATGAAGACGGCGCTTTGCGGCGACACGAAGCCATCGGCGGCAATGGCGAAATAGGCGATCAGACCGAACAACAGGACGATGAAGCCATACCGGATGGCACGGTCGCGCAGGATCATTCAGCGCTCCCGCACGCTGGCACTGTCTTTACCCAACCTGAACTCATGCCCTCTCCATTCCAATTCTCATCGTCTTCCTGCCGTCAGGCTGCGCTGTGCAACGGCCCGCCCGCCACTTCGGCCAGCAGCCGCTCGAGATCGACATCGGTGTTGCGGTGCTCGCCGACGATCGTCTGCTCCGACATCACCAGAATGCGATCGGCCGTCTCCAGGGCCTCGTCGAGTTCGGTGACGAACAGCAGCGTCGCGCGGCCGCTGGCGCTGGCCCGCAGCTTGGCGGCGATATCGCGCCTGGCCGAAATGTCGACGCCCTGAAATGGCTCGTCGAGGATGAAAAGCCTTGCGGTCTGCGATATCCAGCGGGCGACCATCACCTTCTGCTGATTGCCGCCGGAAAGCGACGACATCTCGTCCTTCTCCGAGCGGCAGACGATGCCCAACTCCTGGATCTGCTGGCGGGCAATGGCGCGTTCGATGCGGCGCTTGAGGACGCCGAGACGCGACATTCGCCTGTGGAACGGCAGGCTGATATTTTCCTGGATGTTGAAGTCGCCGACGATGCCGTTTTCGCCCCGGTCCTTGGCGACGAGAAACACGCCGGCGGCAATCGCTTCGCCCGTCGACGCCGGAGCATAGGGTTTCCCGTTCAGCACCATGGTCCCGGACAGCGGCTGGCGCAAGCCGAACAGCGTCTCGGCGAGCGCGGTCTTGCCGACGCCGACGAGGCCGGTGATGGCGACGACCTCGCCGTCGCCGAGCGTCAGCGAAATCGGCCTGGCGCCTTCGGCAATCCGCAAGCCGTCGGCAATAAAAATTGATTTGGCCGAATTCCTGGCGACGATCCGCTCGAGTTGGATCTTGCGGCCGAGCATGGCGTTGACCGCACCTTCAAAATCCAGCGGCTTCCTGTCGAAGATGCCTGAGATGACCCCATCGCGCATCGAAATGATGCGGTCGGCAAGCCGTCTGATGTCAGACATACGGTGCGAAATGTAGAGAATGGCTACGCCTTGCTGGCGAAGCCGGTCGAGCAATGCGAACAGCCGGTCGGCTTCGGCACTGGACAGCGAGGAGGTCGGCTCGTCGAGGATCAGCACTTTCGGCCGGTGCGCCATGGCGCGGGCGATCGCCACCATCTGACGATCGGCCAGCGAGAGATGGCTGATGCGGGCCTTGAGGTCGATGGCCAGCCCCATGCGGTCGGCAACCGCCTTGGCCTCACGGCGCACCCGGCCTGGATTGAACAGCGTCGGCACGCCGCTGCCGCTCAGCCTGTCGAGCGTGAGGTTGGTTGCGACGTCGAGGTCGGCGACGACGCCGTCATTGATGTTCTGGTGGACGGTGACGACGCCGGCGCAGATCGCCTCGGCCGGCGTTTTCGGCGCAAAGTCCTGACCGACAAGCGACATCGAGCCGCCGCCATGGTCGTAGACGCCGCTGATGATCTTGACGAGGGTGGATTTGCCGGCGCCGTTGGCACCCATCAGCACGGTGACTTCGCCGGCATGCAATTCGAGCGAGACGCCGCCAAGCACCTCGATATGGCCAAAGGATTTCCTCAGGCCGTCGACGCGGAACACGGCATCATTGCCCATTCGTTCCTCCCTGACCGTGACGCTATGGGCTATATCGGCAATTGTCAACACGATTGACAATTGCTAGCGGGCTTCCTAGCTTGGCCCGACCGCCATGGCTCCGCTATCATCGGAGCACATAAGCGGGAGGTGAGGATGACTGGGAAATCGCCGTTCGAAGCACTGTCGGTCGAGACACTGGCGGGCCGTCTCCGTGCCAACGGGGCTCTGTGTTCGCAGATCGGCAAGGATACGAGCCGCTGGAAGATCCGTGAAGTCGGCGACGGCAATCTGAACCTGGTGTTCATTGTCGAGGGTGCTGAGGGTGCGGCCGTCGTCAAGCAAGCCCTGCCCTACGTCCGGCTGGTCGGCGACAGCTGGCCACTGCCGTTGAAGCGCTCCTTCTTCGAATATCATGCGCTGACGCGGCAACAGGCGCGGGCGCCGGATTCCGTGCCTGATATCTATTACTTCGACGAAGGCCAGGCGCTGATCATCATGGAATATCTGTCGCCGCACATTATCCTGCGGCGGGCGCTGATCGAGGGCCGGCAACTGCCCAACATCGCGAAAGACATCGGCCTGTTCATGGCCCGCACGCTGTTTCGCGGCTCCGACCTGCATATGGCGACCAAGGACCGCAAGGCCGATCTGGCGCTGTTCGCCGACAATGTCGAACTCTGCGACATCACCGAGAACCTGGTTTTCTCGGACCCGTATTTCGATGCCAAGATGAACCGGCACACCAGCCCGCAGCTCGATGGCATTGTCGCCGAGCTGCGCGCCGACCGCGACCTCAAGGTCGAGGCGCAGCGGATGAAGCACCTCTTCGCCGCCAATGCCGAGACGCTGCTGCATGGCGACCTGCATTCCGGCTCGATCATGGTCACCGACACCGAAACGCGGATGATCGACCCCGAATTCGCCTTCTACGGTCCGATCGCCTTCGATGTTGGCATGCTGCTCGCCAATTTCTGGATGGCGTTCTTCTCGCAGCGCGGCCATGAGCAGAATGGCAAGCGCGACGCCATGCGCGCCTATCTGCTCGACGTCACGGTCGAGACATGGTCGGTATTCCGCGCCGAGTTCTCGCATCTGTGGCGAACCGAGCGCACCGGCATACTCTACCAGAAGAGCCTGTTCGAGGATCAGGGCGACAGTCTTGGCGCCGAGCAGGCGCTCGACCACATGCTGCATTCGATCTGGACCGATCTGCTCGGCTTTGCCGGCGTCGAGGTTCACCGGCGAATTCTCGGACTTGCCCACAATGCCGATTTCGAGACCATTGCCGATCAGGATCTGCGCGCCAGATGTGAGGCAAAGGCGCTGAAATTCGGCCGTCACCTCGCCGTCAACCGGCGCCAGATCCACAGCATCGACGAGGTCAACCAGTTGGCCGCGCTGATCGAACGGGAGAGCAGGATTTGAACGTCGGTGACCGCCACTACCGCACCATCTGGCCGAGTGACGACGGGCGTTCCGTGGAGATCATTGACCAGCGCTGGCTGCCGCATGATTTCCGCATCGAAAAGATCGATACCGTCGCCGGCATCGCCACGGCAATCCGCGACATGTGGGTGCGCGGGGCGCCGCTGATCGGCGTCACCGCCGCCTATGGCGTCGCCATGCAGATGGCCGACGATCCGTCGGATGCGGCGCTCGACGCCGTCTGGGCAACCCTGCACGAAACGCGCCCGACGGCGATCAATTTGCGGTGGGCGCTGAATGAAATGCAGCGCTTCCTGTTGGCGCTTCCCCTGGCAGAACGTGCCGCAGCCGCCTATCGGCGTGCCGGCAAGATCGCCGACGAGGATGTCGGCCTCAACCGCGCCATCGGCGCCCATGGGCTCGAAATCATCAAGACGATCGCGGCGCGCAAGCAGCTGGGCGAACCGGTCAATATCCTGACCCACTGCAACGCCGGCTGGCTGGCCACCGTCGACTACGGCACCGCCACCGCGCCGATCTATCTGGCGACGGAAGCCGGCATTCCAGTCCACGTCTATGTCGACGAAACGCGACCGCGCAACCAGGGCGCCCAATTGACCGCCTGGGAGATGGCCGGCCACGGCGTGCCGCACACGCTGATCGTCGACAATGCCGGCGGCCATCTGATGCAGCGCGGCCAGGTCGACATGGTCGTCGTCGGCACCGACAGGACCACCGCCGACGGCGATGTCTGCAACAAGATCGGTACCTATCTCAAGGCACTGGCCGCCGCCGACAACGACGTGCCGTTCTATGTCGCGCTGCCGTCGCCGACGATCGACTGGACGGTGGGCGACGGGTTGGCCGAAATCCCGATCGAGCAGCGTTCGCCCGACGAGGTCTCGCTGGTCTGGGGCAAGACCGCTTCCGGCGAGATTGCCCAGGTCCGCGTGTCGCCGGAAGCCACGCCGGCGGCCAACCCCGCCTTCGACGTGACGCCGGCGCGGCTGGTCACCGGCTTGATCACCGAACGCGGCGTCGCCACGGCCTCGCGCGAAGGCCTGAAGGCGATGTTTCCCGAGCGCGGATGATCCGCTTTGGAGTGCCAGGAGGCGCGCTGGATTTTGCCTGATCTCACGATTTCTTGAACACGGCGCGGTTAAAAACGTCCGTTGCCTGTCCCAGATGGACGGTCGTATGCGTAGCGGCGGGGCGGCGCAACGCTCAAGCCGGGGCTGACCACGGCTCGGCGAGTGAACCAGCGGGATGCCGCGATGTCATTCAGACCGCTGCTTGGTGACGGACGGGTTCGGAGCCAGGAGGAAAAGTCGGAGCCCCTGCAAACCGCGTCATGGGTCAGCTCCTCGATCGTTTTCGACAACCGGCGGTGGGCGTGCCGGGAGGCGGAGCTCCGCTGGACAGCCCCTCATCATCTGATCGTGCTGACCGAAGAAGGCGGCACGTCCCATACGTCTATCCGGCACGAGGCAAGATCCCTCTACGACGGAATGGATCGTCCCGGAGCCCTCACCTTCGTCCCGGCAGGCGCGGAGCGACAGGGCTTCTATCGCGATGTAAACCTCTCCTATTCAGCCCTGTGGATCGATCCCGATATCGGGCTTCCCGGATGCGAACGCCTGAGGAACCTGCCGATACTGGTAAACAAGAAGGACGCGGTCGTCGCCACGCTGCTGAGTTCGCTTCGCGACGAGATGGCCCTCGGTCACAAGCCGGACACTGCCTATGTCGAGCATCTGGTGGCCCTCGTCAGCCTCCGCGTGGCCAACCTGAGCCGCGAGCAACAGCCGCTCGTACGTCACGGCTGTCTCAGCCGCCGAGCACTTGGTCGAGTTCGGGATTATATCGATGCACGTATGAATTCCGACATTTCGCTAAGCGAGCTTGCAGCTGTCGCCGACTTGGCCGTCGACAGTTTTGCGCGGCGCTTCAAGGCGACGACCGGTCTTGCCCCCTATGCCTATGTAATCGAGGAACGGGTGCGGCGAGCGGAGGCACTGTTGCGCGAAACGGGTTTGTCGATCAGTACCATTGCCTTTCGGCTCGGCTTTTCAAGCCAGAGCCACTTCACCACGACGTTCCGGCGTCTCAGGGGCATGACGCCTCGTGCCTATCGGGTGAATTCTTCTCCAGAATCCTGATAGTGCCGCCGGTTTCTTGAAAGAAAGCCGCTGCGTGCGCCCCCACCTCCAGTGTCGATGACCGAACCCGAGGGTCCGCTGTCGGGGTCAAATTGCCGTCTGCGTCCTTCATTGCGACTGGGAGATCTTGCATGGCCAAAACAGACAACAGGAGGGGGCCAACGCGTCGAACCGTGTTGGAGGGCGGGGTGGCGACCGGGGTGCTCCTGGCTACCGGGATACCGGTCGGCGCCGAGCCGGCCGACACCGTCACGGCGACGGCATCTGGCACGCCGGTACCGACGATGCCGATATCGTTGCGGATCAACGCGAAGGACCTTGCCGTCGAACTCGACCCGCGGACGACGCTGCTCGATGCCCTGCGCAACCATCTCGGCCTCACCGGCTCGAAGAAGGGCTGCGATCACGGCCAGTGTGGCGCATGCACGGTGCTTGTCGATGGACGCCGGATCAATTCCTGCCTGACGCTTGCCGCAATGCATGATGGCGACGAGATCACCACGGTCGAGGGCCTTGCCGAGGGTGACCGGCTGCATCCGGTGCAGGCCGCCTTCGTCGCCCGCGACGGTTTCCAGTGCGGCTACTGTACGCCAGGCCAGATCTGCTCGGCGGTCGGTATGCTGGGCGAAGCCAAGGCCGGCTGGCCGAGCCATGCGAGCGCCGACGTGGCAGCGGCTTCCGTCGCTCTCAGCGATGCCGAGATCCGCGAGCGGATGAGCGGCAACATCTGCCGTTGTGCCGCTTATCCGAACATCGTCGCTGCAATCCGCGACGCGGCAGAGGAGGCATGAGCAATGCAGTCCTTCACTTATGAACGTGCAACGAGTGCCCAGCAGGCGGCCGCCGCGGTCGCGGCCCGGCCGGACGCCAAGTTCATCAGCGGCGGCACCAACCTGCTCGACCTGATGAAGCTCGATATCGAGCGCCCAGCGCATCTCGTCGACATCAGCCGGCTGCCGCTTGATCGGATCAAGGAGACGGCAGAAGGCGGGCTTCGGGTCGGCGCCCAGGTCCGCAACAGCGATCTTGCCGCCGACCCGCGGGTGAGGTCCCGCTATCCGATGCTCACACAAGCGCTGCTGGCGGGAGCGTCCGGCCAGATACGCAACAAGGCCTCGACCAGCGGCAATCTCCTGCAACGCACGCGCT
The DNA here is from genome assembly GCF_040318975.1 of Mesorhizobium sp. M0983. Classification (NCBI taxonomy): domain Bacteria; kingdom Pseudomonadati; phylum Pseudomonadota; class Alphaproteobacteria; order Hyphomicrobiales; family Phyllobacteriaceae; genus Mesorhizobium; species Mesorhizobium sp. M0983. The sequence continues at coordinate 236,462 of NZ_JAMYNH010000009.1, read as the reverse complement.
GCCCCTACTTCTACGACCGCAACATGCCCTGCGACAAGCGCCAGCCGGGTTCGGGCTGCACGGCGCTTCAAGGCTTCAACCGCATGCACGCTGTACTGGGCGCGAGCGAAGCCTGCATCGCGGTCCATCCTTCGGACATGGCGGTCGCCATGTCCGGGCTCGACGCCAGGATCGAGACCGTTTCGCCCGGCGGCGAGACCCGCACGATCCCGATCGGCAATTTCCATCGATTGCCCGAGACGATGCCCCATGTGGAGACCGTGCTCGGCCACGGCGAAATGGTCGTCGCGGTTACCCTGCCGCCGCCACCACCCGGCCGGCAGCTTTACCGCAAAGTGCGCGACCGAGCTTCCTACGCCTTCGCGCTGGTGTCGGTGGCAGCAATCGTCGAAAAAAGCGGCGATCGTATCCGAAGCGCTCGGATCGCCATGGGCGGCGTGGCAGCGAAACCCTGGCGCGCGACGGAGGCGGAGCGCGGGCTGGCAGGCGCAGCGGCGTCCGACGATACCTTTACCGACGCTGCCGAAGCCGCGCTCGCCGGAGCCGTTGGGCATGGCGCCAATGACTTCAAGATCCCGCTGGCGAAACGAACGGTGCGGCACACACTCGCTGCTGCCGTCGAGAGTGCGTGAGGCGACACGATGACAGAGACGACGACCCCGAACAGCGGTTCCCAGATGCAGGCGACGAGCAGGAGATCGATATGAAACTCACGCGACGCGCCGTTACCGCCGCGGGTGGCGGCCTTTTTGTTTCTGCCGCCGCAGCTTGGGGCGCCACATCCGACCCGGGAGCTCGTCACGTGCTCGAGGCCGCCGTCGACGCCTTCTTTGCCGGCTGGGCCTCCGGCGACTGGACGGCATTCCTTGATTGTTGCGATGAGACGATGACCTTCCAATTCCCTGTCGGCGAGCAACGAGGCCGACACGGACCGCCAGACGGCAAGCCGGCACTCGCAGCCTGGACCGCCGCGCATCAAGCGCAAGGAAACAGGATCACGAAATCGACCGTCGATCTCAAGCTCTTCGCCGCCGACTGGGTCATCGTCTGCGATCGCGGGAGCGGGACAATCAGCGGCGCGCCCTACACTGGCCTGCATGCGATCTTCATGCGCGCCGGCCCGACAGGGAAGCTGGTCGAGTTTCGCGAGTATTTCGGCGAGATCGCCGCGTGAGCTCCGGCCGCTGCGCGACGAACATGAAGGTGCGAGGAAAGAGGCGTCGTCGCGGCCTCGATGCTTCCGAACTCCAAATGAAAATCTTTAGGTGACTTATGAACGAGACCATACCCGGACTGCCCGGCTCCGCCACCCATTCAAGAGTGAAACCGCGTCCCGGTGCTGGCATCATCGGGAGGCCGATCGACCGCATCGACGGTCCGCTCAAAGTGACGGGCGGCGCCACATACGCTTACGAGAATGAGCTGGATGGTACAGCCTATGGCTACATTCTCGGCGCCGCCGTCGCCAAGGGCCGCATCGCCGAGATCGACACGACCGAAGCCGAACGGGCGCCGGCAGTGCTGCTCGTCATGACGCACCGCAATGCGCCGGCCCAGCCGGATTTCGGCCCGGCGGTCACGCCGACGGTGCCGGAGGTCTTCACCCGCGCCCGGCCCGCGCTCAACAGCGATCGGGTGCGGTATTGCGACGAGCCGGTCGCGCTGGTCGTTGCGGAGACATTCGAGGCGGCACGCGCTGCTGCGGGCCTCATCAGAGTGCGCTACGACGAGGAGCCGGGCCTCTACGATCTACCGGGACATATCGCCGACTCCTACGCGCCAAAGCGGACCAATGCCGGCTTCGAGACCGACAGCGTGGTCGGCGACTTCGAGCGCGCCTTTGCGACGGCGCCGATCAAGATCGATGCCACTTACCGGACCCCCTTCGAACATCACAATCCGATGGAGCCGCATGCGACGCTCGCCGCCTGGTCAGGCAACGAGCTGACGATCCGTACATCGGCGCAGACCCTCGCGAACTTCCGGGCCGGCGTCGCCAGCACGCTTCGCATCCCGCTCGAGCGGGTGCGCATCGTGAGCCCTTTCACCGGCGGGGGCTTCGGCTCCAAGCTGATTGCCCATGCCGATACGATCCTGGCCGCACTTGCAGCGCAGGTCCTGCAGCGCCCCGTGAAGATCGCGCTGACGCGGCAACAGATGTTCGCCAATGCCGGTCACCGTGCAGAGATGATCCAACAGGTACGTCTCGGCGCGGATACCGATGGGCGGCTCACCGGGATCGCGCACGATGTCTGGTCCGCGACGTCCAGCTTCGAGGAGTACTGCGAACAAACGGCAGTTTTTGCGCGCTCGCTCTATGCGGCGCCGAACCGTCTCACCCGCCATCGCCTGGTTCCGCTGGACATCAACCGCGGCGAATGGATGCGCTCGCCCGGCGAAGCGCCCGGCATGCTGGCTTTCGAATGCGCCATGGATGAACTCGCCGAGCAGGTCGGCCTGGACCCGATCGAACTCAGGATCCGCAACGAACCGGCTCAGGATCCCGAGCGCGGAGTGCCGTTCTCCACCCGCAATCTCGTCGCCTGCATGGAGGAAGGCGCCCGCCGTTTCGGTTGGAAGCGGAGAAACCCGACACCGGGCCGAACCCGGGAGGGCCGGAAGCTCATCGGCTACGGCATGGCGGCGGCGATCCGTCCGAACTACATCGGCGCGGCGACGGCGCGAGTTGCGATCGACCGGGACGGTCGGGTGACGGCGCGGCTCGACATGACCGATATTGGGACCGGCACCTATACGATCCTGACCCAGATTGCCGCCGAGAGCCTCGGCGTGCCGATCTCGTCTGTCAAGGTGGAGCTCGGCGACAGCCGTTTCCCGCGTACCGCCGGCTCCGGCGGGTCCTGGGGCGCAGCAAGCGCGGGTTCGGCCCTGTATAATGCGTGCAACGCCCTCAAGGAACGGATCCTGGACGCGGCGCAGTCGAGCGAGGCCTCGCCGTTGCGCGGCGCGAACGCCACCGAGGCAAGATTTGCCGACAGCGAAGTCAGGATCGGCCAGCGATCGGCGAGCCTGGCCGATCTCATCGGGAGGATCGCTCCCGACGGGTTCGAGGCCGAAGGCTCCGTAGCCGCAGGCGCCACCACCGAGTCATACAAGACTTATTCGCAGCATTCGTACGGAGCGCATTTCGCCAAGGTCGCTGTCGATTGCGACACCGGTGAAATCCGCATGCGCCGGATGCTGACTGTGGTCGGCGCGGGCCGTATCCTCAACCCCAAGACTGCACGCTCGCAAATCATCGGCGGCATGACCTGGGGGATCGGTGCGGCGCTGATGGAGCAGACGGTGCTCGATCCGCGCTATGGCCACTTCGTCAATCACGATCTTGCCGAATATCACGTCCCGGTCAATGGCGACGTCCCCGAGATGGAAGTCGTCTTCCTCGAGGAAGATGACGACAAGGCCAATCCACTTGGCGCGAAGGGTCTCGGCGAGCTCGGCGTCTGCGGTGCGGGGGCTGCCGTCGCCAACGCCATCTACAACGCGACCGGCGTGCGAGTGCGTGAATTCCCCATCACCTTGGACAAGGTGCTGCCCGCCTTGCCCGTGATCGCCATTTGACGCTGCAACTTATCAGCGCCTCCCTCGCCCTCAAAGTGACCAAGTCGGAACGGATCGCCATTTCTGCGCCATCGGCGACGACGTCGGCGGTTGACAGCGCTATCCGGTCCTTCCATACAAACGCCGTCAATGTTCTCAGGGCGGGGTGAAAGTCCCCACCGGCGGTAAGGGTCTCGGCCCAAGCCCGCGAGCGCTTTCCGGTTAGCCGGAGGGGTCAGCAGATCCGGTGAGATTCCGGAGCCGACGGTCACAGTCCGGATGGAAGAGAACGAATGGAAGACGGTCCGCTTTCGCGGTTCGGACTCCGTATCGTGCGTCCTGATTCTGGTTGGAAACGGAAGGATGGACCCATGAATCAGCATTCCCAGAACGACTATGAAACGATCCGCGTTGCCGTCATTCGGGCGCGCTGGCACGCCGATATCGTCGACCAATGCGTTGAAGCATTCGAGGCGGAACTGGCGGTTGTCGGGGAGAAACGCTTTGCCGTCGATGTCTTCGATGTGCCGGGCGCCTTTGAGATTCCCCTGCATGCAAAGATGCTTGCCGAGACCGGCCGCTATGCCGCTATCCTCGGCGCCGCGTTCGTCGTCAATGGCGGCATCTACCGGCATGAGTTCGTGGCGAGTGCGGTCATCGACGGCATGATGAACGTGCAATTGTCGACTGGCGTGCCGGTGCTTTCGGCGGTGCTGACGCCGCACAACTACCATGACAGCGCTGACCATCACCGCTTCTTCTTCGAGCATTTCAGGGTCAAGGGCAAAGAGGCGGCCGGTGCCTGCGTGCAACTGCTGGCGACACGCGAACGCATCGCGGCGTGAAATCTCCGTCGCAGGGTGGAAATCCCGGTAAGGCGCTGTAGTATCTCACGAAAACTAGGGAGGATGCCGGTGCAGACCAAGAAGATCATCAATGACGGCAACCGCTCCGTCGACGAGATGCTGGAGGGCATTCTGGCCGCGCATCCGCGCCATCTCCGAAGTGCGGACGGCAGCCCCCGCTCCATCATCGCCCGCGACGGGCCGCGCCCAGGCAAGGTCGGCCTTGTCATCGGCGGCGGCTCGGGCCACGAGCCGACCTTCCTTGGCTTCGTCGGCAAGGGGCTTGCCGACGCGGCCGCGATCGGCAACGTTTTTGCCTCGCCGCCGCCGGACCCGATCCTCGAATGCGCCAAAGCGGCCAGCGGCGGTGCCGGTGTGCTGTTCATGTACGGCAACTATGCCGGCGACGTGATGAATTTCGACATGGCCGCCGAAATGGCGGCGATGGACGATATCGAGGTGCGCACCGTGCTGACCACCGACGATGTCGCCTCGGCGCCACGCGACCAGAGGCAGAAGCGGCGCGGCGTCGCCGGCAATTTCTTCATCTTCAAGGCTGTCGGTGCCGCATGCGACCGGATGCTGACATTCGATGAATGCGAGCGTATCGCCAGGAAGGCCAACGATCAGACCTTCACTATGGGCGTGGCGCTTTCGCCCTGTTCGCTGCCGCAGACCCGCCGGCCGAATTTCGAAATCGGACCGGACGAGATGGAGATCGGCATGGGCATCCATGGCGAGCCGGGCATCGCACGCGGAAAACTAAAGACGGCCGACGAGATCACCGACGAGATGCTGGACAAGATCCTCGACGAAATGGCGCCGACGCGCAGCGACAAGGTCGCCGTGCTGGTCAATTCGCTCGGTTCGACGCCGCTGATGGAGCTCTACATCATGAACCGGCGGGTCAAGCAGAGGCTCGACGACATCGGCGTTTCCGTCCACGCGACCTGGGTCGGCAATTATTGCACCTCGCTCGAAATGGCCGGCGCCTCAGTGACGCTGATGCATCTCGACGGCGAATTGCAGGAGATGCTCGACCATCCCTGCGACTGCGCCATGTTCCGCGCCGGCTGAGAAAGCATCATGACCTCGATCGACTCAGCCGGCTTGAAAAGAATGTTCGATGAGATCGCGGCGGCGATCGACGCCGACAAGGACAGGCTCTGCCAACTCGACGGCGTCATCGGCGACGCCGACCACGGCATCGCCATGGCGCTTGGCTTCGGCGCGGTACGCGAGGCGCTGGCGCAACTCGACCTCGCGGCGACCGGACCGACGGCGCTGCTCAATACCGCGGCAAAGTCGTTCCTCAACGCCGGCGCGTCGTCAGGCCCACTCTATGCGACCGCCTTCATGCGCGCTGCCGCCGCCGTCAAAGGCAAGGCAATTCTGGAGGATGCTGACATCATCGCCATGCTCCGGGCGATGGCGCAAGGCATCCAGGATCGCGGCAAGGCCGAGCTCGGCGAAAAGACCATGGTCGACGCCTGGCTGCCGGCAGCACAGGCAGCGGGCGCCGCGCAGGAAGCCGGCAAGACCCTGTTGGAGAGCTTGGAAACTGCACTCGCCGCAGCCGAACGGGGCGCCGAGGCAACCAAGGATATGATCGCCGCGAAGGGCCGCTCCTCGCGGCTCGGCGAACGATCGCTCGGGCATATGGATCCCGGCGCTGCCTCGGCCGTCACGATCATCAAAGCGATACGGGACAGTCTGGCTTAACGGACCTTCGCTGCATCGAGCCTGTCGATCGCCTGGACATTGCCGGCCGACGGTCCCATCTCATCGAATTCCGAGGCAAGCCATGCATCGACGATCGACTTGGCCAATTCCGGGCCGATGACGCGCGCGCCCATGGTGATGATCTGGGCGTTGTTGGATTTTGCAGCGCGCTCGGCCGAATAGGTGTCGTGGGTGAGTGCGGCGCGAATGCCGGGAACCTTGTTGGCGGAAATGGATACGCCGATGCCGGTGCCGCAAAACAGGATGCCGCGATCGTTCTCGCCGTCCAGGATGGTCTGGGCGAGCTTCTGTGACAGGTCGGCGTAGAAGCCCGTCTGGCTGAGATCGCTGACCGTGAGGCCGGGCTTGGTGGCGAGGTGAGCGGCGATGACATCGAGCAGCGGTTTGCCGGCGCTGTCGGCTCCAATGGCTATTTTCATGTTCGGTTTCCTTCCTGTTCGATGGTTCAGATCGCCGCTGAGGCGCGTTTGAGGATGTCTATATAGCCGTCCGCCTGCCAGGCGGAACGGCCGATGAACAAGCCGTCTATATGAGACTGTCCGATCAGTTCGGCGGCATTTTGCGGATTGACGCTGCCGCCATAAAGCACCGGCGGCACGGCCGGCAGCAGGTCGCGCGCGATTTTCTTGATCAGCGCCTGCTGTCTGCCGGCATAGTCCGAGCTTGCCGGCACGCCCTTGTCGCCGATCGCCCAGACCGGCTCATAGGCAAACAGGATCGTCGCCGCCCTGGCCGCGCCTTCGAGAAACTGCAGCGCGCCGTGCACCTGCAAGGCCAGCACCGTATCCGCCTGCCCGCTGTCGCGTTGAGCCAAAGTCTCGCCGACGCAGATCAGTGGCACGAGACCGTGCTTCACCGCCGCTGCGGTCTTCAGCCCGACAGCCTTGTCGGTCTCGCCGAAATGCTCGCGCCGTTCGCTGTGGCCCAACTCTACCATATCAAGTTCGCAGTCTTTCAGCATTACCGGCGAGATCTCGCCGGTCCAGGCGCCGGCGTCAGCCCAATGCATGTTCTGCGCGCCGACCTTGATGCGCGTCGGCGACAGCGCTTTCTTGACCTCGCGGACCGCCGTGAAGGGTGGGATGACGAAGGGCTGGATGCGCTCGTCGAAACCGGGGACGAACTCGGCCAATGCCCTCGTGAAAGCCATCGCCTCGGCGAGCGTCTTGTTCATTTTCCAGCTGGTGCCGACCCAGTAAACCATGCGTGCTCCTCCTACTCTGCGACCACTGTCAGCGACACACCGGCACCATCCAGCGCCGCACGCATCTGCGGCTGCGGCTCGCGGCCGGTGAAGACGGTATCGAAAGCCTTGAGATCGGTCAGGAAATGCAAGGCTGTGCGGCCGAACTTGCCGTGATCGACCAGCAGATATTTGCGCGCCGCAGCGGCCATCATCAGCCGTTTGGTCTGGACCACTTCCTGATCCTGGTGAAAGGCGGAAGCGCCGTGGATAGCCGATGACGACAGGAAGGCGACATCGGCGCGCAATGATTTCAGCGTGTCCTCGGCGAGCAGGCCGAAGAAGCCGTGAAACTTCTTGCTGTACTGGCCGCCGAGCGCAATCAGGTTGATGCCGGCAACGCCCGCCAAATCCTGGATGACAGCCAGATTGTTCGAGATCACCGTCAGCGGACGCAGATCGACGAGATGCCGAGCAACGCCGCCCGCGGTCGAGCCGTCGTCGATGATCACCGTCTGACCCGGTTCGATCATCGTCACGGCAGCGGCGGCGATGCGCTTTTTCTCGTCGCCGGCCAGTCTCTGGCGGTAGCGGAAATCGCTCTCGAAAAGGCTGCTCGGCTGAATCGAGGCGCCGCCGCGTACCTTGCGCAGGAAACCGCCCTCCTCGAGCTCGTCGAGGTCGCGGTGGACGGTCATCTTGGAGACGCCGAAGCGCGAGGCAAGATCGTCGACACTGGCGGTGCCGGTGTCCATCAGAAAATCCATGATGCCTTGCCGACGGCCGTCGCTCTTCATTTCCGCGGCTTCCTCGTGCAATCCGAACCAGGTTCCGAGATATAACAGGAAACGTCGCATAGCCACCAGTATTTTTGTGATAATGTTATATCTGCCTGGGAATATCATGACGCTTCTGACGGCGTGCCGTAACAAGAATTGCTGTCGGCCGGGCGTCCAGCGGTTGCGGTGCAGCGGAAATCCGGCCAGAAGCTTTAGCGGGCTCGACAATAGCCGAACAGCCCGCAAACACTGGCTCGAAACCGGATACGGGAGACTACTGAGTGGCTCGCATCACACTGAGACAATTGCTCGATCATGCCGCCGAATACGGTTATGGCGTGCCTGCCTTCAACATGAACAATATGGAACAGGGCCTCGCCATCATGGAGGCAGCCGAGGAGACCAAATCGCCGGTCATCCTGCAGGCGAGCCGCGGCGCGCGGGCCTACGCCAACGATGTCGTGCTGGCCAAGCTGATCGACGCGCTGGTCGAAATCCATCCCGATATCCCGGTCTGCATGCATCTCGACCATGGCAACAACGAAGCGACCTGCGTTACCGCAATCCAGTACGGCTTCACCTCGGTGATGATGGACGGATCGCTGAAGGAAGACGGCAAGACGCCGGCCGACTACGCCTATAATTCCGGTATCACCCGCCGCGTCGTCGATATGGCGCATTGGGGCGGCGTGTCGGTGGAGGGCGAGATCGGCGTTCTCGGATCGCTAGAGATGGGCGGCGGCGAACAGGAGGACGGCCATGGCGTCGAGGGCGTCATCAGCCACGATCAGCTGCTGACCGACCCGGTTCAGGCCGAACGGTTCGTGCGCGACACCCGTGTCGATGCGCTGGCCGTCGCCATGGGCACCAGCCACGGCGCCTACAAGTTCAGCCGCAAGCCGGACGGCGCGGTGCTTGCCATGAACGTCATCGAGGAAATCCACCGCCGCTTGCCGAACATGCACCTCGTCATGCACGGCTCGTCCTCGGTGCCGGAGGAGCTGCAGGAGATCATCAACAAATATGGCGGCCAGATGAAGCCGACATGGGGGGTGCCGGTCGAGGAAATCCAGCGCGGCATCAAGCATGGCGTGCGCAAGATCAATATCGATACCGACAACCGCATGGCGCTGACCGGCGCGATCCGCAAGGTGCTGACCGAGAACCCGAGCGAATTCGATCCGCGCAAATATCTGACGCCGGCGATGGCCGCCATGCGGAAGCTGTGCAAGGAGCGTTTCGAGCAGTTCGGCACTGCCGGCAACGCACCGAGGATCAAGCCGCTGCCGGTCTCGGAAATGGCCAAGCGCTACAAGTCGGGCAGTCTCGATCCGAAATTCGGCTGACATATTCCGGTTCTGAGCAGGAGCCGCGTCGGCACCTGCTCATCCATCATGCTTCGGCAAAAGACCGGCCCTGCCGGCCTCGATGAAGGGCGCCCAATAGTCGACCGATTCGCGGATCATGGCGACGACCTGGTGGTCGACGGGCTCGCGTTCGCGGAACGACAATTCGAGGCAGATCTCATTGTCGACGCCGCCGCCACGGCGAACAGTGTCCAGCAGCTTTTCCGGCGTGATGCGGCCGTCCTTGTTGTAGGCGGCAATGAACGGCCAATGGCCACCCTTGTTCATTGAGGATTGCTTGACGTGGATGATCGGCGATTCCTTTGGAAAGGCTTCGGCCCAGGCATAGGGGTCGATGTCGTCCGGATTGCTCGACGTCACGTCGCCATGGTCGATATCGACCATCATCTTGAGCGGGATCGCCATGCCGGCCGCATCGATCTCGCTCTGCAGCGTCCGGCAGCTTTCGATCGTATGGCCGAACTCGCGGCCGACCGACATCGGCTCCCAGAACAGGTAGGTCAAGCCGGCCGCCTTGGCGTGCTCGGCGACCGCGCGCCAGCATTCCAGCGCGATCTCGAAAAGCCGCGCGCGACGCTCGGGATCGTCATAGTCACGATGAGTGAAGATCGCGAATTGCGTGCCCATGCCGCGGGCGCCGAGCTCGGCCGAAATTTCGGCAAAGGTCTTGAACCAGTCGACATAATAGCGCCGCACGTCGGCATCGGGATGGCCGAAATGATTGAGCCGGCCGTAGGGGCCGGTCATCGCGGAGGTCACACGCACGCCGGTGCGGTTGAGAGCGGAGCGGAACAGGCGGATGAATTTGGCGATCGTCGCCGCCGGCCAACCGGGATTGACGAATTCATGCGTGAGCTGCACGTCGCGGATGCCGATGTCGTACGCGATCGCATCGATCAGATCGTCCGGTTCGGCGAAACGATTGACCAGCGGGTTGGTGTTGAGGGACAGCGTAAAGGCCATCAGCCTGCCTTCGCCAGCCGGCTCGAGCACCAGTCTTCGAAGGCGGTTCTTTCTGCGGCGGACAGATGCAGTCCGTGTTTGGTGCGCCGTTCGAGAATATCGGCGGCCGTCTCGGCCCATTCATGCTCGAACAGGTAATTGGCTTCGCGCTCGAACAAATCCTTGCCGAAGCGCCGCCCCAGTTCAGCGAGCGAACCGGCCGCGCCGACCAGATCACGCGTCCTTGTGCCGTAGAGCCGGCCATAATGCTTGACCAGCGAGGCCGGCATCCAGGGATATTCGTGGCCGAGGTCACCGAGGAACTGCTCGAAATCGGCATTGGCGATATCGCCGCCTGGCAGATGTCCTTTCGAGGTCCACGGCTTGCCCATCTTCGGGAAGAACGGGGCGATGCGGTCGAGCGCGTGCTCGGCCAGCTTGCGGAAGGTGGTGATCTTGCCACCGAAGACGGAAAGCAGCGGCGCCTGTCCCGCCGCCACGTCGAGCTCGAAAATATAGTCGCGGGTGACCGCGCTCGGATTGTCGGCATTGTCGTCATAAAGCGGCCTGACGCCGGAAAACGAGTAGACGACGTCGCTGCGCGCAAGCTGGCGCTTGAAGTAGCGGTTGACCACCTTAATCAGGTAGTCGACCTCGCTGGCGTCGGCGGTCACGTCTTCCGGCCGCCCGTCATAAGGAATGTCGGTGGTGCCGATCAGCGCCAGATCGTTCTGGTAGGGATTGATGAAGATCACGCGCTTGTCGCTGTTCTGGACGAGATAGGCTTGCCGGCCTTCCCAGAATTTCGGCACGACGATGTGGCTGCCCTTGACCAGGCGCACGTTGCGCCTGGAATTCTGGCCAGCGACGCGATTGATGATGTCATTGACCCAGGGGCCGGCGGCGTTGACCAGCGCCCGTGCCCGAACCGTGGTCCTGACGCCGGTTCGACCGTCGCGCATCTCCACCGACCACAGGCCGTTTTCGCGGCGGGCGGCGGTGCAGGCAGTGCGGGTGAATATCCTGGTCCCACGCTCCGCGGCGTCGAGCGCGTTGATGACGACCAGGCGGGCGTCGTCGACCCAGCAGTCGGAATATTCGAAGCCGCGTTTGAAGCTGTCCTTGATCGGCGCGCCCTCGGGTGCGGTGCGCAGGTCAAGCGTGCGAGTGGCCGGCAGCCGCTTGCGGCCGCCAAGATGGTCGTAGAGGAACAGGCCGAGCCGGACCAGCCAGGCCGGCCGATCATCCGGGCTGTGCGGCAGCACGAAGCGCATCGGCCAGATGATGTGCGGCGCGGATTCCAGCAGCACCTCGCGCTCGATAAGCGCCTCCCGCACTAGGCGGAACTCGTAGTATTCGAGATAGCGCAAACCGCCATGGACGAGCTTTCCCGATCGCGAACTGGTGCCTTCGGCGAGATCGTCTTTTTCGCAGAGGATGACCGACAGCCCCCGGCCTGCTGCATCGCGCGCAATGCCGGCGCCATTGACGCCGCCGCCAATGACGAAGAGATCGACGATTTCGCTGTCACCGCTCATCTCGCTCTATGCCCTGTCGTCAGCATGGATTGACCGGCGGCAGGCCGGCGATGAAGCGGCGCACTTCCTCGGCCGCCTGCTCGGCAGCATAAGTCACCGTGCGTACCGACGCGCCGGCGATATGCGGCGTCAGCGTCACATTCGGCAACTGCAGCAGCGGCCAGTCGGCCGGCACCGGCTCGACGGCGAACGTCTCCAGCATGGCACTGCCGATCTGCCCCGAGACGAGCCCCTCGTAGAGCGCATCGTAGTCGACCAGCGGTCCGCGCGCGGTATTGACGAAGATCACGCCGGGCTTCATCCGGGCAATGGCGTCCTTGCCGATCAGGCCGCGCGTCTCCTCGGTGACCCGGGAATGCAGCGTGACCACATCGGAGCGCGACAGGAGATCGTCCAGCGCAACCAGCTCGACGCCGGCATTGCGGTCCTCGACGCTCAATTGCACATAGGGATCGGAGACCAGGATGCGGCAGCCGAATGCGCGCAGCAGCCGAACCAGCCTGGTGCCGATATTGCCATAGCCGATGACGCCAACGGTCATTTCGTTGAGCTCGCGGCCGGTGCGGTCGGCGCGGTAGAGATCGCCGCGCCACTCGCCCTTGCGCAAGGCTTCGTGGCCGACGCGGATCAGCCGCGTCTCGGCGAGAATGGCGCCGATGGTGAACTCGGCCACCGCGCTGGCGTTGCGGCCGGGCACATTGACCACGGTGATGCCATGGGCGTTGGCGGCAGCCATGTCGATGTTGATCGGCCCGCCGCGCGACACCGCAACCAGCCTGAGCGCCGGCAAGCGCTGCATCATGGTTTCGGAAAGCGGCGCAAGCTGGGTGACGAAGATTTCGGCATCGCCGATAAAATCGACCACCTCGTCCGGATCACCGAAATATTCCTTGACCTTGTCGAGGCCGAGCGCCGCATTGCCGAATTCCATCGGCTCGTCGGGCCATGCGGTCTCAATGGTGCGGATGTCGAGATTATCGCCGCAGGCCGCTTCGATTTTCTCGCGAAACACTTCCGGAAGCATGAAGCGGTCGCCGATGATCGCAATTTTGTTGGGCATGCTCTTCTCAATTCACGTCAGTTTGTCTGGATGCGGCCAGCGAACGCCAGACCGGCCGCAGCGCCTCATGCGCCAATGTGTAGGACGGAACAATCGCCTCGTAGGCAGCGGCAAGTTTTCGGTCGCTAGGTTCGGCCGCACGGAGCAAAGGCGTGACCCATTCACTGACGCAATCGTCCATTGATGCGTACTGGCCGACGCAGACCGCAGCAATCATCGCAGCGCCCGCAGCACCGGCCTCCTCGCGCTCGCTGGTGCGAATGTCGGCGCCGACCGCAGCACCCAGGATCTTGCGCAGAGCCGGGCTCCTGGCCGCTCCACCAGTCAGGCGGATTTCCTCGGGCAGCGGCCCCATGGCGGCGTAGCAATCGCGTGCCGCGAAAGCCAGCCCTTCGAACACCGCACGAACCATGTCGGCATAGCCGTGCCTGGACGAAATGCCGACGAAACCGGCCCTGGCATTGGCATCGACGAACGGGCCGCGCTCGCCCGCCTCGGAGACATAGGGCTGGTAGAGCAGCGAGCCTGGCTCGGACGACGATATCCACTGGTCGACCAGCGCGATCATCTCGCCATTGGTCCGCGTGATACCTTGCGAGGCGAGAATGCCGGAGGCGAGGCCGAGGACCCAGTCGATGTTGAGCGTTGCCGCCATGTTCGACTGCATCTGCGCAAAGACGCCCGGTGCCGGCATGGTCATCGTGTAGCCGGTTGCAGCTTCGTTGAGCAGAACCTCGTCCGGCGTCTCGGCAAGCCGCATATGCATTCCGGTGGAGCCGATTATCGAGCATCCCGGCTTGCGCTCGCGATCGAACAGGCCGGCGCCGAGCGCCGTGCAGGCGACATCGACATAGGCCAGAACGACCGGCGTGCCGGCAAGCAGGCCGGTCGCATCGGCTGCTGTCGCCGACAGTGCGGTGCTTTGCCTGGTGCCATCGACGATGGGCGGCAGCAGATGCCTGAGATCGGTGACGCCGAGCACCTCAAGAACATCGTCGCAATAGCTGCGCGTGCGGAAGTCGCCGAAGGTGAAGGTGCCTTCGGACGGGTCGGTGGCGCGTTGGCCGGTCAACTTGAAATAAAGCCAGTCCTTGCAGTGGAACGCCGTCGCTGCATTGGCAAGCATCGCGGGCATGTGGCGCTTCATGAAGACGAATTGCGACCCCTGCTGGCAGGCAGCGAGCCCGCTGCCGGTCTTTTCGAAGCGCAGCCGGTCTTCGGGCCGCGCGCGGATCTCCTCGACGACGGCGGCAGCGCGCGCGTCGAGCCACAGCCAGCCCTTGGCCACCGGCTCGCCATCCTTGTCGATCAGCCAGGTGCCGTCGCCCTGCCCGGTCACGGCGATGGCAATGGTCCGGCTGGCGAGATCCGGCACCTTGTCGGCCAGTTGGCGCAAGGTCGTCGCGGTATCGGCCCAGGTGCGGACTAGGTCCTGCTCGGCGCCGCCACCCGGCAGTGTCTCGTATCTGTTCGGCAGCGCGGCTGCCGCGATCTGCCTGCCCGCCGTGTCGAAGGCGACGGATTTGATAACAGACGTGCCGGCGTCGATGCCGATCAGCACATCCCGCATCAGGCAAGCTCCGTGCCGTGCGAAATGGCGTCGCCGCTCGCCTGATCGAAGACGTGCAGGTTTTTTGGATCGATGCTGACCTTGATAGGCGCCCCGAGTTCCAGGCGAGTCCGGTCATGTTCGACCAGAACCAGCGAGCCGCCGGCGAAGTCGGCGGCGATATGGGTCTGGTCGCCGAGCCATTGATTGGCCGAAACCGTGGCCGGCACACCGTCCTTGGAGCGGCGGACGGCATAGGGCCTGACACCGATGACGACGCGTTGCCGGTTGAGCAATTCATCGCGAACTGGGCCGCTGAACGCGTCCTTGTCGTAGTCGAGCGAAAGCCCGTCGGGCAGCTTGAGACTGATCTTGTCGGCAGCCGTGCCGACATAGGCCTCGAAGACATTCATCGGCGGCTCGCCGACGAAGGTGCCGGTGAACAGGTTTGCCGGCCGTTCCTTGAGCCTGTCAGGCGTATCGAACTGCTGCAGCACGCCGCCCTCCATGACGGCGATGCGATCGGCCAGCGCATTGGCCTCGGTCTGGTCGTGCGTGACCAGGATCGCGGTCAGGCCACGCTCCTTGATGAAATGCTTGATGCGGCCGCGCAGCACGGCGCGAAGCTGCGGCTCGAGCTGGCCCATCGGCTCGTCCAGCAGATGCAGGTCGGCCTCGCGGATCAGCGCCCGGCCGAGGCTGGCGCGCTGCTGCTGGCCACCGGAGATCGAGCTCGGATAGCGCTCGAGAATGTCCTCGATCTCGAGCAGCTTGGCGATGTTGGCAACCTTTGCATCGACCGCACTCTTCGCCAGCCTGGCCGCCTTGAGGGCGAAGGCCATGTTCTCGCGCACGGTCAGGGGCGGATAGAGCGAATAGCCCTCGAAGGCCATTGCGACGTTGCGCCTGACCGGCGGCAACGTGTGCACCTTGCGGCCGGCAACCGCGATGGTGCCACGCGAGACCTCTTCGAAGCCTGCGATCATACGCAATGTCGAGGTCTTGCCGCAACCGGACGAGCCGAGCAGCGCCACGATCTCGCCCTTGGCGATTTCCATCGTCAGGTTCTTGACCGCATGCACACCGCGGTCGATCGGACCGTAGAACTTGTCGACGCCTGAGAGGGTGATTGCGCTTGGGCTCATGCCGCTTCTCCACTGCGCAAATTGACGACGTTTTTCGAGCCAATGCGCTCGCCGCTCGCGCGATCGAACAGCAGGGCGCTTTTGCTGTCGACGGCTATATGCGCCCTGCCCTCGGATTGGCCAGGTGTCCCGGACGGACGCGAGACCAAGATTTCACGGCCGCGCACGGTTCGCGCCAGGGTGACGATCTTCTCGTTGAGCGGCGTCTCAGCCTCGACCGTCACCGGGATGGCGCCGGGCGTGCCTTCATCAACAAACGCCAGAGCCTCCGGCCGCAGGCCGATCACGCAATCACGGCCGACCGCCGCCTCATGCGCGCCGGCAAGATGGACCTGGACGTTGGACAGGCCGACATAGATGCCCTTGGCGTCCCGCGACGGCTTGACGTCCAGAAGGTTGATGGTCGGGTCGCCGAACAGCCGGGCAATCTCGACATTGGCCGGCTCGCGATAGATCTGCTCGGGCGTGCCGAGCTGTTTGACGACGCCTTGCGACATCACCGCGATGCGGTCGCCGAGCGCCATCGCTTCCTTGTAGTCTTGGGTGACGTAGATGACGGTCGCGCCACGATCGGCGAGCAGCCTTGGCAGCTCGAGGCGCATTTCGAAGCGCAATTTGGCATCGACGTTGCGCAAGGGATCATCGAGCAGCAGCAGCGGCGGCGAGCCGACCAACGCGCGGGCAAGCGCGGTGCGTTGCTTCTGGCCGTTGGACAGCGCCCGCGGCTTGTGGCTGAGCACATGGCCGATTTTCAACAGCTTAGCGACGCTCTCGACGCCGGTCTTTATCGTGCCCTGCGATGAGTGCTTCGCCTGCAGAGGCGTGGCTATGTTGTCGAACGCCGTCATATGCGGGAACAGCGCGAAGTTCTGGAATGCCATGCCGACGCCGCGGAACTCGGCGTCGAGATCGGTCATGTCCTCGCCGCCGATGAGGATCTTTCCCTCGTCGGGGTCGATGACCCCGGCCACCAGCCGCAACAGCACCGTCTTGCCGGCGCCGGACGGTCCGAACAGGACCAGCGTTTCGCCGTCGGCGACGGTCAGCGACAGATTGTCGAGAACGGTCTGGCTTTTATAGCGCTTGACGATGTTTCGCAGTTCGAGGCTTGCCATCGGACTATCCTTTCACCGCGCCAAGCGACAGGCCTTCGACCAGATAGCGTTGCGCATAGAGCGCGAGCGCCAGGGTCGGCGTGATCGACAGCACGATCGCCGCCGAAATCTGGCCATACTGGATGCCGGAGGACGTGATGAAGGCCAGCGCGCCGACCGTCACCGGCTGCTTGTCGGCAGAGGCGAGCACCAGCGCAAAAACGAAATTGTTCCAGGCAAAGATAAAGGCGAGCAGGCCGGCAGCGGCAATGCCTGGGCCGGCGAGCGGCAGCGCGATCTTGCGGAAGGTAGCAAACCAGGAATGTCCGGCAATGCGGTAGGCGTATTCGATGTCGGCCGGTATATCCTCGAAATAGCCGCGCACGATCCACAGGATCAGCGGCAGGCAGATCAGCTGGTAGACCCAGATCAGCCCGATATAGGTATTGGCCAGCCCGAGCTTCTGGAAATAGAGGGTGAGCGGCAAAAGCACCAGCAGCGCCGGCGCGAAACGGAACGACAGCAGCGTGAAGGCAATGTCCTCCGAGCCGCGAAACTTATGCCGCGCAAACGCATAGGCGGCCGGCACGCCGAGCAGCAACGCGACGGCAACCGAGGTGACCGACAGGAAGACGGAATTCCAGAGATTGCGCATGAAGGCGATGTCGAGCGTGCCGGCCGCCGTCATCAGCTTGCCGGTGATCAAGGCGGTGTAGTTGGCGAGCGTCGGCTCGAAGACAAGCTGTGGCGGAATCCGCAGGATTGTCTCGTTGGTCTGGAATGACATCATCAGGATCCAGACGATCGGGAACATGAAGAAGATCACGACCAGCGCCAGGGCTATGCCGCGCAGGATGCGTTCGAGAAGGGAGGTATGTTCCATGCCAGCCTCCTATGCCTGGCCGCGGGCGCGTTCGCGCAGCCGCAGCCAGTTCTTGATGAAGATGTTCGAGAGGAAATAGGTGATCGCCCACAGGATGATCATCAGCGCCGCCGAGCGGCCGACATTGGTCGACTGGAAGAAGTTGAGATAGGCCTCGACCTGGAACACGGTCAGCGTGTCGCCCGGACCACCCTGGGTCATGGCGTAGATGATGTCGAACTGCTGGATGGAATCGAGCAGGCGGAACAATGTCGCCGTCAGGATATAGGGGGTTAGCATCGGCAGGGTGATGCGGAAGAACACGAAGCTGCGCGGCACGCCGTCAAGTGCTGCCGCCTCGAAGGGCTGCGTCGGCAGGCTGCGCAGACCGGCAAGCAGCAGGATCATGATGAAGGGCGTGTAGACCCAGATGTCGACAAGCACGACGGTGAGCAGTGCCGTCGAGGGCGACGAGGCCCAGCGGAAATCCTGCAGCCCGATCAGGCTGGCGAGATAGCTGAGCACGCCAAAGCCGGGATTGGTCATCAGCTTCCACATCAGCGCGGCGAGCGCTGGCGCCGTCATCAGCGGCATCAACAGCATGATCGAGATGAAGTTGTTCAGCGTCGAGCGCTTTTGCAGCAGCATGGCGATGCCGAGACCGAGAAGCAACTCGAGCACGACGGTGATGCCGGCGTAGAGCAGCGACACCTGCAGCGTGTTCCAGAACTTCGGGTCGGTGAAGAACGAGATATAGTTGTCGCCCCAGTTGAATTGCCGCGCCCAAGGCTGGCTCAATCGGTAGCGCTGGAAAGAATAGACCACCGATGTGAAGAACGGGATCAGGATGCCGATGCAGACCAGCAAGGCCGGCAAGCTAAGGAGATAGGGCAGCACCCGCTTGCTGATCCTGAAGCCCGACGGCCTGTTTCTTTGTATTGTCGCCGCAGTCATCTGCTGCTCCGTCATTCTGTTGCTTCGCCGTCCCGGCCGCCCAAGGGAGCAAGGCGGCCGGTCGGGCGAGCAGGCGGTACCGCTCGGCACCGCGTCGCAAACGTATCACATCTCAAAGGCTGACCCGCGGACGGGCCAGCCTTGGCCGCGGCTTTAGCCGAGCCCGGCTTCCTTGAGCTGGCTGTTGATGCTCTCGGCCAACTTGTCGAGGCCTTCGTCGACCGGCACTTCCTTGGCCACCATCTTCTGCAGCGTCGCCGCCCATTCGGTGGTGAGATCGAAGAACAGCGGCTGCGGTGTGAACTTGATGCTGGCGCCCGGCGCCGAGACGTCGAACATCTCGACGTAGCCCGGATAGCTCTTGTTCAGCTTCTCGCGGAACATCTCGTCGTTCCAGACCGACTGACGAACCGGATTGACGAAGTCCATCTTGGTCGCACCGAACAATGCATGCTCGGGTCCGGATGCCCATTGCATGAAGTACCAGGTGGCGTCCTTGTCCTTCGAGAAGTTGGACATCGACAGCGACCAGATCCAGATATTGGGCGTCGGCGCCTTGGCGGCCGGGTTGGCCTTGAACGCCGAAAAGGCGAGCTTGCCGGCCATCTTGTTGTCGCCGCCATTCATGAAATAGCCGAGGATATCGGCGTCGAAAATCATCGCCGACGCACCTGCACCGAGATCGGTGCCGACCTGATACCAGGTGTAGGTCGACCAGTCCTTGGGGCCGCTCTCCTGGATCATCTGCACCCACTGCTTGTGGAAAGCCTTGGATTCGGCGGTGCTCATCGCGGCCGACAGCTTGCCGTCAGCCGAGACGTTCAGGTCCTTCTGGTCGAAATTAGCGTAAGCCGACAGGAAGCCCGGGTGGATCGTTGCCCAGGAGCGCGAGCCGCGCACGCCGATGCCGTAGACGCCGCCACCAACATCCTTGGTAAGCTTCGCCGCCGTAGCGACCATTTCATCCATATTGCCGGGAACGCTGACGCCGACCTTGTCGAACATGCCCTTGTTGTAGGTGATGTTGTTCTGCTCGAAGCCCCACGGAATGCACCATTGCTTGGCGTCTTCCGAACCGAGCGCGCCGCCCGGCTGGCCGTTCCAGGCGCAAGAATTCTTGACGCCGGGCAGGAAGTCGTCCCAGGCATATTTCGGGTTGGTCTTGGCCGGATCCTTGATCCATTCGTTGAGATCGGTGATCCAGCCGGCCGGGCCGTAGGTCCAAGTCATGTAGGCGCCGGTCATGAAGGCATCGTATTCGGGCGAGCTGGCCGACAGCGCGGCGGTAACCTTGTCGAAATAGACGTCTTCGGGGAACACGTCATAGACGACTTCCATGCCGGTCAGCTTCTTGAAGTTGTCGAGGTTGGCAATCATCGCATCGGCGTACGGATGCTTGTTGAGCAGCAGCTTGATGGTCTTGCCCTTATGCGCCTGCCAGTCGAAATCAGCTGCCAGGGCGCGGGTCTGCCCGAAATTGAGCAGTGTACCGGCGGTGCTGGCGGCAAGGCCCATTGCACCGAGGCCCTTGATCAGCCCACGGCGGCCGACTTGTCCACGCAGGAACGCGTCGATGAGGTCTTTCTCTTTCTCATGCATTTCTCTTCTCCTCCACAGGGTAGTTTCAACGAAATGGTTGCCGGCTACCCGACCGGCGTCTGTTCCACGAGCGATCGCGCCGTCCGCTCGTCGGTTATCAGGCCTTTGAGATAGCGGCCCTCCAGCACTGACTTGATGGCGCGAACCTTCACCTTGCCGCCGGCGACGGCGACAATCCTGCGGTTGCTGATGTCTTCGCGCGCCAGTGCCAGCGCCCGGTCGGAAAGCGTCGTCGCGACGGCCTTTCCAGCATCGTCGAAGAAATGGCCGAGCAGTTCGCCGACGCCGCCGTTGCGGCGGATCTCCTCCATCTCGCCCTTTTCGATCATGCCGGTGGCGACAAGCGAGGCCTCACGCTCGGCGGTGCCAATGCCGGCAATGAGCAAGTCGGCGGTCTTGGCGAGGTCGAAGACATCGCTGACGCCCTTCTGCCCGAGCAGCACCGTTCGATCCTCGACCGTGTTGGCGAACATCGGCACCGGCATCACATAGGCCTCCGCGCCGGTCCGTTCGGCGACGCGGTGGATGACGTCATGCGGATTGGCGGAGAACTTGCGCGTCAGGCCGCCAAGCAGCGAAACGAAACGGATCCTGCCGGCCGATATGCGCGGCAGATATTCGACGCAGGCGGCAAGCGTGCGGCCGTGGCCGACGCCTATCAGCGCCTCCTCGCCGCGTTCGATCTCGCGCTTGAGAAACTGCGCGCCGGCAATGCCGAGCGCCTTGAGCGGCAGGTCTTCGGCATCGAAGTCCGGGACCACCTCGCAATAGTCGAGGCCGTAACGGCCGGATAACTCGTCCTCGAGTTCCACGCATTCTGAGACTTCGCCATCGATATAGACTTTGACCAGGCCCTCCTGATTGGCCTTGGTGATGAGGCGGTGCGCCTTGAGGCTGGTCAGGCCGAGCCGCTTGGCGACTTCCGACTGGGTCAGGCCGCCGGCATAGTGAAGCCAGGCAGCGCGGGCTGCCATCCCGGTCTCGTCGTCGCGCAGCAGGCCGTTGCCAAAACCAACCATTTCCGCCCTTTGATATTTTTATCAGTTGCTGTAAAATTTTTCACAAGGCGCCGTCCGAGTCAAGCAACCGCTGCGTTTAAATCTCCGTCCGGAAGCTTGCCGGCCCGGGGCCGAACAGGGCCGCGCGAACCAACGGGCAAGACGCAACACCGATCGCGCGCATTTAAAACGTTTGCAATTTCGCTTGGACTGATTACAAACGTTTCAAACTTCGTTCGAGAGGAACGATGCCGGGCCGCGTTACCACCCTCAAGGAACTAGCCGCACAGCTCGGCCTGTCGATCACCACCGTTTCGCGCGCCCTTGCCGGCCACGAGCAGATCGCATTGAAAACGCGCCAACGTGTCACCGAGGCCGCGCGCCGGGCCGGCTATGTGCCGAACACGGCAGCCCGCACGCTAGTCTCCGGCCGCAGCGGTTTTGTCGGCATGGTGCTGCCGATCCGCGGCCCCAATCTGGTCGATTCCTTCCTCGGCGAATTCGTCACCGGGCTCGGCGAAGGGTTGGTTTCGCACGGTTCCGACCTGATCCTGGCCGCAGCGGCGCAGGGCCAGTCGGAACTTTCCGTGCTTCGCCATGTTGTCGAATCCGGACGCGCCGATGGGGTCGTCGTCACCCGCATCGCCGAGGTCGACGAGCGGCTTACCTATCTGCGTCAACGCAATTTTCCGTTCGTCGCGCATGGCCGGCTGCTCGACGGTGACTTTGCCTATCATTGGCTCGATACCGATGGCGCGCACGCATTCGGCGAGGCCTTCGACATGCTCTACGATCTCGGACACCGCCATTTCGGCCTGGTGACGATTTCCGAGCCGATGACGTTTCGCCATCTCAGGCAGGATGGGCTCGCTGCCGCGATCGCCCGCCGAGGCGATCCGACGGTCAGGCTCGATGTGGCGACGGCACCGCGGTTCGATCGCGGTGCCCGCATCCATGCAATCAACCGGCTACTGCACGCCACCGAGCGGCCGACGGCCATTGTCGCGCTGTTCGACGAGCTGGCGCTGACGGTGATGGAAGAGGCTGCCCGAGCCGGCCTTGCCATTCCTCGCGACCTTTCGGTGATCGGCTTCGACAACATAGCCGCCTCAGCCTATGCGCCGCCGGGGCTAACCACTTTCGACGCCTCGATCCGCCAGTGCGCGCGCGAGATCGGCGAGATGCTGCTGACCGTCATCGGCAACAGGCCGGACGCGCCACTGACGCGGCTGGTCCGGCCGACACTTGTCTCGCGGGCAAGCCATGGCCCGGCACCCACAAGACAGAACTGACGCCCGCTTCGCGGCGCAACCCAGGGAGGAAGATGACGATGAATGCTTTGCGGATATTGGCCGGCGCCGTGCTGGCGCTGTCGCTCGCTGCCGGCGCAGCGCAAGCCCAGCAGGTGTTGTTCTGGTCGACACAGGCGCGACCAGTGGAAGAGACACAGAAGATGCGCAGCGAAGTGCTGAAGGGGTTTGACGGCCAGGTCGACTATCAGGTCGCCGAGGACGGGCCCTGGCTCACCCGCCTTCAGGCCGAACTGCAGGCCGGCTCCGGCACCATAGGCGTGCTCGGCGGCCTGCACGGAGACTTCTCCACCGTCGGCGCGGACCTTGTCGATCTCTCTGGCGTCGATCTCGGTGGCGTCAAGGTCAACGAGACCTACAAGAAGCTCGGCATGCTCGGCACCGGCGAGCAGAAGTACCTGCCATGGATGCAGGCCACCTTTCTGATGGCGGCCAGCAAGCAGGCGCTGCAATATCTGCCGGCCGGCACCGATCTCAACACCATCACTTATGACCAACTGATCGAGTGGGCGAAAAACATCGCTGAAAAGACCGGTTCGCCCAAATTCGGTTTTCCGGCCGGCCCGAAAGGGCTGAAGCACCGTTTCTTCGAGGGTTTTCTCCTTCCATCGTATACCGGCTCGATGGTGACCAAGTTTCGCTCGGCGGAGGCCGAGACGGCGTGGAACAAGTTCAAGGAATTGTGGCAATACACCAACCCGAATTCGACCAACTATGCCTTCATGCAGGAGCCGCTGTTGACCGGCGAAGTCTGGGTGGCATTCGATCACGTGGCGCGCCTCGCCGACGCCTTCAACCAGAAACCCGATGACTTCGTCGCCTTCCCGGCGCCGGCCGGCCCGGCAGGCCGCGGCTACATGCCGGTGGTCGCCGGCGTCGCTATCCCGAAGACCTCGCCCGACATGGACAAGGCCAAGGCACTGGTCGCCTATATGCTGAAACCGGAAACCCAGATCGCGACGCTCAAGGCGACAAACTTCTTCCCCATCGTCGACGTCAAGCTGCCCGACGACATGCCGGCCTCGGTGAAGGCCTTCAGCCCAGTGATCGCCACCATGACCGGAGCCCCGGATGCGCTGCCGGCGCTGCTGCCGATGGGACTTGGCGGCCTCGGCGGCAAGTTCAATCAGATCTACACCGACAGCTTCGAGCGCATCGTGCTCGGCGGCGAGGATGTGCACGGCGTGCTCGACGAACAGGCGACGGCGCTGAAGGCGATCATCGACCAGGCGAAAGCGCCGTGCTGGGCGCCCGACAAACCATCGCAAGGCGCCTGTCCCGTCGATTAAGAATCCTCCCCGGGCGTCCGGATTTCCAGCGCGCCGGGCGCCCACCCCTTTTGAAGCTTCGAATAGAGAGAGCTCCATGCACGGCAAGGCCCTGCCCTATCTGCTGCTGACGCCGGCGACGCTGTTCCTTTGCGTCTTCTTCCTCTATCCGTTTGCGCTGGTCGCCTTCGAGGCGTTCACCCGCGACGGCGGCTTTACGCTCGACAATTTCCGCACCATGACCAGCAGCTGGAAATTTCCGGTCACGGTTCGCAACACGCTGCTTCTCAGCGCCGTCGTCGTGCCCATCCAGCTGGTCATGGCGCTGCTGATGGCAACGATGGTGTCGCGACTTGCGGCCGGGCGCAGCGCCGCGCTTTATATCTTCGCTATTCCGCTCGGCATCTCCGATCTCGCCGCTGGGCTGATCTGGCTCGCCATCTTCGACCAGTCCGGCTTCCTCAACACCTTGCTCTCCAATCTCGGCGTCATCGACAGGCCGGTCATGTTCCTCGGCTACCAGAGCAAGCTGACGATCTTCATCGCCGTGGCGCTGGCCGAGATCTGGCGTGCGACCGCCATCATGATGGTCATTCTGGTCGCCGGCATGGGGCTCATCCCCCGGGAATATTACGAGGCGGCGGAGGTTTTTGGCGCTAGTCCGTGGAAGCGCTTCATCAAGATCACGCTGCCTCTGCTGCGCCCCAGCCTGCAGACGGCGATCATCCTGCGCGTCATCCTTGCCTTTGAGGTCTTTGCGGTGGTTGCAGCACTCGGCGGCACCAATCTGCCGGTGCTGATGGGCGAGACCTACAATTGGCAGTTCACGCTGCAGGACCGCAATGTCGCCGCCGCCATGGCGCTGTTCATCCTCGCCATATCGATCGGTTTCACGCTGTTCTTCCTGCGGGTGCTGCGTGTGCCGAAGGAGGCGCGGATATGAGCACGGTGGAGCTGTCGATCGCCGCGCCTGAGGCCCGCAAAGCCGGCAACTGGTTGCTGGTCGCCACCGTCATCCTGCTTTGCATCTGGGTGCTGCTGCCGATCTATCTGTTGATCGTCAACGCGCTGTCGTCGCCGGAAGAGGTGACCGCCTTTCCCAAGCGCTTCTTCCCGTCATTCGATTTCGGCAGCCTTTCTTTCTTCATCAATTTCGCCGGCGTCGCCAGGGCGCTGTGGAACTCCGTTCTCGTCGCCACGCTGACGATGCTCCTCTCGATCGGCTTCGGCGCACCCGCGGGCTACGCGCTGTCGCGCTTCGAATTCCCGGGCAAGGAAACGTTCCGTTTCCTCGTGCTGATGACCCGCGCCTTCCCACTGCCGCTGCTGGCGCTACCGCTGGCGGTGATGTTCATCCGCACCGGCCTCGACGACACCGCGATCGGGCTGGCGCTGGTCCACACCACGCTGGCGCTGCCATTCGCGGTGCTGATCACGTTCTCGCTCTTCTCCGGCATTCCAGTCGAGCTGGAGGAAGCGGCCTGGACGCTCGGCTGCACGAGATTGCAGGCATTCCGAAAAATCATTCTACCGCTGGCGCTGCCGGGCATCGCGGCGTCGGCGGTATTTGCCTTCACCATCTCCTGGAACGAAGTGTTTGCCGCCGCCGTGCTCACCATCGAGAACCGGACGCTGACCGCCTTCCTGCTGCAGAGCCTCGGCGAATCGCCGCTCTACCTCAAATTCGCCGGTGGCGCGGCACTGGTCATCCCGGCGCTGATCTTCATCTTCGCCGTTCGCAAATATCTGTTCGCCATGTGGGGGATCGCCAACCGATGACGCGCACAAAAGAGAACGCCGATGGCTGAGATCGCCATCAAGCAGGTCGCAAAACGTTTCGGTGGCTTCACCGCGCTGCATTCGATCGACCTGACCATCGCCGACCAGGAATTCATGGTGCTGCTTGGCGCCTCGGGTTGCGGCAAGACCACGCTGCTGAGGATCGTCGCCGGGCTGGAAACGCCAAGCCAGGGCGAGGTCTGGATCGGCGGCCGTCGCGTCGACCATCTGCCGCCGCGCGAACGCGGCATCGCCATGGTGTTCCAGAATTACGCCGTGTTTCCGCACCTGACCGTGTTCGAGAACATCGCCTTCGGCCTGCGCATGAAGAAGCTGCCGCAGCAGGAGGTCGAGGGGCGCGTCAACCGCACCGCGGAGCTCATGCACATCGAGCAGCTTTTGAAGCGCTATTCGGGCCAGCTTTCCGGCGGCCAGCGCCAGCGCGTGGCAGTCGCTCGGGCACTTGCGATGGAGCCGGACGTGATCCTGATGGACGAGCCGCTGTCGAACCTCGATGCGCTGCTGCGGCTCGAAATGCGCGCCGAGCTCAAGGGCGTGCTCGCCGCGTCCAAGACCACCACCATCTATGTCACTCACGATCAGGTCGAGGCGATGAGCCTCGCCGACCGCATCGCCGTCATGCATCAGGGCCATATCGTCCAGGCCGCCTCGCCGGTAGAGGTCTATCGCAATCCGGCCGCACGCTTCGTCGGCTCCTTCATCGGCAACCCGCCGATGAATTTCATCCTGGCGACGAAGGCGGCAGACGGCAGCTGGACCGTCGCCGGGCTGACGCTGCCCGGCCCCAAATCGGACAAGCAGACGATAGAATTCGCCATTCGCCCCGAGGATGTCGACACCGGCACCGAAGGGCTGCACGCCACCGTGCGCGTTGTCGAGCCGCTCGGACCGCACACGCTGGTCACCTGCGATGTCGAGGGCGGCCTGTTCCGCGCCATCCTCGAATCGAATGCCACGGTCGCCGTCGGCGATCACCTGCGGCTCTTGCCCAAACCCGACCGCATCCGCTGGTTCGACCCCGAAACCACCAACGCGCTTTGATCCAAACGCCCTTCGATCCTGAAAGTACGACCGCCCCCATGATATCTCTTGCTGTCGACGAAACCATCGCCCGCGCCGTAGAGGTGCTCAGGGAAAACGACCAAGGCACCTACACCATACCGACCAAGGGCCTCTACCCGTTCCAGTGGAACTGGGATTCCTGCCTGACCGCGCTCGGTCTTGCCCACTACGATGAGGCTCGAGCCTGGACCGAGATCGACACGCTGTTCGCCCACCAGTGGCCGGACGGCATGGTACCGCACATCGTCTTCCATGTCTGGAGCGACGGCTATTTCCCGGGACCGGAGGTCTGGCGGACGGACCGCCCGACCGCCACCTCGGGCATCACCCAGCCGGCGGTCGCCGGCTTTGCCGTGCGCCGCTTGTTTGACCAGGCCAAGGACAAGACGCTGGCGGCCGAGCGTGCCCGGGTGTTGCTGCCGAAAATCGATGCCTGGCACCGCTGGTTCTACGAAAACCGCGACCCGAACGGCGAAGGGCTGGTCGCCATAATCCACCCATGGGAGTCCGGTCGCGACAACTCGATCGACTGGGACGAGGCGTTTGAGCACGTGCCGACCGAAGGCGTCGAGCCCTACACCCGCCGCGACATCCTGCACGCCGATCCGGCGCATCGTCCAACCAAGGCACAGTATGACCGCTATATCTGGCTGCTGCAGCATTTCCGCGGGCTTGGCTGGGATAATGCCAGGCTGCACGATGCCTCGCCGTTCCAGGTCGTCGATCCCGGCTTCAATGCCATTCTGATCCGTTCCGCCGCCGATCTTGCCGATCTCGCCGAGGCACTTGGCGAAACCGAAATCGCAAAAGCCAACCGCGCCCGTGCCGAAAACGGGCTTTCGACGATGGAACGGCTGTGGAGCGACACACATAGCCAGTACATTTGTTTCGACCGAGTGGCCGGAAAGCACGTTGACAGCGCGTCGGTCGGCGGCATTCTGCCGGTGTTTTCGGCTATTCCGGAAAGCCGGGCAGCGGCCATCGCCGCAACGATCGAGCGCATCGCCGGCAAAGCGCGTTACATCGTCCCCTCGCACGATCCTGGCGATGCGCGCTTCGACGCCAAGCGCTACTGGCGCGGCCCGGTCTGGCTGGTGGTCAACTACATGATCGCTAATGGCCTTGCCGCCGCCGGCCACAGCCAAATCGCACAACGGATCACCCAGTCCAGTCTCGACCTGATCGCCGAGAGCGGCTTTGCCGAATATTACGATCCCCTCAGCGGCGAGCCGCTCGGCGGTAACCGTTTCACCTGGACCGCGGCAATGGTGATCGAGTTTTTGAAGGGTCGAGGCTGAAGGCCGGCCACGACTGGCAGTCCCGCGTGGGTTTGACAAACAGCAGTCCGTGTCTATCGTCTGCCTGTTACAGGAGCGGCGCATGACGACACCATCCGTGAGCGCTCTGTCCCCACTGACCGGCGAACTCCTGTCGCGGCTGGAGAAGCGGCTGGACCGGTCGGCGATCGTTTCGGCCGATGAGGCCGGGCCGCGTTACAGGGAAGACCCCGACGGCAAAGCCGGCGTATCGCCGGAGTTCGTGCTGCGTCCACGTACGGCCGGCGAGGTGTCGGACATACTTCGCCTGTGCAACGAGGCCGGACAGAGGCTTGTCATCCAGGGTGGCCGGACCGGGCTCGCCGGCGGCGCTCGCGTCCAACCCGGCGAAGCGGTGCTGTCGCTGGAGTGTATGACTTCCGTTGAAGCCCTCGACCGTGAAGCGGCAACCATCATCGCCGAGGCCGGCGCGCCGCTGCAAACGGTGCAGGAAGCCGCCGATGCGGCCGGCTTACTGTTCGGCGTCGACATCGGAGCGCGCGGCGCGGCGACCGTCGGCGGTAATGTCGCCACCAATGCCGGCGGCATCCGCGTGCTGCGCTACGGCATGTACCGGGCGCAGGTGCTTGGCCTGGAAGCGGTGCTTGCCGACGGCGGCATCCTGACCTCGCTCAAGGGTTTGGCGAAGGACAATTCCGGCTATGACCTCAGCCAATTGTTCATCGGCAGTGAGGGCACGCTCGGCGTGGTCACCCGCGCATGCCTGCGGCTGCACCCGAAGCCGGCCACCGAGATCAACGCCTTCTGCGCGCTTGCTTCGCTCGACGCTGCAATCGCGCTGCTGGCGCTGCTCAGGCAGAAACTCGGGCCCTCGCTCTCGGCCTATGAGGTGAATTTCGCCCCGCTCTATGGCGCCATGATCGCCGGCATGGACGCGCCGGCGCCGCTGCCCGCGGGCTCGCCCGTCTATGTGCTTGCCGAGATACAGGGCAGCGAGCCCGACCGCGACGGCGAACGCTTTGCCGCGACGCTGATGCAGGCGGTCGAGGAGGGCGTGATCGACGACGTGGTCGTCTCGCAATCGCCGCGCGAATTCCGGGCGCTCTGGGCGGTGCGGGAGGAGGCCAACCGTTTCCTGTTTTCGATGGCAGGCCTGATTGGCGTCGATATCAGCATCCCACTGGCGAGAATGGCGACTTTCCTGGACGAAACAGAAGCCGCCATCAAGGCCGTCGACCCCGGCGCCGACATCTACGTCTTCGGCCATCTCGGCGATGGCAATCTGCATTACCAGATCCGCACGGTGGATCCGGCAGCCGCATACGGCACCGTCTACCGCGGTGTGGCCGCCGCCGGCGGCGGCGTTTCGGCCGAACATGGCATCGGCCTTGACAAGAAGGAGTGGCTGCATCTGGTGCGCAGCGATGCAGAGATTGCGGCCATGCGGCGCCTGAAAGCAGCCTTCGACCCGAACAACATCCTCAATGCCGGGCGCATCTTCGACCTTGCGACGGGCTGAAATCGAAGGCCGGTAGCGCTGGCCGGGTGCTGCCTCTATCTGGTCACGCCCTTCAATTTCGCATGCACCACCGCGATGCGGGCGGCGAGCGCGGCGTTGTTGCGGACCAGCGCGATGTTGGCCTTCAGGCTGCGGCCTTGCGAAAGCTCGTTGATGCGGGCGAGCAGAAACGGCGTCAGTTCCTTGCGCCCGATGCCGCGCTGCTCCGCTTCGGCTACCGCCGCTGCGATCGTGCCGTCGATGAATGCCGGATCGAGCGCGTCCGCTTCGGGGATAGGGTTGGCGACGAGAATGCCGGTGCCGGATTCCATCTCGTCATGCAGCAGCATGGCTCGCGCGATCTCGTCGGGGGTATCGAGGCGATGATCGGCCTTGAGCCCGCTGGAGCGGGTGTAGAAAGCCGGAAAATCATCACTCCCATAGGCGATCACCGGCACACGCTGGGTTTCCAGATATTCCAGCGTCTTCGCAATATCGAGGATCGACTTGACTCCGGCGCAGACGACAGTCGTGCCGGTTTGGCCGAGTTCGGCCAGGTCGGCCGAGATGTCGAAAGTCGCTTCGGCGCCGCGATGCACGCCGCCGACGCCGCCGGTCGCAAAAATGCCGATGCCGGCGAGTGCCGCGATCCGCATCGTCGCCGAGACGGTGGTTCCGGCCGAGCCGCCGTGCACCATGATGGCGGCGAGATCGCGCCCGGAAGCCTTGACCACGCCCTTTGCCGCTGCCAACTCTTCCAGTTCACGGTCGTCGAGGCCAACCTTGATCTTGCCGGCGACCACTGCGATCGTGGCGGGCACGGCGCCGTTCTCGCGTACCACGGTTTCGACGTCGCGGGCCGTCTCCAGATTGGCCGGATAGGGCATGCCGTGGGTGATGATCGTCGATTCCAGTGCCACCACCGCGCGGCCTTCATCAAGCGCGGTAGCGACTTCATCGTTCAGGTGGACAAGGGAAGGTTTCATCATCTCGCTTTCAGGCAGGAATGCGGTACATGCCGGCGGCAAGGAAGCGCGGCGATAGATCGGGGTGGACGCTGGATTCGCTCTCCGTGGTCAGCGTGGCGAGCAGTGCGCCGGTGCGGACGGCATGAGCTACCGGATCATCCGAAAGCACCTTGTACAAAGTGCCAGCGATCATCGCGTCACCGGCGCCGGTGATGTCGACGGCCTGCGCCGGGACGGAGCGCATCGTCGTAACACCGCTCTCGGTCGCAACGGCAAATTCATGCGCGCCTGCGGTTACGATCACCGTGCTGGCGCCGGCCGCGCGCAGCGCTGCTGCTGCTTCCTTCGGCGTTAGCCGCTTGTCGGCATCCGTCATGCCGAGCATCGTATTGGCCTCGTCATGGTTGGTGAACAGAAGGTCGATGCCGGTCAGATCCTTAGGCAGGCGCGCTGATTTCGGCGACGAGACTGTGTCGACGGCGAGCTTGAAGCGCGCGCCCTGCTTGCGCGAGATCAGTGCTGCGATGGTCGAAGCCGGCAGATTGCAGTCGATGAACACCCATGTCGCCGAAGCCAGATGCGGCCAGAAGCGGTCGAGATAGGACGACGAAAACAGATCGAAGATCTCCATGTCGGCAATGCCGAGCACCAGATCATTGTTGCGGTCGAGGATGGCGGCATATTCCGCCGTCGGCCGTTCCGTGGTGGTGATGACCTGGCTGACATCGGCGCCAAGATCGCGCAGGTGCCGCACCAGCGAGCGGCCGGTTTCATCGTCGCCGACGATCGAGACGAAGCTTATGTCGACGCCGAGGCGGGCAAGGTTTTCGGCTACGTTGCGGGCGACCCCTCCGAAGCTGCGATAACCGTCGACCGGGTTCGACGTCTCGAAAATCAGATCCTTCTTGGCGTGGTATTTGCGGTCGAGCACCGCGCCGCCGACGCAGACCATGCGCTTGGACGTCGGCAAGACGTAACCACGGCCGAGAATATAGCCCTTGTTGACGAGTTGCACGATGTGGGCCGCGACCGTCGAGCGGGCGATGCCGAGCGCCGTTGCTATGTCCTGCTGGCCGGCGAATGGGTTCGCCGCAATGAGGTCGAGAACCGCTTGTTCCTGTGCTCCAAGGTCGTCCATTGTCCCACCCGGCCGTCAAATTCGAGGCTGAACGCCTCGCAACAACAGATGACATTGTCAACATCTGTTTCGACGAGTGTCGGCTATGGCACCAGCACCAATGCGCCTATTGTCCGCCTGGCCTCAAGGTCGCGGTGAGCATCGCCGGCGTCGGATAGGTTATAGCGCTTGGGCGGTTCGATCCTGACGACGCGCTGTCGCAGCGCGGCAAAGAAACGCTCGACGTGCGGGGCTAGTTTTTCCGGCGTGTCGGTGTAATGCGCATAGTTGGGACGCGATACGGTGATCGACTTCGATGCAAAGCGGCCGATGTCCCAATTGCCGATCGGCCCTGACGCCTGACCGAAACTGACGAGGTGACCGCGAATGCGGAGCGCCGCCAGCGAGCCGCCGAACGTATCCTGGCCGACCGCATCGTAGACCACATCGGCGCCGACGCCTCCCGTCAGCCGCATGACGGCCTCAGTGAAATTCTCACGCGAGTAGACGATGACATGATGGGCACCGAGGCGTTCGACGATGCGCGCCTTGTCGTCGCTCGACACCGTTGCAATGACCGTTGCGCCGAGATGGCGTGCCCATTGCACCAGAAGCTGGCCGATGCCGCCGGCGCCGGCATGGACGAGAACGACGGAGCCCGGCTGCACCGCATGGACATCATGCAGCAAAAAACTCGCACTGACGCCCTTGAGCAGACCCGCGGCCGCAATCTCGTCGGGAATATCGTCGGACAGGCGAACCAGCAGATCGGGCGCCACGTTGCGCCGCTCGGTATAAGCGCCGACCGGCGGGCAGGCATAGGCGATGCGGTCGCCGACCGAGAAACCGGCAATCTCCAAACCGACCGCTTCGACGACGCCGGCTGCCTCCATGCCAGGCACGCCCGGTGGTTGCAAAAGGTCGAAATAGCCGGTGCGGCAATAGACGTCGATGAAGTTGACGCCGATCACAGTATGGCGGATCCGCACCTCGTTCGGCGCCGGCGGCGGCAAGCCGATCTCCTTGAGTTGCAGCACCTCCGGACCGCCATAGCGCTCGACCACAATAGCCCTGGTTGTTGCTGACTGGCCGAACGATGTTGTTGCGGAAGAGACCGGCGAAGCGATCAGCGGCGGGGCTGACGGAGGTGCCGGCGTTGGCGCTCTTGCCTTGGCAGACAGAACCCTTCCTCGCAAAAGGCTGCGGATCGCCGCGAAGCCGGCCTGATAAATGCCTTCGGAGACGAGCTTGACCAGTTCGTCGCGGCGGTGCGTAGGTGGATGGAATTCGGAACGCCATTCCCAGAAGGTCGCGTTGCCGTCGGTCACCGGCTTCAGCTGGATCGATGCGACATAACCCATCAGCGGCAGCGGCGCTTCGAGAAGGCAATAGGCGAGCCGAAAGTCCTTGTCGGACAGCGCCAGCAGTTGTTCGCGCAACTCGCCGCCATCGGCCAGGCGGAAATGACGAACCGAACCGACCGCATCGACCGGGTCGCCACCTTCGATTTCGCTGAACGAGATCGCCGGGTGCCAGCGTTCATGGCCGTTGAAATCGCGCAGAATCGACCAGACATCATCGATCGGCGCATCGATGATGGTGCTCTGGCGGACTTGAACCATCGCGGGAATGTCAGCGCCCGAAGCGCTGCTTGAGTGCGCTCAACGCCGCCTGGAAGACGCCGGTGCCGATCTGATGCATAAGTGCTGCTTCGCGCTCAGGCGCACAGTCGAACTCCGCCTCCCATTCGGCCAGAGTGAGATTGCCGTCGGTGATCGGCGTCAGCGACAGCGTGGCGATATAATTCTCCACCGCCATCGGGCTTTCCAGGATAGCGTAACTGCACGACAGATCGTAGTCGGACAGTGCCAGCAATTTTTCGCGAATCCGCCCGCCATCCCTGAGCACAAAGTTGCGGATGCAGCCGATCTGGTCGGCCGGTGCGTTCTGTTCGACGCGGCTCTCCGCAACGAATGGCGCCCAGGCGGGAAGGCCGTTGAAGTTGCGCACGAGCTTCCAGACTTCCGCAGCCGGCGCAGGGATGACCGAGGACACATAGACCTTGGTCATGCCCCACCGCCCGCATCGAACGAGCGGCCGGTGCCGAGGCATCGCCACTCATTCGCACAG
Source organism: Mesorhizobium sp. M0983 (assembly GCF_040318975.1). Classification (NCBI taxonomy): domain Bacteria; kingdom Pseudomonadati; phylum Pseudomonadota; class Alphaproteobacteria; order Hyphomicrobiales; family Phyllobacteriaceae; genus Mesorhizobium; species Mesorhizobium sp. M0983. Next base: position 202,813 of record NZ_JAMYNH010000009.1, on the reverse strand, counting down.
CACACCGCCCACCGGACCTGGTCAGCGGTCGCGGTCGTCATCGTCGTCCTTGCTGACCTTGCCTTTGCCTTTCTTGTCGCGGGTCAGGCTCGATATGTCCTTGGCATCGCGCAGCACGTCGGTCATGCGGCCGAGCGAGCCGCCCTCGATGCCGATCTCCTTCATCAGATTATCGATCATCGGCGCCTGGACCCGGTAGCGCAGCGCCGAATCGATCACCTCGTCGGTGACGTTGCGGTTGCCGCCCTGCCCGCCATTGATGCCGTCGACGTGCAGGATCTTGATGCCGTCGATTTTCTCCATCGGCTTGACGCTTTCGCGGATGATGCCTTCCATGTGGTCGAGCAACTTGCCGCGCAGGCGACCGGCACGAGCCTCGTTGGAGAGCAGATTGTCGGCCTCGTTGAGCTGACGATGGCCGGCGGCATCAACCTCGTAGCGCTGGGCCGCCGCAAGGGCGTGGATCTTCTCCGCCTCGGCCGCGGCAACAGCGGCGATCTTCTGCGCTTCGGCCAGGCTCTTGGCCGCCTTCATCTCGGCATCTGCGGCCGCGGTTATGCGCAAGGCCTCGCGCTCGGCCTCGCGAGCCGCACCGATCAAGTCGGTCAGCTTGCGGCGCTCGGCGATCTCGCGCTCGCGCGCCGTGAAGGCCTGCTCCTCAGCCTGGATGGCCTTGGCGCGCACCGCCTCGGATGCCGCGATAGCGGAGGAACGCTCCTGCGTCTTTTTGGCGATGTCGATGGCCTTCTGGATTTCGGCTATCTCGATCTTCTGGTCGCGCTCGACGCCGAGCTGGCGGATGTCGCGGTCCTTGATCAGCCGCGCCTCCTCGATGCCGCGCTCGGTGGTGATGCGAGCGCGCTCGACCTCTTCGCCGGCCGATATTTCGGCTTCCTCGAAAGCCTGGCGCTTGGCGATCTGCAGCGCCTCGAGGTGACGCTCGCGTGCAATCCTGACCTCGTCGATGGCACGCTCCTGCCCGATCCGCGCTGTTTCGGTCGCCTGGTTCTCGACAATTTCGGCGCGGCGCTTTTCCGCCTCGGCCCTGGTAACCTCCAATGCCTTTTCCGCCAGCGCGATCTGGCGTTCGAGCTCGGCGATTTCGAGGGCTTTCCTGCGCTCGATCTCGAGCTCGCTCTGCGTGCCTTCGCGTTCGATCCTGGCCTTTTCCAGGGCGAGCTCTAGCGCGATCTGCTCGCGCTCGGTCAGTTCGCGCATTTTCATTTCCGTCTCATCGAGGGCGCGGCGGCGCGCAATCTCGCGGCGCTGCGTGTCTTCCTCGCTCTTGATGCGCTCCTCGGTAATGTTGCGCTCCTGGTTGAGGCGCGATTTCTCGACGGCCTCGCGCGCCGACAGTTGCGCCTGCTCGGCCTCCTGGTCGCGGATCGCCCGCTCCCTGGCGAGTTCGGAGCGCTGCGAGGCGCGACGTATCTCGACCTCGCGCTCCTGCTCGAGGCGGGCGTATTCGGTGTCGCGGTCGATCTCCAGCACCTTGCGCTGGGTGTCGAGGTTCTGGTTGCGGATGTCGACCAGCGTGCGCTGCTCGATCTCGTTGCGCATCCTGCGGCGCGTCTCGATCGATTCCGTCAGTTGGGTGAGGCCTTCGGCGTCGAAGGCATTGGACGGATCGAAATATTCGAGGCTGGTCTGGTCGAGGTCGACGATGGCGACGCTTTCCAGCTCCAGCCCGTTGGCGGCGAGCGATTCCGAGGCAAGCTGCCGGACCCTGGCCGCATAGTCGCCGCGCAGCTCGTGCATCTCTTCCAGCGTCATCTGGGCGGCAACGGTGCGCATGGCACCGGCGAACTTGCCCTCCAGCAATTCGCGCAGGCTGTCGGGCTGCAGCGTGCGGCGCCCGAGCGTCTGGGCTGCGGCGGCGACCAGATCGCGGCCGGCGCCGACACGGACGAAGAACTCTGCGACCAGATCAACGCGCATGCGGTTCTTGGTGATCAGCGCAAAGGCATCCTCGCGGCGCACTTCGATGCGCAGGACGTTCATGTTGACCGGCGTGATCTCGTGCAGCACCGGAATGACGAAAGCGCCACCGTTTACCACCACCTTCTCGCCCATGAAGCCGGTGCGCACAAACGCCGTCTCCTTGGTCGACCGGCGATAAAGCCATCGCAGTATGTAGACGGCGATCACCACCACGATCGCGGCAATGATCAGCCACAAAAGGAAAGCGCCCAAGGTCTGCGCGGCCATCTTTTCTACCCTCCCAAATAGAATGCGGTCAGCCACAGGCTACCGGCACCGATTTTACAATTGCGCCTGCTCGAAGCCATTATGCTCGCCTCTGCAGTTTTGGCGTGATCGCGCGGAACGCATTGACCGCCGCATCGACGAAGAGCGCGTCATTGATGTTCGCACCCACACGCTCGAGATGGCGCTGCGGCGTCTGGCGAACGGTCTTCTCGATCGCCTCGAACAGGGCGTTGTCGGCCTCCGGATCGTGAAACGGCTGGCCTGCTGCATCGAGCATCGAGACACCGCCCTCCGGCAACAGGAACCGCACCGGGCCATTCATGGCATTGAGCCGCGCACCGATCCATTCGCCAAAGGCGCGGTTCTCGTCGCGGGTTGTCCGCATCAGCGTGACGTTCGGATTGTGGATGACGAATTTGCGGCTTCGAAATTTCTCCGGCACGCTGTCGCGCGGGCCGAAATTGACCATGTCCAGCGCGCCGGTTGAGCCGACATAGGGCAAGCCGGTACGGATTGCGGCGCCAAAGCGGTCTTCAGTCGCCGGGAACACACCGCCGACGATCATGTCGGCCACCTCCGTGGTAGTCAGATCAAGGAAAGCCGAGAGCAGCCGCGAATCGCCGAGGTTCTCCATTGCCCGTCCGCCGATGCCGGTCGCGTGGAACACGAGACAGTCGTAGTCGGCTTCGAGCCGCCTGGTTACCGCCTGCACCGCCGGCGTCGTGACACCGAACATGGTGATGCCGACAGCCGGGCGCGCCAGCTTGCGCCTGGCTTCCCAGGCTTCGGCATTGGGCAGCTGCGCGACCATGCCCGCCATCGCATGCGCCGCATTTGACAGCACCTGTTCGGTGATCGAGTTCAGCCCCTGAACGTCGGCAACCGAATGGAACATCATGATGTCCGCGCCGCCGACATATTTGGCGACATCGCCGGCTGCCACGGTCGACACCATCAGTTTGGGGATACCGACGGGCAGCACGCGCATGCCTGCTGTTGCCAGCGTGGTGCCGCCGGAGCCGCCGGCCGAGATGACGCCGCCAATGCGCGGCTCGCGCTCGATCCAGCGCGCGAAGGCTTCCGCCATAGCGCTCACCGAGCCGCCGCGATCATTGGTGAAAACGGCCGCCGATCCCCGCATATGCATTCCGGCCACCTGCATGGCGGGAACGTCGGCGCTCGACGGTTTTCCGGAGGTGGAGAGGTCGACGGTGCGAACCGGAATGCCGAGGGACTTCAGCCGGTCGGCGACGAACCGCAACTCCTTGCCCTTGGTATCGAAAGTGCCCGCGACTAGCACTGTTCTTCCAATGCGTTCGGCGAAAGGAATTGCAAAGACCTTCTTCAAATCGTCCTGTGGCGCGGCCTTCTCGATAGCCGCTTGCCGCATGGCCGTGACCGGCACGTTCCAGCGGTTGGGCAGTTCGGTGACCGGAAGGTAGGTTCCATTCTGGGTCATCGGTTCGGAACCGGTAGCTGTCCGGTCGATGCGGTAGACTTCAGCCAACTGGTCCTTCGCCTGTGCCGCGGCTGCCGGCGTGACGGACGTCTCGTCGGCATGGCGTCCGACACCAAGCAGCCGTTGCTGCAATTCCCGGTCTGCCGCGAGCGCTGCCGCGTCCATCAGCCGATTGATGCGGCCGTTGACCATGATGGCGACCTGGTTGGAAACAGCGGTCGCCACGCCGATATTCTGCTCGATGACGAGGATCGCCATCTCACCTTCCTCGGCCAGGGTGACGAGCATCCGCTCAACCTGGTCGACAATGATCGGCGCAAGGCCTTCGGTCGGCTCGTCCATGACCAGCAGCTTCGGGTCGCTGAGCAGGGCACGCGAGATAGCAAGCATCTGCTGTTCGCCGCCGGAGAGCTGCGAGCCGCCATTGGTGCGGCGCTCGGCGAGGCGCGGAAATGTCTGGTAGATGCGTTCGACGGTCCAACTCGCATCGCGCCGATTGCCGGCAGCGAGACGGAGATGCTCATCAACGCTCAGGCTTGGCCAGACGCGCCGCCCTTGCGGCACATAACCGACGCCGAGGCGATGGATCTCGTGCGGTTCGAGCGCAGTGATCTCGCGGCCGTCGACGCGGATCGAGCCGGAGCGCGCGCGCTTCAGGCCGACGATGGTGTTGCAGAGCGTCGACTTGCCCATGCCGTTGCGGCCGACCACCGACAGCACGCCGCTTTCCAGCGCCAGCGAGACGCCCTGAAGGGCATGGCTTTCGCCGTAATAGACCTGCAGATCCTCTATTTTGAGGATCGCCTTGCCTATTTTGCCGGAAGAGGCTGGGCCAGAAGGGAGCGTTCGGCCGAGGGGAACGGGGCGCTCAGCCATGCTTGCCCCCGAGATAGATCTCCTGGACCTCCGGGTCGGCCTCGATCTCTTGCGGCGTGCCTTCCTTGAACAGACGGCCGTTGTGCATCATCGACACATATTCCGAAACGCGCAGCGCGACATCCAGATCGTGCTCGATGATAATATAGCCGATATGCTTGGGCAGCGCATTGAGGATCGCCACCAAGTCGCGGCGCTCGGTCGGCGACAGGCCGGCCGCCGGCTCGTCGAACAGGATGAAGCGTGGCGCGCCGGCCAGCGCCAGCGCGATCTCCAACTGCCGCTGCTGGCCATGGCTGAGTGTCGCCACCAGCAGGTCGCGATAGGCCTCGAGATGCACGGCATTGAGGATCGATTCCGCCTGCACCATGTTGACGTCGGTGGCCTTTGGGCGGAGCAGCGAGAACCGTCGGCGTGAGACGCCGCGGCAAGCGAGAAAGATCGAGTCGAGAACCGACAAGCCTTTGAACAGCTGCGAGATCTGGTAGGTCCGCCGCAAGCCCCGCCGGATGCGTTCATGCGGCGGCAAGTCGGTGATGTCCTCGCCGAAGAAGCGGATGCGGCCAGCCGTCGGCAGGAAATCGCCGGTCACTGCATTGAACAGCGTGGTCTTGCCGGCGCCGTTAGACCCGAGAACCGCGCGCCGCTCGCCAGCCGCGATCCTCATATCAATGCCGGAGAGCGCCACCAAAGCGCCGAAATGCCGCGCAACGCCATCGAGTTCCAGCGCAAAGGCGCCGGAGCTTTGGAGACGGTTCGCGGCAAGAGTTTCGGTCACGGGCGGATATATTCGCAAGCCACGCGGTTACGGGCAGCTCGGATTGTCGCGGCTGACAGCCCCAAGCTTGGTGAACTCGTCTTCGGGAATGCCCAGCGTCTGGTTGACCTGCGACACGACTTTGACGAGCTTGTTCAAAAGATTGCCGTCCGGCCCCTCGGTCACCTCGGTCAGGTAGATGTCGGCAATCGCGTTGCGGTTCTTGTCCAGTGACACCTTGCCGGTCGGCGTGTCGAAAGACAGTTTCGAGAGTGCGTCACGCAGTTTGGCGCCGCCATCGGAGACATCGCCGCCGACCTGTTCGAGACCGAGCAATGTCGCCTTCATGTTGACGTAATAGCCGTGGGCGAAGAGCGACGGCGAGGGAAAGGCACCTGGCTGCTTCTTGTAGGCTTCGACGAAAGTTTTCCAACTAGGCGCGTCGTTGGTGTCGGCGGTTGGTCCGGCGGAAGGCGTGCCGACCAGCACGTCGCGCAGCTTGCCCTTCGAGGTCAGCACCGTCTGGTCGACGGTGATCGAGCCACCAATCAAGGGGGCCGCGCCGCCGCCCTGCTGATACTGGGTCAGGAAGTTCACGGCGTCGGCGCCGCCAAGCGCGACGTAGATTGCATCGACGTCATCGGGAATGGCCGCGATAACCGAAGAAAAATCCTTGTTGCCGATCGGCACCCAGGATTTGGACGGCACCTTGCCGCCTGCCTTGCAGAACTCGGCCATGAAGCCGAAGACCTGCGTATACGGGAAAGAATAGTCCTCGGCGACCGTAGCGACCCGCTTGTAGCCTTTGTCGTTGAAGGCATAGGTGCCGAGACCCGCCATCCACTGCGCGCCGTCGGTCGAGAAGCGGAAGAAGTTTTCCGCCGGATTGCGCAGCGTCGTGTCCTGCGCCGCCGAGGTGCCATTGATGAAGGTCACGGTCGGCTGGGTCTTGGCATAGTCCTTGACGGCGAGGCCCTCATCGCCCGAAAGCGGGCCGACCAAAACCTTGACACCATCCTGCTCGACCAGCTTGCGCGCAGCGCGCACGGCGCTATCAGGTGAAGCGTCGGACGAGCCTTTGACGATTTCGATCTTCTTGCCGGCAACCATGCCGCTGACCTCGTCGAGCGCCGTCTTCGCGCCGCGCTCGCCGTCTTCGCCGAGCACCGTGAACGGTCCCTCGAAAGTGGCGAGCAGGCCGATCTTGATCGTGTCGTCGGCGGCTAGCGCCAGAGACGGAGCTGTCAGCCCGGTGGCAAGCGCCAGCGCAAGCAGTGTGCGTCGATGTATTCTCATTTTTTCCTCCCTTTGATTGATTGATGCAGTTCATTCCGCTCCGGCGTCACGGACCGGAACGCAAGGACTCCTGAGCTAGCTGCGGTCTGATCCTCCCCCACAACCCAAGAATTCCATCCGGCGAGATGAAGACGATCACCAGGAACATCAGCCCGATCAGCGTGTTGAAACGCTCGGCTCCGACAAGGTCGATGGCAAAGGTCTGCATCAGGACAACGACGAGCGCGCCGAGAAAAGGCCCGATCGGGTGGCGCAAACCGCCGATGACGGCGATGATCAGCACGTCGATGGCTGCATCGACGCCGATCGTGCCGGGTGAAACGCGCCCATTGAACCAGACCAAAAGCACGCCTGCGACACCGGCAATGATGCCGGCCAGGAACCATGCGAAGACCTTGTGTGCGGTGACGTGATAGCCGAGCGCGCGCATGCGACGCGGATTGTCGCGGATTGCCTGCACGGTCATGCCGAAGGTCGAGCGGGCGCCGTAGAGTATCCCCGCGTAGGACAGCACCGCCGAACCCAGGCAGAGATAATAGAAGGCCTTCGGGTCGCGCCAGTTGACGCCCCAGAACACCGGCGCGCGAATGCCGGCATAGCCGGAATGGCCGTTGAAGATCGCGTAGTTTTGCTGGGCGAAATAGAAGGTCGCGGTGGCGATCGCCAACGTGATCATGATGGTATAGATGCCTTCGGTGCGCACCGAGATCCAGCCGATCAGCGCCGATGCCACCGCAGCTGCCAGAATGGCGAAGGGTGCTGCGATCCACCACGGCCAGCCGAGGCCGAGCACGTTCGAATTGTTCTCGCCGAGGATGGCGATGGCATAGGCGGCGATGCCGGCGACAGTGATCTGGGCAAGGCTGACCATACCGCCATAGCCGGCCAGCATCATCAGCGACAGTGCGAGCATGCCGAAGATCAGCGAATAACCGCCGATCTGCGTCAGGAAGAAATCGGATGCCACCAGCGGGTAGAGAACCAATGCTACGGCAAGGATGATGTGACCGGCGCCGAGCTTCTCCAGCCAGTTCTGTCGAGGCGCGGCGCCTACGGCGACGGTCAGGCTCATCGCGCTTTCCCCATGATGCCTTGCGGCCGCACCGACAGCACTACCACCATGATGACGAAGGTGAGCACGATGCCGTAGGTCGGGAAATAGACGAGGCCGATCTGTTCGGCGAGGCCGATCAGCAGCGCGCCGATTGCAGCACCGGTAATCGAACCCATGCCGCCGACGATGACGACGACGAGCGAGGCCAGGAGATAGCGGACGTCCTCGCCGGGCGCAACCGACAATGCCGAGCCGCCGACGACGCCGGCAAAGCCGGCAAGCCCGGCGCCGACGGCAAAGACGATAGCAAAGACCGCGTGTACGTTGACGCCCGAGGCCGACAGCATGGCGCGGTCGTCGACGCCGGCGCGGACCATCATGCCGACGCGCGTCTTGTGCAGCATCAGCCAAAGGCCGATGCCGATAACGATCGCAGCCGCCAGCACGACGACGCGATAAAGCGGGTAGGTGAGAAACACCGAGACGCCGTTAGACCGCACGGCCGTGACCACCGGTAAGGTCAGTGCACCGTCGAGCCATTCCGGCACCGGGATCTGATAGGTGCCGCCGGCCCAGACCGCCAGCATCAGGTCGGCGGCGACGATCGAGATACCGATGCTGACCAGGGTCTGGCGAAGGTCGTCGCCTTCCAGTCGCCGGAAGACGAAGATCTGCATGACGACGCCGACAAGGGCCAGAACGATAAAGCCCGCGGCGACACCCAGCAGCCAGTAGCCGGTGCGGTTCGCCACCTCATAGCCGATATAGGCGCCAAGCAGATAGAGCGAGCCATGCGCCAGGTTGACGTTGCGCATCAGGCCGAAGATCAGGGTAAAGCCGCTGGCGACCAGGAAATAAAGGCCAGCCAGGGTGATGCCGTTGAGGATGGCGCTGACGAATGCCTTCTTGGAAATCAGGATGGCGTTCAGCCAGTCCGGCCAGACGGCAAAGACCAGCCATGCAATGACGGCAGCTGCGAGGAGCCAGAAAAGACCCCACGCCTGTCTGCGCGTCATGCCGCCGCCAGAAATCTCGAGCCCCGAAGTCTTAGGCCGCGAAATGTCGGGCGAAGATGGCCGGTCCAGAATGCTCATGCGGTCAGCCGGCGGCGCTGCTCATTCAAGCGCGGCGCCTTGTGGAACTTGCCGTCCTTCATGATGGCGAGGATGCGGTTCTTGTCCTGCAGGATGCGCACGTCCGATATCGGGTCGCCGTCGATCAACAGCAGATCGGCGAGATAACCTTCCTTGATCATGCCGAGCTCGTCGCCCATCCCCATGATCTGTCCGCCATATTTGGTCCCGGCCTGGATTGCCTCCATCGGCGAGAAGCCAAGCATCTCGACGAAGGTCTGGATGTCCTTGGCGTTGGTGCCTTGCGGCGTCCAGGCAAAACCGTAGTCGCCACCGATGCAGACGCGGATGCCGCGTCGATGCATCTTCTTCATCGTCTCGATGCACATTTCGAGCTCACGCTCATATTCGAGCGAAAGCGGCGAACCAGGCTTGATGCCCCATTGCTCGGCATGGCGCGCGGTGTTGATCAGCCAGGCGATGCCGGGGGCCACGAAATGCTTGTCCTTGGCCGCCTCGAGCATGTCCAGAGCTTCCTCGTCGGCAAACGAAGCGTGGTAGATGTTCTGGATGCCATGACGGACGCACTGCTTGACCGAGCCGGATGAGCGCGCATGTGCCGACAGCACCTTGTTGCGGCAGCGCGCCTCGGAGGCGGCCATGGCGACCTCTTCCTCCGACATTGGCGTTTCTTCGGCGCCCATGCCGGTGATGCTTTCGCCTGACAGATTGAGCTTGATGGAATCGACACCGTATTTGATCAGCTGGCGCACCGTGCGGCGGATTTCCTCGGGACCTGAGACGACGATGCCGAGATTGAGGCCTTCATGCGGAATGTGCGAAGGCGCGGAATCGCCGAGGCCGCCGACCGTCGTGATCTCGGGACCGGCGGCGAGGTAACGCGGTCCGGGAAAACGCCCCTGATTGATGAATTTCTTGCACACCACGTCGAGCCGCGGCTTGGCGGCTGCGGCGCCGCGGCCGGCAGTGAAGCCGGCGTCGAGTACCAGCTTGGCCATCTCCATGGTGACCAGCATGTGCTCTTCCACCTCCATCATCTGGATCGGGTCGATGCCGGGCGCGTTGTTCCAGGAGAGATGCAGATGCGCGTCGATCATGCCCGGCATCAGCGTCGCGCCCATGCCGTCGATCGTTGTGACACCGCCTGACAAGCCGCTGTAGGAGGACGACACAGCCGGCGAGCCGAAACGCGACGAGCCCTTGGTGATCTGCTTGATACGGTTGCCCTGAACCAGCACTTCGCCGGTGTAGGGGTATTCGCCGGTCGCATCGAGCACGCGCACATTGGTAAAGAGCGTGCTGCCCGGACCGTTTCCGTTCCAGCCGTCGTCTGCCATCAGAAAACCTCCCAAACTGTCGAGCGCACTGTTTTTACGCCCGAATTCCGATCCTCACCTATCAACGCGTCTCAAAAAATCGGCGAGCCTTTGGCTGCTTTCGCGAGGGCACTCCACCGTGGCCCAATGTCCGCACCGATCGAAAGACAAGAATATCGCTCCCTTTATCCTGTCGGCAAGCGCCTGGCCGACGCTCATCGGATTGACCGTATCGGCGTCGCCGGTAACCAAAAGGGTCGGCGCTGAAATCCGGCGCGTATCCACAGCCGTCGCCTTGGCCAGGGCTTCGCAGGTGCGGGCATAGGCTTCCGGGTCCTGCCTGGTGATGGATTCGCGCACGAAGGCGACGGCGGCCAGCGAGGTTTCCCTGGTATGTGCCGACAGCGCATTGGTGACGATCTGGTCGGCGATGTCGGCGATACCGCCCGATCGCGCCAATCGCGCCCGGTTGGCAAGGCCTTGCCGCGTCGCCTCGGCCGGCTCGGCGAGAGCACCGAACAAAACCAGCGACCTGACCAGCGACGGCTGCATCGCTGCGACCAACTGACAGACGATCGTGCCCATGGAGTGGCCGACGAAATGCGCCCGGGTGACGCCCATGCCCGCCATGGCGCGGATGACGGCGTCGCTCATTAGCTCGATCGTCAATGGATCGAGCGGCCGCGGCGAGCGGCCGGATCCAGGCAGGTCGAGGCGGATGACCCGGTAGGCCGAGAGCGCCTCCAGCTGCGGCTGGAACATGTTCGAGGTTCCGCCGAGACCGTGGATCATCACCACCGGCTCGCCCTCGCCGGCGACTTCCGCGACAATCGGACCGACGGTGACAGTTGTCATTGCACCCGCTCCACGATCCGGTTCTCCAGCGTCCCGATGCCGTCGATCTCGACCCGCACAATGTCGCCGGCTTTGAGATATTTCGGCGGATCAAAGCCGATGCCGACACCGACCGGCGTGCCGGTGGCGATGATGTCGCCCGGCTTCAAGGTGATGCCTTGCGAAAGCGTCGATATGATCGTCGGAATATCGAAGATGAGCAGCGATATTTTGGAATTCTGGCGGAGGTCGTCATTGACGAAACAACGTACCGAAGCGTTTTCCAGGTCGAGCTCATCCTTGGTGATCGCCCATGGCCCCATCGGGCAAAACGTATCCTGCGACTTACCGATTAGCCATTGGCTATATTTTCCCTGCAGGTCGCGGGCAGTGACGTCGTTGACAATCGTATAACCCCAGACGTGATCGTAAGCCTCGGCTTTCGAAATGCCGCGTCCGCCCTTGCCGATAATGACCGCCAGTTCCGCCTCATAATCGATCGCAATCGATATGGAAGGGTCGATCAGCACGTTCGAATGTGTTGCAACGACCGATTCGGGGACCTTCGAGAAAATGATCGGATGTTGCGGAATGGCGCCGGCACCGGCGCTCGAATCGAAGCCGCTGCGGGCAAACTCGTGGGCGTGTTCATAATAATTCTTGCCGACGCAAAAGATGTTGCGGGCAGGCAAAGGTATCGGCGCCTCGAGCTCGACCTGCGCCAGCGGAACCGGCGACAGCGTGCGCGGCATCCCGGCGCCGTTGCGCCGCAACAGCGCCAGCACGCCAGACAGCGCCTGGTCAACAGGGATATCGAAGGGGGCGACCGACTGATTGTCGACATCGACAACGCCGACGCGACGTTCGCCTGCAATCGAAAACGTCGCGACCTTCATTCGTTCCTCCCTGAACCTTTTATGAGCCAATATAAGCTCTTTCGTTACACGCTATCGCCGATTGGTTTAGGCTGCAAGAGGGTTTTCGTCACTTGTCGCGGTAAATCGGGCCTTGACCTCATCAGGTACTGGACCGGCAGGGCGCCGGCTGATAGTATTGGTTCAACATTGGATCAGATTAAAAGCTCTCAACAAATGCCCAAGCTCGTCGCCAACGACATCGCCACTGTGCTGAAAAAACGGATTTCGGCCGGCGAGTGGCTTCAGGACGGGCGGATGCCGCCCGAGCGCGACCTTGCGGCCGAGTTCGGCGTGGCGCGCAATACGGTGCGTCGTGCCGTCGGCTTCCTGGAGGAGGACGGAACGGTTGTCCGGCATGTCGGGCGCGGCACTTTTCTGACTGCGACCAATCCCGATTCCATCGCGGCGACGGTCACGCGGATGGAAGGCACCAGCCCCGCCGACATGATGGAGATCAGGCAGTTGCTGGAGCCAGCGGCGGCGGCCTTCGCCGCCACAAATGCCAGCATGGCGGAACTAAACGCGGTTCGCGAAGCGCATCAGACCGCATGCGCTGCCGAGGACATGCCGGACTTCGAGCATTGGGACGCCGAGTTCCATCACTGCGTCTTCGCCTGCTGCCGCAATGACTTCCTGAAAGAGATTCACAATCTCATGCGCACGATCCGCAACCAATCGCCGTGGTTCGAAATGAAAAAGCGCTCATTCTCGGAGGAGCGCAGGCGCGTTTATTGCGACGAGCATCAGACAATATTGGACGCATTGCTGCGCCGCGACCCGGAAAGCGCCAACCAGGCGATGCTCGCCCATCTCAAGACAGTCGAGCGCAACCTTCTGGGCCGCTAATAGACGCGCGGCTCAAGGAGAGCGGGTGAGATGCGTCCAACGACTAAGCCTTCAGTACCGAGACGGCCAGTTCGCTGTTGTGGACGTATTCGTTGGCGTCAGGCTGCTTCTGCACGAGCAGGATGAACAGCAGGTCGGTGAGCGTCAGTTGTGCGTCGCGCGCGGTTATCGACGAAGAGCGCGCGCGCTCTTCATCGGCGATCGTGTGGAGGCGAATGTCGGCAACGCGGCTCAGCGGATTGTCGCGAAGTCCAGTGACGGCGATCACGGTGGTGCCACGTTTGCGAGCCAGTTCGGCTATCCGCAGGGTTTCGATGCTCGCCCCGGAATAGGAGAGCGCGAACAGCACGTCGCCTCGTCCAAGCGTCGAGACATTGGCCATTTGCACATGGCTGTCGCTGTCGTGCAGCACGTTGCGGCCGAGCTTCATCAGCTTGTAGGAGAAATCGCGCGCCACGAGCGAGGATGCGCCGACGCCGGCCAGATGAATGCGGCGCGCCCCGTTCAACGCTTCGAGGGCTTTGCCGATTTCCTGCTCGGTGTTGGCTGCGACGGTCTGTTGCATCGACAAGAGCTTGCTGCCGATCAGCTTGCGCAAGATGACCAGATAGCTGTCGCCGACCTCGATCGAACCGTGGATCATGCCGGCCGGCACGTGCCATTCCTGCGACTTGGCCTCGCTGACGGCGAGCTTGAGCTCCTGATAGCTTGCATAGCCGAGCTTCTGGCTGAACTTGACGACGCTCGACTGACTGCGGCCGATTTCGGCGGCGAGCGCCGCCGTCGACAGGCGCAGCATCTGGTCGGGATTGTCGACGATGTACCGCCCGATCTCGCGATCGCCGGGCGCCATGATCTCGAGCTTGGCCTCGATCTTCTTCAGGACGGACATGCGTTCCCCTGTTGCCAGTCATCGACAATGCCAAGCCAAGGAATAAATTATTCCGTTCCTGATTGACAGCCAAGAATGATCTATCAAATCTCGATCCGTGCGGTTTCGGCCTAGCCTTTCGCCCACACCAACGATTCGGACATGCACGGGAATTCGGACATGAAAGATCGCCTGCAAGCGCGTAGACTCGCCGACACCTTGGATTAGGGCAGAGCCATGGATAGATTGCGGATCGTCGGCGGGCACAGGCTTGAGGGCGCGGTGACGATCTCCGGCGCCAAGAACGCGGCCTTGCCGCAAATAGCGGCAGCTTTGCTCAGCCCCCACCCGCTGCAGCTGACCAACCTGCCTGAGGTGACCGATGTCGACAACATGCTTGGCGTCGTCGGGCTTCATGGGGCTGAAGTCACCAGATCGGCGCATGCCGCCACAATCGATGCCAGTGCTGCCGTCTCTAGGGAGACAAGCTACGACACAGTCAGGCGCATGCGCGCGACGGTGCTGGTTCTCGGTCCGCTGCTTGCCCGCTTCGGCCATGCCCGGGTCTCGCTGCCTGGCGGATGCGCGATCGGCGCACGGCCGGTCGACATGCATGTCGCCGCGCTTGCGGCACTTGGCGCCGACATTGCCATCGAAAACGGGCTGATCGTCGCGTCTGCGCCGGGCGGACTGAAAGGCGCGCGCATCGTTTTGAGCTCGCCGTCGGTCGGCGCGACCGAAACTGCGATGATGGCGGCGACGACTGCACACGGCGAGACCGAGATCCTCAACGCGGCCCGCGAGCCGGAGGTGGCCGATCTTGCCGCCTGCCTGAACGCCATGGGCGCGCGGATCGAGGGCGCCGGCACGCACCGCATCCTGATCGCGGGCAGCACAGACTGGCGCGCCGCCACGCACGACATCATCCCGGACCGGATAGAGGCCGGCACCTATGCCGTCGCAGCGGCTATCACCGGCGGTCAGCTCGAGCTGACCCACGCGCGGCTCGAGCACATGGCATCCGTCGTCCAGCTGCTCGAAGCAGCCGGTGTGAAAATATGGCCGGGCGACCGCGGGCTGATCGTGTCGAGAGACGGGCCACTCGAGGCGGTCGACGTGACGACGGAGCCCTATCCGGGCTTTCCGACCGATCTTCAGGCGCAGTTCATGGCGTTAATGTGCTGTGCCGAGGGCGCTTCGCTGTTGCGCGAGACGATCTTCGAGAACCGTTTCATGCATGTGCCCGAACTGATGCGGCTCGGCGCCAATATCAAGCTGCAAGGCACCATGGCGCTGGTGCGCGGAGGCGAGAAGCTGAAGGGCGCGCAAGTGATGGCGACCGACCTGCGCGCCTCCGTCTCGCTGGTGCTGGCGGCCCTGGTGTCCGAAGGCGAGACAACGATCAACCGGGTGTACCACCTCGACCGTGGCTATGAGCAGCTGGACCGCAAGCTCCGCCTGTGTGGCGCCCAGATCGAGCGGATAAGTGGATGAGTGCCGGCGCGGTGTCTCCGCATTATTTCCTGGGCGTCGATGGCGGCGGAACCGGCTGCCGGGCGCGTATCGAAGACGAGGCAGGAACTGTGCTCGGGCAAGGCCTGTCGGGCCCGGCGACAACGCGGCTCGGTATAGAGGCGGCCTGGGCCTCGATTGCCAAAGCCTTTGGCGCGGCGATCGAAGAGGCAGGGTTCGCGGCGGTGGAAATCGCCAGGATCCGCGCCGGCATCGGTCTTGCCGGCATCGGCCGCAAGGGTGCGCTCGAGGCGTTTCGTGGCATCGAACATCGCTTTGCGAGCATCGACTTCGTCAGCGACGGAGTCGCGGCTTGCCTTGGCGCTCATTCGGGTCAAGACGGCGCCATCGTCATAGCCGGGACCGGTTCGATCGGGCTCGGCTTTGTCGAAGGGCGCGACCTGCGCGTCGGCGGCTACGGTTTTCCGATTTCCGACGAGGGCAGCGGCGCCGATCTCGGACTAAAGGCAGTGCAGCTTGCCTTGCGTGCCCATGACGGCCGGCATGAGCGGACGGCGCTGCTGACCGAGGTGATGCAGCGCTTCAGGGACGATCCGTTCGAGGCGGTGGCCTGGATGGACCGCGCCAGCGCGACCGACTATGCCGCCTTGGCGCCGATGGTGATCCGCCACGCCGACCAGGGCGATCCGGCCGGACGGCGCATCGTGCAAGGTGCTGCCGAGCAGGTCGACACGTTCGTGCGGGTGCTGTTCGAAAAGGGCGCGCCGCGGGTTACGCTGCTCGGCGGTCTGTCCAGCCCGCTAGAGCCATGGCTCGCTCCCGACGTCCGCCGACGTCTGAAGCCGGCCGATGGCGATGCGGTTTCGGGAGCCATAATCCTGGCTAGGAAATCCCTGTGTCAGCGATAGTGCTCCTGCCTGAAGGAATATTATATTCCTAGAATCCGTTGACACGAGGAATATCGAATTCTAAAAAGTTAACCAAGCAGAAGCAAGTTGCCGGTCGCCGGCTGCGGGCACTGGACGTCGGCTGGCACCGCATCACATTCCTGCTCACAGCAGATTGAAAGCAAGCAAGTGGTCGAACACGGGTTGATGTCGGAGCTGGAGCGATTGGTTTCCGAGGACCGGAATCCGAAGACGATAGACATCGATCTGTTGCCGACCCTCGAGGTGCTGCGCAAGATCAATGACGAGGACAAAGGCGTTGCGGCAGCCGTCGAGAAGGTCATTCCCGACATTGCTGCGGCCGTGGACCGGATCGTGAGCGCGTTCCAGAAAGGTGCACGCCTTGTCTATATGGGCGCGGGCACGAGCGGCCGGCTTGGCGTCCTCGACGCCTCGGAATGTCCGCCGACCTTCGGCGTGCCCGAGGACATGGTGATGGGCCTGATCGCCGGCGGCGTCGACGCGCTGGTGCACTCCGCGGAAGGCGCGGAGGACGATCCGAAGCAGGGAATAAAGGCGCTGCAGGACATCAAGCTGACCGCCGGCGACGTGGTGGTCGGCATCGCTGTCAGCGGACGCACACCCTATGTCATCAGCGGCTTGACCTATGCCAAGCAGGTGGGAGCCACCACCGTGGCGCTGTCCTGCAATCCGCGATCGACCATTGCCGGAATTGCCGATATTGCCATCTCTCCGGTGGTTGGACCGGAGGTCCTCACCGGCTCGACCCGACTGAAATCGGGAACCGCGCAAAAGCTGGTGCTCAACATGCTGTCGACCGCCAGCATGATCCGCATCGGCAAGAGCTATCAGAACCTGATGGTTGACCTCAATCCAAGCAACAAGAAGCTGATCGCCAGGGCGGTCAGGATCGTGATGCAGACGACCGGCTGCGCGGCGCAGCAGGCACGACAGGCACTCGACCAGACCGGCAATGACGTAAAACTGGCAATCCTGGTGACGATCACCGGCATGGGCGTCGAAGAAGCACGTACGGCGCTTGCCAATGCGGGAGGTTTCCTGCGCAAGGCGATAGGCGAAAAGACGGTGTAAGACCGCATGGATGCTGGGCCGATGTTCCGGGGCGTGTGTCCCTTTGAAGCGGTCCGGGGAACTGCAAGGCATCAGGTTTAACAATAATGGGAGACGACAATGGTACGGCACATTGGCAAGAAACTGCTTTCCGGGATGACGCTTGCGGCAATGCTGGCCATTGCCGCGGCACCGGTGCAGGCGAGTGCGGCGACGCTGCACATGGCCTGGTCGCAGGACGCCACCGGTCTTGATCCGCACAAGCAGACGGCATTCTCCTCGCTGCGGTTGCTGGAGCTGATCTATGAACCGCTGGTACGGCTCGACGCCAATCTGCAGATCACGCCCGCGATTGCCGACTCCTGGCAGTTCTCGGCGGACGGCAAGGAGCTGAGCTTCAGGCTCAATCCGAAAGCAAAATTCCAGAACGGCGCCGCCGTGACCTCGGCCGACGTCAAGGCATCCTTCGAGCGCATACTCGACGAGAAGACCGGTGCGGCCGCCCGCGCCAACTTTCTTTCGATCGCCAGCATCGACACACCCGATCCAGCCACCGTTGTGTTCCATCTCTCGCAGCCGGATGTGCCGATCCTGACGGCGATGAGCGACGTCAATGCCGCGATCGTCCCGGCAAGCGAAATCAAGGCCGGCTCGATCGGCACGACGACGGTCGGCTCGGGTCCGTTCAAGCTCGAAAAGTGGGATCCGAATTCCAAGGAAGTGCTTGTCGCCAACAAGGATTGGGCGGGCGGCGCGACCGGTGTCGACGGCATCGAGATCAGCGTGCTGCCGGACGAGACGGCGATCCTGGCGGCGATGCGCACCAAGCAGATCGATTTTGCCCTGCTCAACGATCCGCTTGTCGCCACGCTGGTGCCCAAGGAGGCCAGCCTGCAGTTGAACCGCGTGCCGGTGCTTGCCTATCACGTGCTGCAGCTCAATCCGTCCCGCAAGCCGATGACCGAACTCAAGGTGCGTCAGGCGATCTCCTGCGCCATCGACCGGCAGGAAGTGCTGGACACCGCCTCGCTCGGCGAAGGCAAGGTCACCGGCCCGCTGACCATCCCGGCGCTGGCGACCGATCCGAACCAGTTGTTCTGCTATAAGCGCGACATTGACAAGGCCAAGCAGTTGATGGCCGAGGCCGGCTATGCCGACGGCTTTTCGGCGACCGTGATCGGCGCCACCGGCGAGCCGCCGACAGCAGCGGCGGAAGCCCAGGTGATCCAGTCGCAACTCGCCGAAATCGGCGTCAAGCTCGATATCAAGATGATGGAGCTCAACGTCTATGTCGATGCCTGGCTGAAGGGCGATTTCGACATGGCCGTCGCGCTGAACGGCGGCAGGGCCGATCCCTACACTATGTACAACCGCTACTGGACCAAGACCGGCAATCTGCAGAAGGTGGCGAACTATATCGACGATACGCTGGACAGCCTTATGCAGAAGGGCCGCACCGAGACCGACCCGGCGGCGCGCAAAGCGATCTTCGCCGACTTCGAGAAGCACATCACTGAGATGTCGCCCTGGATCTGGCTCTACACGTCCTACAGCTACACGGCCCAGCAGAAGAATATCGCAGGATTCGAACCGGTGCCGACAGGTTCGCTGTTCAGCCTCGCCAAGGTGACGATCCAGTAGCTGCTTCGATGCCGGACGAGAGGATATTATTCGCGTGAACTATCTGATGCGGCGACTGGCGACCTTCCCTCTCGTCCTGCTTGGCGTGTCCATCGTGGTGTTCCTGGCGATCCGGATGGTTCCGGGCGATTCGATCACGGCAATGCTGGGAACCGAAGCCGGCCTGCTGACGCCTCCTCAGCGCGACGCGCTTGCGGCCTATTTCGGCATCGACCAGCCCTGGTTCATCCAGTACTGGCGCTGGCTGCTTGGTCTTTTCCAAGGCAATCTCGGCATTTCGTCCACCTATGGCAGGCCGGTGCTCGGCGTCATCCTCGAACGCTTCCCGCTGACGCTGGAGCTTGCGCTGCTGTCGATGATCATCGCCCTTGTCGTCGGCATGCCGGCCGGGATCTTTGCCGCCACCCACAATGAGAAGCTTTCCGATCTCGGCGTGCGCGTTGTCGCAATGATCGGACAATCGACGCCGAACTTCGTCCTTGCACTGCTGATCATCTACACGCTGTCGGCGGGGTTTGGCGTTTTGCCGGCGATGGGCGAGTTTTCGCCGCTGTGGCGGGATCCGCTGCGCAATATCGGCCAGCTGTTGCTGCCGGCCGTCACGCTCGGTTTCGCCTTCGCGGCGTCGGTCACCCGTATATCGCGTTCGGCGATGCTCGACGTGCTGAGCGACGATTACGTCAGGACCGCGCGCAGCAAGGGCGTCTCGGCGCGCGGCGTCATCTGGCGGCATGCTTTGCCCAATGCGCTCATCCCGGTCGTGACGCTGAGCGGCATAGAGTTCGGCTATCTCCTGGGCGGGGCAGTCATCGTCGAGCAGATCTATGCGCTGCCCGGTCTCGGCCGCATGGTGCTGGACGCCATCCTGCAGCGCGACTATGCGCTGGTGCAGGGAAGCGTGCTGTTCATCGCCTTCAGCTTCATGATCGTCAATCTCCTCGTCGACCTCGCCTATGTCGCGCTCGACCCGCGTATTCGGCTAAGCGAGCACTGATGGCGACATTGCGGGCCATACTTGCGCACACCAGCGGCCGCATCGGCGGTGCCATCGTTGCGCTTTATCTGCTGCTTGCCGTACTTGGCATGCTGGGGCTGACGCCGGACAATCCGCTGACGCAGCACCGGGTCGAGCGGCTGCATGCGCCTGACAGCACTTACTGGATGGGCACGGACCTGTTCGGCCGCGATGTCGCAAGCCGGCTGATGACCGGGATCGGCCAGTCCTTCCTCGTGGCCTTCTTTTCGGTCGCCTTCGCGACACTGGCCGGCACCGTGCTCGGGCTGGCGGCAGCCTGGTTCGGGCGCCGCTGGGACGGCCTGGTGATGCGCATCATGGATGTGCTGCTGGCATTCCCGGCGATCCTGCTGGCGCTGCTGATCGTCGCGGTTGCGGGACCGGGAACCTGGACCAGTGTCGTCGCCATTGCCATCGTCTACACGCCGATCTTCACGCGCGTGGTGCGCGGCCCGGCTCTGTCGCTCAAGGCGCGTGAGTTCGTCGACGCGGCCCGCACATTCGGCAGCAGCTCGAGCTACATCGTGACACGGCATCTGCTGCTCAATCTGGTCGCGCCGTTGACCGTTCAGGTGACGCTGGCGCTGGCCTGGGCCCTGCTCACCGAAGCCGGCTTGAGCTTCCTCGGGCTCGGCACGCAGCCGCCCGCCGCGTCGCTCGGCCTGATGCTGAGCGACAGCCGCAACCTGATGGAGACGGCTCCCTGGTTGATGATCTTCCCGGGGGTGGCGATCATGATCAGCATCCTCGGTTTCAACCTGCTCGGCGATGCGTTGCGCGATGTGCTCGACCCGAAGACGCGGAGATCGATCGCATGATCCCGCTGCTGTCCGTCAGCGGTTTGCGCGTCGGCTTCGGCCGAAAGCCGTCAGCCAATGAGGTCGTGCGCGGCGTCAGCTTCGATCTCGCTGACGGCGAAACGCTGGCCATCGTCGGCGAAAGCGGCTCGGGCAAATCGGTGACGGCGCTCTCGATCAATCGCCTTGTCGATTATGGCGGCGGCCGCATCACCGCGGGCTCGATCAAGCTGAAGCGGGCCGACGGCAGCATGTTCGACCTGACCGCCGCGGCCGAGCCGCAGCTGACGAAGATCCGCGGCGGCGAAATCGGCATGATCTTCCAGGAGCCGATGACCTCGCTCAATCCGGTGCTGACCATCGGCAGGCAGATCGAGGAGTCGTTTCGCCTGCATCGCGGCCTGACCGGCCGGCAAGCGACGGCGGCGGCCAAGGACGCGCTCGACCGTGTGCGCATTCCCGACGCAGCACGGCGGCTGAAATACACGCCCAACCAGCTTTCGGGCGGCATGCTGCAGCGGGTGATGATCGCCATGGCGCTCGCCTGCAACCCGCGCCTGCTCATTGCCGACGAGCCAACGACGGCGCTGGATGTTACGGTGCAGGCGCAGATCATGGCGTTGCTCGCCGAGTTGAAGCAGGAAACCGGGATGTCGATGATCTTCATCACCCACGATATCGGCTTGGTTGCAGGTATCGCCGACAAGGTGATGGTGATGCAAAGCGGAGAAGCTGTCGAGCAAGGCGCGCTGAACCAGATATTGGACGATCCGCAGCATCCCTATACGCGGCATCTGCTTCATGCGGTGCCGCATTTCGCCGGCGGCAGTGCGACACGCAAAGACATGCAACGCGAAAAGCAAAAAGCTACCGAGCCGGCGCTGAAGGTCGATGGCCTCGTGGTGCGATTTCCCGTCAAGGGTGGCTTTTTCAGCCGCGCCAGCGGTGCCGTGCATGCGGTGGACGGTGTGGATTTCGACTTGATGCCGGGCGAAACATTGGCCGTCGTCGGCGAGAGCGGTTCCGGAAAATCCACCGCCGCCCGTGCGATTCTGGGGCTGGTGCGCTCGACGCGCGGCACAATCTTGGCCAGCACGCGCAAGGCCGCCGCCGGGCAGAGCGCCCTTCCCGTGCAGATGGTGTTCCAGAATCCCTATGGCTCGCTTAATCCCAGGCTCGCCATCGAAAGCATTCTTGCGGAACCGGTGATCGCCACGGGCGGGCGGATAACTGCTGAGACGCGAGCGAAAATGGCCGCGCTGCTGAACCGCGTCGGCCTGCCGGAAAACAGCCTGCAGCGTTATCCGCACGAATTCTCCGGCGGCCAACGCCAACGGCTGTGCATTGCCCGTGCGCTGATGCTCAATCCCTCCGTTGTCGTCCTCGACGAAGCGGTTTCGGCGCTCGACGTATCGGTGCAGGCCAGAGTGCTGGAGCTTTTGATCGAGCTGCAGAGTGAATTCGGGCTGGCCTATCTGTTCATCTCGCATGACATGGCTGTGGTCGAGCGGATCGCCCATCGCATCGCGGTCATCTATGCCGGCCAGATCGTCGAGATCGGCGATGCCAGATTGGTGCTCTCGGAGCCGAAGCACTCCTATACCAAACAGCTTATCGCGGCCGTTCCCACCATAGACCGGCGGCATGAACGTTTCGAGCTGGACACGCGCCAGGTTCCCTCGCTCGTGCGTCCGCTGGGATTTGAGCCGGGCCCGGCCAAATGGCAGCAGTTCGGGCCGGATCATAGAGTACGGGTGGAAGTGTGATGATTGTCGCCCAGACGGATGCAAGGCCAGAGGGAGTGGGACGGATCGCTGCTTTTCAGACGGAGGCCGCAATTGATCGACCATGATCTTTTCGACCGGGCGTTTGCCCCACTCGAAGCGGCGGTGGCTGCGTCGCGCATTCCCGGCGGGGTGCTCGGCATGGTCGACCGGGACGGCCAACGCGTCGTCCGGGCAATCGGCTCGGCCCAGCGGGTGCCGAAGGTGCGGCCGATGCATGCCGAAACCTGGTTCGATCTGGCATCCCTGACAAAAATCATCTTCAGCACGCCGCGTATATTGGCACTGGCGGAAGAAGGCGTCATCGACCTCGAGGCGCCGCTGATTTCGGTCCTGCCCGACCTTCGCCAATATGACGAAAAAGCCTGGGAGCGGACGGTGACGTTTCGCCAGTGTCTCGGCCATCAGACACCGTTTCCCGCCGTCGCGCCGATCTACACCTATGGGCGTGACCCCGAGCTGTTGCGCGCCTTTGTCTTGCAGCGCGAGTGGCAGGTCGGGGAGCCGGTCTATTCCGATATCAACTTCATTCTGCTCGGCTTCGTCCTGGAGCGCCTGTCCGGCAAGACCATTCGCGACATGGATCCCGGTCCGGGCTTCGCGTTCTCCGCCGAACCGGGTCAAGCGGCGGCCACAGAAGATTGCACATGGCGCTATCGCGTGCTGTCAGGCGAGGTCCACGACGACAATTGCTCGGCATTGCAAGGGGCCGGTCACGCCGGGCTGTTCGGAACGGCAGCTTCGGTCCTCGACTTTGCGCGAGGGCTGCTGGACGGGACCGGCGCGTCGCAGCGCTCGATAGCGCTGATGCGCACGCCCTTGTCGGCAACCCGCACCCATGGCTGGGAGCGACCCTACGAAGGCTGGTCCGGCGGCCGGCTGTGCAGCCCCGAAACCATCGGGCATACCGGCTTCACCGGCACCGGGCTTTGGGTCGACTTCGACAAAAGCAGAGCGTGGACCTTGCTCACCAACCGGATCCATCCGACACGTCATTTCAACAGCGGGATCGCAGCGCTTCGCCAAGCGGTCGGCGATCTCGTCAACGGAGCCTGACAATCATGAAAAATGGCGAACCAATGTGGGCCGTCGGCTTGATGACCGGCACCGTGCTGGACGGCAATATCGACGTCGCGCTGATCAAGACCGACGGCGAGCGGATCGCGGATTTCGGCACCTACACGCTGGCCCCCTACCCGCAGTCGATCCGGACCTTGCTGGAAGAGACGCTTAGGCAGGCAAGGAACTGGAATTTCACCGGGCCGGAACCGGCAATCTTCCACGAGGCAGAGGAAGCGCTGACGCGCGCCCAGTCTGCGGCGGTCAAGGATCTTGTCGAAAGCCACGGCCTGACCATGGCCGACATCGGCGTCGTCGGCTTTCATGGCCAGACCGTGCTGCACCGTGCCCCGCAAGTAGGCCGACTGGGCCAGAGTCGCCAGCTCGGTGATGGCGAGCTGATGCATGCCATCCTGGGCACCAAGGTCGCCTATGACTTCCGCTCGGCCGACATGCGCGCCGGCGGCCAGGGCGCGCCGCTGTCGGCGGCCTATCACGCCGCGCTGCTGCGCGAAGCCGACGCCAGCGGCGACACGGCGGTGCTCAATCTCGGCGGCGTCGCCAACATCACCTGGTGGGACGGCAAGGACAATGTCATCGCTTTCGATACCGGACCCGCCAACGCGCCGCTGAACGACTTCATCAAGTCGAAGGGGCTTGGCGAAATGGACCGCGACGGCGCGCTGGCTCGCGTCGGGACGGTCGATGAGGCACGGTTGGCCAAGCTCCTGCAGCACCCGTACTTGACCAAGCCATACCCGAAATCGCTGGACCGTTTCGATTTCGGCGCCTCGATGGCGGACGGGATGAATGCCGAGGATGGCGCTGCCCTGCTGACGGCCTTCACCGCGGCCGCGGTCGGCAAGGCGCTCGATCTTCTGCCGCGCCGGCCGAAGCGGCTGGTGGTCAGCGGTGGCGGTCGCCACAACCCAACGATCATGGCCATGCTTGCCAGCCGCGCCGGCGTCGAAGCCGTGCCGGCGGAGGCGCTTGGCTGGAAGGGCGACGCGGTGGAGGCGGAGTGTTTTGCCTTCCTGGCTGTGCGCGTGCTTAGGGGCTTGCCGATCAGCTTCCCCAGCACGACCGGCGTGCCACAGCCGATGTGCGGCGGACGCCTTGCCGGCTAGTTAAGCCACCAATTTCTTCTGCAGGAAGATACGGCTTCGGCCAATGGGAAAGTCGGCGAGCGCACCGAACGGTCGATAACCTTGGCGCTCATAGGCCTTGGCGGCCTTGGGATTGAACGTGTCGATCCAGGCGCCGTGACAGCCGCGCGCCATCGCCTCCCTCTCGGCTGCCTCGAGCATCCGGCCGGCCATGCGCTGGCCGCGCAGCTTTTCATCGACCCAGAGCCATTGCACATAGAGCCAGCCCCAGGCGGTGTATCCCGAGATGCCGGCGACAATCGCGCCGTGCTCATCGCGCACGAACACGGCCAATGTCTTCCTGCCGGAGGCGCCGACATCGCTGTCGTTGAACGCCGCAAGCCGCTCTCCAAGAAAAGCCAGCTCGTGCGGCAAGGGATTGGCGGTTGTCTCAAGCGTTGTATTGTCCATCCAACGAGCATCTATCGAAGGACCGGGCCGAGACGCAAGCCTTGCTGCGCTATAGCTTCGGCGAACGCCACGCCACTGCCGCAGCAGCGATCAGCATGAGCAAGGCTGCAACCACCGCCGATGCCGCAAACCCGAACGTGGAATAAAGCGGCCCGAACGCCGTGGTGCCGACGAACACCGCGAGATAGGTCACCGCGCTGTTCAAACCCATGATCGTGCCGCGGCGCGCAGGGTCGAGCGCCGATAGGCGCATCACCAGGACGTTCAGCCCGAAATGATTGGCAAGGCCCCAGACGGCTATCATCGCTATGATCAGGCCGAAGCTGCCACTTGCCGCAGCAATCGCGACATAGACGAGCGCGACGAGCAGATAGGCAAACGGCATGACCCGCCGCGCGCCCAGACGATCGATGACGCCGTCAAGAAGTGCCGCCGTGCCAAAGCCGGCGCCATAGGCGAGCGCGGCCAGCCCGTTGGCACTGACCGGCCGTCCCAGGCCGTTGTGAAGGTGATCGCCGAGATAGCCATAGACGCCATAAAACGCCGTCATGAAGGCGGCGCAGGCGACCAGAAGCGGCACTATGCCGGGAATACCCAAGGCGCCCAGCGGCGTCGGTGCCTGACCGCTCTTCCTGACGTCGCTGAGCAACGTCAACGTGAGGCTGGCCAATGCGAGTGTTGCGAGCACCGCGACCGCCGCGAACACGGCGCGCCAATGCACCAGGTCGGCAAGTACGGCCGACAGCGAAACGCCGGCGACCATGCTCAGCGTCCAGCCGGTCAGCACGACGCCGATGGTCCCGCTTTCACGACCGGGCGGCGCAATCGCGGCGGAGCTGGCATAGATTGCCGGCATGGCGACACCCGCAGCAATGCCGGCGAGAAGCTGGGCCGCGACCAGCGCCGTCACCGTCGGCGCCGCAGCGCTGGCGACGAGCGCTATTGCCAGCAGCAGCAACGCTCCCTGCAGCATGCGGCGGGCGCCGAGCCGGTCGATGTAGCGCGCCAGGAACAAGGCGCTTGCCGACGTACCGAGCCCGAACGCGGCGGACGCGATCATGACCGCCGGCACGCTTGTGCCGAACGACGCGGCCACCGCCGGTGCAATCGGACCGAGCACAAGCGAGTTCGAGCCGATCACGGCAATGCACCCGGTCAGCAGGTAAGCGAGTGCCGGGATTGGCGGCTTGGGGGCCGCTGCGAATGTGGCGACTTGATCACTGTTCGACATATGGCAATAATGGCCGTATTAAATTCTGCTTCAATCGGGAATTTTAATATGGATGAAGAAACAGATGGCATTCCGCAGAACAGGCCTGCCGCCCGCGATATCGATGCAATCGACCGAAAAATATTAGGCGTCCTGGTCGACGACGCGACGATCAGCTATGCCGAGCTCGGCGACCGCGTCGGCCTTTCGCCGCCGGCAGTCCATGAACGCGTCAAGCGCCTGCGGCGGAGTGGCGCCATCCGCAACACCGCGGCCATCATCGATCCCAAGGCGGTACACAAGCCGCTGCTCGCCTTCGTCCATATCGATACCAAGGGGTGGGGAAAGACGCCGGAGCTGATGGCGATTTCCGAACATCCCGAAGTCGAGGAGATCCATTCGGTGGCCGGCGACACATGCATGCTGATCAAGGTCCGCACCGAGGACACGCGGGCGCTCGAAGGCCTGCTGTCGCGCCTCTACGAAACACCCGGCGTCACCTCGACGCGAAGTTACGTGGTGCTATCGACCTATCTGGAGCGGCCAGTGCAGCCGGGGATTACGACGGAGTGGCCGACGCCCCGGCACATGGCCAAGCCGCTCTATTAACTCAAACGATCCTCACGCGTATCCAAAGTCGAACCGGGAACGTCCTAGAGACTGCATCCTGTGGTTATCCATCGGGCCGTTTCGTTTTCGTCGGTTCTTGGGTCTCACGGGACGCCTGTGCGCAACCGGAGATATGCGATGAGAAAATTGATAGTGGGCAGCTTCATTTCGCTGGACGGCGTCATCGAAGCGCCAATGGAATGGGCCTCGCCCTTCTTCGACGAGGAGATGAAGGAGCACTCCTATGAAAAGGCCGGCGAGGCCGATTTTTTCCTGCTCGGCCGCATCACCTATGAAATGTTTTCGGCGCGCTGGCCGCAGGTCAAAGGCAGCAAGTACATGGACCGCATGAACGGACTGAAGAAGCTCGTTGCGTCGCGCAGCCTCAAGGAGGTGAGCTGGAACGCATCGCTGATCGAAGGCGACGTCGCTGCCGAAATTGCCAGGATCAAGCAACAGGCCGGCGGCAACATACTGAAGTATGGAGTGAGCAATCTCGACCAGACGCTGCTCGCCAACAGGCTTGTCGACGAGTATCAACTCTCGATCGTGCCGACCCGCGTCGGGCATGGCAAACGCGCTTTCCAGGATGTCGACCCATCCCTGGTCAAGCTGGAGCTTATAGATACGCACCGTTTCAAGAACGGCGTCATTACGCTGACCTATGTCCCGCTGTGATCCGCCGCCGAATTGAATGCCCATGAAGATGCAGCCAAGACTTGACCCGACCGGGCTTTTCGACGTCCGCTACGCCGGCTTCCTGGAGACAGTCGCGCATTTGCGTGGGCGGCTGCACCGCTACTGTGCACGCATGACCGGTTCGACGCTCGACGCCGAAGACGTGATGCAAGAGGCGCTGTTCGAGGCCTATCGGAAGATCGAGAAGCTGGACGATGCGAGTGCTCTTCGCCCCTGGCTGTTTCGCATTGCACATAATCGCTGCATCGATTTCCTGCGAAGCCGGCAGGTGCGTCAGCATGCGGAGGCCAATTTCGTCGAAGACGAGATCATCCTGCCGGTCGAGCCGGTGGGCAACGGCGCGGATCGCGCGATCGAACGGCTGGTTATCCACCTGCCGCCCAAGGAACGCGCCTGCGTCCTGCTCAAGGATGTCTTCGACTATTCGCTGGAAGAGATCGCCGATCTCGTCGGCTCGACCGTGGGTGGCGTCAAGGCCGCGTTGAGCCGTGGCCGCTCCAAATTGGCCGCCTTGTCAGGCGAGCCAATCGTCCGTTCGGAGCCCCAGCGCGATCCGGAACTTCTGGAATTGCTCAGCCGCTATGTCGAACTGTTCAATCGCCGCGACTGGGACGGGGTACGGGCGCTGACCAGCGCGGATGCCCAATTGCAAGTCGCGGATTGCTTCAAGGGAAGGCTATCGGAATCACCTTACTTCGTTGAATACGAAAGAGCCTCGACGACCTGGAAAATGGCGATTGGCATAATCGATAGCGAGGCGGTGCTGCTCGTGCTTCACCATGGCGAAGACGGTTGGAAGCCGGCCCATCCGGTTCGGATCGAAGCCGCTGGCGGGATCATAAATCGCGTCACCGATTACTATGCCTGCCCCTGGATCATGCCGGCCGCTGGTGCGGTGGTCGTTTCCGGGCCGGCCTAACCGGCAGCAGGACCTGCAAGTGTCCGGCATCGACCTCAATGAAATGGGATCGATGCCGGACGGGGCATAGGCGCTTACTGAAGTTTCGCCTGCAAGGCGTTGACGTCATCCGTCGTCATTTCGCCGTCGGTCGTCACCTTGCCGTCGATGATCTTCCAGAGCC
Organism: Mesorhizobium sp. M0983; assembly: GCF_040318975.1. Taxonomy (NCBI): domain Bacteria; kingdom Pseudomonadati; phylum Pseudomonadota; class Alphaproteobacteria; order Hyphomicrobiales; family Phyllobacteriaceae; genus Mesorhizobium; species Mesorhizobium sp. M0983. The sequence goes on along the minus strand of NZ_JAMYNH010000009.1, from coordinate 174,381 downwards.
GGAACGGGCCGGTGATGTCGCCATACTTATCGAAGGCGACCGGACCGATGACTCCTTCGTAGCGGATCGGCTTGCCCTCCTTGATCAGGCCGAGCGCCTTGGCGAACTCGTCCTTGCCGGCATAGATCGGCGTGCCGGCCGGGTCGACCGCCTTGTACATCGCGTCCTTGATCTTGGCCGGATCCTCAGAGCCGGCAATGGCGATGGCCAAGCCGACGATGGCGCCGGCATCATAGGATCGATCGGCCGCCGGGTTCGAGGGTTCGATGCCCGAAAATTCCTTGTAGTTTTTGGTGAAATACTCGGTCGATGCGGTCGGGCTGGTGCCGGAGGAAGTGCCGTACGCATCCTTCAGGTAATCCGCGCCAACGGATTCGATGAAGTCCGGGCTGTTCATGCCGTCATTGAGCAGGAACTTCTGGACACCGCCCTGCGAAATCCAGGTGCGGGCGATGGTCGCGCCGTCGACAGGCGTGCTGACGAGATAAAGCCCGTCCGGTTCGCCGGCCATCGCCGCGGTCACTTCCGAGGCATAGCTCGACTGCTTTTCATTGTAGGGCGTGTCGGAGACGATGGTGCCGCCGAGCGCCTTATAGGCGCGTGAGAATTCCGCCACCATGTTAACGCCGAAGTCGTTGTTGACGTGGATGACCGACAGCTTCTTGAAACCCTTGTCGATGGCGTATTTGGCGGCAGCGACACCCTGCAGCGCATCAGATGTGATGGTGCGGAAGAAGATGCCGTTGGTCTTGCCGTCGCGCCCAAGCGCCGTCAGCGTCGGCGACGAGGAAGCAGGCGACACCTGGACGATCTTGGCCGGAGCGGTGACCGAGGTCAGGATCGGGATCGACACCGAGGAAATGATGCCGCCGATGATCACCGGCACCTTCTTGACCTGCACGAGTTGTGTCGCGGCATCGACCGCGATGTTGCCTTGGCTCTGGCTGTCGCGGGTGTCGGTTGCTAGGTCGCAGCCGCGCACGCCGCCCGCCTCGTTGATATCGCGGAAGGCCATTTCGACCGATTTTGCGCCGGCCTGGCCGTATTCGCCGGCGGGACCGGTCAGTTCCATGACGAGGCCGACCGTGATCTTGCAATCCGCGGCCTGCGCTGCACCGGCCGCTGTCACCAGAGCCAGCGCAGTGGTGATCTGAAGTATGGTCTTTTTCATTGTTGTTCCCCTTTCGTTACACGACTCTCATTGACGCCTTGAACCTGTTCAGTCTTCCGGCATCTGCAGCCAGGTTTCATGCAGATGTCGCCATTCGACGCCGTTGGGCGCCGATGAGCTGGTGGTGAAGACCGCACTCGAGCGGCGGCGGCTGTGCTTGCCCCCGCGCTGCTGTGCTTCGATGTAACAGACGACGATCGTGTCGTCTGACTGCCAGCCGGCCCGGATATCCTCGATCGAGATACTGAAATCGCCATCAGAGGTGGCGCGGCTTGCCCTGACATGGTCGAGCACCGCGTCACGATCGAGGACCTGACCGTCCGGCGCAACCATGCAGAAGCCTTCGCCCATGACGCGTTCGAAGCGGCTGAAATCTGCATTGTCCGCACTCGCCGCATTGAACCAGTCGACGAAGAAGCGGTGGAGATCGACCACTTCGGCACTGGCGCGGGAAAGCAAGGAGGGCTTCTCGTCCATGGCCGCGCTCATTTCCTGCCTGCATTCAAATTGTAATGCATGATCGAGCCGTGGCGGCCGTGACGGTCGCGTTCCAATGTGTAGACGTCGCCCAGCGGCCCACGGCTTTGCGCGATCACGGCAGCGATCCTCGCCCGGTCGTCGGCATCGAGCGCGATGTCCATGATTCTGGCATTGGCAAGGGCGTGCGCCTGGTTGCGGGCGCCGACGATGACGGCCGCCACTTGCGGCTGCTCCAGCACCCAGGCGCTGGCGATGGTGGCAATGTCGACGCCGTGGTGGTCGGCGACGGCCTTCAGTGTGCGAAGCAACTCCTGGAAAAGCTCCCAACCGCCAAAGTCGTCGATGATCAGCTTGTATTTGACCAGCGACCGGTTTTCGAGTGGCGTTTGTGGCTCGGCAACGCCTAGCCATTTTTCGCTGAGGAAGCCGCCCGCCACCGAACCGTAGCAGAGGAAACTGACGCCGTGCTGGCTGGCGAGCGCCGCAAGGCTGTTGGCCGGCCGCTGGTCGAGTACCGAGTATTGCAGCTGTTGGCTGACCAGCGGCACGCCGGCGGCCAGGATCTCGGCCAGCCGCGGCGTGTCGAAATTGGTGGTGCCGATGTTGCGCACCTTGCCTCGGAGACGCAGGTCGTTGAGCCAGCCCATCGCATCGACGTAGCCCGGCAGCGCATAGTCCCACCAATGGAACTGAACGAGATCGAGCCGCTCGGTCTTCAGCCGCCGCAGCGACTGGTCGACGATGCTGCTGATGTAGTCGCGGCTGATGCTGGAAAGCCTTTCGAGGTCAGGCACCAGCTTGGTGTGCACCTTCATCTTGGCGGCGGCGTCGAGGCCGCGCTCATTGGCAAGCCGCAGGCGCGCGGCACCGATCAGTTCCTCGACGCCGGTATAGATGTCGGCACAGTCATAGGTCCCGATGCCGGCGTCGAACGTGGCGATCAGGTCGGTTACCGCCTGTTGGCGGTCGATCGCGCCGTGCCCGCCGGCAAGCTGCCAGCCGCCACGAATGACGCGCGAGATCGTGTAGCCGGGGCTGAGCTCGAACGCCTTGGCGGTCATCTCTGGTCAGTCTCCTTGGGCAGCGGCACAGCCGTGGTTTCTGAATGACTGAACCACCGCTTGCCGGTCCTGACGATCCTGAGCCGGCTGGCGCAATTGGGATCTGGACAGGCGATCTCGGCATCCGAAGTCATCCAGTCGTTCCTGTGGGTCGGGCGTTGCTTTGCGGCCAGAAGCGGCAACACTGCCGCAATGGAATAGATCGAGAAGCCCTGCCCCGTCGGCATCGACAGCATCTCGCCCTTCAACTCGAAATAGTCGCCGGCCTTGGCACCGCAATAGATCGGCTTGCCCTCGGGGACGACCGCCTCGACGCGAAGGTCGAAGAGTTCGAAACTGTCGTCGGCCATTCAGATCTCCACCCGGGTGAAGGTGATGTCACAGGCGCCGTTGCGGCGGATCGCGCCACAGGCGGCAGCGAATTGATCGCGCTCTTCGGGACGCACCTGCGCGACGACGCTTCCGGCAAGCCAGCCGATCGGGAACAGCAAGCGCGCGCCCGGTCCATAAAACAAGCCGATGTCGAAGATGGCATTCGGGTTGCCGCCCCACATGCGCGGCGGCACGTAGGACAACACGATGTCACCCGGCTGCGGCGTTAGCGTTGCGTTCTCCGCCGGCAAGGGCCTGGCATAGGTTTGGCCCTCAAGTTCGGCTGATGGAACCGGGCAGGAGATTTCCGGCCCGGTCCACATCGCATGGATGCCGGCAACGACGCGCGGCTGCTCGAGATAGGCCAGCAGGAAGGCGGCGTTGTCGGGCGCCTTTTCAGGCAACAGCAGCGCGGTCACGGAAAGCTTCGAGCGTGGCTCGGTGATCCTGATGCCAGGCGTCGTCATGCCCTCAATCCTTCTTTGCTTGCGGATTGGAGCTTGTCGCGCAGGAAGGCGAAGGGCCGGCTGATGTCCGCCACCAGCGCCTCGCGCGCTGCCTGGGCATCCTGCCTGGAAAGCGCTGCGACGATACTACGATGGTAGTGGGCGGTATCGACTTCACCGGCATCGGAAAATGCGTAAATGGCCACGCGAATGCACGGCCCGGATTGCAGCCACAGGCTCTCGATCATCGGGATCAGCACGGCGGAGCCACAGCATCGGTAGATCTCGAAGTGGAAGCTCTGGTTGAGCGTCGCCTCGCGGTCGATATCCTTCTTGTGCTTCAGCGCCCGCATCTCGTCCCATTGGCCCAGCATGGCTTCGACCGTGGCTATCTGGCGCGAATTCATGCGTGTAGCGGCAAGTGCTATCGCTTCGCCCTCTATGAGGGAGCGGGCGCGCAAGAGGTCGTCGATACGCTCCAGCGTGATAGGCGGCACGCGCACCGAGCGGTTGGGAAGCGCCTCCAGCGCCTTCTCGGTGATCAACCGCCCGAGCGCCTCACGCACCGGCATGGTACTGGTGATCAGCGCGTCGGCGAGGCCACGGATGGTCAGCACCTGACTCGGCTCAAAAAGGCCGCCGATCAAGGCACGGCGCAGCTCCGAATAGACGCGATCCTGCACGGTTTCGCGGCCGACCGGCGTAAGCTGGGCTGCGATCGTTTCGTTATTCCGTTCGATGGCGGCCTTCTGCATGGCGTTCCCGGTGGCCATTCGACCCGTTTTCGGCTTGCGGAAGAAATTAAAGCCGAATAGCGTGATCAAAGCAAGTGTGATCACAAATCATAGGCGGCGAAGATCGCTTTCGGCCAGAGGGATTGATGGGCGACACGACAGAACGGCAGGAGGAGATCCGCACGCCGGTTCTGACGGCCAGGAACGTCGTCAGACGCTTCGGCGGCCTTGTCGCGGTCAACAATGTCTCGTTTGACGTCCAGCCAGGCGAAATACTCGGCCTTATCGGCCCGAACGGCGCCGGCAAGACGACGATGTTCGACCTGCTGGCCGGCAGCATCCTGCCGACCAGCGGCGAAATCCTTCTCAACGGCGTATCGGTGTCGGGGGAAGCTGCCCATCGCCGCATCGGCCGCGGCCTTGGCCGCACGTTCCAGATCCCCCGGCCCTTGCCCAATCTGACACTGATCGAAAACGTCATGCTGGCCGCGCAGGGGCAGGCCGGAGAAAGACTGCTCGCCAATTTCCTGACGCCGCGGCGGGTCGCCACCGAAGAGCGGGCGGCCGAGACGAGAGCCATCGAATTGCTTGAGCTCGTCACGCTCGCCCGCCTGGCGCACGAGCCGGCGCGCGTGCTTTCGGGCGGCCAGCGCAAGCTGCTCGAACTGGCCCGCGTCATGATGGCCGATCCGGCAATCATCCTGCTCGACGAACCTGCGGCCGGCGTCAATGCGACGCTTCTTGAAGTCATCATCGACCGCATCCGCGATATCAACAGAAGCGGCATCACCTTCCTGCTGATCGAGCACAATATCGACATGGTGACGCGGCTCTGCCACCGGGTGCTGGTCATGGCAAGCGGCCAGCTGCTGTGCGAGGGCACTCCGGACGAGGTTGCGCGCGACCCGCGCGTCATCGAGGCCTATCTCGGAGGCGCTGCATGAGCCAAACGGTACTCGACGTCCGCGGTCTCGAAGCCGGCTATGAGCCCGGCGTGCCGATCGTGCGCGGCGCTTCGATCACCGTCGACCAGGGCGAGATCGTCATCGTTCTCGGTCCCAACGGCGCCGGCAAGTCGAGCCTTATCAAGGCCATCGCCGGCCTTGTCCCGATCACCGGCGGCACCGTGCTGCTGGACGGCAAGGACATCACGGCGGCGCCCGCCCACACCATGGTCCGCCTTGGCCTTGCGTTCGTGCCGCAGACCGAAAACATCTTCCCGCTGATGTCGGTCGAGGACAATTTGAAGGTCGCCTGCGGCATCCTGAGGCCGCGCGAGATCCCTGCCCGCATCGAGGAAATGTATGCGGCCTTCCCCGATCTCGCCCGTCAGCGCAGAACGGCCGCGGGCAATCTCTCGGGCGGACAGCGGCAGATGCTGGCCGTCGCCCGGGCGTTGATCGTCCATCCCACGGTGCTGGTGCTCGACGAACCGTCGGCCGGCCTGTCACCGAAATTCGTGGCGATGGTGTTCGAGATGCTGGCCGGTATCCGCAAATCCGGCGTCACCATTCTGCTGGTCGAACAGAACGCCAAGGCAGCGCTTGCGATCGGCGATCGCGCCTACGTGCTGGTCGAGGGCAAGGACCGGCACCAGGGCATCGCCTCCGAGCTCTGGAACGATCCTGTCGTCGCCGAGCTCTATCTTGGCCAGCGCCGCCCCGACCTTGGAAAAGGAGGCGCGGCATGAACCTGCAATTCGTCGCCGACGGGCTGCTGGCAGGCTCGATGATCGGCCTCGGCGCCATCGGCGTGACGCTCACCTATTCAATCCTGCGCTTCTCGAACTTCGCCCATGGCGACTTCATGGCCTGGGGCGCCTATGCGACGCTCGCCGTGGTTGGCGCTATCGGCGCGATGTTCGGCAAGATCGCGCCGATCGCACCCCTCTCCTTCGGCTGGCCGCTGATCGTCGCGCTCATCATCGGCATGGCGGCCACCGGCCTGCTGGCGCTGGCGCTCGACATGGTGCTGTTCGCGCGGCTGCGCGCCAAGGGCCAGGCGATCATCGTGGTGATGGCGAGCTTCGGCGCCTCGATGGCGCTGAGAAGCCTGCTCGAATTCATCTTCACCTCGCGTCCGACCTATTTCAGCCGGGCGATCCAGATCGCCATGCCGATAGGCTTCGGCATTCGCATCACCCCGGACCAAATCGCGCTGCTGCTGCTGACCGCCGTTCTGGTGCTCGGCGTACATCTTTTGATGACGCGTACCCAGACCGGCCGCTCGATGCAGGCGTTGAGCCAGAACGCGGCACTTGCCCGCATTGTCGGTATCGACGTCGCCAAAGTCGTGCGCGTCACCTGGATCATCGGCGGGGGGCTGGCCTGTGTCGCCGGCGTCATGATTGGCATTCTCATTCAGATCCGCCCGTTCATGGGTTTCGAGATGCTGCTGCCGATGTTCGCGGCCGCCATCCTCGGCGGCATCGGCAGTGTGCCCGGCGCCGTTCTCGGCGGCTTGATCATCGGTTTGGCCGAAGCCGGCGCGGTGCAATTGATCGGCGCCGAATGGCGGGCGGCCATCTCCTTCATCATCCTGATGGCGGTGCTGTTCGTGCGGCCCATCGGCCTTTTCGGAGTGGGGGAACGCTGATGGATCTGCTCGGCTACGGCGCTTTCTTCCTGACCACCGCGCTGATTTTTTCGCTCGTCACGCTCGGGCTCAATTTGCAATGGGGGCTGACCGGGCTTTTCAATGTCGGGGTCGCCGGCTTCGTTGCCATCGGCGCCTACACCTCGGCACTGCTGACCACGCCCGACGATGCCGCGCGACTCGGCGGCTTCGATCTGCCGATCCTTGTCGGCTGGCTCGGCGCCATGCTGGTGGGCGGTGTCGCCGCCGCCATCACCGGCATCGCCACGCTGCGCCTGAGATCGGACTATCTGGCGATCACCACCTTTGGCGTCGCCGTCGTCGTGCAATTGGTGGCTCTCAATGCCCAGACGCTGACCGGCGGCCCGTTCGGCATCGGCTTCATTCCGCGTCCGTTCGGCGGCCTTGCCGAAACCCCATTGCTGTTCAACCTGTCGAATCTTGCCGTCGTCTCGGTGGTGACGCTAATCGTCTATCTCGCGCTGGAGCATCTGTCGCGCAGCCCGTGGGGGCGCGTGTTGAAGGCGCTGCGCGAGGATGAGCGGGCCGCAATATCGCTGGGAAAAAGCGCGCGTTTCTACCGCGTCCAGGCCTTTGCCGTCGGCGGCGCCTTCATGGCGCTGGCCGGTGCGCTGCAGGCGCATTTCACCGGCTTCATCGCCCCGGACAATTATTTGCCGGCGCTGACTTTCCAGGCCTGGGTGATGCTGATCGTCGGTGGCTCGGGCAGCAACATCGGCGCCGTCATCGGCAGTATCCTGGTCTGGGCGATCTGGGCCGGATCAGGAGCCTTGACGAGTGTGTTGTTCTCGCCCGAACAGCAGGCCCGCGCCGCCTCGCTGCAGATCGTCGCCATCGGCGTGATGCTGTGCGTCATCCTTCTGGTCAGGCCGAACGGCCTGTTCGGCGACAGGCCGCGACGCGCAAGCTTCGGCAAGGGCGCGAAAGCGGCTCCGGACGAGAGCGCTGCACGGTCATGAGCAACGTTGCCATGCCACGCGGCCTGTCGCTATGGCATGCGGTCGGCCGCAACCGCGGCGACCGGCCCGCTCTCGAAGGTGCACTCGATGTCGATCTGGCGATTGTCGGCGGCGGATTTTCGGGCCTTTCAACCGCGCTGCACACCGCCGAAAAAGGCATCTCGGTTGCCGTCCTCGAGGCGGAAATCATCGCCTGGGGCGCGACCGGCAGGAACGCCGGCTTCGTCGTGCCGAATTTTGCCAAGCGGGACCCGGACGATATCATTGCCCAGCTCGGACCGGAACGCGGCGAACGCCTTGTCGATTTCGCCGCCGGCGGCGCCGACCTCGTCTTCGACCTGATCAGGCGGCACGGCATCGAATGCGATGCCGTCCAGAGCGGCTGGATACAACCCGCCCATTCGCAGACCGCTTTGGAAAAGACCAGATCGCGCGCCGAACAATGGGCACGACGCGGAAGACCGACTGATGCGCTGGACAGGCAGGCGGTCGAGGAGTTGACCGGCGTTCGCGGCTATCTCGGCGGCTGGATGGACAGGTCGGGCGGTATCCTCAATCCGGTCGAATATGCGCGCGGATTGGCCGACGCGGCGGAAAAGGCCGGAGCGCGCATCTTCGAGCATACGCGTGTCGCGTCGATCGATCACATAGGCGATGGTTGGGCTTTGAAGACGGCCTCCGGTTCGGTCCGTGCCGAAAAAGTGCTGGTCGCCACCAACGCCTATGGCGGACAGCTCGAGCGTACGCTCCAGCGAACCTACTTCCCACTGAAGATCTTCCAGATCGCGACGGCGCCGCTGCCGCGCGAATACCGCACCCGGTTGCTTCCGGGCGGGCAAGGCGTCGGCGACACCAGGCGCAATCTTTTCACCTTCCGCTTCGATGGCGAAAACAGGCTGATAACCGGCGGCATGCATGTTTTTGGCCCCGGTGCCGACACTCGGGTGCCGCAGGCAATCTGGCGGCGGCTGGCGAAGCAGCTCGATCTCCCGGAGATCCCGCCGCTTGAATACAGCTGGTCGGGGATGGCTGCGGTCGAGCCCGACTTCCTGCCGCACCTCGTCGATCTCGGCCCCGGCCTGGTTGCGGGCTTTGCCTGCAATGGGCGCGGCATCGCCATGACGACTGCCATGGGCGAGGTGCTTGCCGACTGGGCTGATGGAACAAAGCCTCAGGATTTGCCGCTGCCGTTTGCGCCGCCGTCGCCGATCCCGTTCCATAGCCTGGTGCGGCATGCACCAAACATGGTGCTCCCCTGGAGCATGCTGCGCGACCGGCTGGATGGCTGATCGACGTGCGTCTCCGGCCGCCGTCCTGATACCCGAACTGCTAGACTCGCCCACATCATGTTGTTAACGACAGCGGATGAAGCAGAACTATCTTTATCTCATCATCGGCGCTTTGGTCGTCGCCGTCATTGCCTTGGGCATTTACGTTTATCGCGAGGAGACTAAGCCGAAAGGCGTGGAACTTCGTATCGACGATTCCGGCATTTCGGTTCAGGAAAAATAGACCAGGTATTCGTGTTGCCCGACTTTGCGCGCTAGACTAGAAGTCGGCTTGCACCGCCTCAACCAAGCTCCAACGTCGTTATCGCAAAAACTCCGGACTGCATGAGCTGCGGCGCCCTTCCCTTGTACATCCGAGCCGTTTCGAAGCCCGGTTGAAGGCCGGTGGACGTCAGCCGGGCCGCAAATCGCCCGCTGGTTTCGGGAACGTCGAGATGGACGTTTCCGGGACCGGACATGTGCGCGAGCGCGGCGAAGAGATGGCCTGCCGCGTCCAGGCTGTCGGCAAAGAGCGGGCCGATCTTGCAGCCGTCCCGGCATTGGCGCGCGACGCAGTATCCCGCAATGGCGCCGTCCTTGACGATCGCAAGCGCCATATGTGGCGGGCGCAGCCAGTGTTCCAGGAAAGCTTGCCTCGGGCCAGGAAAGAAGCGGCGGTCATAGTCCAGTATGTCCGGCACGAGTTCCGGCCGTATGGCGCGAATGTCGCCGCCGGCGGCTGCTGGGACATTCGGTGGCCCCAAGAACCGTATCGTCCGGTAGGCCGGTGCAAAACCCATGCTGCGGTAGTTGGCCTGCTGTTCGACAACGCCGTCGAGGCCGATCGTGCGGTTGCCGAGCCGCGCCATGCCGGCATCCCAGACTGCCTTGCCGTGGCCTTGGCCACGCTTGTCCGGGCGACAGATGTAGAGGCCGATGAAGCCGAAATCCTCGCCATAGGCAACGGCCGAAATGCCGGCAGCCATCTCGCCATCGACAAAGGCGCCGATGAAGCCCTGCGGGTCGGCTGCCTGGAACAGCGCTGCGTCGCCGAGGCCGGGATTCCAGCCTTCCGCCGCCGCCCAATCGACAAGGGTTTGCACTTCTTCAAGTGCGAGCGTTCGGATGGTTCGGGGCATTGCGATCACTCGGCGGCATCAGGCGCGAAGGACTTCAACGCACCATGATAGGGCTTTGCCAGAGGGCTTGCATAGGCGCCGCGCTTGGATGTCGTCAGGCCAAGCGCGATCAATGCCTCGGCCTGCTTGACCGCAGCGCCGACGCCGTCGATGACTGGAAGCCCGAATTCCCGCTGCAGCGCGGCCGCCAGATCGGCCATGCCGGCACAGCCGAGCACGATGGCCTCGGCGCGATCCTCGTCAATAGCGCGCGCAATCTCGTTGCGCAGCTTCAGGAGCGCGTCGGACGCCGGATCTTCGAGGGCAAGAACCGGGATGTCGGCAGCACGCACGCGCGCGCCCCGCCATGCCGTAGCGCTGCACCAACCCTTCGACCGGCACGCGCGAGCGTCCGGTCGTGGTGACAACGGTAAAGCGCTGGGCGATGAACGAGGCCGTGCTGAGCGATGCCTCGCAGATGCCGATGACCGGAATATTGGCCATGGCGCGCGCGGCATCGAGGCCGGTATCGTCGAAACAGGCGATGATCGCGGCTTGCGCGCCCGAGCGTTCGCCGGCGGCGATCTCGACCAGCAGGCCGGGCACGGCAAGTGCTTCATCGTAATAGCCTTCGATCGATACAGGTCCCATCGACGAGGTGACGGCAACGATCGTGGTCGTTGCGCCGGCGACCGATCGCGCGGCGGCCGCGATGGTCTCGGTCATGCTGGCGGTGGTGTTTGGATTGACGACGAGGATCTTCACTGTCAGGCACGCTCGCGGCGGCGGCCGACATAGACGATCGCGCCGAGCGTCAGCAGGATCACCAGGAAGGAAAACACGGTTGTCACTGTGCCCAGCGCATAGAGCACCGGCGTCGTCACATTCGTCGTCATGCCGTAGATTTCGAGCGGCAGCGTGTTGAAGGTTCCCGAGGTCATCAGCGTGCGGGCGAACTCGTCATACGACAGAGTGAAGCCGAACAGGCCGACACCGATCAGGCTGGGAGCGATCATCGGCAGCACGACATGGGCGAAGGTCTGCCACGACGACGCTCCCAAGTCGCGCGCGGCCTCTTCATAGGCCGGCGAGAACCGGTTGAAGACGGCAAACATGATCAGCACGCCGAAAGGCAAGGTCCAGGTCAGATGGGCGCCGAAAGCAGAGGTGTACCAAGCGGGGCGGAAGCCGATCTGCTGAAAGACGACGCCGATGCCAAGGCTGATAATGATCGACGGCACGACGAGGCTGGCGACGGCCAGATAGAACAAGGCAGTTGCGCCGCGAAATTTCTGCCGGAAGGCAAGGCCGGCAAGCAGCGACACGACAACAGTCATCACCATCACCATCAGGCCAAGGACGAGCGAGCGTTTGAAACTGCCGCCGAAATCGCCGACTGCCTGGCGCTCGAACAGATTGGCGAACCAGTGCAGCGAAACGCCGTTCAACGGAAATGTCAGGCCGCCATTCTCGCCCTGGAAGGACAGTATCAGGATCGCCGAAAGCGGGCCGTAGAGGAACAGCACGAAAACCGCGAAGAAGGCCGCCAGCACATAGAATTCGAAGCTGCGCTTGTCGTGGCTCATCGCCTCACAGCTCCTTGCGAATGTCGACGATGCGCAGGATGCCCGCGACCATCAGAAGCACCAGCACCAGCAGCACGACTGCGTTGGCGGCGGCTGCCGGATATTGCAGCAGCGACATCTGGTTCTTCATCATCAACGCGACGGAAGCGCTCTGCCCGCCGGACATCACCTGCACCGTCGAAAAGTCGGCCATCACCAGCGTCACGAGGAAGATGGTGCCGATCGCCATGCCGGGCTTGGCAAGCGGGATGACGACGTTCCACAGGATCTGCCAGCCGGAAGCGCCGGCGTCGCGCGCGGCCTCGATCAGCGACTTGTCGATGCGCATCAGCGTGTTGAAGATCGGCGTCACCATGAACAGCGTGTAGAGATGCACCATGGCCAGCACGACGGCGAATTCGGAATAGAGCAGCCATTCGATCGGCTTCGGGATCAGCCCCATCTGCACCAGCGTCGAGTTGACCAGGCCATTGCGGCCAAGCACTGGAATCCACGAGATCATGCGGATGATGTTGGAGGTCAGGAACGGCACGGTGCAGACGAGGAACAGCACCATCTGCATGGCCGTGGTCCGGATATGGAAGGCGAGGAAATAGGCAACCCAGAAACCGATGAACAGCGTCAGCGCCCAGACGATGGCGGCGTATTTCAGCGTGTTCAGATAGGTTTTCCAGGTGACCCAGGAGCCGAGCGTGTCGGCGTAGTTGGTGGTCAGGAAATCCGGATACATCGCCGCGAAATCGTAGCCCCAGAATGAGACCACGGCGATCATCAGGATCGGCAGCAGGAGGAACGCACCGAGGATCAGCGCCAGCGGTGCCGCCTGGAGATAGGGTGCGACGCCGGCAAAGGAGCACCTAGGTCTGGCCGGCTTCGCAGACGTAACGTGCGTGGATTGTTCGAGCGCTACTGCCATCTATCTCTCGGTCCAAGTCGGCGATGCGACTGAGGGGTGTTCCCTTCTCCCCGTGTGGGAGAAGGTGGCCGAGCGAAGCTCGGTCGGATGAGGGGTGTTCCAGCTTGGCACCAACAGTGCTCCGTCCAGCACCCCTCAACCGTCTTGGCGCTGCGCGCCAATCCACCTTCTCCCACAAGGGGAGAAGGCAGAGGGCATCAAGCGGCGATGAACTCATTCCAGCGCTTTACCATATAGCGGTCCTCGTCCATGACCGAGTTCCAGCAGGCGACCTTGCCCATGCGCTCTTCGAACGAGCCGCCGTCACGCACGGCGCCTGCCTTTTCCATGACCTTGCCGTCCGGCGACAGGATTTCGCCCTTTGCCGGCTTGCCTTCGATCCAGTAGCCCCATTCGTCCTCGGACATGAACTTCTTGGCCGACACCATGTTGGCCGAGTAGTAGCCCTGGCGATTGAGGTAGCCGCCCACCCAGCCGGACGTGTACCAGTTGATGTATTCATAGGCGGCATCGAGTTCGGCGCCGGAGAGATGGGCTGCCAGGCCAAGCCCGCCACCCCAGGACCGGTAGCCTTCCTTGAGCGGCTGGAACCGGCACGCGATGCCCTTGGAGCGGACCGCGGCCACCGCCGGCGACCACATTGACTGGATTACCACTTCGCCTGAAGCCATCAGGTTGACGCTTTCGTCGAAGGACTTCCAGAAGGCACGGAACTGGCCGTCCTGCTTGGCCTTGATGAGGAAATCGATCGTCTTGTCGATCTCCTCCTTGGTCATGTTGCCCTTGTCGGCATATTTGATGTTGCCAGTGGCTTCCATGATCATCGCCGCATCCATGATGCCGATCGACGGGATGTTGAGGATGGCTGTCTTGCCCTTGAAGGCCGGATCCATGATGTCGGCCCAGGTGGTGATGTCACGGCCGACGAGGTCGGGGCGGATGCCGAGCGTATCGGCATTGTAGATCGTCGGCACCATGGTGAACCAATTGGTCGGCGCCTTGGCGAAAACCTTGCTGTCCTGCGCCTCGACGTAACCGACCGTGTGCGGCGCGGTGCCCTGGGCGATGACGCTGTCCGGCGTCAGCTTGCCGGTTTTGAACAGCGGCACGAGCTCGTCGTAGTATTTCAGCTTGCTGACATCCATCGGCTGCAGGACGCCTGTCGGGAACACCTTCTTGCAGATCCAGTATTCGATGTCGGCGATATCGTAGCTGTCGGGCTGCGTTACCGCGCGCTGGGCGGCGGCATCGGAATCGGTTGCCGTCATCTCCAGCGTGATGCCGAGGTCCGCCTTGCACTTGTCGGCGATGGCATTGAGGTTGGACACGCCGGTGCCGAACTGGCGCAGCGTGATGTTCGATTGCGCCCAGATGGTCGGAAAGCCTGATATGGCGCCGGAACCGGCGGCAAAACCGACGGCGGCGGCACCTGTCTTGAGCAGCGAACGGCGCGATATTCCTGTCTTCTTGTCGGTGGTGTTGGTCATGCTCAGTTCCCCTGTTTTGGTTGGTTATGCTGGGTTTCAGGAATCGAGACGGCCAAGGACGATCGCATCCTCGGCGTCCCAGGCGATCGGCACCGCGCCGCCGACGGCAACCGGTTTGGCGAAGAAGCTGGTGTCGTTGACGATCACCGTGAAATCCTCGATGCCGGCGCCGTTGACCGAGAGTTTCACGGTCGAACCGCGGTATTCGACATTTGCGATGATGCCGGTGAACCCGAGCCCTGCGGCCGGCGGGTCGCCGATCCGCACATGGTCGGTGCGAATGGCGATATCGATCGGCTGGCCGATCTCCCTGCCCTGCCCGCTGGCGGCGAGCGTGACACCGCCGGGCACATCGAAAACAACCATGCCGTCACGACTACCGGTGACGCGGCCGGAGATGACATTGTGGTCGCCCATGAAACGAGCGACGAAGGCCGTGGCCGGCCGCTCGAACACCGTGCGAGGGTGCGCCGCCTGCTCGATACGGCCGTCGTTCATGACCACGATCAGGTCGGCCAGCGCCATCGCCTCTTCCTGGCTGTGGGTGACGTGGACGAACGTGATGCCGAGCGACGTCTGCAGCTTCTTCAGTTCGGCCCGCATGCGGATCTTCAGGAACGGATCGAGCGCCGAAAGCGGTTCGTCGAGCAACAGCGCCTCGGGATCGGTGATCAGTGCGCGCGCAAGAGCAACGCGCTGCTGCTGGCCGCCCGAAAGCTGCGCCGGACGGCGGCTGGCATATGCCTCCATCTGCATCAGCTTCAGCATGTCGAGTGCCTTGGCGCGGCGCTCCTCCTTGCCGACGCCTTTCATCTTCAGGCTGAACGCGACATTGTCGATCAGGTCGAGATGCGGAAACAGCGCGTAGGATTGGAACATCATGGCAGTGCCGCGCCTGGCCGGCGGCAGGTCGGTGACCACTGTGTTGCCGAGCCGCACATCGCCGCTCGATATGCTCTCGTGCCCGGCGATCATGCGCAGCGTCGAAGTCTTGCCACAGCCGGACGGACCGAGCAGGCAGCAATAGGTTCCCGCAGGGATTTTCAGGCTGATGCCTTCGACGGCAGTCGTCGCGCCATAGACTTTCGAAACGGACACAATGTCGATTTCGGCGGCTTTGGACATCCAGCTTCCCCTTTGGTCGGATTAGCCAAAGCATCATGCGTGCCAGTTGCGCGCCGCCGCACCAACCGACTAAATCCTCGAAGAAATCAGGGCTGCATCGACATGGCTGCCGATATGGCATCCTTGTGCAATGCACATATTATAGGCGATTGCCGCCGATCCTCGCAAAAATCGCATGCAATCTTTTTCATCCCTGTATTCACTTTGTCTCTCGTCCAAGCGATGCGATTCAGGGTAGAAGTACGCAGGATCACCGCCATGAACATTGCCGACCAGACTTTCCCTGCTATCGAGGCCGCCAACGAGGATCGCGCGCAGGCGATCCGCGATCAGTTGCGCGACGCGATCGTCGATCGCCGGCTGGCGCCCGGAACCAAGCTTTCCGAAGGCGAAGTCGGCACGCTGTTCGATGTCAGCCGCACCGTGGCGCGCGCCGCACTGCAGATGCTCTCCTTCGAGGGATTGGTGCGCACCGAGCGCAATCGCGGCGCCTTCGTCGCCAATCCGCCGCCGGAGGAAGCGCGGCAGGTCTTTGCTTCGCGCCGGCTGATCGAACCCGGCATCGCGATTGCCGCCGCCGGGCGGATGACGCCGGCGCATGTCGCCGCGTTCAAAGCCCAGCTCGACGAAGAAGGCCGTTTCATCGCCGAACGCGGACCGAACGCAAGGCGATCGGAGATCAAGGCGTCGGGAGATTTTCACCTGCTTCTGGCTTTGGTCGCGGGAAACGTCATCCTGCAGCGCTTCATGGAGGAATTGGTCGCTCGTTCATCTCTGGTGATCGCGCTCTATGGCCGCTCGGGTATCTCGAGCTGCGGCCACAACGAACACACGCAGATCCTCGAGGCGCTGGAAAATGGCAATGCCGAACGCGCCAGCGCGCTGATGCTGCACCACATCGACCATATCGAGGCCGACCTCGATCTGCGCGTCAGGAGCGGCCCGGCACTCAGGCAGGCGCTCGAGTTCTGAGATCACGTCAACGCACGATCCTCACGCACATCGGCGTGCCAATGCCGATGGATCGGCCGGTGTCGGTCAGCCGGCCGGTTGCGGCATCACGGGCGAAAATCGAGATGCGGTCGGCATTCTGGTTGGCCGAGAACAGATGGCCGCCCGAGGGCGTCAGTGCCAGATTGCGCGGCGTGGCGCCGCCGCAAGGCGTATAGTCGACAAGGGCAAGCCTGCCGGTTTGCTGGTCGATCGAAAACACCACGATGCTGTCATGGCCGCGGTTGGAGCCGTAGAGGAAGCGGCCGTCGGGCGAGATCTGGATATCGGCGCAGTGATTGCCGTCGCGTGCCTCGGGCGGCACGGCCGGCTTGCTGTCGACCACTGTAAGCTCGCCTGATGCTTCGTCCAGCGCCAGCGAGACGACCGTCGAATCCAGTTCGTTCATGACGAACACGAAGCGGCCGCCGGGATGCAGCGCGAGATGGCGCGGACCTGCGCCCGGCGCAAGCGCCGACTCGGCCAGTTTGGTCAGGCTGCAGTCTGAGCCGATGCGGTAGGACACCAGCCGGTCGATGCCGAGGTCGGCGACGATCGCAACACCGCCGGCAACCGTCTCGGTTACGCTATGGGCATGCGGCCGCTCCTGGCGTGCGAGGTCTGGTCCGGTCCCGCTATGGGCGACGCTCGACAATGGCGCGGTCAGGCCGCCATCGTCGCGCAGTCCGAAGACCACGACCGAGCGATCGGGGCCACCCTCGCCCATGCCGTAGTTGGCGACCAATAGCTTCGTCCGGTCGCGCGTGATGGTGTTGTGCGCCGTTATGCTGCCCAGCGTCGGCTGCTTATTGATGTAGGACAGCGTGGCGGCCTGCCTGTCGAAACGGTAGGCCGAGACCACGCCTTCGCGCCAGGTGAACACTTCGGAATTGGCGTAGATGTAGGAGCCATCCGGCGTCACCGACAGGAAGGTCGGATTGTCGATGCCTCCCGTCTCGGCCAGTTTCTTCGTCTCCAGCGTCCCCTCGTCGAAACTATAGACGCCCAGCCCGACACCGCGCGCGCCCTGAAAATATGGGGCGTCGCGGTTGAGGCTGCCGACGAAAACCAGACAGGCATTCTGCATCATTTCCTCCTGTTCCGCCGGCGTTGGCCGCCGCGGATCGCAGCAAAATTTCGCCGAGACTCGCTTGCAACACAACCCCATATGTGAAAATACTATTCACAAAAGAAGATTGACGGGAGGATCGATCATGCATTTCGCTGGTCTGCGGCGCGCCCTGATGGACGATTCCCGCTGCCCGGGGAAGTCGTCATGAGCGGCTTCGCGCCAACCGTTGGCGTGGCATCGACACACCCCGCCAACATGCCGAGGGAACACGCCGACCTTCCCGTCTGGAACGCGGAGAACTGGTTCTACGAAGACTGGCCGGTCGGCCAGAAGATCCGTTCGCTGCGCCGGACCATTGCCGAGGGCGACAGCCATCTCTTCAACACGCTGGTGCTCGACATCCATCCATACGTGCAGGACCAGATGTTCGCCGAAACGGAAGGCATCTTCGGCAAGCGGCTGGTCGCCGGCGCTTTCGTGTTCTCGGCCGGGCTCGGGCTCGTCGCCACCAATTGCATCAACGCCTTTTCGTATGGCTACGACAAATTGCGCTTCATCAAGCCGGTGTTCATCGGCGACACGATTTATTCGATCCGCTCCAACCTCGACAAGAAGCCGAAATACAAGGAAATGGGGCTGATCCGCGCCAGCTATGAAGTCTTCAAGGGCGAAGGCGAACTCGTGCTTTATTGCGAGCACCTGCAGACGGTGAAGTACCGCAATCCGGCCGACTTCGCCGGCAAGACGGAGAAATAGGCAATGGCTGCCATTGCCGAACTGCCGCTGATCGGGCTCATCGTCGTCGATATGAGCCAGTTCCTGTCCGGGCCTTACTGCTCGCTCAGACTGCTCGACCTCGGCGCCCGCGTCATCAAGATAGAACGGCCGGATGGCGGCGACCTGTCGCGCCGGCTTTATCTCAGCGACACCGAGATCGGCGGCGATTCCACAATTTTCCACGCGATCAACCGCGCTAAGGAAAGCCTTGCCATCGACCTGAAGGACGAGGCCGATCTTGCGGCGCTGCGCGGCCTGCTGGCCAAGGCCGACGTGCTGATCCAGAATTTCAGGCCCGGCGTCATCGAACGCCTGGGCTTCGATTACGAGGCGGTGCGCAAGATCAATCCGCGCCTGGTCTATGCCTCGATCAGCGGCTATGGCGAGGAAGGCCCGTGGGTCAAGCGGCCCGGGCAGGATCTGCTGGCGCAGGCCCGCTCCGGCGTGATGTGGCTGAACGGCGACGAGGACCAAGGGCCGGTGCCCTTCGGCCTGGCGATCGCCGACATGCTGGCGGGTTCCGCCGCCGCGCAAGGCATCCTCGCCGCACTGGTGCGGCGCGGCGTGACCGGCAAGGGCAGCCATGTCGAGACCAGCCTGCTCGAAGCGCTGGTCGACTTCCAGTTCGAGGTGCTGACGACGCATCTCAATGACGGGCGCCGGCTGCCGCGGCGGTCGAGCTTCCGCAGCGCGCACGCCTATCTCTCGGCGCCCTACGGCGTCTATCCGGCCAAGGACGGCTATCTGGCGATCGCCATGACGCCGATCTCGAAACTCGCCGATCTCCTCGGGCTCGAGGAGCTTGCGCCCTATCGCGACCAGCCGTCGACCTGGTTCACCGCCCGCGACGAGATCAAGGCGATCATCGCGCAAAAGATCGCGACGAAAACGGTCGATGAGTGGCTTACGATCCTCGAGCCCGCCGATATCTGGTGCGCCAAGGTTTTGACCTGGCCGGAGATGATGGCCAGCGAAGGCTTCCAAGTTCTCGACATGCTGCAGACGGTGACGCGCGAGGATGACGTTTCGATCCTCACCACGCGCTCGCCGCTCAGGGTCGACGGCATCCGCGCCAAGGTCGAGCGGGCCGCGCCACGCATCGGCGAGCACAGCGCAAAAATCCGCGAGGAGTTCGGGCTGTGAGCGACGTGACGCTCAAAGGCATGACCTGGAGCCATCCGCGCGGCTATGATCCGATGGTCGCCTGTTCGGCGCTGTGGACGGAACGCACCGGCGTCGCCATCGAATGGGACAAGCGCTCGCTGCAGGATTTCGAATCCTTCCCGGTCGAGGAATTGGCCCGTGCCTATGATCTGATCGTCATCGACCATCCGCATGTCGGCCAGATCACCGCCGAGAATTGTTTGACGCCGCTCGATGCGGCCGGCCGGGACGCCGAACGTGCAGCACTTGCGACGGGCAGCGTCGGCCGGTCCTATCCGAGCTACAACTGGCAAGGCAGGCAGTGGGCGTTTCCGATCGACGCGGCCAGCCAGGTGGAGGCCTGGCGGCCGGACATGCTTTCGGCTGCACCGGCGAACTGGGCCGATGCGCTCGATCTGGCCCGGCAAGGCCACGTGCTGTTGCCGCTCAGGCCGCCGCATGCGCTGATGGTGTTCTACACGCTTGCCGGCAATCTCGGCCGGCCCGCCGGCGAAGGCCCCGGCGACCATGTGGATCCGGCAACGGGCAAGCAGGTTTTCGAGATGATGCGCGAGATCGCGGCCCTCGTCGATCCGGCATGCCTTGGCATGGATCCGATCGCGGTTCTGGAGCAAATGGCCGGATCGGGATCACGGATCGCCTGTGCACCGCTGATCTATGGCTATGTCTCCTATGCCATCGCCGGGTTTCGACCCAACCGCCTGGCTTTCGCGGATATCCCGGCCGCGGGCAATGCCGGCCCCAAAGGCTCGGCGCTCGGCGGGACCGGCATTGCGGTGTCAGCTTTTTCGAAGGCCAGGCAGGCGGCCATCGACTTCGCCTACTGGATCGCCAGCGGTGACGTGCAGCGCGGCCCTTACGCCTCGGCCGGCGGCCAGCCCGGCCATGCGGCAGCCTGGGAGGATGTCGCCGTCAACGCTGCCACCGGCAATTTCTACAAGGACACCCGAGCCACGCTCGAAGGTGCCTGGGTCAGGCCGCGGCACGACGGCTACATGTCCTTCCAGCAGGCGGCGTCAGATCGCATCAATCTCGGCCTGAGCGAAAGGCACAATGCCGCTCGCGTCGTTGCCGATCTCAATCGCCTGTTTCGGGAAAGCCTTTCGACGCAGGTGTCCGGCGTTGCCGGCGGAGGAGCCTGAAAACAACCGAACGGAGGAGAACATGAACAGCCTGATCCGCGGCCTTATGGCCGCAACCGCACTTGCATCGGTCACGACCATAGCCTGCGCACAGGACGTGTCCTGATCGGCCTCGGCTTCCGGCCCTCGACCGTGCAGGCGGCACTTGGCCTGGTCATCGTGCTCCTGGTTTCGCTCTACGGCCGCGAGCGGCACGTGTCGGCGACGATCTGAAGCTGCTTACAAACTCCACAGCCGCTTGGCGTTGCCGGAGAGCAGCTTTTGCCGTTCATCGATGCTGGTGCCGGCAAGCAGCGCGTGCGTTGCCGCAATCCAGGTCGCAAGCCCGCCGCCAAGCGTGCAGACCGGCCAGTCGCTGCCCCAGACGACGCGTTCCCAGCCGAAGCATGCGATGGTGTGCTCGACATAGGAACGCAGCGTATCGACCGTCCAGGATCCGGCATCCGCATAGGCGACCACACCGGAAATTTTGCCGACGACGTTCGGGCGCCGCGCGATCTCCGCCATGTGCTCGCGCCAGGGGTGCTCGGCACCGCCCTTGATGTCGGGCACGCCGCAATGGTCGAGCACGAACTGCACATCCGGCGCGAGATCGGCGAGTGCGATCGCCTTGGGGATCTGGTGCGGCAGAACGACCAGGTCGAAGGTCAGGCCGGTGCCGGCTAGCCGCTTGATGTTTTCGCGGAACAGCGCGCCTTCCGACAGTTCATCCGGCACGACGTGCAGCACGCGGCGAAAGCCTTTGACGAAAGGATCTGCGCGCTGCGTTTCCAGATAAGCGGCAAAGCCGGGCTCTTCCGGACGGCAGGAGGCAATCGCTCCCCTCAACAAACTGCCCTTTTGCTGCGAGAGCGCTTTGACATGGCCGGTTTCGGCCTCGATGTCGGCTGGATCGACATCGACTTCCATGTGCAGCGCCGCCCCGATGCCGGCGCGACGGGCCTGGACTGCATATTCGTCGTAGGGGAAATCGCGGTTGAGCGCCGGCACGCCGGCCAGCCATGGATAGCGCAGGGCGGACTGGTCGATCAGGTGCAGATGGGTGTCGAAGATCATGGCGGCGCGCTCCTCCTTGGCGACTTCGAGATCATCTCACGGAGAAATTCTTCATTCAAATAAGAATTCATCGCGATTGCTTGACAGTCGATCCCGCCAGTTGCGACAGCTTTTCGGTCGCTGCCAGCAGCAGCTCTATCGTCCTGGTGATGTCGGGCGCCTTGGGTGCGTTGACCAGGGTTATGTAGGGGATCGACAGTGCGGCGATTGCCTTGCCGTCCGAGCCGAGAACGGGTGTCGACAGGTTGAACACGCCGGCCGTCTGCATCGACGCCATCATCTCGTAGCCGCGTTCCCGGATCTGATCGAGGCGAGCGAAAAACTCTGGCGATTGCGGTGGCTTGTCGGTGCTGCGCAGATGTTCGGAAATCATCATCTGCCGCTCTTCCGGCGGGCGGAACGCCAGCAGCACATGGCCGGACCCGGTGTCGAACAGGCTGATATGCGAGCCGACGCGGATGGAGATGCCCCAGTAATCCGGCGCTTCCTGCTGGGCAATGACCACGGCGGAGCCGCGATCGAAGACGACGAGCTGGTTTGCCTGCTGTGTGGTTTCGGCCAGTTCGCGCATCAGCGGCGTCGCATAGGAAACCAGCCGGCGCACCGGCGCGTGCAGCTGCGCCAGGCCAAACAGCTTGAGCGTCAGCGAATAACGGTCGCCATCCGGCCGCGTGACGTAGCCGCGACGCACCAGCCGATCCAGCATGCGGTAGAACTCATTCGGGCTGCGGTCGAGTTTCTTGGCGATTTCCGCCTGCGTCAGGCCGCCGTCGACGCCGGCCAGCAGCTCGAGGATGTCGAGCCCCTTGTCCAGCGCCGGGGCTCGATACCGGTCGTCTTCCTCGTCCTCTGCCATTGCGCCTCTCCAGTGAATTTCACTTTTCATATACGCAACAGCCTTGCTTCCGAAAGAACTTTCGGCTTGACGATCCTATAAATGTTTTGTTTGGATATGAATGAAGCTGCCGATCGACCTCGCTACGCGATCGATGCAGGCTCTTTGGGAGGATACCAATGACGAAACTGTTTTGCGGCCTGTCGGCCGGCGTAACGCTACTCGCGTTTGGTGCTAGTGCTGCCCTTGCTGCCGAACTGCCCGGCAAATTCGACGGCGTCACCATCGACGCCAAGCTGATCGGCGGCCAGCAATATGAAGGGCTCTACGCGCGGATCGGCGAATGGGAAAAACTGACCGGCGCCAAGGTCAACGTGATCTCGAAGAAGAACCACTTCGAGCTCGACAAGGAGATCAAGTCGGACATCGCCTCCGGCAGCATCAACTGGTGCGTCGGCTCGAACCACTCGTCCTTCGCGCCGCAATATCCTGATATCTACACCGACCTGAACAAGCTGCTGCCGAAGGAGGAGATCGACGCCTTCGTGCCGTCGACGATCAAGGCCTCGACGCTCGACGGCAAGCTGGTAATGCTGCCGCGCGCGCAGTTCGATGTCTCGGCGCTCTATTACCAGAAGAGCCTCTATCAGGATGAAGCCAAGAAGGCCGCCTACAAGGCCAAGTACGGCAAGGAACTGACACCGCCCGACACCTGGGACGAGGTCGCCCAGCAGGCGGAATTCTTCGCCAGCCCGCCCGATTTCTATGGCACCCAGTTCGCCGGCAAGGAAGAGGCGATCAACGGCCGTTTTTACGAGATGCTCATCGCCGACGGCGGCGAGTACCTCGACAAGGACGGCAGGCCCGCTTTCAACTCGGAGGCCGGCGTGCACGCGCTCGACTGGTTCGTCAATCTCTACAAGGCCAAGGCGGTGCCGGCCGGCACCACCAACTATCTGTGGGACGATCTCGGCCAGGGTTTTGCCTCGGGCACGGTCGCCATCAACCTCGATTGGCCTGGCTGGGCAGGCTTCTTCAACGATCCGAAGTCGTCGAAGGTCGCCGGCAATGTCGGCGTGAAGGTGGCGCCGAAGGGATCGGCCGGCATTCGCACCGGCTGGTCGGGGCACCACGGGTTTTCGGTCACCGAAAACTGCGCCAGCAAGGAAGCGGCCGCTTCGCTGGTCTGGTTCCTGACCAATGAGGACAGCCAGAAGCTCGAGGCGGCAAGCGGACCTCTGCCGACCCGCACGGCGGTGTGGGACTGGGACATCCAGCAGGCGGCAAACGATCCTTACAAGAAGGAAGTGCTGGCGGCTTTCCAGGAAGAGGCAAAGCACGCTTTCGCCGTGCCGCAGACACCTGAATGGATCGAAATCTCCAACGCCGTCTATCCCGAATTGCAGGCCGCCATCCTTGGCGACAAGACCTCCAAGCAGGCGCTGGACGACGCTGCCGCCAAGGCCACCCAGATCCTCGAGGACGCCGGCAAGCTTTGACCATTCTCCCAAGGGGGCGCCGCGCTCATTGAAGAGCGGCGCCCCCGAACTTTTTTCGAACCATGCGCAACCCGCTTTGTCTTGATCCCAGCTCGCCGATGGCGGGCTTCGGTGTCCGGGCACCAACCAGAACCGGATCGCCATGAAAGGCTGGAGACCCTCGCCACCATTGCTGCTCCTGCTGCCGGCGGTGATCGTGCTGGCGGCCGTGGTGGTGGTGCCGTTGCTGCTGTCGCTCTACTCCAGCTTCACGCCGTTCCGGCTGACCAGGCCTGAGACGTTCTGGGTCTTCATCGGCGCCCGCAACTACGTCACCATCCTGACCAGCCGCGATTTCTGGATCGCCTTTGCCCGTACTGTGGTGCTGCTGACGGTGGCGCTCAACCTGGAAATGCTGATCGGTCTCGGGCTGGCCCTGCTGGTGGAAAAAGCCTCGCGCGGCCAGCGGGTCCTGCGCACCATCATGATGTTTCCGATGATGTTTTCGCCGATCCTCGTCGGCTTCCAGTTCAAATTCATGTTCAACGACAATATCGGCCTGGTGAACAACGCCCTGCAGGCGCTCGGCCTGACCGATCGCGCCATCCCGTGGCTGATCGACGGCAATCTCGCCTTCATCGCCATCCTGACCGCCGAGATCTGGTCGTCGACTTCGGTGTTCGCGATCCTCATCCTAGCCGGGCTGCTGGCGATGCCGCGCGAACCGGTCGAGGCGGCCCGCGTCGACGGCTGCACGCCATGGCAGACATTCCGCTATGTCACCTGGCCGTTCATCATGCCGTTTGCCTTCATCGCCATGACCATCCGCTCGCTCGACGTCGCGCGCGCCTACGACATCGTCAAGATCATGACCGACGGCGGCCCTGCCGGCCGCACCGAGCTGGTCTGGACGCTGGTCGCCCGCACCGCCTATGGCGATGCCAAAATGGGCATGGCCAATGCCATGGCCTATTTCTCGATCCTGCTGTCGATCCTGTTCACCGTCTATTTCTACCGCAAGCTCGCCGCGGCGCGCACGCAGATCGCGGCGGAGTGGTGAGGATGGACCAGAACAGCCTGCATCGCGCCGGCAACAAAGCGCTTCGGATCGTCCATGGCATCGGGCTGTTCCTGGCCATGCTGGTCATCTGCCTGCCCGGCATCTGGATCGTGCTGTCGTCGCTGCGGCCGACTGTCGAGATCATGGCCAAGCCGCCGGTGTGGATTCCGCAGCAACTCTCGCTCGATGCCTACGTCGCCATGTTCAGCGGCGTCGGCAAGGGCGGCATTCCGGTGTTCGACTATTTCCGCAATTCGCTGATCATCTCGGTGACCTCGACGCTGATCGCCATCGCCATCGGCATGGCGGGCGGCTATGCCTTTGCGCGCTATCGCTTCCAAGCCAAGTCGGCGATGTTTCTCGGCCTGATGCTGACGCGCACGGTGCCCGGCATCGCACTGTCCCTGCCGCTGTTCTTCGTCTTTGCGCGGCTCGGCATCATCGACACGCATTTCGGGCTGATCCTGGTCTATGTCGCGCTCAATGTGCCCTTCACCATCTGGCTGATCGACGGCTTTTTCCGCCAGGTACCGAAAGACCTTGCCGAGGCGGCGCAGATCGACGGCTGCACGCGCTGGCAGGCCTTCTGGCAGGTCGAGTTTCCGCTCGCCGGGCCCGGCATCGCCTCGGCCGGAATCTTTGCCTTCCTCACCTCGTGGAACGAGTTCGCGCTGGCCTCGCAGCTGACACGCTCGATTAACTCCAAGACCCTGCCGGTTGGCCTGCTCGACTATACGGCCGAATTCACCATCGACTGGCGCGGCATGTGCGCGCTCGCCGTGGTCATGGTCATACCGGCGCTCACGCTTACCTTCATCGTCCAGAAACACCTCGTCGGCGGCCTCACTTCCGGCGCGGTGAAAGGCTGACATGGCAACCGTATCGCTCAAGAATCTCACCAAAAGCTACGGCCCGGTGGCGGTGGTGCACGGCATCGATCTCGAGGTCGCCGACCGCGAGTTCATCGCGCTGGTCGGGCCGTCCGGTTGCGGCAAGTCGACAACCCTGCGCATGATCGCCGGCCTCGAGGCGATCAGCGACGGCGTCATCGAGATCGGCGGCCGCATGGTCAACGACCTGCCGCCGCGCTCGCGCAACATCTCGATGGTGTTCCAGTCCTACGCGCTCTATCCGCATATGACGGTGCGCGAAAACCTCGGCTTCTCGCTCAAGATCGCGGGCGCCGCGAAAGAAGAAATGGACCGTCGCGTCGCCGAAGCGTCCGGCATTCTCGGCCTCGACCAATTGCTCGACCGCCGGCCGTCGCAGCTGTCCGGCGGACAGCGCCAGCGCGTGGCCATGGGCCGCGCCATCGTGCGCGATCCCGATGTCTTCCTGTTCGACGAGCCACTTTCCAATCTCGACGCCAAGCTTCGGACGCAGATGCGCACCGAGATCAAGAAGCTGCACGCCAAGGTCAAGTCGACGGTGATCTACGTCACCCATGACCAGGTCGAAGCGATGACATTGGCGGACCGCATCGTCATCATGCGTGACGGTTTTATCGAGCAGGTCGGCACACCCGACGAGGTGTTCCGCCGGCCGCAGACACGCTTCGTCGCGGGCTTCATCGGCTCGCCACCGATGAACCTGCATGAGGCGGTTGTCGACGACGGACAGCTGCTGTTCGCCAGCGGCGAGAAGCTGCCTCTGCCCAGCCAGTTCAAAGCCAATGTCGAAACCGGCGACAAGGTCGTGTTCGGCCTCAGGCCCGACGACATCTATCCGACCGGACACGGCATCAGCTCCGGCGAAGATGTCGACGTCCACCAGGTCGAGTTGCCGGTGACCGTCACCGAGCCGCTCGGCAATGAGACGCTGGTGTTCGCCGAATTCAACGGCAGCGACTGGGTATCACGGATGCTCAATCCAAAGCCGCTCAAAGCCGGCGACCGGGTCAAGATGAGCCTGGACCTGTCGCAGGCCCATCTGTTTTCTGCTGAAACGGGCAAGACATTGCGAGGTTAAAATCATGGCAAAGATCGAGAAAGTCGAACTGCGCATGGTCGACTTGGTGCCTAAGGTCAAGCGCACCGATGCCATCCAGAGTTTTGTCAGCCAGGAAACACCGATCGTCACCATCACCGATGCCGACGGCGCGGTCGGCTCCGGCTACAGCTACACGATCGGCACCGGCGGCTCGTCGGTGATGCGACTGCTGGCCGACCACCTTGCGCCGCGGCTGATCGGCCGCGACGCCGACATGATCGAGGCGGTCTGGCGCGAGTTGGAGTTCGCCACCCATGCCACGACGATCGGCGCGATCACGGCAATCGCGCTGGCGGCCATCGACACTGCTCTTTGGGACCTGCGGGCGAAGAAACAGAGACTGCCGCTGTGGAAGCTGGCCGGCGGCGCCAAGGACCGCTGCCCGCTCTACACGACCGAAGGCGGCTGGCTGCATATCGAAACCGAGGCGCTGGTCGAGGATGCGCTGGCCGCCAAGGCCAAGGGTTTTCGCGGCTCGAAGGTCAAGATCGGCAAGCCGCACGGTTCCGAGGATCTTACTCGGCTGACGGCGGTGCGCCGGGCGGTTGGAGACTCCTACGAGATCATGACCGACTGCAACCAGGGCTTTTCGGTCGACGAGGCAATCCGCCGGGCCGAACGCTTTCGCGACCTCGACCTCGCCTGGATCGAGGAACCGCTGCCGGCCGACGACATTGACGGCCATGTGCGGCTGTCGAGTGCGACGTCGACGCCGATCGCGGTCGGCGAGTCGCTCTATTCGATCCGGCATTTCCGCGAATATATGCAGAAGGGCGCGTGTTCGATCGTGCAGGTCGATGTCGGCCGCATCGGCGGCATTACGCCGTGGCTGAAGGTGGCGCACGCGGCCGAGGCGTTCGACATCCCCGTCTGCCCGCATTTCCTGATGGAACTGCATGTCAGCCTGACATGCGCCGTTCAGAACGGCAGATATGTCGAGTATATTCCCCAGCTCGACGAGCTGACCGGCAAGAAAATGCGTATCGAGGACGGGCACGCATTGGCGCCGGACGAGCCCGGCATCGGCATCGACTGGGACTGGGATGCGATCAAGGCGAAGAGCATCGCGGAATTCACCACGACGATAGTGAAATAGGAGGCGGACATGCAGCGAATGGGAATGGTGCTCGGCCTCAAGCCGGAGAAAGTCGCCGAGTATGTGCGGCTTCACGCCGCCGTCTGGCCGGACGTCCTCAAGATGATTTCCGCCTGCAACATCAAGAATTATTCGATTTATCTGAGGGAGCCGGAGCACCTTTTGTTCAGCACCTTCGAGTACCACGGCACCGATTTCGCCTCCGACATGGCCAAGATGGCGGCCGATCCCACGACGCAGGAATGGTGGGCGCTGTGCATGCCATGCCAGGAGCCGCTGCCGACCAGCAAGGAGGGCGAGTGGTGGGCGTCGATGGACGAAGTCTTCCATTATGACTGATGACATCTTCGATCCTGCCTCGCTTTCCCAGGCCTGGGCACAGCCGTCAAAGCCCAGGCCGATCGTGATTTTCGGCGCCGGCTCGATCGTCGGCGATGCGCATTTCCCGGCCTACGGGAAAGCCGGTTTCCCGGTTGCCGGGCTTTTCGACCCCGACCTGGCCAAGGCCGAAAAACTGGCGCAGAAATGGGGCGTCACCGCTTACCGGTCGGTCGAGGAAGCTGCTGCGATCAAGGACGCCGTCTTCGACCTGGCGACACCGCCGGCCTATCATGCCGGCGTGCTCAGGGCGCTGCCCGATGGTGCGGTGGCACTGATCCAGAAGCCGATGGGCAGCAATCTCAGCGAGGCGACCGAGATCCTCGAAATCTGCCGCTCCAAAGACCTCCAAGCGGCGGTGAACTTCCAGCTGCGCTTCGCGCCGATGATGCTGGCGCTCAGGGATGCGATCGCCAAGGGCTGGCTGGGCGAAGTGGTCGATTTCGACGCATGGCTGGCGCTGGCGACACCCTGGCAGCTCTGGGAATTCCTGTTGCAGGCGCCGCGCGTCGAGATCGCCATGCATTCGATCCATTATCTCGACCTGATCCGGCAATTGCTCGGCGACCCCAAGGGGGTTCACGCCAAGACGCTCGGCCACCCCGGCCACAAGGTCGCGCAAACGCGCACCAGCGCGATCCTCGACTATGGCGACACCGTGCGCTGTGCACTGTCGATCAACCACGATCACAAATTCGGTCGAAAACACCAGGCCTGCGAATTCCGCATCTGCGGCACCGAAGGCGCCGCCTACCTCAAACTGGGCGTCAACCTCGACTATCCGCGCGGCGAGCCGGACATCCTCGAAATCTACCCCAAGGGCGGCACGGACTGGATTGCGGTTCCACTCGTCGGCGCATGGTTTCCGGACGCCTTTGCCGGCCGCATGGCCAATGTCCAGCGCTACGCATCTGGCGAGGACGCCGAGCTTGTCAGTTCCGTCGAGGACGGCTGGAACACCATGGCGCTGGTCGAAGCCGCCTACCAATCGAGCGCGGCGCCGGCAACACCGATAGCGGCGAGGCCCTGACATGGAGCAGACTGTCTATTTCGAGGACTACCAGATCGGCTCGTCGCGCATGACCAGCGGGCGCACCATCACCGAGACCGACTTCGTCGTCCATGCCGGCCATACCGGCGATTTCTTTCCCCACCACATGGACGCCGAGTTCATGAAGACGACGCCGTTCGGCCAGCGCATCGCCCACGGCACGCTGGTCTTTTCGGTCGGCGTCGGGCTGACGGCGAGCGTCGTCAACCCGGTCGCCTTCTCCTATGGCTACGACAGGCTGCGCTTCATCAAGCCGGTGTTCATCGGCGATACGATCAGGACCCGCACCACCATCTCGGCCAAGGAAGACGACCCGAAGCGACCCGATTCAGGCCGGGTCGTCGAGCGCTGCGAGGTGATCAACCAGCATGGCAACGTGGTGCTGGTCGCCGACCACATCTACATCGTCGAGCGTCGCGACAAGCCGAGCAGGGCGTCGACGGACGGCCCCGAAACCTGAAACAAAAAAACCGCCTTGCGGCGGGTCCTCAGTGCGAATCAGCACCATACGTAAATTAGTAGCATAGCTGCCGGCACAAAGCAAGAACAAAATGTGGCGCTGTCGGCAAAAAATGCGAATTCACTTCACCCGTTCCCGTCTTTATCCGCTTGCCGAGGTCGCGCTCAAGGCTGCCTGCCCCGGAACGTTAAGGTGGAACTGTCGGCAGGCAGCGGATGATGCCGACATCGGGAATTGGTCACACCCGGTTGACCGGATATACCGCCTTGCCGCCGCGCAGGACCGCTGCGACATCGGCAAACACCTTGTTGCGAACCTCCGCGTAAGACTGCGTCGAGTAGTGCGCCGCGTGTGGACTGACCAGGACGGTGTCCAGCGCCAGCAGCGGATTGTCGGGCGAAGGCGGCTCCTGCTCGAACGTGTCGATGCCGGCGCCCGCCAGATGGCGACGCCGGATCAGATCCGCCAACGCGACCTCGTCGACGAGGCCGCCGCGGGACACGTTGATGAATATCGCTCCTTCCTTCATCCGCGACAGGGCATCCGCCGACATGATGTTTCTGGTCTCCGGTGTCGCTGGAACGTGCAGCGAGACGATGTCGGCCCGGGCCAGCAGCTCGTCGAAGCCGACCGGTTCGGCACCGCCGGCCGTGATGCGCTCTGCCGGCATATGCGGGTCGTAGGCGATGATATGATAGCCGAAGACCCGCGCCCGCTCGGCAGTCAGGCGCCCGATCTGGCCGAAGCCGATCAGCCCGAGAATCTGCCTGTCCGGCCGCGTGATGCCGGCACCGTCGGTCATCGCCGCCCAGCGGCCGGCGCGCACCGCGCTGTCGAACTGCTTCAGCCTGCGCGCCAAGGCCAGGATCAGGGCCATGGCGTGGGTGCTGACTTCCACCAGATTGGCGTCCGGCACGTAGGTTACCTGAACACCGGCACGGCTAGCGGCCTCGACGTCGATCGAGTCGAGCCCTACGCCGAACCGCCCGATGACCTTGAGGTTCTTCAGTTCCGCCAAAACGCGAGCCGTGATCGGCTCCCGCAATACCATCAATGCGTCGGCGTCGCGGCAGTGTTCGATCAGGGCATCTTCTGTGAGCAGCGTCTTTTCGACAAACTCGGCGCTCAAGCCGTCGAGGTAGCGCAGCTGCTCCTCCTCGACTGACAGCACACCGTCGGTCTTGATGATCTTCATGGCAAACTCTTGCTATGAGGCGCTGCGCGCCGAGGCGACGCCGGCGGCAAGGCCGGCGCCGAGAAACATCGTGTCGCTGGCCAGCATGTAGAAGCTGATGCCGTGCCGCGACCATTTGCCGACATCATCCGCCGAAGGGCGAAAGATGCCGACGGCCTTGCCGGCCGCGCGCGCTACGGCCGCAATCCTGGTAATCGCGGCATTGAGCTTGTCCTGGCCGGCCGGCCCCATGGCGTCGATCGAGACCGACAGGTCGCCGGGGCCAATGAAGACCACGTCGACGCCGTCGACCTGGACGATGTCGTCGATGTTGGCGAGGCCCTCGGCCGTCTCGACCTGGATGGCGACCGTCAGGACCTCGTTGGCCGATTTGAGGTAGTCCGGAATCCTGTAGCCATAACCGGCGGCGCGGCCTGGACCGACACCACGTGCGCCGACCGGCGGGTAACGGCAGGCCATGACCACCATGCGGGCTTGCTCGGCCGTCGAGACGCGGGGTACCAGGACGCCCGACGCGCCGGCGTCGAGCGCGGCCGCCATCCATTCCGGCGTGTGGCCGGGAACGCGCACCATCGCGGGAACCTTGTGGGCATCGGCGGCGCGAACCAGATCCTCGAGCCGTTCGCGGCCGATCTGCGAATGCTCCCAGTCGATGCACAGGAAATCGACCCCGCTGGCGGCCGCCACTTCGACCGCCACCGGGTGCGGGATGGCGCAGAAGGTGCCGATGAGGCGATCGAGAGAGACACATTTCTTGCGAAAGTCGTACATGAAATCTCCAGAGATTTTTCGGCGTCGGCAAAACCTGTTTGCGCTATGTGGCCCGCGGCAAAGGATGCACGGCTTCCGTCGACATCGGGAAATGCCGGCTGCCGCCTGAAAACGGCGGGAAAGTCTTGTAGTCGGCGCGCATCTCCAGCCGCGCCGGCGATTGCAGCGCGTGCGTCAATGCCGCGGGACTGTCGAACATGACCCGGTTGCGCTGCATATGGTCGATGCGCGGCCAGGGCAGCGAGCCGCACCAATCCAGTCGCGACAGAACCTCGATGTGGCGAATGCCGCGAAAGCCGCGCATCAATTGCGGATGATGCGTCACATAGTGGTAGAGCCAGACATTCATGTCCTCGGCCGGCCCGGGATAGTGGACAAGATAGCTGCAGGGGAGCCCCGACGTCTTGACGCCAGCGTCGTCGACGGGAAACGGACGCACGCACATAGCCTGTTGCGTCGGCCTCGAACCAGCGACGCTCGACAGCATACGCGGTGCTGCAAGCGCCTGCAGATGGCCGGACGGCGCCAGCGCCGCCTCCATGTCCGCCAATTCGTCGAAATAAAGCTGGAAGCCAAAGACCGGCGGTGGGCCATCGTTGTTGAACATGTCCGTCGCCACTTCGGGCAGATAGATGTTTGCAAGCGCAAGGCCCGGCGTCGATGCAATCACCCGCCGCACGGCATCAACGTCTTCACCGGCGATGGCCAAATTTGCCTCGCGGTCATCATGGAAGAAAGCAAGATAGGCAAAGCGCATTTGGACACCTGCTGGATCGAGTTCGACTAGATCAAATTCGGAAGAAAGAGAGCGATCTGCGGAAAGAGGACAATCAGCAGGATCAGCAAAAGCGTCAGCGCGATGTAGGGTGCCGCTGACATGGCAACCGTCTTGAGCGATGTGCCTTTCGGCGCAACACCGATCATGATGAACAGCAGCAGACCAAACGGCGGCGTGGTGAAGCCGACCTCGTAGGCGAGCAGCAGGATCAGCCCGAACCATACCGGCTCGTAGCCGAATTGGTGGGCGATCGGCAGGAAGATCGGCAGCGTGATCAGCATCATCGAGACCTGATCCATGAACATGCCGAGCAGCAGGATGACGAGCACCATCATGAGCAGCATGGGATACGGTCCAAGATCATAGCCGACGATGAACTGGATAAAGCCGTTGGAGGCGCCGGAGAAGGCGAATATCTGCGAAAACGTCGTCGAAGCCGAGATGATCAGGAAGGTCATGCCGGTGACCTTCATCGCATCGTCCAGCGACTTCCAGACAACCGACCAGCTGAACCGCCGGTAGACAAACAACAAGGCGAACACGGCGGCACAGCCGAGCCCCGCCGATTCCGTCGGCGTCGCTATTCCAAGGATGATCGTGCCAACCACCATGAACACGATGACGCTCATCGGAATGATGTTGACGGCAACTGCCCTCACCTTCTCGGCCGCAGGAACGGCGGGCACCGGATAGTGCGGAGCGGCGTCCGGATCGATCTTCGTCTGTGCGAAGATCAGCGCCGCGTACATGACAACGAGGAGCAGCCCGGGCAAAGCCCCCGCTATGAGCAGCGCGCCTACGTCGATCTGGGCCAGCGAGCCGAGCAAGACGGCCAGCGAGGATGGCGGGATGATGACGGCAAGGCTTCCGGCGCCAAGCACCGGGCCGTAGGCCATATGCGGCTTGTAGCCCCGCTTCAGCATCTCCGGCACCATCAGCGAACCCATCATGCCGGTATTGGCGAGGCTCGAGCCCGACAGCGCGGAAAAGATGGTGCCGGCGGCGAGAACGACATAAGCGAGGCGTCCGCGCAGATTGCCGATGCACAGGTCGAGCGCGTAGATGACCTTCTCGCCGAGGCCGGAGCGGAAGAACAGGCTGCCCATGACAAGAAACATCGGCAGCGGAGCGAGCGCATAGGTCGAGACGGCGTCGGAGAAGTTGGCGACCATCTGCGTCACGCCGATCGAACCGCCGAAGAACAGGTACAGCCCGATCACATTGGTGACGAAGAAAGCGAAGGCGACCGGCAGCCCAAGCCCCATCAACACGAGGATGGTGCCAACAAGCACGGCGAATGGAAACAGCCAGGCCACCGGTCAGAGCCCTTCCATTTCCAGCGGATCGAGCGTGTACAGCGTGTCACGGCCGAGGAGATATCTGAGCCATTCCAGCGCAGAGAGGTAGAAGGCGAGCATGATGGGCAGAAAGACCAGCCATTTCGGCATGTCGAAACTGCGCGTTTCATATTCGCCGCCCGCCACGGCGCTTGTCAGGGAAAACAAGGCGACGCTGCCAAGGTAGAGGCTGACGCCGATGCAGGCGAGATAGACCAGTTTTTCAAGCACCGCCCGAGCCCGCATCGGCAGCGCCTTGCGCAGGAACTCGACGAAGACATGGCCCTTGCTGTGGACCAGCCAGGGCATCGGCAGGAAAGCCGCGTAAAGCAGGCCGTATTCCGTCGCCGACTGCCCAGGCAAGCGGCCTCAGGCCCAGATTGCGGACGCATACATCAGCAACCACCGCGACGATGATGAGGCCAAGCACCACTTTTGCCGTCGCCGCCAACGCAAGGCTCAGCTTCGCAATCGCTGCAAACAATCTGTCCATGTCCGACGACCCTCATGTCCACCGTTGCCCCGCTTTTGCCCAGCTTTGATGGAGGGCTTACAAGGCAGCCTCCGCTCGGCTACTGGAAGAATTTCTTCAACTGATCGATGTTGGTGGGATCGCGTTTGGCCATTCTCGCCCAGCTCGCCTGCGTGGCAGCCGCCAGGAATTTGTCGCGGCCGGCACCGGTCAAGCTGATCACCTTCTGCCCGCCGTCGATCATCGCCTGTGCCTGCTTTTCCGACTCGGCAAGATTGGCGTCATAGCTCGCGCGCTCGTATTCGACGGCCGTGTCGGCAAGCAGCTTCTGCGCCTCGGGCGACAGCGTGTCCCATTTGGCCTTGTTGATCGAGATCAGCACGTCGGTTTTGAAGAATTGCGGGTCGACACGGTATTTGGTGAACTTGTCCCAGCCGAACGACGCATAGCCAAACACGGTATAGGCGTTGGCATTGACGACGCCGCGCTCGAGCGAGGTGTAGACGTCCCCTGGCGCTTGCACGATCACCGTTGCGCCCAGGGATTCAAGGAAATCGCGATAGAGCGGCGACGAGCGGATCTTCAGGCTGCTCCAGTCGATGCTGCCTTCGCTGTTGAGCTTGGGTTCGTCGATGGTGAAGACGTTGAAGCCCGAGCCCGCGTCGACATGCGCCAGCAGATGGGCATTGGCCTTCTTCTCGAAAATTCCGCTGATGAAGTCCCAGCCGCCATTCTCGCGAACCTCCCACGGCGTCTTTGTCGATGCGGAGAACACCTCGCCTTCGGGCACGAGCTCGAGGAACTGCCCTGCCGGCGTGTCGATCACGTCGATCAGGCCGCTCCTGAGCGCCCCGCCCTGCTGGATCGGCGGAATGACCTCCGGCCCGCCACGCACGTTGATCTGGACCACGCCCTTGCCCTTTTCGTTCACCTTCTGAACGAACTTCAGGAAGCTCTGGGCGTAGCCGTTCTGCGTCGGCGTAAAATGCACCGCGTTGAGGACGACCTCGTCGGCCGTGGCGATACCCGCCACACCCGACATGAGTGCAGCCAGAACAAGGGATTTCCAAATGCGCATTGCCGTACTCCCTTTGATAGTTCGCCCATGATCCGGCCCATGATCGGGCCGATCTGAAATTGCAATCGCTGCGCCGCCACGCGAACGGCGGTTAACTGGAATCATCTCCTACTGTCAGGAACCGTCCATGCGCGTAGAAGACCGGCGATCGGTGAGCGCGATCCAGCGCGACGCCTGAGACGACGCCGATGACGATTATGTGCGACGCCCGCACGATGGTTTCGGCCACCCGGCATTCGAACATTGCCCGCGCGCCGACAAGCAAGGGCGCGCCGGTTTCGCCACGCACCCATGATCCGGACGAGAACCGCGCGGCGCCCTTGGCTTTGGTCAAGCCGCCAAAGGCACGCACAACGTTCTCCTGGTCGCCGGCGGGAAGATTGACCGAAAAAGGCAAACCTTCGCGAATGGCCGAGGCAAAGGTGCTACCGCGGTTGACGCAGGCCAGCAGCGACGGCGGCTCGGCACTGAACGAGCAGAGTGCCGTAGCCGTGATGCCGCAAAAACCGATCTCGTCATGTTCCGAGGCGAGGATGGCGACCGAGCCCGCCACGGCCCGCATCGCCTGCTTGAATGCGCGCGGATTAACGGCGTCGTGCCCATCCACCCACGGCGTCGGAATGGCGGCCGCCGGCATCAATTTACTCGAAGCCCGGCCTGGCGCATCAGCGGCAGCACGCGGTCGCAGAAGAAGGGCAGTTCGTAGGTGTAGTTGACGAATGTGAGGGCGGCGCCGGAATAACCCTGGTCCATGATCGCGGTGAGGTCGTCGACGATCTTTTCCGGCGTGCCGATGAGCGGGAAGGTTCCGGCACCGCCGGCAAACCTTTGCCGATATTCGGTGAAGGCCTTCGCATCGTGCGAGTTCGCGAATTCCTTCTTCTTGCGCATATGCTCGTCGACGGCACCCTCGTCCGCGCATTCCAGCGCGTAGTGCCGGTAATAATCCTCGGCTTCCTGCTGGGTTTCCCGGCAGACGACGTGACAAACCGTATAGACGCCGACTTCGCGTCCGACTTCGGCAGCTCGGTTGGTGATGTCGACCACATGCGCACGGCCGTCGGCGATTTCGGAAAAAGTCGAAAACAGATAGTCGCAGTGGCGCGCCGCATAGTTGCGCCCCGGCGCGCCGAAGGCGGCGTTCATGGTCACCGGTCGCGGCGCCTGCAGGCTTGGCGGGCGGCTGACGACCCCCTTCAGATCGTAGAACTCGCCGCTGAAGTCGAACGGCTCCCTCGATTGATAGGCACGCACGATGATGTTGATCCATTCCTCGGCCTGATCGTAGGTCCGCTCGCCGACCGTCTGCCCGAACATGGCTAACTCGTCCGGGTTCCAGCCGCACACAATGTTCAAGCCGGCACGCCCGTTGGAGATGTGGTCGACCGTCGCCAGCGCTTTTGCAGCCTGCAGCGGATGAACAAGCGGCACATGCACCGTCATGAACAGGCCGATGTTTTCGGTGGCGACAGCAAGACCCGCCGCCCAGGTGAAAGTCTCGAACGACCATTCCCGCACATGCGTCAAACCGCCGAATCCGCGCCAGCGGGCGATCGGCAGCAGAAACTCGAGGCCGGCGCGATCGGCGATGCAGGCGGAATTGAGGTTGTCTTCCCAGCGGGCACGCCAGCGCTCGGGGACGGTGGTCATTGCCAGGCCGCCATCGGCGTTCATGGAAAAGACGCCGAGCTTGAACCTGTTCGGCCCTTTCAGCGGGTGCTGTTTCCTGATCATGATTTCCCCCGCCGTGACATGCTCTTGCCCTCGCCGTCGGAGTTTTGAAACGGTGGGCTCAGCTTCATGAAACGCTCCTCGGCGTTCTGAATGAAGTGGGTCATGCGGTCGTAAGCGGCGACGGCGTCGCGCTTGACGAATGCCTCGTAGATGGCGCGCATGCCGGCCACGATAACGGCCTGCGTCGGCTGGTGCGACAGCGTCCTTAAACGGACGACGAGTACATGGTCGGCGAAGCGGGCAATCGTTTGTGAAAGACGCTCGTTCGCGACCGCGCCAAGCCAACAATTCCTGAATGCCGAATTGGCCTGGAAAAAGCGGTCGGCATCGCCATCTGCGGCCGCAGCCTCTGCCTCCCGGAGCGCGGCTGCCAGGGTCTTGAGGCCAGCGGCGTCAAGTGTCCGTGCGGCGTGCGCGGCGGCCCGCGGCTCGAGCAACCGGCGGACCTCGAAGATGTCGGCGACATCCGTTGCGGTAAGCGTGGGCAGCGTGAAGCCGCGTGTGGTGCCGACGAGATAGCCCTCATGCACCAACTGCATCAAGGCGTCGCGGACAGGCATTCTGGAAATGCCGAGCCGGGCGGCAATATCGACATCCACCAGCTTCTGGCCAGGCGCCAATTCGCCATGCTGTATCGTCAGCCGGACTTGTTGATAGACCTGGGCACGCAGATTGCCATCGCCAACCCGTTTGAGCTCTATCGTTTCCGTCATCTACGCCTTCCCATGCGAAGATTTCGTATATCGTTTGAGGCTGTGATCTCGCAGTCGTGCCGTTGAAATGCAGCCATGTGTCGGCAGAAATCGACCTGCCAGCCCTGTTCCCGGCTCAAGTGGAGCACAGGCTGGATCACCTGGCAAGATATTTCAAGTCTATAATGTATACTGTTTGAGCTCGCTGTCCGGAGGGCAGAGGATCGCGCCGTCTGTGCTGCCGCGCCGCGCGACGGCGGGGACAGCTAACGATCCGCGCGGTTCGGTAAAAAACGTACAGACGTTTTTCCGTGACACATCGAAGTTGGCGGATTTAACTAAAATTACTTGCGATCTGCGCGCGCCGGCACGCCCACCCCCGATCCCCTCGCCGGTGCGCATCACTGGATCGCCCGCCGTATCGAAAGGTGCGGCGGGCTTTTCGTTTCGTTTGGCGGGGAGGCGCTTATGCGAGACTTGCCCAGGAATATCGACGCCGACGTCGTGATCGAAATCAGCAAGTTGCTCGACGACCGGGCGAAGTCCGTGCCGGTGCCGGTGCACAAGCTGGCGGCGATGATCCGGCTGGGCGTCGAAACCCTTCTGACCGATCACTCCATCGAGGAGCTGATCGTGGAAATGGCCGCGACGCGGGGGCTTCCGATGCTGTTCGATTTGCCGGTGGTCAATGTCGACAACGTCGTGCCGATTGCCTTGGCGCGCCGTCCCCGCTGACATTTCGCTCGAGCCCCATCGGTAGTCGCGTCGCCGCCCGACTTCACTTGTCCTGATGCGCCGGCCGAGTGTCGCCTTTCTTTTCGGGGTCATGGGTATGGTGGCTGTCGCGTTCGCCGCCGCCGCCGGAGACCTTGCTGTGGCTGCGCAGGTCTGAATCGGCCGGCGGCTTTTCGACGCTCAGCGGCTTCTTGGCGTTTTCGTGCGCGGCGCCGGGACCCCCTGGCGGATGCTGGCAGGAGTTTTCTTCGACGTGGACATGACCTAGCGATCCTGGACGTTGCCTTGATGGGTGGTGTTGACCTTCGTATTGCCTTGCTGACCCTGTTTGTCGGGATCGGGGACGGTGGATTGCGGTGCCTGGTCGGCTGCTACCGATTTTTTGTCACCGGCGCCCTTTGGGCTCAGATTCTTCGGCGGCACAGGGGGAGGTTTTGTGCTCATGGCGTTTCTCCTTCCGCCACCCAAACAAGCGGCTCGGGAGAAAGGTTCCCGAGGGTCCGATACGAACGGTGATTGCCGCAACGAGCCGGGTCCACAGGCCGTGGCTTGGGGCCGGCGGCAGGTCCGCACAATCCAGGATTATTTCTTGATGATGTTTCCGTTGTTCAGATCGAAGGCCTGGGCACCGAACGCCTGCCTGAAGAAATCCTCCTGCAGATCTCCCCATTCGCCGAGATAGGCGCCGCAATTGCTGCAATAGATCGGCGTCGAATCCTTCGGATTGTCGGGAATCTCCATCAGGATCGTCCCGCACGCCTTGCAATCGAGCTTGTCATCCAAACGGCGGCCCATTGGCACATGATCGCGCGTTTTCAGCCGCGCGCCAATTGTCGTTTTCGTACGAAGCCAGACTGGCACGTTTTCCAACCAGCGAGGGGATCGAAACCTAGCGTTCCGCCGGATTTCCGAAGACCGGATCTCGCCGCCTCGAATACGTCCCCACCCGCGGCAGCTCGTCTGGAAAGTCGACCCAGGGCAACCTCATGTCCCAGTATGCGTGGGCCTGTGGCGGAAACCGTTCGGGGTGATCGAGAAAGCCGATCGCCAGATAGAGTTCGTCAGGCAGGCCCTGGTCGACATAGCC
This sequence comes from Mesorhizobium sp. M0983, assembly GCF_040318975.1. Classification (NCBI taxonomy): domain Bacteria; kingdom Pseudomonadati; phylum Pseudomonadota; class Alphaproteobacteria; order Hyphomicrobiales; family Phyllobacteriaceae; genus Mesorhizobium; species Mesorhizobium sp. M0983. The sequence goes on along the minus strand of NZ_JAMYNH010000009.1, from coordinate 134,615 downwards.
GATCGATGTTCCGCAATCCGCGCAGAAGGACCGGAGCACGCCGGGGGTTTTCGAAAAGGTCTTCGGTGCGCCGGTGAGCAAGGTGAATTCAGAGGGCCGATAGCCGACCCACACCGTTAGCGGGCTTCCTATCGCCTTGCGACAGTCGTCATCGTGATCGGAGCAAACCCAGAACGGCTCGCCGCGCATTTGCGCCGTTATGGCGCCGCAAAAACAGGAACCCGTTTCAGTTCGTGGCATTGGCTAACTTCATGGCTGGACTCGCCTTCACTGCTGGCCTGGCATTTCGGTATTTTCCTTCGGGTTCTTCTTGATGCCGGCGGCAGGCGAGGTCTCGGCCGGAGCATTGCCGCCCTGGTTCTGTTCAGCGGCTCTTTTGAGCGGCGAGGTTTGCCAGCCCATATCGCCGTACAAAAAGCCTATGAGAAAGCCGACGATGATGATGGCCGAAATCACCATCGCAATTAACGCGTTGCGTCGCTCCATTTCGCACGGCTCCTTTCTTCGAGCCGAACAAACCATGGCGGAAATGGTTCCGGTGGCACGGCGCGGAGCCGGCCGGAACATTCAGCCCCATGGCGGGTTCGTATGAGTGCTCTTCTACAGAGAGTGGCTCGCATGAGACCCGCCGTAACCGATCGCATCGAAACCAAGAAATACGACCACCCGACAGGCGGCTGGGGATCGCTCAAATCCCTGGTCCGCAAGGCGCGAGGCGAAGGCCTGCTGTTGTCCGGGATATGGAGCACGCTGCTCAAGCAGAACAAGGCCGACGGCTATATGTGCGTGTCTTGCTCATGGGCAAAGCCAGCCCAGCCGAGGCCTTTCGAATTCTGTGAAAACGGCGCCAAGGCGACGATGTGGGACCAGACCAAGCTGCGCTGCGAACCCGCTTTCTTCGCCGAGCATTCGGTGGCGGAATTGCTCGATTGGCCGGACCACGATCTGGAGAAACAGGGCAGGCTTACGGAGCCCATGCGCTACAATGCCGCCGTCGACCGTTACGAACCGGTTTCCTGGGACGATGCATTCCGCGACATAGCTGCCGAATTGCGACGGCTCGATCCCAAATCGGTGGTATTTTACACGTCCGGCCGCGCCTCGCTCGAGGCCTCGTTCATGTATCAGCTTTTTGCGCGGATCTACGGGTCTTCGAACCTGCCCGATTCTTCCAACATGTGTCATGAATCGACCTCGGTCGGCTTGCCGGAATCGATCGGTTCGCCGGTCGGGACCGTGCAGCTCGAAGACTTTGCGAAATGCGACATGATGCTCTTCTTCGGGCACAATACCGGGGTGACGGCGCCGCGCCTGTTGCATCCGCTGCAAGAGGCACGTCAACGCAACGTGCCCGTCTTCACTTTCAATCCTTTGCCCGAGCGGGGACTGAAGCGCTTCAAGAATCCGCAAAACCCCATCGACATGCTGTCGCCCGGACCGGGCACCAAAATGTCCAGCGACTTCTTCCAGGTCCGTTCGGGCGGCGACATCGCCGCGATAACGGGCATCGCCAAAGCGTTGCTGGCGCTCGACGATGCCGCCCGCGAAAGCGGCAGGACGCGTGCCCTCGATACGGCTTTCATCGCCGAGCACACGCATGGCTTCGCCGAGTTCGAAGCCTTCCTGCGCAACACCCAGTGGAGCGATATCGTCGCACGATCGGGCATTGCGCAGGCCGATCTGGAGCATGTCGCCGAGGTCTACAGCCATGCCAACGCGGTGATCGGCAATTACGGCATGGGCCTGACCCAGCATCGGCACGGCACCGAGAACGTCCAGATGCTGTGCAACCTTTTGATGATGCGCGGCAATATCGGAAAACCCGGCGCCGGTATTTCGCCGCTGCGCGGCCATTCCAATGTCCAGGGACAGCGCACCGTCGGCATATCGGAAAAACCCGAGCTCGTCCCGCTCGACAAGTTCGCCGAATTCTACGCCTTTGAACCGCCGCGTGAGAAAGGTCTCGATACGGTCGAGACCTGCGAGGGCGTCATCGACGGATCGGTCAAGGGCTTCGTCGGGCTCGGCGGCAATTTCGTGCGGGCCGTGCCGGAAACCGGCCTGGTCGAGAAAGCCTGGCGTGGGCTCGACCTGCATGTCGAGATCGCGACCAAGCTCAACCGCAGCCATCTGATCGCCGGCCGGACAACCTATCTGCTGCCTTGCCTGTCACGGCTGGAAAGAGATCATCAGGCGAGCGGCGACCAAAGGGTGTCGATAGAGGATTCCACCGCCTGTATCCACGGCTCGTTCGGGTCGCGACCTCCGGCTTCGCCGCATCTGCTTTCAGAGCCCAGGATCGTCGCCGAACTTGCCAAGGCGACGGTGCCGGGCAGGAGTTCGATCCCATGGGATGAGTGGGTTGGCGACTATTCCCGCGTCCGCGACGAGATCGAGCGCTGCTACCCCCAGCATTTCCGCGACTTCAACAAGCGCTTCCTGACGCCCGGCGGCTTCCATCGCGACATCAAGGCGAGCAAGCGGGTGTGGGAGACGCCGAACAAGAAGGCCAATTTCAAGCTGCCAACTGGCCTTGAAACCGATCCTGACATCGATGTCGTCGGCCGCGATGTGCTGACACTGATCACGGTCCGCTCCAACGATCAGTTCAACACGACCGTCTACGGCTACAACGACCGGCTGCGCGGCATCAGCGGCACACGCATGGTGCTGTTGATGAACGAGAAGGATATCCAGCGCCTCGGCTTGAGCGCGGGACAGGAGGTCGATCTCGAAGCCAATGCGCAGGATGGCGTGGAGCGCCGCGTGCGCGGGCTGCGCATCACGCCTTTCTCAGTGCCGGAGGGAAATTGCGCCGGTTATTATCCCGAGCTCAACCCGCTGATTCCTCTCTGGCACAGAGCCGAGAAGGCTCATGTCCCGGCCGCCAAATCGGTACCGGTGCGGATTGTTGCCTAGGCGTTCGTTGTTCGCGGCAGGCACGCACTATGCGGATGTGGCTTGGTTCAAATCATGACCTCAGCCGGCTCGCGCGAGTTCATCCACGGCATTCAGGATCGCACTCTGGCTCGCCGGCTTCTGCACGATCCTGCAAGCGCGGAACCCGGCCGGAATCTCGCGTTCGCCATACCCGGAGAGGAAAGCGAACGGCACGCCTCGCCCCCGCAATGCCTCCGCGACCGGATAACTGGTTTCATCGTTCAACTGGATATCCAATAGCGCCGCGTCGATCCCGCCTTCGCCAACGAGCCGGAGGGCCGCCGTCACCGACGAAACCGGCCCAACCACCTGATGGCCGGCCTTGCGCAGGTAAGCCGCCGCGTCGTCGGCGATCAGCCATTCATCCTCGACGATCAGCACACGCACCTTTCCGGTCACGACGAGCCCTCGCGGGTCAGAGGGAATGCAATTTCCACCTCCAAACCATTTGAGCGGAAACTTGTTTCAACTTTTCCGCCCAGCCTGTAACCGATTTCTCCACGCAGAAGGGTAAGGCCGAAGCCGCTGTCGGTTGGCTCCTTGATGCGGGGGCCGCCCTTCTCGCGCCAGACGAGCTTGAAGGTGCCATCCGCCACCGACCATTTGACAACTATCCGCCCGGCAGGTTTCGACAGTGCGCCATATTTGGCGGCATTCGTCGCCAGCTCATGAATTGCCATGCCGAAGGAGAGCCCTTGCACAGGCTTGAGGCTTACCCGCTTGCCATCGAGCTCGAACCGTTCGGCCCCAAAGGGATCGAGTTCATGGCGCAGCAGTTCCTCGACGGAGGCTTCCGTCCAGCTTTCTCGCGAGAGCAGACTGTAGGCTCGTGACATCGCCTGCAGCCGGCCGATCAAGGCTTCGGCGAACTCGTCTTTCGAGGCCGAGTTTTCACGCGTCCGGTTGGTGATGCTGGCGACGACCGCCAGCATGTTCTTGACACGATGGTTCAGCTCCGAGATGAGCACCTGCTGACGCTCTTCAGCCTGCGCCAGCGTCGTCACGTCGATCAGGGTCACGACCACGCCCTGGATGCTGCCGCCTTTGTCCCGGTAAGGGTTGATGCGAACCAAGTAGAACCGGCCCTTGTCGTCGCGCGCAAGGTGATGGTTCAGGGTCTCTCCCGTCTCGAACACCGCCTGGATGTGCCGCTTCAACTCGGGGTAGTCGAGCTGGCTCGAAAGATCGGTCAGCGGTCGGCCGACATCGGACGGACGCAAGTTGAAGAACGACGACGCGGCGGGAGTGAAGGTCCGCACCACAAGATTGCGGTCGAGGAAGATGGTGGCGATTTCCGTGCTTTCGAACAGGCTTCTGAGATCGCTGTTGGCGCGGTCGAGTTCCTCTATCTTGCCAGTCAGCTCTGCGTTGATGGTGTTGAGCTCTTCGTTGAGCGACTGCATCTCCTCCTTCGAGGCCTCAAGCTCCTCATTGGTCGACTGCGCCTCTTCATTGACGGAGACGAGTTCCTCGTTCGAAGACTTTACTTCCTCCAGCGCGGTCTCGTATTCCTCGATGGTCGACTGCAGCCGCTCGCGCGTGTCGCGCAACTCCCGTTCGAGATCGGTCGTATCTTCGGCGCCGCGGCTTTCGCGTGCCGGATCGGAGCGGATCTGGGCCTGTCCCACCGGATTGAACAGGACGAGGTAGAGGGGCTCGCCATTGCCGCGTTCCGTGTACGGCTCGACCATCAGTGTAATGAACTGAAGCTGTCCGTCGTCTTCTTCGACCGCTATGTTCTCCCGAACGACCGTGCGGCGCGTCGTGGCTGCCTCCCGCAACGCGGCGCGCAGCTCAAGTCTCAGCCCGCGGCGGGCCAGTGTCAGCAACTGCCGGCTCGGGGCGCCTTGCGGTGCTTCCAGATATTTGCCCGTCCTCGCCGAATAGTAGACGATGTCGCCATCGCCATTGACCAGAACGTGAGGCGGGGCGAACCGCTCCAGCACCTGAGCCTCGATCGCCTGGCGTAGTGAATGGCTGGCGGCATCCTTCGTCGAGCCGCCGCGTCCGACCGGAAGGGCACCCGTGGGGCCATTGCCGATCAGAACCAGCGGCCGCGGCGTGGAATGTTCCCGCGCCTGGAAAATCCGATGCTTCTTGTCGACCGTGGCAAAAAGGTCGCCGTGCTGACCGACGCTTTCCGAGGTGCCGAGGAACAGATAGCCGCCCGGCCTCAGCGCGTAATGGAAGATTGGAATCACCCGGTTCTGGATCTGCGGGCCGAAATAGATCAGCAGATTGCGGCAGGAAATCATATCCATGCGCGAGAAGGGAGGATCGCGGATAATGCTGTGCGGCGAAAAGATGCACAGTTCGCGCACCTCGTTGCCAAGCACGTAGCTCGCGCCGTCGCTGTTGAAAAAGCGTTGCCTACGTTGTGGCGAAAGCCCGTGCAGCAGCGCTTCGGGATAACGCGCCGCACGCGCCACCGCGAGCGCCGGCTCGTCGATGTCGGTCGCGAATATCTGGACGCGCGGCGGCGCGGAAAGCTTCTCCATACGTTCGCGCATCAGCATGCCGATCGAGAACACTTCCTCGCCGGTGGCGCAGCCGGGTACCCAGACACGCACCGCATCGGAGGCGTTCTTGCCTTCGAAAATCTGCGGTAGGATCTTGTCCTCCAGCAATTTGAACGCTTCGGCGTCGCGGAAAAAGCTGGTGACGTTGATGAGCAGGTCGCGAAACAGCTTCGCCACCTCGTCGGGATCCCTCTTCAGCCGTTCTATGTAGGTGGTGATCGACTGCAGCTGCGTGATCTGCATGCGCCGCTTTACGCGACGCAGGAACGTCTTGGTCTTGTAGCCGGAAAAGTCGTGACCGGAATGGCTGCGCAAAATGGCGTAGATTTCATCGCGGGCCCGATCCATCCCGGCCTTGTGTTCGTCGTCCGCCTCGGTCAGTCCGTGCAGCACATCGAAGCCGCGGGCAAACGCCTGAAGCTTTGCACCGATCTGCTCGGCGGGCGCCGCTATGTCGATCAGGCCGCTCGAAATCGCGCTCTGCGGCATGTCCGGATTGCGTGGGGCGGAACCGTTGGACGCCTGGGCAATGGTCAGCCCGCCATGCTCCTTGATTGCCCTGGCGCCGAGCGTGCCGTCCGAATCACCACCCGACAAGATAATGCCGACGGCATACTCGCCCTGGTCCTCGGCCAATGCGCTGAAGAAGATGTCGATCGGCTTGCGCTCGCGGTTGAGCGTGTTCGGCCTGCGCAGCGAAAGCGCGCCCTTGCGGATGGTGAGGACGACGTTTTGCGGCATCACATAGACCTGGTCGGGTTGGACCGCTGCGCCCTCCTCGGCCACGACGACCGGCATTTCGGTATAACGTCGGATGACCTCGTGCAGCAGGCTTTCCCGCTCCGGGCTGAGATGGGTGACGACGACGAACGCCATGCCGGTGCCGCCGGTCAGTCCTTTGAACAGGCCCTCCATCGCGGGAATGCCGCCGGCCGATGCGCCGACACCGACAATGGGAAATCTTCCATTCTGGGATGCCACGCCACGCCCCTGACAACCGCCGCGAACACAAAGCCGCCAAATCGGGCCTTAGACTAAGACCGCGCCGAGCCTCCGGCCAGCGAATAGTCTACCAACGGAACAAAGCACCGTCGGTGGGCATTAACATTTGACTTTGGAGGCGGTTCCAATGGCAAAACGACCACCTGAAATAAAGCCGGCCAAGCGCATCCTGTTGCCCTCGCCGGACCTGACCAAGTTCCCGGTGTCTGAGAACATTCCGCCTCGCCTGCTCGCGCTCGCGGAACGGTTGCAAGAGGTTCTGGCCCGTCACTTTGAACAAGTCTGCGCCGACAGCCGTAAAACCCGCAGGAAGAAGGATCAATGAGGTGCGCGACCTGCAAGGCTTGCATATCCTGATCGTCGAGGACGAATGGATGCTGGCGGGCGATCTTGCACGTTATTTCAGCAAGATGGGCGCCGTCGTACTTGGCCCCGTGGCGACGGTCGAACAGGCGTCGAAACACACGGAGGAGGCGGAAGCTGCGATCCTGGACGTCAATCTCAACGGAAGACGGGTATTCCCGATAGCGGACGAACTGATGCGCCGTGGCGTGCCGTTCGTGTTTTTCAGCGGCGATGAAGACATCGTTATTCCTGAGCGCCTTCGATATGCCAGCAGTCTCAGAAAGTCCTCGGACGGCCAGGCTGTTTTCGACGCTCTTTTTCCGGCCGAGACGTCGGCATCGAAAGGAGGCCGAGCGTCCGAGCCCTCAGACGACGTATTTTCGCTTCTGCCTAAGCTCCGGCTCGCGGCACGTCTGCTGCTGGGAGACATGGATGCTTCCGACCGGCTGGTCGAGCGAACGCTCGAGCAGGCCATCGGCGAAATCGACAACAGACGATCTGGTTCCTCGACAGAGGATTGGCTCAACGGCATCATGCGAAACATCGTCAAGGCACGTGGAGCAAACCTGCTGCACTAACCACGGCCGCCGCCGGCAACTAGACGATGTTAGCTTTTCCGGCTGCGCTCGACGAATTTGTTGAAGCGGCTGGTCTTTCCGCCGCTGGTCTCATCCTGGTAGAGGAAGGCCAGTTCGTTCTCATCGAAGATCCTGAAGAACTCGTCCCATTCAACGGGCTCAAACGTCTCTTCAGGCTCGCCGAAGTCGATGCGCAATATGCCGCCCTCGCCCTTGGTGCGCACCACCGCCGGCCGCCCGTCGCGGTCCTCGGCCCAGCGGCGGATTTCGTCGTGATCGGTGGTCGTCTTCGATTCAGACATCGCAATCTCCCTTCGATTCCACCGCGAGATCCCCCGCGTTGCACAACCAGAAGATGCATCGCTGCCCGGCATGTGCGCGCGGTTGGTCGAACATGGCTCCTAACACCAAGCAGCCTTCGATGTTCCCACGCCTGGTTGAAACCTACCCCGGCGAGCCTCCTGAACTTTGTTGAAGCAAGGGAACAAACCTTTCGCCCGGAAGTTTGGGGCGGCAAAGCCATTCGTATGAGGAGCTGTCGTGAAACGTATACTGGTCACGGGAGGCTGCGGTTTCATCGGCCGCCACGTCGCCCAGGAACTCGTTGAACATGGCTATGGGGTTTCAATTCTCGATGCGCTGCTGGATCAGGTGCATGGCGGCGAGGCAATCAGCCTGCCGCCAGGTGCCAAGCTGATCAAAGGCGACGTTCGCGATCGCGACGCCATCGCCGAAGCCGTCGAAGATGTCGACTCGATCATTCACCTGGCGGCTGAAGTGGGCGTCGGCCAGTCCATGTACGAGATCGCCCGTTATGTCGGCGCCAACGACCTCGGCACTGCCACGTTGCTGGAGGCGCTGATCAAACGCCCGATCGAACGGATCGTCGTTGCGTCATCGATGAGTGTCTATGGCGAGGGTCTCTATGCCACGCCGGACGGCCGGCGCATCGACAATGCAAAACGGCAGCCGGACGACATCCGCAGCGGCCAATGGAATCCCCTGTCGCCGGAAGGTGAAGTCCTGTCGCCGTTGCCCACCGACGAGCAAAAACCGGTCGACCTCGCCTCGATCTACGCGCTGACAAAATATGCCCAGGAACGTGCCGTGCTGATCTTCGGCGAAGCCTATGGCGTCGACGCGGTGGCGCTGCGCCTGTTCAATGTCTTCGGCGCAGGACAAGCGCTCTCGAACCCATATACCGGCGTGTTGGCGAACTTCGCCTCCCGCATCGCCAATGGCCAGCGGCCGCTGATTTTCGAAGACGGCGAACAGCAGCGCGATTTCGTTCATGTACGCGATATTGCCCTCGCCTTCCGGCTGGCGCTGGAACAGCCCAAGGCGTGCGGCCACGTCATCAACATCGGCAGCGGGCGCGCCTACGCGGTCAGCGAGGTCGCCCGGCTGCTTGCCGAGGCGATGGGCGTGCCCGGCCGCCAGCCGGAAATCCTCGGCAAGGCACGCTCCGGTGATATCCGCAACTGCTTTGCCGATATCTCGAAGGCGCGCGAACTGCTCGGCTTCCAGCCGCAGTACCGGCTGGAGCATTCGCTCGGCGATTTCGTCGCATGGGTGCGTAACACGGTCGCCATCGATCGCAGCGCCGAGATGAAGCGGGAACTCGAAGTGCGAGGGCTGGTGTCATGAGACCGGATTCACGCAATTTTCGCGAAGCGCCCATCGCCATTATCGGCGGCAGCGGCTTTATCGGCTCGAACCTCGCCGACAGCCTGTTGTCGGACGGCGAGCCGGTGCTGGTCATCGACAATCTGAGCCGTCCCGGCGTCGAGCAGAACCTCGAATGGCTGACGCAAAAGCACGGCAACCGCCTCGCCGTCGAAATCGCCGATATCCGTGACGCAAAGGCGCTCACGCCGCTGGTCGCAGGTTCGAAGGCAGTTTTCCACCTTGCCGCGCAGACCGCCGTCACCACGAGCCTGGTTCGGCCGGACGAGGATTTCGACATCAACCTGCGCGGCACGTTCAACGTCCTGGAAGCCGCTCGCTGCAGCGGCAAGCGCATCCCCGTCGTTTTCGCCAGCACCAACAAGGTCTATGGCCGCCTCGCCGACCTCGCCATGCGCGAAGAGGACGGCAACTACGCGCCTTGCGATGCGGGCATCCGTGTGCACGGCGTCGACGAGACGCGCGGCCTCGATTTCTGCACGCCCTATGGCTGCTCCAAGGGCGCGGCGGACCAGTATGTCCTCGACTACGCCAAGTCATACGATCTGCCGACCGCGGTGCTGCGCATGAGCTGCATTTATGGACCGCGCCAATTCGGGACGGAGGATCAGGGCTGGGTCGCCCATTTCCTGCTTAGCGCGTTCTCCGACCGGCCGATCACCATCTATGGCGATGGCAAGCAGGTGCGCGACATCCTGCATGTTGCCGACGCGGTCGCGGCTTATCGCGCTGTGCTGGACCGGATCGAGGCGGTCAAGGGCCAGGCATTCAATCTCGGCGGCGGACCGGAAAACGCTGTCAGCCTGCGCATGCTGCTGAAGGAGATCCGCGACATAACGAAACGGGACGTTCCGATTCGTTATGACCGCGAACGCACCGGTGACCAACCGTTCTTCGTCGCCGACACGCGCGCGATCGAGGCGGCGCTGGGGTGGAAAGCGCATGTCTCGTGGCAAAACGGCATCCGCGACCTCGCCGACTGGCTGCAGCGTCATCGCCTCGACCCGCATCCCGAACCGGCGAGGTACGTGGCATGAAGGTCGCCCTGGTCAATCCGTCCTGGACCTACCAGGACAGCATCTATTTCGGCTGCCGCCAGCCGCATCTGCCGCTCGAACTCGGCTATTCGAAAGCGCTGCTCGAAGCTGCCGGCCACGAGGTGCTGATGCTGGACGGGCAGATCCAGAAGCTCGACAACGCCGCGCTCGCCGATCGCGCCGCCGCATTCGAGCCTGACATAACCGTCGTCAGCACCGCGCCGACCTACCTGTTCTGGCGCTGCGCACCGCCCGAGTTGCGCGTGCCGGCCGATTTCCTCAATCATCTTGCCGGGCGCGGCGGTCGCACCGTCGCCGTCGGGCCGCATGGCTCGGCGACGCCGACGCCGACTTTGCGCAAGCTTGGCGTCAACATTGTCGTGCGCGGCGAATGCGAGGAAGTGGTCGCGGAACTTGCCCGGCGCGACGACTGGACCGCGGTGCCGTCCACCGCCCATTTCGAGGATGGAGAACTGGTCTCGAACGGCGGCGTGCATGCGAGCTCGTTCATCGATCACCCGCCGCTCGAATGGCCATCGGACTGGATTGCCGCGCATTCGCACCACCATCACCGCTTCGACGACAACCAGGTCGGTTTTGGCGCGGAGGTCGAGGCGTCGCGCGGCTGCCCGTATAATTGCAGTTTCTGCGCCAAGATCGATTTCCGCGATGCCTATCGCCGCCGGAACCACGAAGCAGTGATCGCCGAGATCGACCGGCTGATCGCACAGGGTGTCGGCTACATCTACTTCATCGACGAGATCTTCCTGCCGCAAAAGGCATTGCTGGAGGCGCTGGTCGATCGCGATGTGAAGTTCGGCGTGCAGACCCGTATCGACCTCTGGAAGCCGGAATTGCTGAAGCTGCTCGGTGCCGCCGGCTGCGTCTCGATCGAGGCGGGCCTCGAAAGCCTGACTGTGGAAGGCCGCGCCATGCTGGCAAAACGCTGCCGGCTGGGCACCGAGGAGCTGGCCGCGCTGCTGGTCGACGCAAGGCGCCACGTGCCGTTCGTGCAGGCCAATCTGATCGGCGTGGTCGAGGACGATCCCGCGCTCGTCGATTATTGGCGAAAGCACCTGATCGACAACGGCGTTTGGGCCAACGAACCGGTGCCGCTCTATCCTTATCCGAGTTCGCCGAGCTACCGCGAACTTTGGGGCGAGCCCGACGACCTCGCCTGGGAGCGCGCGCATGAACATTACCTCGCATCCTTCCGAACGTTCAGCGACATCCAGGAGAAGCGGCCGCGTCCGCTGGCCGAATTGGAGGCCACATGTTGCGGACACTGAGCCCGCCGCGTCGCATACTGATGACCGTCGATGCCGTCGGTGGCGTCTGGCGCTATACGCTCGATCTGGCCGGGCAACTGGTCGCCGGCGGCGACAGCGTCGTGCTTGCCGGGCTTGGTCCGGAACCGTCCAGGCAGCAGGCCGAGGAGGCCCAGTCTTTCGCGGCGCTGACATGGCTCAACACGCCGCCGGACTGGATGACCCGCAGCGAGCACGTTCTCGACACATTGCAGCAGGAGCTGCGCCCACTCATACGTGACTACGCTGTCGACGTCGTCCATCTCAATGCGCCGACGCAGGCGGCGGCGCTCGACGTGCCCTGCCCCATCGTTGCGGTATCGCATTCCTGCGTCGTGACATGGTTCCACGCCGTCAAGGGACAGGCGGCGGACGGCGAGTGGGCCTGGCAAAAGGACCGTAACCGGCGCGGTTTCGACAAAGCAGGCATGGTCGTTGCACCGAGCCGCAGCCATGCCGACATGCTCGAAACCTGCTACGGGCCGATCGCGCGGCTGAGCGTCGTCGGCAACGGCGCACGGCCGGGCGCGAAGGGCGAAAGGCGGGAATCGGTGGTTTTCGCCGCCGCGCGCTGGTGGGATGAAGGAAAGAACGCGGCGGTGCTTGACCAGGCCGCCTCCCTAACGCAATGGCCGGTCTTCGTCGCCGGTTCGCTGCAAGGGCCGGACGGCCAGCATGTTGGCTTCAGCCACGCCGTTCCCGTCGGGCCGGTACCACACGAGGAAGTGCGCTCGCTGATGGCGCGGGCCGGCATTTTCGTATCGCCGTCGCTCTACGAACCGTTCGGCCTGGCCACGCTGGAAGCCGCAATGTCGGCGACGCCTTTGGTGCTTGCCGATATCTCGACCTACCGCGAATTGTGGGACGGGGCGGCCATGTTCTACGACGCGCGCGATCCGGGCGATCTCGCCAGATGCATCAATGGTCTTTGCAGCGACACGCAGCGCCGGCGAGAACTCGGTGAGGCAGCCGCCCGCCGAAGCCGCAGATTTTCATTGGCAAGACAGGCGACCGCCATGCGCGGCGTCTACGACAAGGCGGCCCTGGCCACCATGGCGGATAGTTGATTATGCGGTTTTTATTCTACACCCATTCGATCGTTTCCGACTGGAACCACGGCAACGCACATTTCCTGCGCGGCATCATGCGCGAGCTGGTCGCGCGTGGGCACCAGGCGATTGCGCTGGAGCCCGCCGACGGCTGGAGCCGGTCGAACCTGCTGGCCGAGAAAGGGTCCTTCGCGATCGAGCGATTCCGGAAAGATTTTCCGGAGTTGATGACGGTCACCTATGACGCCGCCTTCGACCACGAAGCCTGGATCTCCGATGCCGATGTGGTGATCGTGCACGAGTGGACCGCGCCGGACCTTGTCGCGCGGCTGGGCAGGGCGAAAGCAATTGGCGGCCGTTTCACGCTGCTGTTTCACGACACGCACCATCGCGCCATCTCGGCCACGCAAGCGATTTCCGCCTTGCAGCTTGAACATTACGATGGCGTGCTCGCCTTCGGCGAAGCGCTGCGGGAAAGCTATCTTCGCGCCGGATGGGGCAAGCGGGTCTTCACCTGGCACGAGGCAGCCGATGACCACCTGTTCCAGCCGCATCCTGAAATCGAGCGTAGCGCCGACCTGATCTGGATCGGCAATTGGGGCGACGACGAGCGCAGCACCGAAATCAGGGAGTTCCTGGTCGACCCGGTGCATGAACTTGGCCTGAGCGGCACTGTCCACGGCGTCCGCTATCCACGCGAGGCGCTCGCCGACCTCGCCACCGCCGGCCTGCGCTACGAAGGCTGGATCGCCAATGCCGACGTGCCGAAGGCATTCGCGGCGAACCGCATCACGGTTCACATCCCGCGGCGTCCATATCGCGAAAGCCTGCCCGGCATCCCGACCATCCGCATGTTCGAGGCGCTCGCCTGCGGCATCCCACTCGTTTCGGCGCCGTGGTCCGATGTCGAACGTCTGTTCAGGCCGGGCACCGATTTCCTGTTTGCAAACACCGGCTTCGAGATGCGGCATCATCTTCGCGCCGTGCTGCGTGACGCGGATCTCGCCGCTTCTCTGGCGACATCGGGCCTCGAGACTATTCGCTCACGGCACACGTGCCGGCATCGGGCGGATGAATTGTTCGGCGTGCTCGCCGAATGCGGGCACCGCCAAGCCGCCGATACGATCCTTGCAAAGGAGGCCGCCGAATGAAGATCGCATTTTACGGGTCGAGCCTGCTGTCGTCCTATTGGAATGGCGCGGCGACTTATTACCGCGGACTGCTCAAGGCTCTGGCCAGGCTCGGCTACGACATCATCTTCTATGAGCCGGACGTCTACGATCGCCAGAAGAACCGCGACATCGAGGCGCCGGACTGGTGTGCCGTCGTCGTCTACGAGGCCACCCCGAATGCGCTCATGCAGGTGGCGGCGCGGGCGGCCGACGCGGACATCGTCGTCAAGGCGAGTGGCGTCGGTTTCGCCGACGACGCGCTGCTGCGGGCGGTGCTCGATCACGCCCGTGCCGATGCGCTGACCGTGTTCTGGGATGTCGATGCGCCGGCGACACTTGGCCAGTTACGCGACGAGCCCGACCACCCGCTGCATCGCGCGCTGCAGGAAATCGACCTGGTGCTGACCTATGGCGGCGGCGATCCCGTGGTCTGGGCCTATCGGGCCATGGGGGCCGCCGAATGTGTGCCGATCTACAATGCGCTCGATCCGGAAACGCATCATCCTGTCGGCAAGGATATGCGCTTTGCCTGCGATCTCGCCTTTCTCGGTAACCGGCTGCCGGACCGCGAGGCGCGCGTCGAGGCCTTCTTCCTCGACCCGGCCAGCCGCCTGGCCGATCAGCGCTTCCTGCTCGGCGGATCGGGCTGGGGCGCCAAGCAGATGCCCGCCAATGTCCGATGGCTCGGCCATGTCGGCACGCGTGACCACAATGCACTGAACGTCACGGCCAAGGCGGTGCTGAACATCAGCCGCGACAGCATGGCGGCCAACGGCTTTTCGCCTGCGACGCGCGTTTTCGAGGCCGCGGGCGCCGGCGCATGCCTCATCACCGACGCCTGGCTCGGTGTCGACCTGTTCCTGAAACCCGGTGAGGAAATCCTGGTCGCGCGCGATGGCGACGATGTCGCCGAGATCATGCAAAGCCTTAGCGCCGAACGGGCCAAGGCGATCGGGGCATCTGCGCTTCGGCGGGTGCTTGGCGAACATACTTATACGACACGGGCCGTTTTGGCCGACGCCATTTTCAGGCGCCATTTCGAGCGTCCGACCGTGGAGGCGGCGGAATGACAAAGCCACTCGACATCGTCTTTCTTGGCCTGTCACTCTCGTCGTCCTGGGGAAACGGCCACGCCACCACCTTTCGGGGGCTGCTTAAAGGTCTCCGCGAACTCGGCCACCGCGTCACCTTTCTCGAACGCGACGTGCCGTGGTACGCAAGTCACCGGGATCTGCGCGATCCCGATTTCTGCGCCTTGCGCTACTATGAAACGACCGATGATCTTCGCCGCAATTTCGCGCGCTGCCTGCGCGAGGCCGATATCGTAGTCGTCGGGTCCTTCGTTCCTGAAGGCCCTGAAATCATCGACGTCGTGGCGTCGCTGTGCACGGGTCAGTTCTGCTTCTACGATATCGACACGCCGGTTACGCTGGCGAAACTTTCAACCGATGATTGCGAGTACATTGCCAGGCGGCAGGTCCCGTATTTCGACGTCTACTTCTCGTTCACCGGCGGACCGACGCTTGCCCGTCTGACGGCGGAATTCGGCGCGAGGCGGGCCGAGCCGCTCTACTGTTCCGTCGACCCGGAACGGCACCACGGAACCGGTGATCCAATCCGCTGGGATCTCGGCTATCTCGGCACTTACAGCCCCGACCGCCAGGCGACGCTGGAGGCGCTGTTGTTCGAACCGGCGCGTCGCATGCCGGAGCGCCGCTTCGTCGTGGCCGGCTCGCAATATCCGCGTGAAATTGCCTGGCCGGACAATGTCGATCGCATCGAACACCTGCCACCGGCAGATCACGCGGCCTTTTACAGCCGCCAACGTTACACGTTGAACGTCACGCGCAGTTCCATGATCGCGGCCGGATGGTCGCCCAGTGTGCGACTCTTCGAGGCAGCCGCCTGCGGCACGGCGATCATCAGCGATAGCTGGGCCGGACTGGACAGCCTGTTTCCAGAGCGGACGATCCACACGGCGCGCAGGACCGAGGACGTGATCGGCATCCTGTCTGGGGAATCCGACGGCGCCCGGCTTGCCATGGCCAGGCAAGCGCGCGTGCTCATCCTGGCAGCCCACACCAGCACCGCGAGAGCCCGCGAATTCGTTTCGCTGCTGGCGCGGGCCAAATCGCCACGTTCTGCTCTCGATCTGGATGTCGAGAGTGCAGCATGACCCGCAGACGGGAGAAAATAGAGATGCAGCTATCAAGAAAGGCGCAACGGACCAGGACCGTGCTTGTCGCCGGCGGCGCTGGCTTCCTCGGTTCGCATCTTTGCGAGACATTGCTCCAGGCCGGCTGGCGCGTGATCTGCGTCGACAATTTCCTGACCGGCCGTATGGAGAACATAGCATCGATCGCCGATCGTCCGGATTTTCGGCTGATCAAGCAGGACATTTGCCGGCCGTTGGAGCTTGGCGAACGGGTGGACCGCATCTTCAACATGGCGTGCGCGGCCTCGCCGCCACGCTATCAGGCCGACCCGGTCCACACGACGCGGACTTGCGTCATCGGGACGCTCAATCTGCTGGAGCTCGCCGCCCGCAATGGTGCCCGCTTCCTGCAGGCGTCCACCAGCGAAGTGTATGGCGATCCAGAACAGCATCCGCAAAGGGAGGACTATGTCGGCCATGTGAACTGCATCGGCCCCCGCGCCTGCTATGACGAAGGCAAGCGCACCGCCGAAACATTGTGCTTCGATTATTTGAGAATGGGAAAAGCCGATATCCGCGTCGCGCGCATCTTCAACACCTATGGTCCCAGGATGGACCCTGCGGACGGACGGATTGTTTCCAATTTGATCGTGCAGGCACTCGAGAGACGGCCGCTGACGATATTCGGCGACGGGCTGCAGACCAGGTCGTTCTGCTACGTTTCCGATCTGGTCGACGGCTTGATCCGGTTGATGGAGGTCAATCCCAGCCCGCGCCAGCCGGTCAATCTCGGCAATCCGGGGGAGTTCACCATCCTGCAATTGGCGGGCCTGGTGAGGCGCATGACCAGAACCGGATCGGCCTTGAAATTCCTGCCGCTGCCGCAAGACGATCCTCGTCGTCGGCAACCCGACATTTCCCGTGCAAAGAAGCTTCTCGGCTGGTCGCCAAAAGTGCCGCTCAGGCAAGGTTTGATGCATACAGTCAGCTATTTTACCGAGCTTGAGACGACGCAGACGGTCGACAGAACACGGCGAATTGCCACCAGCGTGCATTCTGCATCAGGCCGGCTGCAAAATCTGCCGGCCTGACGGCAGTATTTGCCACGTTCCCCTCGGAGATCACGGTCGTTTCGCGCCGATCGTCGGTCACTTTTTCTCGTCGCGGGAACAACCCGTCCAGCTTCCGGTTCGGCCAGGGTACCGGCACGGAGACGATTTGTGCATCCGAAGCGATCCGCCAAAGACATTGAGCAAATGGCCGCAAGAGAGACGGCTGCCTTCCTGCGGCGCGCCTCCATCACCTATCTGGAATGTTGCGTGAGCCTGATGCTGACGCATCTTCAGCGGGAAGAGGTAGCCGCCATCCTCGAAAAGGAAGCGGATATGCTTCGCCGGCTGGACTGATCCTGCTCGAAGGGCCGCAGGTGCCCTTGGGTATCCAGGAACCGAAGCAACATCGCCGTATAACGTCTTGCCGCGGCCGCCAGCCGGATCTGTTCCCGATCATCGCCAGATCGTAAAGCCATGCTCCACAAGCCAAGCTGGAAGGCGAGATAGCAGGGCTCGTGGTAGTGGACCAGATTGGCATCGACGGGACGGGAAGCTCTCGCTTCCACAGCCTTGCAAAGCGCCGCAGTCGCCGCGTCCGAGAGGCTATATTCGACGCGGGCGCCGGCAATGTCCCAGGCGATGTCCTGACAGCCGACCAGATCGTGCGACCGGCAATGGTCGAGGGCGTCCGTCTTGATCAGCGTTCCGCCGCGCGAAAGGATGAACTCCCACGGATGAAGCCGCCCGTCGATCTCGACCCGCTGCATATTCTTGGGTGGAGCCTGTGTCGAAAACCAGTTCTGCAGTTCCGCCGCGCGGCTTTCGCCCAGCGCCTCACTTGTATTCCGCACGGCCATGTCGGCAAGCGCCTCCAGCGAGGCGCCCGGCTCAGAGGCGGGCAGATTGGCTGCGCGCCAGGCCAGATAGCGCGCGAGATGAGCGACCACTCTTTCTTTCGAAAGCCTTGCCCGGCCCAGCGTTGTACCGTCGATCCAGCGTTCGACGAGAAAGCCATGGCACAGCCCGGCGACTTCCGGACCAAAGCCTGCATCGTGCAGCGTCCTGGCGGTCTCGGCCTTGTGCATTCCGATTTCGCCCAGGCCAACGAACTTGACCGACCATTTTTCCCGGCCCGCAGAAGCGAGGAACTTTCGCCGCTCGAAGCCGCGGTGAACGGGTGGCCAATGATCCTCCGTCCTGTCTCGAAAGCGACGCCACTCTCCGCCGGATATTTCGGTCAGGCTGACCGCTGTGCTGCCGATCGTCCGGGCTACCCAGTCCCGCAGCGTCGGGACAGCGGATCCAGCTGGGAAAGTGCGTTCGAAATCCACGGTTTGTTTTTGGCAAACCGTCCATGCCTCGCGACTGTCCGCCGAAGCCTCGGGACCCGGGCCACCCAAATGGCTTGGGAACAGATGGATGCGCCCGGCATCGATGCCTAGCCCTTGCAGCCATGCGACCACGGCGTGGAACGAACTGCCGGACAGGCCCGGGCCTTCGTCGACGATGGCAAAGCGGGCCGACGGTTTCGTCATCCAGCCACCGATCAGCTCCGGATCGGCGGCAAGCCGCCTGCGAAACGGGTGGCCGGTCGGACGGACGCTGACGGGTGCTGGTGCGCCGATGGCTGCAGCCACCATCGCTGCAAGCCCCAGGCCGATGCTGCGGATGCCGATTACGCATGTGTTCGCATCGAGACCCGACTGCCGCGCGGCGACGAAATAGCTCTCCGGATAAAGCGCGTAATGGGCGTAGCCCTCAGCCGAGCCGGTCAGGATGTCGCCATCGCATTCGAGTTCGGCCAACATTCGCGGCACGTCTGCCTCGACCGGGCCA
This sequence comes from Mesorhizobium sp. M0983, assembly GCF_040318975.1. NCBI lineage: Bacteria > Pseudomonadati > Pseudomonadota > Alphaproteobacteria > Hyphomicrobiales > Phyllobacteriaceae > Mesorhizobium > Mesorhizobium sp. M0983. The sequence goes on along the minus strand of NZ_JAMYNH010000009.1, from coordinate 115,937 downwards.
TCGATCGTGAACCCGGCCTCCCACGATCTACCCACGTGCCGGGCCAAGCCGACCAGGAGATTTGCGCCCGCGATCCGCTGTGGGGAATTCCGGTCCGTGCCGTTGGCCTCGAATTCAGCATCGGCAAGGCCCTGGACCAGTTCCGAGGCCCTGATGAACAGGCCGACCAGGGCTGCGTGGCGCTCGATCCCACTTGGCATGTCCGCAATGTGCTCGGCCGCTTTGCACGCTGAGCCGCGAACAAGTTGCGCGCTCTGCATTTGCTTGTGGTCGCCATAGACGATCATTGTCCCGTCCTGGTTGGCCTCACCCCTCGCTGCACAACTCGGCGGGCGCTACTTTGATCCACTATCGGTTGCACGATTTTTGCAGCCGGCAAGGAACAATCCGGGAGGAAGGCGGTTTGGCACGAAGAACTTACCTTCAACAGCATAGGCAGCGGTTTCGTGGGATCGAAGAAAGTTCGAATCGGTATAGTCGGCGTCGGCAACTGCGCTTCCTCCCTTGTTCAGGGCATTACCTATTACCGCGACGCAAGGAGCAATGAGCCCATACCCGGGCTGATGCACGCCGATCTTGGCGGCTACCATGTCAAGGACATTGAAGTGGTCTGCGCATTCGACGTCGCCAAGGGCAAGGTCGGACGCGATGTGGCAGACGCGATCTACAGCGCGCCGAACAATACTTTCCGCTTTGCCAATGTGGCGCCTACCGGCGCTCGCGTCGAACGCGGACCGACGCTGGACGGCATCGGCAAATATCTGCGCGACGAGATCGAGGAGGCCGACGAGCCGGTCGCCAATGTCGGCAAGATCCTCGCCGACAGCGGCGCCGAAATCCTGGTGTCCTATCTGCCAGTCGGCTCGGAGGAGGCAACGCGCTTTTATGCCGAGTGCGCGCTCGATGCGGGCTGCGCCTTCGTCAACTGCATACCAGTCTTCATCGCCTCGCGGCCGGAGTGGCGCCGCCGCTTCGAGCAACACGGCCTGCCGCTGATCGGCGACGACATCAAGAGCCAGGTCGGTGCGACGATCGTACATCGTCTGCTTGCCAACCTGTTTCGTGAGCGCGGCGTGCGTATCGATCGCACCTACCAGCTCAATTTCGGCGGCAACACCGATTTCCTCAACATGCTGGAGCGCGAGCGGCTGGAATCGAAGAAGATCTCAAAGACGCAATCCGTCACCAGCCAGATCGACGTTCCCTTGGCGCCCGGCAACATTCATGTCGGGCCGAGCGACCATGTGCCTTGGCTGACCGATCGCAAGTGGGCCTATATCCGGGTCGAAGGCACGACCTTCGGCGGTGTGCCGCTGAATGCCGAGCTCAAGCTGGAAGTGTGGGATTCGCCCAACTCGGCCGGGGTCGTGATCGATGCGGTGCGTTGCGCCAAGCTGGCGCTCGACCGCGGCATCGCAGGCGCGCTGACCGGTCCCTGCAGCTATTTCATGAAATCGCCGCCCGAGCAGTTCACCGACGCGGAAGCCCGCCAGCGCACGCTCTCTTTCATCGCCGGTAAGGACGAGCCGATGCTCGATGCCGCGGAATGACGACGACGTTGTTTCTGGTCCGCCACGCCGCGCATGACAATGTCGGCTGTTATCTTGCCGGACGGATGGCGGGCGTTTGCCTCGGCGAAGCCGGCAGGGCACAGGCCTCGCATCTGGCTGACCGTATGGCACGCGAGGCGATAGCGGCAATCTTTTGTAGCCCGCGCGAACGCACGCAGGAGACGGCCAATCCGATTGCACTCGCCTGCAATGCCGGTGAAATCGTGATCCGCGAGGAACTCGATGAGATCGACTTCGGCACCTGGTCGGGAAAGACCTTCGAGGAACTGAACCAGGATGCCGACTGGCGGGTGTGGAACGACCAGCGCCAGCAGGCGAGAACACCGAGCGGCGAGACCATGCTGGACGTGCAGCAACGTGTCGTCTCGCTGATCGAGCAGGTCCGCGGAACATACCAGAACCAGTGCGTTGCACTGGTCAGCCATGCCGACGTCATCAAGGCCGCCGTGTGCAAAGTGCTCGGCCTGTCGCTGGGGAACTGCTTTCGTTTCGATATCGACCCAGCATCGATCACCACAGTTGTTTGGGGAGACTGGGGGTCGAAGCTGGTCAGACTCAACGAAGCTGCCTGACGAGGAATTGCCGGATGCGCATGGTCATTTTCGGTCTTACCGTGACATCGTCTTGGGGCAACGGGCACGCCACGCTGTGGCGCGGATTGATCCGGGCGATGGCCGGGCTGGGCTGGTCCATCACCTTCTTCGAACGCAACACTCCCTATTATGCCGGGACGCGCGACCTCGACCAGTTGGATGGCGGCAGCATTGTCCTTTATCCGGACTGGCAGGACATCCAGAGCGTTGCCGAGCAGGCGATGAATGAGGCCGATGTCGTCATCGTCACCTCCTATTGCCCCGATGCGGTGAGCGCATCGCGCCTTGCCCACCAGGCCTGTCGGGGGCTGAAGGTCTTCTACGACCTGGACACGCCGGTGACGCTGGCGCGAATCGAACAAGGTGAGCCTCCGGCCTATTTCGGGCCGGAAGGGCTTCGGGATTTCGACCTCGTGCTGAGCTACACGGGAGGAACCGCGATCGATGCGCTGAAGACGATGCTGGGCGCGCGCCGCGTCATGCCACTCTACGGCCATGTCGATCCAGAGCGACACCGGCCGGCCCCGCCCAAGCCGGAGTTTGCCGGCGACCTTTCCTATCTCGGGACGTATGCGGCAGACCGCCAGACCGGGGTCGAAAGGCTGCTGGTCAGTCCGGCTGCGCGCCTGCCGGATCGCCGTTTCATCATTGGCGGCGCACAATATCCGCAAGAATTCCCGTGGAGCGACAATATTTTCTTCGTCCGTCACCTGCCGCCCGCCGAACACCCCGCCTTCTTTTCATCATCACGGCTGACCCTGAACGTGACCCGCGAGGCGATGGCCGAAAGGGGCTGGTGTCCTTCCGGCCGGCTATTCGAAGCCGCCGCTTGCGGTGCTGCGATGGTGAGCGACACGTGGCCGGGACTGGAGGCCTTCTTCCGGCCCGGCGAAGAGATCGTCGTGGCCAACAGCACCGACGACGTGGTCGCCGCGCTCGACCTGCCCGACGCCGAGCTTGACGCGATCCGCCGCCGAGCGCGCGAGCGGGTGCTGGACGAACACACCTCGGCGCGGCGGGCGAGGGAATTCGACCGCATCCTGTCCGATGCACTGCACGGCTCCACGCATGGCGAGCCGTTGAAGGAGGCAGTTTGATGTTGGGCATCGTGCCCGCAGCCGGACGGGGAAGCCGCATCCAGCCGCTCGGCTTTTCGAAGGAGCTTCTGCCGGTCGGCAGCCGCATCGACGGCAATACCGAGCGGCCTTGCGCGGTCAGCGAATACCTGGTGCGCCGCATGGTGCGCGCGGGGGCTGACAAGATCTGCTTCGTCATCGGCTCGGGTAAGTCGGATATCCTCGAATATTATTCTGCCGGCTATGCCGATGCGGCCGCTCTGTTCGTGGTGCAGCCCTCTCCAGTCGGCCTTTGCGACGCCATCTTCCGCGCCGCACCACTCGTCGCAGCCGACGAGACCGTTCTGGTCGGGTTGCCCGATACGATCTGGTTTCCCGAAGACGGCTTCTTAGCGCTTCCGGACGACGGCCTGTCCTTCCTGCTGTTTCCGGTGGACCAGCCGGAATTCTTCGATGCCGTCGTTGTCGACCAGAACAGCCGGGTGAAGCAAATCCAGGTCAAGCAGCAGAATGCCGCGTCGAACTGGATCTGGGGTGCGTTCAAGATGCCCGGCCACACCCTTCACCGGCTTGCCGCGCTGTGGCGGGAGCGGGACCGGTGCGACGAATATATCGGCACGCTGGTCAATGCCTATCTGGCCGCCGGGGGTGAAGCGCATGGCATCAAGGCTGGCACCGCCTATGTCGACGTCGGCACCTTCAACGGCTATCGCACGGCACTTCGGCTGCTCGAAAGCGCCGCCGGTACCAAGGACGACCAAGCCGCCATGACGCTGCCCGGCCACCAGCACGTCCCTATCCTCGCAGGCGAAGGAGGCTAGCCATGCTGCATTCCGATGCCGAAATCCGCCGCCGCATCGATGCGCTCGGCCCATGGTTCCACAATATGGAGCTGGCCGGCGTGGAAACGGCTCCCGATCATTTCCTCGGCAATTACCCGCTGATCAAATGGCGCAAATTCGCCGACGCCATTCCCGCCGATCTTTCCGGCAAGGCGGTGCTCGACATAGGCTGCAATGCAGGTTTCTACTCTATCGAGATGAAACGCCGCGGCGCCGGTCGCGTGCTCGGCATCGACTTCGACGAGGCATACCTTGCGCAGGCGCGCTTTGCCGCTGAGGTTGCGGACTGCGACATCGAATTCCAGCAGCTCTCGGTCTACGACGTTGGCGCGCTGCGTGAGCGGTTCGACATCGTGCTGTTCATGGGAGTGCTCTACCATTTGCGCCATCCCTTGCTCGCTCTCGATCTGATCCGGGAGCACGTTGCCGACGACCTGATGATTTTCCAGTCGATGCAGCGCGGCAGCACCGACGTGCCGGCACTCGAGCAGAATTATCATTTCTGGACGCACGACCTGTTCGACCGGCCGGAGTTCCCAAAGCTGCATTTCATCGAGCATCGTTATGCCGACGACCCGACCAACTGGTGGATTCCCAATCGCGCCTGCACCGAAGCCATGCTGCGCAGCGCCGGCTTCGAGATCGTGCTGCAACCCGAGCAGGAGGTCTATTTCTGCCGCACCGCCGACGTACCGGCCGGCGGCGGCGCCATCTACCCGTCGAAAGGACAGATAAATGATTGAAGCCGCGATGATCTGGAACGAGCCAAACAACAAATCCCACTGGGATCCAGAGCTCGATCCCGACTGGAGCCGCTTCGCCAACATGGCAATCCTGGCCGCCGACGCGATAGCGTCGGAGAATCCGGCCTTGACCAAGGTCCTTGGCGGCATCTCGCCGATCGACGCCGCCTTCATAACACGGATGCAGGAATTCGGCGTGCTCGATCATGTCGACGCGGTCGCCGTGCACGGCTTTCCGCTCGACTGGAACCTCTGGCAGATCCACGAATGGCCGCAGAAGATTGGCGAAATTTCGGCTGTCACCGATCTTCCGGTATGGGTCAGCGAGGTCGGCGTGTCGACCTTCGGTGCCGAGGAGGTACAGGCCTGGGGCCTGCGCCGGACAGCGGAACTGCTGATCGGCAACGCACCGCGCATCCAATGGTATAGCCTCTACGACCTGCCGCGCGAATGGGAAGCGACGACGCGCCATCGCGAGGCGGAAGGCTCTTCCTACTACCGCCATTTCTACATGGGCCTGCTGCGCCAGGACGGCACGCCAAAGCCCGCGCTCGAGGAATTCCTGCACCACGCGCCGGCAATGGGACTGGTGCAGTGGTTCCATTTCGAAGATCACCGGCTGGATGACGCCGTCGCCTGGATGAAACGGCTCGGCGTCACCAATCTGCGCACCGGGCTTTCCTGGGCCGACAGTTTCAGGCCGAACGCACTTGACTGGTTCGACCGGCAAATGGAGGCGTTGGCCGACTTCGACGTGACGGTCACCTTCTGCTTCACGCCGGAACACCGCGGAATGATGCCGCACCACGCCAGCCCGCCGCTGGTGCCGGCGGAATTCGCCGAATTCTGCGCGGCAATGACGCGCCGCTATGCCGGCAGCATCGCTGCCCCTTCCGCCGGCAGGCAGCGCGCCTCCGCAGCGTGAGGAGCTTCGGCTCGCCAGCCATGACGCTCACCGTCCTCAACGTCGCCTATCCCCTCGCCCCGGTCGGGCCGGATGCGGTCGGCGGCGCCGAGCAGGTGCTGTCGATGCTCGATCAGGCGCTCGTACAGGCCGGACACCGTTCGATCGTGATCGGCTGCCAGGGCTCGCGCGCTGCGGGTGTCCTCATCGAGACGCCGGCCGAACCGGGCGTGCTCGATGAAGCGGCGAAGCGCCGGGCCCAGCGTGCTCATCGCGCAGCAATAGCTACCGCACGCGCACGCTGGCCAATCGACGCGGTTCATTTGCATGGCATCGATTTCGATGCCTATCTGCCGGGCGATGGGCCGACATTGGTGACCTTGCACCTGCCGCTCGACTGGTATTCGGCCGATGCTCTCAGTCCGGCGCGAGAGGATCTGTGGCTGCATGCGGTATCGGCGGCTCAGCAACGAACCGCGCCACCGGGCGCCAGGCTGATCGGGCCGATCCCCAACGGAGTGGACATCGACGCGCTGAGCGAGCCACAGGTCAAGCGTGAGTTTGCGCTCGTGCTCAGCCGAATCTGCCCGGAAAAGGGCATTCATCTGGCGCTTGACGCAGCCAAGAAGGCCAACGTACCGCTGGTCATCGGCGGCAAAGTCTATCCCTACGAAACCCACACAGCGTATTTTCGCGACGAGGTCGAGCCGCGGCTGGACAGTCGGCGCCGCTTCCTCGGTCCGCTCGGCTTTGTCGCCAAGCGGCGCCTGCTCAACACAGCCCGCTGCCTGGTCGTCCCGAGCCTTGCCGCGGAAACCAGTTCTCTCGTCGCCATGGAGGCACTCGCCTGCGGCACCCCCGTGGTGGCCTTCCCGAATGGCGCACTGCCGGATGTGGTCGAGCATGGCAAGACGGGGTATCTCGTCAGAGATGTCGACGAAATGGCGGAAGCCATCGTTGCCGCACCCGGCCTGGACCCTGAGACCTGCCGGGCCGAGGCGCGGCGCCGCTTTTCACTCGACCGCATGGTCTCCTCCTACATGGACGCCTATCGGGCGCTGGCACGGCTCGGCACAGACAGCGGACAGCTCGCGGCGGCGAAGTGAGCGGGACATGCTCCGCAGCGAGATCATCGACGATGCGGCGGGCCTCGAAGCCCTCGGGCCACACTGGTGGGAACTCTGGTCGCGCAGTCCCTCGGCGACGCCGTTCCAGTCTCCCGCATGGCTGGTGCCGTGGTGGCGGACATTCGCTCCTGGTGAGCTTGCGACGGTCGCCGTCTGGAGTGGCGATGACCTGGTCGGCTTGGCGCCACTCTATCTGGAACACCGGGAAGCCGGCGCGCGATTGCTTCCGCTCGGGATTTCGTTGAGCGACTATCTGGACCTCCTTTGTCTTCCCGAGATCGCCGAACCGGTCGGCGCCGTCATCGCCGGCTCGGTTCTTTCCATCGGCTGGTCACAGTGGATCTTGCCGGATCTGCCGGCCGGCGGTGCCGGCCTCGCCATCTGCCATGCCGCGCTCGAAACAAGCCAGGCTGTCAGCCACGCTGCTTGCCCGGTGCTTTCCCTCACGGGCGATGAGACGCTTCTCAGCTGTGTTCCGGCGCGGCGACGGCGCCAATTGCGCCGCGCCCATAGAGCTGCTTCGAGACGTGGCCGGGTCTCCATCGAACCCGTTTTGTCCGATCCGCAGACATTCCTCGATCATTTGATCCGCCTCCACCGCGCGCGCTGGGCCGGAAACGGCGACGGCGTCCTGTCCGATACCCGCGTGGAAGAATTCCACCGTCAGGCGCTGCCGCTGTTGGCTGCTCAGGCACTTGCCCGATGCTGGCTTGTCGCCATCGGTGGCGCGATCGTGGGCGCCTATTACGGGTTTCATCATCGGGGCCGCGCTTACGCTTACCTCGGTGGCTTCGATCCGGCCTATGCGGAGGAAAGTCCCGGCGCGCTGCTCATCGGCCAGGCGATAAGGCAGGCGATCTGCGAAGGCGCGGAAGAGTTCGATTTTCTGCGCGGACAAGAGGCCTACAAATACAGCTGGGGCGCCGTCGACCGGTGGACGATGCGCAAGATCTGGACGCGGAGCAAAGGGCGATGAGCGCGACCCAACCGGGATCTCGGTGGTCGACATCAGCAAGGCGGGTGCTGGAGGAATGCATGGCAGATGGTGCCGGCGTCGAAGCCGTCATCGCCAGGCTGGCTCTCCGTTTCGAGACAGGAATCGAAGCCGCAGAACTGGCGAAGATTGCGCAAGACATGCACTCGGCCGAACCGCGAAAGACGGCAAAACTACAGCGGATTGCCGACCTGCTTCAGCGCAGGCCCGAGATCTTCGCCACGCTGCGCAAAACGGGTGCTGCCGTTCGGCACGAACGCGGTGAGGGAGAGACCGGCGATGCGGTCGTCAAGCGGCTGGCAGCCGGGTTTGACGCGGCGGCGGCGATCTCCCCGGCGGCGAGCGTCCAGCTGTCGTCGCTGGGCAACGAGGAAAAGCTCTCGGCCGCTACGGCTGAGATCGTTGCATGGCTGGAGAGGCGAGGTTTTAGCGGCGCAAATAACGACATCCTGGATATTGGCTGTGGTATCGGTCGCTTCGAACAGGCGCTCTCCGCTCTATCGCACCGGATCGTCGGCATCGACATATCCGCGGCGATGATCTCGATCGCTCGCCGGCGATGCGCCGGGCTCGGCAATGTGGAATTTCGCCCTACCCAAGGTTTCGATCTTGCCGATTTCGGCAATGCGAGCTTCGACCGCGTGCTGGCCGTCGACAGCTTTCCCTATTTGGTGCTGGCCGGCCTCGCCGAACGGCATTTCGTGGAAATCGGGCGCGTGCTGAAGAGGCCGGGCATGGCCGTGCTTTTGAATTATTCATATCGCGGATCGCCGGCGCTGGATCGCGCCGACGTTCATAACTTCGCCAATGCAAATGGCATGCAAATCCTCGTCGACGGCGAAAAGCCGTTCCGGCACTGGGACGGCGATGCCTTCCTGCTTACGATTTCCAGCGGAACATTGTGGCCCAACGCTGGTTCGGATGCCGAACAGGAAAAGCCGCTCGACAGTATGAAGGAGGACAAGATGGCGTCCGGCAGCAAGAAGCACATCGGTCGCGGCAGTCATGGCAAAGGCGCTGGCGCTGGCGCAATGACCGATCTTCCCAAGGACAAGATCGGAGAGAACGCTGTTCTGTCCAACAGAGACAAGAAGCAGCACAGCAAGGAGCGTGGGCTCGACGGCAATCGGGTCAAGTCCGAGCAGTACCAGGATCATTCAGGGGATCGACGGCCTGAAGACTGATCGTTGCGGCGGCATGTGGCTTGCAGCCGGTGAGCAATTGAAAACGCAGCGAGAGCCAACCGCTGACGAAGCTGTGCAAGGACCGAAGCCGGTCGCATGGATAGCTTGCAAATTCTTGCAAACTCGCACTGTTGCCACCAGAGTGAGGTGAAGGGACTAACATTTGCCAAGAGAACGCGATGTCTCGCTCAAGGGAAGATTCCGTCAGCACGCGTGCCGATCTGAGGATAGACCGGGAAATCGCTTCCTTGCTTGCGGCCATCGAACAGGAAAGGGTTCCTGACCGGCTGACCAAACTTGCGATTGAATTGCAGAACGCGCTTGTGGAAAGACGATTGCGCGAAACCAGCAATTAGCGTGACATGTATTAGCGGCGCCTCTCGGCTTCGAAGTCCAATTGTCCTTCGGATAGATAGCTGCGCCTTTCCATCAGCGTTTGCGAGGAACTTTCGCCAAGGTATTCCAGCACGCCGGCGCGTGCGCGGTTGAGCCGGCTTTTCACGGTTCCCACCGCGCAACCGCATATTTCGGCAGTCTCCTCATAGCTGACGCCCAGCACGCCTATCAGCATCAGAACCTCGCGCTGGTGCTCGGGAAGGCTCTGGATGGCCTGGTGGACTTCCTTGCCCTGTACGGACCATTCCTGCGTCGCTTCCGAGATCGGCCGCAGCGAAGCGCAGTCGAGCAGGCCGGGCGCTTCCCTCACTGCGGCTCTGACACGCGTGTAGTAGGTGTTGCGCATGATGGTGAAGAGCCATGACTTCATGCGCGTTCCAGCCTCGAACTTGTCGATGTTGGCCAGTCCCTTGGTCAGCGTCTCCTGGACCAGGTCGTCTGCATCATCGGGGGTGCGGCAGAAAGTACGCGCGAAAGCCCTTAAGGCGGGTATGAGGTGGACGATGGAAACTTCTTCGGTTTCGCGGGTCGCGAAGGCGTAGCCTGTGGGTGGCAATGGTCCAGCTCCCGTCCAGAATGAGTTCGTGAGCGCAGACCAGTTAAATGCATTGGGCGAAAGATCGTTCCGGCTGGCGAAAATCACCCGGCTCCAGAAACCGGAGAGGCTTGGCTGGGCACTCCAGCCGGCGGCGATATTTTTGACGGAACAACCACCGGTATCGCGGAGTTCGAAGCGAGGTCGTCCGAAAATCCGGGGGACCGCCATTGGCGCGTCGAAACGCGATTCGCAGCGAGCCTTGGCCGCCACCTCAAGGACAGTCCGCCACCTCAAAACAGGAGGAATCCATGACAGGAAACAAGCACGCCAAAGGCAAAACGCCGGCCGATAGCGACCTTGCCAACGATCCCGGCATCGGCAGTTCCAAGGGCACGATCAAGGAGGGCGACCGGCTCGATCAGGGCGACAACACGTTCGAAGGCGATGTCGAGAACGACACCACGCCTCAAGGCGGTATCAATCCCCGGCAAAAGATGCGGACCAACAAGTGACGCCAGCATCGGCCGGCGCACGATCGAACAAATCCGCTGCAACCCGTGCACCAATCCCGCGTTAACGGGCATCGGCCTCGTGTCCGCATCGAGCGTTGATGCGACAGGCACTTTCGCGGAGACACAGATGACAAAAAGCTCGTTTGGCCGCCCCGTTCCAATTCTTGTCGGCCTTGGTTTCCCTCGCCATGTCGAAAATATGTGGCAGGCCTATGACGTCTTAAACGAATGGCCGAGCCGCGGCCCGGCGCACATGGCGGCGTTCAACGCCTGTCGCGCCGGGCTGGCTGACGAGGTCGATGCCGAGACGGTGCGCGCGGCGTTCGAAGCATTCGCCCAAAAAGCGGGCATTCTGGCGCACGATGTCGCCGCCGAAATACCAGCAGGCACCAATCCCACTGAGGTTCGCGATGTCGGCTAAAATGCCCAGCAGGCCATGTGACCCGCTGAGGCTAATTTATATCAAGGGTGGTTAAATCGGGAGGACCGCCATGCTGGAGATAAAGTTCGATGCTCCGGTTTGCATCTACTTCGGCAAGCCGGGCCGATCGCGAATGGTCAGCTCCGTTTTCGAGGCTTCTTACTGCCTCAAAAGCGAGAAATGGCCTGCCCGCAATGCCCCGTTGTCGCTGATGGCGGCAGATGCATTGGATGGCGCCCAGATCGGCCAGATTACGGCAGCGGAAGCCCGCGAAGCATTTATCGACGCGGCTTTGGAAGCGAAGATTCTTGTCGAAGGCGAGCCGCATGACACGCATGCCCCGACAGCCTTCATGCCGGACGGCGGGTGAGCTGGCAGGCTGCTTCCCCGCAGTGCCGTTTATCGCGAATGGCTGGCTTCCTCGGCCTTTTTCTTCCGCTGCTGTCTGAGGACCTCGTCGGTTCCGACCAGCTTCTTCGATCCGCCGGGGATCGCGGTGGAAACAACAGCCGGCGGGTCGCTTGCCGGGAAAGAATCCTCCAGACCCGCCTGCAGCTGGTCTTCTAGCGTCTGCGGCTCCTCCGAGCGGCCAGGGGTCCTTCGGGTGTCTACATTCTCCAGCGGCTGTGTCATGTCCGGTGAAGACCTGACTTCTCGAATCCAGCCATAGAGCTGTTCGATGGCAAATTCCTTCATTGTGTCGAAATCGGCCTTTTCGTCACGCGATGCCTCGATTTGGTCGACCATGGTCTTTTCGAACCGTTCGAGGCTCTCGCTTCCACACGCCCGGCAGAGACGCACCAGTGCCTCGCGCAATATGAGCGGCGCAAAGTGCGCTGTCGCCTCGAGCCTGAGCTGCTGCAAACGCTCCGGGGTGGCGGCTTGGACCTTCGACATGCTCGACCTCTTCGCCTTGTGGAGCATGTCAACGAAAATTGTCGGCGGATGTTCCATGACGCACCGCCGGTGCATCGCTCGATCCTCAGCGGTGTGCGCCACCACCGAGTGCCATGCGGATACCGAGACCGACGACGAAGCAGCCTGCCACGCGCTGCTGCCAGAGCTTTACCTTCGGTCGCCTCATGATCCAGGCCCCGAGCGTGCCGGATGCGAGCGCATATGTGCCCAGCACCAGCACACCGGTCATCTTCTGGGTGCCTCCGAGCAGCAGCAATTGCAGTGTAACCGATCCGCGAGCCGGATCGACGAACTGTGGAAGGAAAGCCACCATGAAGGTTATCGGCCAGGGATTTACCAGATTGGCGATCATCCCTTCGCGCGCAGCCGCGAGCGGCCCGACGGCCGCAGGCTTCTCGACTTCGACCCCGTCCGACGGCAACAATACCAAACGTGATCCAAGCCAAACGAGATAGGCCGCGCCCATCCAGCGAAGCATGGCAAAGGCAAGGGGCGACGCCTGGAGCAGCGACGATATGCCGAGGGCAAGGAGCGGCAACTGGACCATGCCGGCGCCGAGGGTCATGCCCAGAACGGTTAACAGGGCAACCTCCCGGCCCTGCCCGATGCCACGCGCCATCACCAGCAGACTGTCAGGCCCCGGCGGCATCTGCATCAAGATGACCGTCCCGAGAAAGGCCGCCCAAGAGGCGTGATCCATGCCGCTACTTCGCCCAGGTTTGGTAAGATGCCTTCGCGCTATCCTTCAACCGACCGGCATCTCGCATCATCTTGAGCGCTTCATCCCTGGTCAGGCCGCATTTGCGGGCAAAGAAATTGATCTCATAGACCTGCTCGGCCGACAGGCCATGTTTGATATGCACTCTTCGCTTGTGTTTGCGTTCGTTCATACAGGCTTGATCCCGTGAGACTTAGCCTCCCCAACTCACATCGGGCCGGCCGGTTCCCCACAGCTTCGTCACGGCGCAGGCTTTTCAGGCGCCGTCTGGCCGGCCGACCCTGTCCTTGAGTTCGTTCAGGAATGCGAGCAGCGCGTCCTCCGGATCGTCGGCCTCTTCGGTCAGCATATCGATGCCCCAGCGGCCGAGAACAGCCTCCTGGACGATGCTCGGCTGCGACATGAAGATGAAGGATTTCGGACGGCTCTTCTCGTAGCCCGACCGCTGCCAGGTCTGCCAAAGCCTATGCAGCAGCAGACGGATGTTCATGTCGGACATGCTGTAGCCGATGAACAGGATGGTGCGCCCCAGCGCGTCGGCCCGAAATTTCACATCGAGCGGCGAATCGAACGACAGCCGTTCAAAATAATCGGTCTCCGCCAGAACCAGCGATTTGTCGTCGTCGAAATCGCCGTGGAATTTGATGATCTGGGTGACCTCGCCTGTTGTCTTGGGCAAGTCCTTTGCATTGGCCACTTTCACAAAGGGCCGGCCATGGATCTCGAAGGCAACCTCCAGGTTGCGATCATAATTGGTGGTGTAGATGATCGGAAAATCGAGCGACACGATAAGCTTGTGGATCGCCGAGCCCCGCACTTTTTCCCGCGATACGCTCCATTCGCGATCCATCCAGCTGCGCAAAGGGCCGAGGCTCCCCTGCTTCAGCCGGTAATATTCGGCAAGGGCCTGATAGTTGGCCTCCGGTGCGCCGATCATGTCCTCGTCGAGGCCGAGCTCGTTTTGCATGTGCTCGATGAGCTTTTGCCAGGACGGTAAGCCGACGCTCATCGATACTCCGGCGCCAACGAACAAGACCGCTCGCCGCTCTTTCACCGATTGAGCCAGTTGCTCGACTGCAGACAGCATCCGACACAACTGCGAACAGCGCCCTCCGTTCCGGCCGAGCCCGGACCACCGCGGGAATAACTCCAATTTGCGGTTGAATGAGAACGCCCGGATCAACTATCCCGAGCGCCGGCCGCCGAGTTTGGCCGACGGAATCCGACATTTATTTCATTCCATTTGGCACTTCTGCGCCTCTCGCGCGTTGGGAGTGTTCAACAAAGACGGCGCAGCTAATGGATCGCCATCGGATTGTCTCAGTAGCATTATGTCTGTTCCTGCTTACAATCGGCGCCGTCCAGCAAAAGGCTTGGGCTCAAGCACCTTGCCCGGCCGACCATGACAAATTGCTGGCCGCCCTCAAGGCCAACGTCAAAGCCAGCGGCGGCCCCGGCAATGGCGGCTTCGATACCAATGAATGGGCGGCAATCGTGGCTCGCGACGGAACTGTCTGCGCCGTCGCCTTCAGCGGGCCTACCGCCGACGCCCAGTGGCCCGGCAGCCGACTGATCGCCGCCGAAAAAGCCAATACGGCCAACGGGCTCAGCCTCGCGCAGATGGCTTTGTCCACCGCGAACCTCTACGCGCCGGTGCAGCCCGGCGGTCCTCTATTCGGCCTCCTGGCCACCAATCCGGTCAATCAGGCGGCAGCCTTTGCGGGCGATCCTTCTACGTATGGAAGCTCCAGCGATCCATTGCTGGGAAAGCCCATCGGCGGTGTCGTCGTGTTTGGCGGTGGCCTGGCTCTCTACGACGGCAAGGGGATCGTCGGGGCCCTCGGGATAAGCGGCGATTCCTCTTGTGCCGACCACAATGTCGCCTGGCGGGTGCGGGCCGCACTCGGGCTGGACAAGGTACCGGCCGGCGTCAACCCAAACCGCAAGGACGCTATCATTTTCGACCTCGATCCCGGCGGCAAGAGCGCTTCCGGCTGGGGCCATCCATTGTGTGCCGGAACCGAGGCGGACGTAGCCGCAGAGCTTGGCGCCGGTGTCGGCGGGTCGATACGCTAATGAGGCAAGTGCGACAGGTGGCAGCGAAAACCAGTGTGTCAGCCAAAAGGGGAGAAAGGCCAATGGCTGCGATGCTGGGATGGACGCTGCTGGCAGGCTTCGCGCTAGTTACCACGGCGGTTGCTCAGTCAACGTCAAGCTTTGCGATAAATCCGCCGTCCGCAGCTGCTCCGCCCGACGACGGCCAGTGGGCGATGCCGGCAAAGAACTACGCCTCGACCCGCTACAGCGAACTTGCGGAAATCACCGAGGACAACGTCAAGAACCTGCAGGTGGCCTTCACATTCTCCACTGGCGTCAACAAGGGCCAGGAGGCTGCGCCCCTGGTCGTCGGCAACACGATGTACATCGTGACGCCGTTTCCCAACATCCTCTACGCGCTTGACCTTACCAAGCCCGGCGCGCCGATGAAGTGGAAATTCGAGCCCAATCCCGAGCCTGCGGCGCAGGGCGTTGCCTGTTGCGACGTGGTCAACCGCGGTGCGGTCTTCTTCGACGGGCGCATCTATTTCAACACGCTCGACGGCCATACCATCGCCGTTGATGCAGCCACCGGCAAACCGGTCTGGAACACCCATATCGGCAACATCAATATCGGCGAGACCATCACCATGGCGCCGCTGGTGGTCAAGGGCAAGGTGCTGGTCGGCAATTCCGGCGGCGAAATGGGCGTGCGCGGCTGGATCAAGGCGCTCGACGCCGGCGACGGGCACGTCGTCTGGACGGCCTACAACACCGGCCCGGACGCCGAGGTGCTGATCGGCCCCGATTTCAAGCCGCATTACGACATGGACAAGGGCAAGGATCTCGGCGTGACGTCATGGCCGCCCGATGCGTGGAAGATCGGCGGCGGCAATGTGTGGGGCTGGATCTCCTATGATCCGGATCTGAACCTTATCTTCCACGGCACCGGAAATCCCGGCCCGTGGAATCCGGATCTGAGGCCCGGCGACAACAAATGGACCGCCGGCATCTTTGCCCGCGATCCCGACACCGGCGCAGCCAAATGGTTCTATCAATGGACCCCGCACGACCTCCATGATTACGACGGCATCAACGAGCAGGTGCTGCTCGACATGACTTGGCAGGGCAAGCTCCGCAAGGTCCTGGTCCGACCGGAACGCAACGGCTATGTCTATTTGCTGGACCGCACGACGGGGGAGGTATTGTCGGCGGTGCCGTTCGGGCCTGTCAATTCCAGCAAGGGCGTCGACCTCAAGACCGGCCGGCTGATTGTAAATCCCGACAAAAAAACCGGCACCGGTAAGGTCGTGCGCGACATCTGCCCCACCGCATCCGGGCTAAAGGACTGGCAGCCTTCGGCGTTCTCGCCAAAGACCGGCCTGCTCTACATTCCGCACAATAACATGTGCATGGACGAAGAAGGCGTCGAGGTGAATTACATCGCCGGGACGCCCTATGTCGGCATGAACGTGCGCATGATTCCGGGGCCGGGCGGCAATCGCGGCGCTTTCACCGCCTGGGATGTCGCCGCCGCCAAGCCGGCGTGGAGCCTGAAGGAGAACTTTCCGGTGTGGAGCGGCGCCGTCGCCACCGCCGGCAATGTCGTGTTCTATGGCACGATGGAAGGCTGGTTCAAGGCGGTCAGCGCCAGGACCGGCGCGCTGCTTTGGCAGTTCAAGACGTCGTCCGGCATCATCGGCCAGCCGATCACCTATCGCGGCCCAGACGGGCACCAATATGTCGCGGTCCTTTCGGGCGTCGGCGGCTGGGCTGGGGCGATCGTATCCGGCGATCTCGACCCGCGCGACGCCACCGCCGCGCTGGGCTTCGTCAACGTCATGAAGGATCTGAAGGATGTAACCACGCCGGGAGGTACGCTGTATGTGTTCCGGCTGCCTTGAGACGATCGGCCGAGTTGCGCGGCCACGGAGAACGCGACCGCGGCGGCTTGCCGCCGCGGTCGGTGCACTGGCGCTCTCGCTTGTTGCCCCCCTTGCCGATGCGCGCGAATTGAGAATCTGCGCCGATCCCAACAACATGCCGTTCTCCAATGCCGCCAGGGAGGGCTTTGAAAACAAGATTGCCGAACTCGTCGCCGAGGAGCTTGGTGCGACTGTTTCCTACACATGGTGGGCACAGCGGCGCGGCTTTGTGCGCAACACGCTGAAAGCCGGCCTGTGCGATCTGGTGCCCGGCACACCCGCCAATCTCGAAATGCTGCGCACCACCGCGCCCTACTACCGGTCTTCCTACGTCTTCGTGACACGAAAGGATGCGCCGGAAATCACGTCCTTCAACGATCCTCGCCTGCGCGATCTGCACATCGGCGTCCAGCTGATCGGCGACGACGGCGCCAACTCGCCACCCGTCCAGGCGCTCGGGCGCCGCGGCATCGTCGGCCATCTCATCGGCTTCCCGGTCTATGGCGACTATTCCGCGCCGAACCCGCCAGCGCGCATCATCGAGGCGGTGGCGAATGGCGACATCGATGTTGCCGTCGTCTGGGGACCGTTGGCCGGCTACTTCGCCGCCAGGCAAAAAGCTCCGTTACGAATTACGCCGGTTGCGCCGCGTATCGACGGTCCGCTGCTGCCGATGATCTACGACATCTCGATGGCCGTGCGCCGCGACGACGATGCACTGCGCGGTGAGGTAGACGCAGCTATTGCCAAACACCGCGCCGAGATCGATACGATCCTGGCGGAATATGGCGTGCCTCGCCTCGACGGCGCCGGGGCGGCAGTGCGATGAACCGCGGCCTTCCATGCTTGCTGTCGGCGATGCTCGTCCTTGCCGCTTGCCAGCGCGAGGAACGCGACACGCGTCCACAGTCGGTGCTCGGCTCGGGCAACCAACCGGCGGCTGTGACGGCCCTCGAGCCGGGCGGCCAACGGCCGGCCTCGTCCGACAACAAGGCCGGCGTGTTCGAGGCCAACGCCTTCCACCTCAGCGAGGGCAAGCGTCTGTTCAACTGGTTCAACTGTTCCGGCTGCCATGCCAATGGCGGCGGCGGCATGGGCCCGGCCCTCATGGACCAGAAGTGGCTCTATGGCAGCTCGATCGAAAGCATCCACGCCACGATCAGGGACGGCCGGCCGAACGGCATGCCGAGCTTCCGCGACAAGATCCCTGACGACCAGATCTGGGAGCTTGCCGCCTTCGTCCGCGCGCTGAGCGGCAACGCGCCAAAGTCCGCTGCGCCGAGCCGCGACGACGACATGATGCCCCATCCATCCGAAAATCGCCTGCCGGACGCCGCGACGCTGGGGAAGTCGCCGTGAACCGCCTTCTTTGCAGGGTGTGCTGCAGCACAGCCTGCATGCTGCTCCTTGCAGGATGCAGCGGCTGGCAATCCGCGCTCGACCCGAAAGGCCCGGCCGCGGGCGAGCTTGCATGGCTGATCTGGTTCTTCACCGCGCTGTGCACGGCGGTCTGGCTTCTGGTGATGGCCGTGCTGATTACGCCATTGGCCCGGCGCCCGGCGCCGCTCGGCGATCCGCTTGTCCTCGACGCTGCCGCCGAGCGCAGCAAGATGCGAATTGTCGTCGCCGCACTCGCCGCTACCGCCCTGATCCTGGTCGGCCTGACGCTGCTGAGCTACTTCGCTAACCGGACGCTCGCCGCCATCGGCTCGGATGCGGCGCTGACGATCCGGGTGACCGGGCATCAATGGTGGTGGGAGGTGCGCTACGAAAACGATCAGCCGAACCGCATCCTGACGACCGCCAATGAAATCCATATCCCGGCGGGGGAGCCGGTGCGGCTTGTCGTGACCTCGACCGACGTCATCCATTCCTTCTGGGTGCCGAACCTCTCGGGCAAGCTGGACCTCATTCCAGGCCACGAGAACGTTCTCGATCTGAAGGCGGACAAGCCCGGCGTCTATCGCGGCCAGTGCGCCGAGTTCTGCGGCGCGCAGCACGCCAATATGAGCACCTTCATCGTCGCCGAACCCCGGCCCGTCTTCGACGCGTGGCTGAACGATCAGCTGCGGCCGGCGGTCGCTCCTGCCTCTGGCGAGGCAAAAGCCGGCCATGACCTATTCCTCAAACGGCCTTGCGTGATGTGCCACAAGATCGGCGGCACCATCGCCGGCGGTACGGTCGCTCCCGACCTTACACATATCGCAAGCCGGCAGACGCTCGCTGCCGGAACGCTGGCGATGAGCCGCGGCAATCTCGCAGCCTGGATAGCCGATCCGCAAGGGATCAAGCCAGGTGCCCACATGCCCGTGGTGGGACTAAACGGGGACGAGCTGAATGCGATCGTAGCCTATCTCGAAGGCCTGAAATGAGCAGCGCCGACCTAGCCCATGAGCGTGACCTCGCCCAGCAACGCGCCGCAGCACAAAAGGGTGACCTAGCTCCCGAGCACGACGGTCCTCGCGATACCGGCCTCGACGACGCCAGCCTTGACCGCTGGCTGGCGCGGACATGGCAGACGGCACCGGGCATCATCGGTGCGCTCTCGAGCGTCGACCACAAAATTGTCGCGCGGCGCTACCTGATCACCGCCTTCTTCTTCCTGTGCCTCGGTGGCCTCAGCGCCGTTGCCATGCGCATCCAACTGTCGGGGCCGGAGCGCGGGCTGATCGGGCCCGACCGCTACAACCAGCTGTTCACCATGCATGGCGTAACCATGATGTTCTTGTTTGCAGTGCCGATCGTTCAGGCGACTGGCATCTACCTCGTGCCGCTGATGGTCGGCACCCGCAACATCGCCTTTCCGCGCCTCAATGCATTCAGCTTCTGGATTTATCTCTCCGGTGGCCTCTTCGCCTGGGTGTCGTTTGCACTCGACATGGCGCCCGACGTCGGCTGGTTCTCCTATGTGCCGCTGTCCGGCCCTGAATTCGGGCCAGGCAAGCGTTCCGACGTGTGGGCGCAGATGATCACCTATACCGAAGTGTCGTCGTTGGCGGTCGCGGTTGCCACCATCGTCACCGTGCTGAAGCAACGCGCGCCGGGCATGTCGCTGGACAAGATTCCGCTCTACGTCTGGGCGCTGCTGGTCACCTCCTTCGTGATCGTGTTCGCCATGCCGGCGGTCATGATCACGTCGACGTTCCTGATCCTCGACCGGCTGGTCGGCACCCATATCTTCAATCCCGCCGAGGGTGGCGACGTACTGCTCTTCCAGCACCTGTTCTGGTTCTTCGGCCACCCCGAAGTCTACATCATTTTCCTGCCGGCCACCGGCATGGTGTCCTCGATCATCGCCGCTTTCGCCCGGCGTCCGGTATTCGGCTATCTGGGCATGGTTCTGTCGCTGATTTCGGTCGGCTTTCTGTCGTTCGGCCTGTGGGTCCACCACATGTTCGCAACCGGCTTGCCGAAGCTCGGCGCGAGCTTCTTCACCGCGTCGAGCATGCTGATCGCCATCCCGAATGGGCTGCAGATCTTCTGCTGGCTGGCGACATTGTGGGACGGAAAGCCGATAGTCAGGACGCCGCTGCTGTTCGTGTTCGGCTTCTTCTTCACCTTCGTCGCAGGCGGCCTGACCGGCGTGATGCTGGCCTCGGTCCCATTGGACCTGCAAGTGCACGACACCTATTTCGTGGTCGCGCATTTCCATTACGTGCTGATCGGCGGGTCGGTGTTCCCGCTGCTCGGCGCGACCTATTTCTGGTTCCCCAAGATCACCGGCCGGATGATGAACGAGCGTCTCGGACGCTGGCACTTCTGGCTTGCCTTCATAGGCTTCAATGCGGCGTTCTTTCCGATGCACATTGTCGGGCTGTGGGGCATGCCGCGCCGGGTCTACACCTATCCGGCGGAGCTCGGCTGGGGCAACATCAACCTGTGCATCACAGCCGGCGCGGTCGTCCTGTTCCTGAGCTTCGTGCTGTTTACCATAAACCTGGTTCACAGCGCCTTGAGGGGCGCGCCGGCCGGGGACAATCCCTGGAATGCGGGCACTCTGGAATGGGCGACAATGTCTCCGCCGCCTAACTACAATTTCGCCCATATTCCGGTGGTTACACATGCCGAGCCGCTGTGGGCCGAACGCGATACGCTGCCGGTGGCGACTGGGCTTCGTGTCGACGTGCGCGAACTTGTTATTTCGACCGTGGCAGAGGCGCATCCCGATGTGCGCGAGAAGTCGGCGACGCCATCGATCTGGCCGTTATTCGCCGCCCTCGCCGTGGGCGCCACCTTTCTCTATTCGATCTTCAGCCCGTGGGCGGTGGTCTGGGGAGCCGGGCCGATCGCCATCACCTTGATCGGCTGGTTCTGGCCGAAAGGCGATCCGGAGGACGAGGAATGAAACAGCGCCCGGCCGCGGATCTTTCCGAACTCCCGACCTTCGGGCTCGGACCGCGCAGCCCGACCTGGTGGGGCACCCTCGCCTTCATGGCGCTTGAGGGCACTGGTTTCGCGCTCGCCGCAGGCGCCTATCTCTACCTTGCCTACCTGTCCCCCGAATGGCCGCTCGGCGTGCCGCCGCCCAACCATTGGCCGGGCACCATCGTCATGCTGTTGCTGCTCGCCAGCGTGGTGCCCAACCACATACTGAACCGCTACGCCGAAGCCTGTGCCATGGTGCCGGTGCGCATCGGCCTGCTGGTGATGTCGCTGCTCGGCATCGCACCGCTTGTCGTGCGCTGGTTCGAATTTCCGGCCCTCAACATTTATTGGGATACCAATGCGTATGGCTCGATGCTGTGGGTGCTGCTCGGCCTCCACACCACACATCTGATCACCGATGTCGGCGACACGCTGGTGCTGACGGTTCTGATGTTCACGCGCCATGGCTATAGCGGCCGGCGTTTCGGGGATGTGGGCGACAACGTCTTCTACTGGGATTTCGTGGTCGCGACCTGGATCCCGATCTATCTGTTTATTTACTGGACGCCGAGGCTGGGTTGAGATGCGTGCGGTTCGGTACGGAACTTCCTGGGGTGGGCTGTTGTCGGGGCCATTGGCCTGGGCGGTATCGACGCAACTGAACTACGCGGTTGTCGAGTGGCAGTGCGCTCACAGGATTGCGATCATCCCCGTCATTGCGTTGGTGTTGGCGGTGCTGGCCTTGCTCGGCGGCGCGCTTTCGTGGCGGGCGCGACAGCAAGGCGGCGCCGCCTTCAAACCGGAGCGTACGCGCGGCACCGAAGATTTCGTCGCCAATGTCAGCATTCTAAGCGCGGTGCTGTTTACGCTGGTAATCGTCATGCAGGGCGCTGCCTCGCTCATTCTTGACGGCTGCATACGATGAGCTTCGAGGCGCTCTTCTCGACCTCGATCTGCTACGGTGCCGGCGCCCCTCAGGCCGGTTGGACGCTGGCGCTGCCAATTACGCTGCCGTTGGCAGCGATCGCACTGCTTTACACCGCTGGAGCCGCTCGGTTGTGGCGGCGGAGTGCTCGCAGCCGCCCGTTGCGGCTGTGGCAAGCCCTGCTGTTCGCGGCCGGCTGGGTCATTCTGGCAGCAGCGCTGGTCAATCCGCTCCATGCATTGGGTGAGCGCGTTTTCACCGCCCATATGATCGAACATGAGCTGCTGATGGCGGTGGCGGCGCCCTTGCTGGTCGCCTCCTGTCCGGCCGCGGCGATGATGTGGGCATTGCCGATCAAGCTGCGGCAGGCGCTGGGCACAGCCGGGCACGCCAAGATGCTGCGAGCGGTTTGGGTCGCCATCAGCCGCCCTGCAGCCGCCACCGTCCTGCACGGCGTCGCGATATGGGCGTGGCACGTTCCGGCCCTGTTCGAGGCAGCGCTTGGACAGGGTGCCCTGCACTATGCGCAACATGCCAGCTTCCTCGGTAGCGGCCTGCTGTTCTGGTGGGTGCTGCTGCCGCGCCCCGGCCGCGAACAAGCCTATGGCAGCGCGGTCATGCACCTTTTCTTCACCTCGCTGCACACCGGCCTGCTCGGAGTGCTGCTGCTGGTCTCGCCAAGGCTGTGGTACCCGGAAAACGCCGCCGGCGCAGAATTGTGGAGCCTTAGTCCGCTCGAGGACCAGCAACTCGCCGGTTTGGTGATGTGGGTTCCGGCCGGCCTGATCTATGGCGGCGCGGCGTTGCTGCTGGCTGGCCTGTGGATCCGCTCGAGCAGCCGAAAGGAGGCGCCGCATGCGCTTCACGCTGTCTAAAGCCATAATCGGCGCTGCGGTAATTGTCGTGCTCGTTGCAGCCCTGGCCGGGATTGCGTTGTACTTCGAGCAAAGCCGTCGGGTCGAGCAGAAGGCCGACAATGCGACCGGCGGTGTCGGCGCCCGCGCCATACCGATCATGATGGCCAATGGCTGCGCCGGTTGCCACACCATCACCGGCGTTCCCGG
The DNA here is from genome assembly GCF_040318975.1 of Mesorhizobium sp. M0983. Lineage (NCBI taxonomy): Bacteria > Pseudomonadati > Pseudomonadota > Alphaproteobacteria > Hyphomicrobiales > Phyllobacteriaceae > Mesorhizobium > Mesorhizobium sp. M0983. The sequence continues at coordinate 93,084 of NZ_JAMYNH010000009.1, read as the reverse complement.
AGCGCAAGGGCTGGTCGGCCCGCGCCTCGACGCCAGCTTGGCCAACCGGGTTTACGTCGGCGGCGTCTTGTACAACAAGCCGGAAAACTTGATCCGCTGGATCCGTGCGGCAAGGGAGATCAGCCCGCATACGGCAATGCCTTCGACCAGAATTTCCGAGCAGGAGGCGCGGGACGTGGCTGCCTACCTCTATTCGCTCAAATGAAAGTCATTGCTCGCCGCGTCGCGACCACAGGCCACGACCGGGATCATAAGCGGCCGCCGCGGCGAGGAAGAACACGACGAGGCAGGCCAGAACTACTTGGCATGAGACCGGCTCGAAGCGCAGATAGAGCGCGAAGCGGATCAGCTCGACTGCATGGCTGAACGGGTTCAGCGCTGCGACCGTCGCAAGCACCGGACCAGCCTCGGCAAGTCGCCACAGTGGATAGAGCGCGGTCGAGGCGAAGAACATCGGAAAGATGACGAAGTTCATCACCCCGGCGAAATTCTCCATCTGGGCCGATACTGACGAGACGAGCAGGCCGAAGGCGCCAAGCATCAGCCCGGACAGCACCAGCGCCGGCAGAACCGCGAGATAGCCGAGCATCGGTGGCCGCACGTCCCAGTAGCGCGCGATCAGCAAGAACAGGTACACGAGCGGCAGGCCGACGACCACACTGGCGAGCAGGCGAGCGCCGAGCAGATACCAGCGCGGCAGCGGCGCGGTCAGCAACAGACGCATGCTGCCCATTTCGCGGTCATAGACCATTGCCAGCGAACTGGCCATGGCGTGGAACAGCAGCATCATCGCGGCCAGCCCGGGCACCACATAGACTTCATACAGCACATAAGTCTGGTAAGGCGGCGTGATCGACAGGCCGAGCACGGAGCGGAAGCCGGCGGCGAAGATGGCCAGCCATACCAATGGCCGGGCAATCGCCGAGATCAGGCGGCCGCGCTGGCGCAGCGTGCGAAGCAGTTCTCGCTGCAAGATGCCGATGAGCGCCCGCAGCGCATGACGGGTTATCATGCCGACTCCGTCAAGCGAGCGAACGCGTCTGCCATGCTGCCGACGCCGAGTTCGGCGGTAATGCGATCGGCGCGGCCTGCCCATCGCACACGGCCGCCGTGAAGCACGACAACATCATCTTCGGCAGTCACCTCCTCAAGGAAATGCGTCGCCCACAATACCGCAATGCCGCGTTCGCGGCATAAGCCGCGAACATGCTGCGCCAGTGCCCGGCGCCCGGGCACGTCCAGTCCGGTGGTCGGCTCGTCGAGCAGGAGAAGGCGCGGCTGGTGCATGAGCGCACGGGCGATCTCGACACGCCGCCGCTGGCCGCCCGACAATGAGCGGATGGGATCGCCGAGCCTGTCGAGGACTTCGAGGCGGCCGAGTTCCTCGCGTGTTCGGACCTTGGTAACGTCGGCGGCAAGACCATGCAGGGCGGCGTGATAGCGTAGGTTCTCGCCCGCCGTGAGATCGAGATCGAGCGTCTGCTGCTGGAAGACGACGCCCATCTGGGCGAGCGCGGTCGCAGGGTCGGTGCGCATGGCGTGTCCGAACACTTGCACCGAGCCAGAACGAGCGTGATAGAGACCGGTAATCAGCGAGAACAAGGTGGTCTTGCCGGCGCCGTTGCGACCAAGCAGGATGCACATCCTGCCCTGCTCGACCGAGAAGGAGATAGCGTCGAGCACCCGCCGGTCCTTGAAACTGTGCCCCAGATTGTCGAGCGACAGCGCTTTCATGGCCCAACCACGACGCCCCACGGACCGCGCCCGACCGGCAGCGATTTGACCACCTCTTCATTCTCAAGGTCGATGACCGAGATATCGCCGGAATTGCCGTTGGCGCTGAATAGGCGTCTCTGATCGTCTGCCAGCGCGACGTGCCATGGCCGCTGGCCGACAAGATAAAGGCGGCGCACCGCCAGCGTGGCCGTGTCAATCTCGGCGATCCGGTTTGCGGGACCCAGCGCGACATACGCAGTGCCGCCGTCACGCGACATCTCGATGCCGACGGCCTGGACGCCTTCGCGGCGAATACCCGGCACCTCAAACTGGACCTTGCCGGTTTCAGCCCGTGTTAAGGTGTCGAAGACCGTCACCGTGCCGCGGATCTCGGAAGAGACCCAAAGCCGCTTTGCGTCCGGGGAGAACGCCGCGGCGCGCGGTCGCGTGTCGACCAGCAAATTATCCACGAGATCGAGCGTGCCGGCGTCGATGAGATGCAGCATGCTCGTCGTCTCCGAGGTGCAGGCGACGTAACGGCCGTCCGCGCTGACCGCCATTCCCTCGGGCTCGACACCGACATCGACGTTGCCGATGACCTTGGCCGAGGCGATTTCCACTACCGAGACCAGATTGTCGTTCTCATTGGCCACAAACAGCCGCTTGCCGTCGGGATGCACGACGAAGAATTCCGGATCGGCTCCCGAAGGCAGTTGGCCGACCACTCGTCTCTTGGCAAGGTCGACGACATCGATGCGATTGTCGTCGCCGACAGCGACAAAGAGGGTCTTCTTGTCAATGGAAAGCGCCAGTCCGCGCGGCCGCCGTCCGACGTCGATCGTTGCCGAGAGGCTCATACTTGCCCCGTCGACGACGGCAACCGCATTGTCCTGTTCGTTCGACACGTAGACGGTTTCGGCAGCAACAGGACCGACCGAGATAAGCACGGACACCACCAGGAGGATTGCGGTCAAAAGCGGCATGCGCTCTCCTCGAGATCGATGCCAAGCGTGTCGAGCGGCGTCCGCTGATGCAGGAAGCCGGGCTGCGGCGAGGCGGAGACCAGCAGGCGAGGCCCAGCAATCAGGATCGGCTGCCGCAGTTGCCCGTCCCATGGACGAAAACTGAGCCCTTGGCCTTTGAAACCGGGGAGAAGAAAATCGTCGCCGCGCATGTAGCCGGCGATGGCTGACGGATCGACGCTGCGCAGCCGCGTCGCGGCCTCGCCGACGCTGCGCACGGCGAGCCAGGCGGCATAGTCGCTCGGCGTCATCCATCGCCCCGCCTGCTTCCGGAAGCGGTCCTGCAACTGCGTCGCTCCCCATTCCTCGGTGACGGCGCTCCAACCGGCCGCAACCAGCCCTTGCGTGCCGGCGACCGGTCGCGGCAGTGCCGTGCGGTCATCGAGATAGGCGCCGAATTCGTCAGCCTCGTCGGCGACGACCAATACATCGTAATCGGCGACCTGCGTGGCGGCCGGTATTTCTGACTGCAGCGTGACATGGCCGGTATCAGCGCGTCCGTTCGCCGGACGGAACGTCCATGGCTGGTCGACGGTGATTTCGGCCCCGAAACGTTGCGCCGCGCGGCGAAAAGCGGCGGCCATCGCCTGGTCGGCAGAATGCGTGCCGACAAGCAGGAACCAGCGCTGCCAGCGCTTCCACACCAGGTACTGCGCCAGGCCGTCGGCGAGCATGGCGCGGCTTGGAATGGTGTGTAGCAGGTTCTTCCTGCAGTCCTGCTGGCGCAGCGCATCGTCGGTAGCGCGGCTGTTGAACAGCAGCATCTTCTCGGCGCCAGGCGCCGCAAGCGCCTGCGTGAGCGGCACAGCGTCAAGATCGGCGACGACAAACGCAAGGCCGGCGCCAGCGAACTGGCCTATCGCGTCCGATGCCGCCTCGGCGGGCTTCAGCACTCGCTCCTCCAGCCGGAAATGCTGGCCGAGAAAGCGCCCGGTCGTATTGTCGTCGGCGATGCCAAGACGTGCGCCTTGCAGCCCGTCATCTGTCGCGAACTGGTCCAGCGGACCCAACTGTAAGGGCGGCTTGCGCGACTGGCCGAGATAGCCGATTACCACCGTCTGAGGCTCGGCAAGACCGGGAGCAGCGACGAAAAGCAACAGGGCAAGAACAGCAAGCGCCAGCCTCATTCCGCTGCAGCTCCCTCTCCCGCAGTGACTGACCGAGGCGGAGTTGGATTAATTCCCCGCCATTGAAAAGGTTCCACTCTGGATATTCACGGCCTTGTGGTGACGGCTGGTCAGATCTGGATCGGCCTCACCTCGACTGTTCCTTCCAGCCGCCGAGTGAGAACGAGGGTGGCCCCGGACTCTTGATCGAGATCATGTGCGGCCGATACGGCGAAAGGCAAAGGGCGGGATGAGGTCTCCGCCGGTCCTCGCATCGGACGGCGGAAGCTTCTCCTCGAGCAGCATCGCCATCCGGGCATGGAGGGGCGACCTGACGCATACGGGATCGGCCGCCGCAGCATCGCCGGCCAGCGCCAGCGCCTGGCAACGGCAGCCGCCCCAGTCGACATCACGGCGCTCGCAGCTGCGGCAGGGTTCCAGCATCCAGTCCGTCCCACGGAAGGCGTTGAATGCCGGCGAGTCCCGCCAAATGTCGGCCAGCGGCCGAGAGCCGAAGCGCTCGAATCGCAGCGATGGAATGGTCATCGCAGCATGACAGGGCAGCACCAAGCCGTCCGGTGCGATGACGAAAGCATCGCGCCCCCAGCCGCCCATGCAGGGCTTGGGATAGGTCGCAAAATGATCCGCCACCACGAAATCGATCTCCAGCACGCCGACAAGACGTGCCCGTGCGGCCTCCACGGTCGCGACCTGATGCTCTATCGAGGCGCCGTCGGGCAGCAGATAGCGACGATTGAGCAACGCCCAGCCGGCATATTGCACGTTGGCAATCTCCAGCCGCTCGGCGCCGAGCGAGAGCGCCAGGTCGATGTAATCGGGAATTTCCGCGATGTTGTGCCGATGGATCGGCGCATTGATCGTCAGCGCCAGTCCGAGGGCCCGCGCATGTCTGGCGGCAGCGAGCTTTTGCGCGTGGGCGCCGGAATGGCGTCCGATCCGCGCGGTGGTTTCGGCATTGGCACCCTGGAAGCTCACCTGAACATGGTCTAGCCCCGCGCTGGCAAGTGCTTCCAGACGGATGCCGGCAAGGCCGACGCCGGCCGTGATGAGGTTGGTGTAGACACCGGTTTGCGACAGCGTTGACACGAACTGTTCGAGGTCCCGGCGCAGCGTCGGCTCGCCGCCCGAAAGATGCACTTGAAGAACGCCCATAGCCGCCACTTGCTCGAACACGTCGAGCCAGCGTTCCGTCTCCATTTCACGGTCGGCTTTCAGCAAATCAATGGGATTGGAGCAGTAGGGGCACTGCAGAGGGCAGCGATGCGTCAGCTCAGCCAGCATCGCGATCGGAGGGAACGGCGCCTGCGTCACAGCCGCACCAACAGCCGGTCTGCCCATTCCTGCAGGAAGGCGCCGACGTCGGCGTCGATTTCCTGGCCCTGACCGTCATATTCGCAAGCAAGCTCCCTCACGATGGCACTGATTGACGTCTTGCCGTCACAGCGCCGGAGGATGTCCAGTCCGATTGCATCGGGCCACAGAACGCGCTCGGGTGCCAGCACCGCCCAGGCATTCCGGACGGGATCGAAACGCAGGCGTACATAGGGCGCGAGGCGCGGGCGAGATTGCGCCGATACAATCCCTCTCCGGCGGTCCGCTGTCATCCGTTGGTCTCCGGCCGGAAGCAGCCAGGGGGTATGACGCCGTCACGCCCATATGCGTAGTCGAGCGCGTCGAGCATCGCCCAGAGCACATCGCACTTGAAGACCAAGGCGTCGACAACCTTCTGCTGACGTTCCGGCGTATCGGCGTAGCGAAGCACGTAGCCCAGCGCGAAATCGGAATCGCGTGCGGCCTGATCGGGCCGCCGATCGAAATAGGCGAGCGTGTCGGCCCTGACGAAGTCGTATCGCGCCAGCATCGCTGGCACGCGTTCTGCGATAATATCGGGCGAGAAGAGTTCGGTGAGGGAGGAAGCAACTGCTTCGAGCAGCGTATGGGACGCGCAGAAATTGACATACGCCTGCACCGCGAAGCGTGTTGCCGGCAGCGCCAGCCTTTGGCTTTTCACCTCTTCCGACTCAAGGCCGAGCGACGTCGCGAGATGCAGCCAGCGCGCAATTCCGCCACTCCGGCCGTCCTCGCCGTCATGGTCCTCGATGCGCTTGCGCCATGCGGCCCTGAATGCCGGATCCTCGGCGTAGGACAGGATGGTGGCGTCCTTGCGCGGGATGGCCGCCTGATAGCAGTAGCGGTTGAGCGCCCAGGCCTGCAGCTCGGTCTTCGACATCGCTCCCTCCACCATTCTGCGATGGTAGGGGTGTCGGTTGTGATAACGCTCGCGGCCGACCTGCAGAAGGACTGTGCGCAAATCTTGTTCATTGAGGCCGCGGCCGACCACGTCGGAAAAATCGTTCACAGCATGAGCTCCATCCGGTCTTGCGCAATCTCCCATCCAGCTGCGCGCACCGCCGCGTGTTCGGGCGATTCCTCGTCCAGAACCGGATTTGTGTTGTTGATATGGATGAAAATCCGGCGGTCGACCGGCAGGTGGTTCAGACATGCGATCGCACCGTTCGGTCCGGACATGGCGATGTGTCCCATGCGCGCGCCGGTCTTCACGCCCACGCCGGCCGTGATCAGCTCGTCGTCCGTGAACACTGTGCCGTCGAGGAGAACCATGTCGGCGCCGGCAATCCGTTGCCGCAGCGATTCATCGACGGCTGTACAAGCGGGAATGAAGAGCAGCGAGCGGCTCCCCTCCATCAGACGAACCCCGATCGTGCCGCCATCGGCGGAACGGAGCTCCGGATCCTGTCGGCCGCCATCTTCAAGAAAGAGCGCCACCTTGCCAGGAACGGAAAACACCTCGATGCGGATGCCGATTTCCGCGCCCTCGGCATCGCAAAGATCGATGAAGCCTTCAGGAGGAAGGCAGCGGCGCGAAACAATCTGAGCATCGAGGACATCGAAGATCGAATTGGAGGCGATAACCGCCAGAACCTGCTCCGTTGCATAAAGAGCGAAGGGTTGCCGCTCACGCAAGCTGAGGAGCCCCGAAATCTGGTCGATCTCGGCGCCGGTCAGGACGACGGCTGCCAGCGGTGTGGCGCGTGCCGACATCTCCGGATGCGGTTGGAGTTCAGGGTTTTCAGCAATCTGCTGGCGGATATCGGGAGAGGCATTGAAAAGCACCCAGTGTCGCCCGTCTGGAGATGCCGCAACACTCGTCTGAAGACGCGGGCGGACCCCAGGATTACCCGCCCGCGCGGCCCTGTTCAGCCTGTCGTTGGCGTTCCACTGAGGAAAACCGCCACCCGCGGCGGACCCGATGATCCTAATCCACACGCCGTGACAAACTCCGCGTTTCTCTATTCCAGCAATGTCGCGAACCGGTCGAGCACAGCCGATGCCGTACCCGCCGGTTGCGTAATGTCATTTCTTTGTGGTGATTTCGGCAGGCAAATAGCGCGATATCTCCATTCCCGCCGCGACTTCGCACATGACGGGCTTCTTCCAAGTCTTCTTCTTCATGTCTTTCTCCGATCTGGCTGCCTTGGAAATACCGCAGCCAATCCCATAAGCACGCAGCCCAAGCTTTGTTCCCGACAGGGTATGCGAGGGGTGCTCTTTCGGATTGGGCGTCGGACGCTCGCGTCAAAGAAAAGACAGATCAACCGAAAGCGGAACCGGGGTGGCGGATGTTCGCGCGAAGCTTACAGCATCGGCCGGCCACCTGTGACCAGAAGCAAGCCCCGGTGAAACAACCGGCTTCTGACGAAGCCAGGAGGATGTAAGCCGGCGCAACGCAACTCTTGAGGAAATCGCCCTGCTGGCGCTAAGCTCGTTCTCCTGCATCTTGTATCGGGCACAATGATGAACGGTGAGGCGAAAAGCAGCCTGTCCGGGCGCGCCATGCGCTGGGCCATCGCATTGACCGAGCAGAAGAGCGTCACCGGGACCGGCGGCGAAGCCTCGTTCGGCCCGTGGCTGGCAGACGAGTTACGCCGCGAAGCCGCGTTTCGCCACGCGGAACCTGGACCATAGAGGTCGAGCCGGAAGATGGCCGCCATTGCGTGGCGATGCTGGTCCGCGGTACTGGCCGCGCCACCATCGTGCTGACCGGTCACTACGACACCGTCACGACGCGCGACTATGGCGATCTGGAGGATCTGGCCACCCAGCCGCAACAACTCACCCAAGCGCTAAGAAAAACTTTGGCCATGGCCGAGGCGCCTGCCGTGAGGCGGGCGCGGGACGACTTCGCCTCGGGGGAGTTTCTCGCCGGCCGCGGGCTGCTCGACATGAAGGCCGGTTTGGCCGCCGGGCTGGCGGTTTGCGCCGCATTCGCCGAAAGCACCAACGCGGCGGGAAACTTTCTGTTTATCGCGGTTCCCGACGAAGAGAACAATTCTGCCGGTGCGCGCAAAGCGGCACAGGTTCTCACCGAGATAGCCGGCGAGCACGAGTTGGACATTTTCGCGGCGATCAATCTCGATGCGATCGCCGACGACGGGGACGGCAGCAAGGGTCGCGTCATCGCGCTTGGAACGGTCGGCAAGCTGCTTCCGACGGCCCATGTCGTCGGCGTTCCCGCGCATAGCGGCTTTCCGTTGAGTGGCCTGAATGCGGCGACCATTGCCGCGGCCATAGCCGCCCGGGTGGAATGGGCATCGGAGCTGACCGACGACTCCCGGTCGCTTCCGGGTACACCGCCGAGTCTGCTCAGCATTCGCGACGGCAAGTCCGGCTATGACGTGACCACGCCGGCTGCGGCGTTCGCCACCTTCAACGTGCTGAGCTATCGCCGGACGCCGGATGAGGTGCTCGAACGCTTCGACCGGCTTTGCGCCGATGCTGCTTCGGCCTGCCTGGCGGAGTTGAAGCGGCGGCGGCACTTCCAGCACGGCAGCGCCGCGATCGATCTCCTCGAAACAATCCCCCTGCATCGTTACGAGGCAGTGCTGGACCGTCTCGACGCGGAGGCAAGATCGAGGCTTGGCGCCGTTGGGGCTTCGCTTGCCGCCCGCGATCTTCCACTGCCGGAGCAATGCCGGCTGGTCACCGACTAGGCATGGCGATTGAGCCGCTTGCCGGGACCGGCAATCGTCACCGGCTTCGGCTCGATACCTTACTTGCCGACGAACCTTTCGGACCGGCCGGCAGCGGCGCGGCTGCGGGCGATCGCTTCGGACGTCGCGGCCGACGCAAGCGCCCGCTATGGCTCGGCAATCGGCTGTGCGGATTTATTTCGCCGGCATCTCGGATATGAGCTTCTTTGGCGAGGCGGCCGAGTCCGGTCTCAAGGTCGTCGCCCGCAACACGCCGATGTGGCGGGACGGCATTCGCTGGCCGAAGTCAGGTGGGCTAGCCAACATTCCCACCATCAATATCGGTCCGTGGGGACGAGACTACCACACGCCGCCTGAGCGGCTTCACATCGGCTATGCTTTCGACGTCCTGCCGCAGGTCGTGAGCGATGTTTGTGCAGCGCTGCTTAAAGAGCAAGGATAGGTACGAGTCCATCAAATCTCGCCAGGAACAAATCGGCGAAGCCGAGGTTTGGTTCTACAAATCAAATCGCGAGGAAATCCTATGGACACTGACGTCAACTCCGAAACCCGTTCGATCTTCATTGTTGGGCTGCGCAACGCCCACGCCATGGAGAACCAGGCACTTTCGATCATGAAGCCTCAGGTCAAGCGGATCGAGAACTATCCGCAGGTCGCCGATCGCCTGCAGCAGCATATCACGGAGACCGAAGGGCAGATCGCCCGGCTGGAATCCATTCTGGATGGCCTCGGCGAGGACCATTCCACATTGAAAGACACGGCCATGTCGATGGTCGGCAGCATGGCGGCGATGGGACATTCCGTAGCCGGCGACGAAATCCTCAAGAACAGCTTCGCCAACTTTGCATTCGAAAATTACGAGATCGCCGCCTACAACTCATTGCTCGTACTCGCCGAAGCCGGAGGGTTTAGTCAGGCAACCAACTCTCTTCAGCAGAATCTCAGCGAAGAAGAAAAAATGGCCGACTGGTTGAAGCAGAACCTTCGCGCCGTCACCTTGCAATACGCCAGGCTGCGTGAGGCGGGAGAGACCGCCAAGAGTTAGGCCGCCCCGCTGGGGAAGAGGAATTCCTGACAACCACCCCAGCCGAATTGACGGGGTGGTTGTTTTTTCTGGGATCGGAAGTGCTGCTAAGGACCGCGCGCCACGCGTCGGCCAGACACGCTTCCTTGGAGCCCGAAGAACCGAACGGATTCAGAGCTAAGAATCCGAACGGATCATCGGAGCGCCCCGGTTCTGATGGCTTGAACGCCGCGATCCCATTTGTCTGCGGAAGGTTGCGGACTCCTGGCCGACTTCGATGTTCCCACCGCAAGGCGACCCGCGGTCGAAATCACCAGGAACGACCGGTGGCAGCGCTATGACGTCGATTTGGGAGCCTCGTCGGTCTCCGGCAAACGATCGCGAATGGCTTCCTCGGTTTTGCTTGCCGTCTTTTTCACGACTTTCTCGACGCGGTCGACCAACGTCTCGGCGTCGCCGCTGGAACCCTGTCGGTCAGCCTCTTCCTTTACAGTCTCATATGCTTCGGCGGCGACCTGCTTGGCTTGTTCCACGCCTTCTTCAAAGACTTCTTCGGCACTGTCACGAAGCTTGTCGCGGTAGGGGCCGAGTTGCGCGTCTTCCGCGGCGGTGTGAGGCAGCATCACGCCGATGGCGGTGCCCACGGCAAGGCCCACCGCGGCCATTGCCAGAGGTTCGCGCTGGAACAGGTCCTGCGCCGACTGACGCACCCGCCCCGTGATATCGGTGGCGGCCGAGCCGACCTGCCCGGCCGTGCTTGTCAATCTTTCTTTGGCGCCGCTCGCAACGTCTGCCACAGCCTCAGTCGCACCGCCTGCCACGGAAGCAACCGAACGAGCGGCATCGGAGAGCATGGAGCCGGCGGAACCTTCGCCCTCGGCACCGTACTCATCGCCGCGTGAGCCCTGCCAGGCCCCGCCCAAGCCCCTCTGGTCAGAGAAGTTTCGGGTGGCGTCATGTTCCCTGCCGGTCGAATAGGCACCAAGTGCTGAACTGTCTACCGACGTGCCCTTGCCAAGCATCAGCCAGGCCAGGCCCGCGCCGACCAATGTAAGCGGCAACGGATTGTCCCTGACCTGAGTCTTAAGATTGCTGAGCATGGCGGATCCCTCGCCGCTGAACATCCCGGTGAATTCGTCGATCAGTTGGCCCGGTGTCATCTTGCTGCGGATCGAGTCTGCGGTATCTGCCACTCTGGCGCGAGCAATATCAGCATCGCGTTCCAACTCGGCTGCGGATTTGTCGGTCATCTTATCTGTTCCTTGATCACGCGTGCGTCGCGTTTAAGTTGGTCTTGTGTCCGGTCGGGGGTCAACTCTGAGGGAGCCATGCTTGCCTTGCCGGACCGCAAGAGTACGACGCCCAGTACTGCCACCACGACGCCGACCAGCAGCGAGGACCATCCGGCCCCCAGCCCGGCGCTCGCCAAGGCAATCACCAGCGCCTGCAAAAGCACCATCAGGGCGGCAAGCAGGCAAATGACGCCTCCCATTACCTCCACGGCGCCGGCGCCGACCTTGCTTACCTTTTCCGACATTTCAGCCCGCAACAGCCTGCTTTCGGTTTGAAGCAGTGTTGTGACCTGCTGTGCCAGATCGCTGACAAGGGTTGTCAGGCTGCGAGTGTCCTGATTGTCAGTCATGGGTTTCGCTCCAGGCTTGCATTGGCCCAGTCATCGCCGGACTGATCGGATCCTAGCGGGGCCGGCTCAACTGCCTCTGCCGATTGCCATCCGAACTCATTCGAGCGAGGACCCGTCTCGGGCGCCCGGCCTGTTTCCGACTGGCCCGGTGCTCCGGTTTGGGCAGAGGGTGGCGAGCTCTTGATGAACCGCCCCAACGCGAGGCCTGCCAATACCGAACCGGCGATCAGCGCGCCCGAGTTTTCGCGGCCGAACGACTGAATTTCGCCAAGCACCTCGTCGAACGGTTTATCCTTCAGGGACGAGGAAAGCCGCTCGAGCCCGCCTGCGGCGTCAAGGGCGAATTTCGAAGCGGTCCGTTGATCATTGTTGGCAAGATGCTCGCTTGCCGCGCGCAATGCGCCGCTGAAGGCCTTGAGGTTGGCGCTCACGTCGCGCTGCGTTCCCTCCGCCTTGTTGAACAATGCTTGCTTTGCTTCCGATGCGTAATCTCCGGCTTTCCTGGTGATCTCGTCACGCGCATCGTGGAGCGCTTCCGTCGCGGTCTGCTTTTCCCGTTGTAGTCTTTCCGAAAGCTCGCTTCTGGCTGTCTCGAAATCGGCCGGCTGACGGCCCTGATCGTCCTGGTCCTGCATGGTGTCTCCTAGTGGAATCCGAGGAAGGAGAGGATCGCAAGCACGACGACGACGAGGCCGATGAGATAAATAACACTGTTCATGGCGCAATCTCCTCCACTGCGCACCGAACTTGCCTGTGCTTCCCGTGTTCCCTCGGACGTCATCTTTTTTGGTAAGCGAAGCCTAACCCGCCTCAAGACGGGATCTTGTCCTGTGCCGATGGCGGTGAGCGCGGTTGGAAATGATACGAGACCGGAGTCCGGCGCGACTTACAGGTCGAGACGCAGGTCCGTTCCGGCAGATATTCGCGCTGCATGGGCCGGGAATTTTTCCGCAGTGCTTTGACTGGGCATTATCGCAGTGGGACCTGCCTGCGACCTACCACTCAATCGCAGGCCGCGCGATCATCAGCCAGAAAATTCCGAGTACGGCAGCGAAGGCGGGGAAGCCGAAGGCGAACCACAGCCAGAAGAGCCGATGATACCGTGGCGGCAACGGCGCGCCTGCAGCGGCGGCTTGCGAGGCCAGCTTGCGCATCTCCATCTGCATCCAGACGACCGGGAGCCAGAACATTCCGGTGAAGATATAGAGCGTGATCGAAAGCACGATCCAACCTTCCGACAGCGAGTAGCCTGCCTGCCAGGCGAGCGCGGCGCCCGTCAGCGGCTGCGCGACGACGGCCGTCGCTGTGAAAAGAAAGTCGGCTACGACGACCATGCGCGCCACCGCCGCAACCGTTGACGTATTGCCCGTCCTGTGGGCGAGCAGCATGAAGAAAGCGATGCCGGCGCCGGTGCCAAGCAGCACGGCTGCGCCGATGACATGCAGAAATTTCAGCAGGAGATAGAGCATCAACGCTCCTCCAGCACTGCCAACGCCACAAAGTGCAGCACCAGAATCGGCAACACTTTGAGGAACGGCCCAAGCGGTTCGTTCCACAGCTCCGGGCGCAGGAAACTTCCGACGGCCAAGTAGAGGAGCGAGAGCGCGATGCCGCCATAGAGGCCTTTTCGCGTCGTCGACCGCCAAGCTATGAGCGCGCCGATGGCGATGTCGGCCAGAGCGCCGACGATCACGGTAGGTGCCGACAAGATGCCAGCCCCAGTGCTTTGCATCAGATCGATGCCACCGTTATAGCCGGTGGTCAGCGACACAACACCCGTCACGATCCAGAAGAAGGGCAGGACGACGAAGATCGCAGGCTTGATGAAATACAGGCGGGCAAACCATTTTTCCTGCACCGTTGCCGGATTGAGCGCGAGGAAACCCGCCAGGGTTTGCGGCCGTATGCCGGTCAAGGCGGTCCAGTTGGAGGGATCTCCAACCGCCCCTCGGGCGATCTCCCTGGCCGCGTTGGTGCGCATTGGTGGGCGCCAGCCGAACATCGCGGCAAAGTCGCCGAGGCGGTAGAGGAGGCTCGCAAGCGGTTCCGGAAGCACAAACGTGGCCGCTGGGGCCCAGCCGAGCCATCGGCGATAGCTGCCGACGACCTCGTCCAGGGTCAGCTGTTCGGGACCGGCAAGTTCCAGCACGACGCGAGACGGACTGGCGGGAGCGAGAAGGAAGACGACGGTTGAGACCACGTCGTCGAGTTGTACCACCTGGAGCCGGCCGGTGCCGGGCATGGACGGCAGCACCGGCAGCGAGGCGAGACCCCGAAACAATGCGCTGGCTCCAAACACCGGCCGCCCGAGCACCACGGACGGGCGCAGGATCACCCAGTTCAGATCAAGCGCCATTAGCGCTTGGTCGCCGGCCAGTTTCGTCGCCGAGAACGTCGAAGGCTGCGCCCGATCGACGCCTATCGCCGAGAAGTGGATCACCCGAGCAACCCCTACCCTCGCACAGGCGAGGAAGAGTGCTGCCGCCGCATCGCGATGGACTTCCCGCGTCTTTTCACGGGGGCTGTCCTGCAGAACGCCGGCACAATTGACGACGGCGTCGATGCCCGTGAGATGCGGCAACCAGTCTTCGGGCTGCAGCGCCACCGCGATGTCCAGCACCAGCAACTGATAATTGCCGGCCCGGTTTGCGCCGGGGCTGCGGACCAAGCCGATCACCTCATGCCCTTCGGAAAGAAGGCGTGCGACGACCGAGGCACCGATCAGGCCGGTGGCGCCGGCAACCAGAACTTTCACACTGGACCCCATTCTCCGACGGCGGGACAGTATCGTTCATTCCCGCTTATCGCCCTCGATACTCCCCTTCATAGCGGAAAGTTCTTCCTTCGTGCATAACAACCGCGGCCGCGCCGGGTCGGAGATGTCGAGCTTGTCCCAGGGAATGCGGTACATGCTGTCGCGACTGCGCATTCGAAAGACGTCGAGGACCGCTGTGCCGATGGCAGAAGCGGACAGGCGCTCGAATGCTGCGTAGATGCCGACATGGTACTCGGTAACCACGAGGTCATCGCCATCCGGTTCGGCGCGTATCTCCTCGATATGGCCGATGCTTTTGCCGCGCTGCGAAAGCACATTCCTGCCAGCCAATTGCTCAAGATTGACGGTGGCCATCATCCAGCTCCCGGGATACGCCCAATGACATGATCGCGCAGCCAGTCCTGCCAGTCGAAAATCGCCGTTTCGCGGACGTCGATATCGAACTCGATGTCGACGCCGATGTCGCGCACCTTGTTCCATGCGATGCGGTGCGGCTCGGCATGGCGCCTGCCGCCGAGCCTTGCCGCAAGCCGCGCCATCCAGCGCCCGGGCCGCTGGCCAAGCCGGCGCGCCAGCGTGATCGAACCGAGCTCGACCGCAATAATTTTTGGCGGCTTGCCTGGCCCGAGTTCGGCCACCAGCCCGTCCACCTTGCCGATCTTGACCTGCTCGCGGTCGACCACTTGCTTGTCCAGGATGTCGCGCAGCAAATCCATCAAGTGCCTCCGAATATCTGTAAAGGAATAGTCACGACTGCGAGCACGAAACCGAGCGCTATGATGAAGATGACCGCTGCATTCGCGATCAGCCCATTGCGGTGCTCGCCGACATAACGCTCGTCGTTCAGCAGGAAGAGGAACGGAACCACGGTCAGCGGCAGGCTGGCGGCCGTCAGAGCCATGGAAAAGATGGTGAGCTTCAGCGGATCGAGACCCAATGCGATCGGAATGGCGGCGAGAAACAACGAGATCGTATAGACGGTGCTGAAGCCGGGATCGTCGCGCGGTTTCAGGTCCTCGCCCCAGGTCCAGCCGAAGCCCTGCGCCACAAGGTACGCTTGCTGCAGCCCGATTTCGAGCGCGGCACCGAAGCAAGCTATGCCTAGTGAAGCAACGAATAGGACGAACCCCCAGAAACCGAAGATCGGAATCAGCATCAGCGGCAGTTGGTGGTAGTCGTCGATCTGCTCAATGCCGTGCGCTGCCAGCACCAGTGCTGCCACGATCAACACACCGATAGCGATTGTGCCGCCAAAACACATGCCCAAGCCGGCAATGGCCCGATTGGCTCCGAGATAGCTCTTGTCCCATTGGTCCTCGATCGCTCCCGACGAATAGAACATGAACAAATAGGGCGAGATCGATGCACCAAGAATGCTGACCGCCATGAACCAGTAATTGGCCGCGTCGTGCTCGGGCAGAGTGGGCACGGCACCGGCCGCAACCTGCCCCCAATCGGGCTTCAGCATGACGGCGCCAACCACGAAGCACAGCGTGACCAGCCCGAGGACCGCGACACCTTTTTCGATGAATCCGAACGTGCCTTTCCAAAGGAACAGCCATGCCAGAAAAGCGACCGGCAGCGCCCACCACTGAAAGCCGATGCCGGTGGCGAGCTCGAGCGCAATGGCAACACCGCCGATTTCGGCTGCCATGACCAGGAAGTTGACCAGCAAAGTCGCAAGCAGCGGCCACAGAAAGGCGTTGAAGCCAAACCGTTCCCGGATCCCGTCGACGATGGTGTGATGGCTAACGGCGGCGAAGCGTCCGGCCATTTCGACCAGGAAGATGATGCAGATCGTGCCCAGGACGACGGCCCATATCAGCTGGAACCTGAACGCCGCGCCGGCCTGAGCTGCGGTCGCCATCGATCCGACCTCGAGAAAGCCGCCAACGCTGGTGACGACGCCGAGCGATATTTCGAGTAGCTTCTTCATGATTTCGGCGCGAAATATCTGGCGTAGGACGCGCTCAGATCGGCGGCGGCGGCCCGCAGATCCTGTTGCGCGTGTTCCACGTCCGAACGGTTGCCGTTCTGCACTGCGGTCGCTGCGCGTGTTACCGCCGCCGAAAGCTGTCCGACCGCCGTCGTCAGACCGGCTTGCTCGCTGGGCTCAGGCGACTTGGCGGACTGGATTTGCGCACCGGCATCGGCGAGCGCCTTGCCGACCGATTGCAACGTGCGCGACGTGTATTTCGAAGGGGCTGCCCCAGCGACCCAAGCCTCCAGGACCAGTGATGCGGTCTGTGTGGCGGAAGCCGCGATTTTCGACTGCTGCTCGACCTGGTCGGAAGACGTGCATGCCGTCAGTACAGATATCATCAGCAGCAAGCACAGGCGGTCTGGTCGAAGACCGACGGCTGTAACGGCATTTACAACACGTGCTTGTAGCGTTGCTGCCACACGATTGTTCTCCCCGCACCAAGCGACTTCGGCGTGAAGTTTGATCTAGAGCGCCCGGTAATCACGTCAACTGAACCGGATGAACGGCGCTGGCAGCGCGGAACAAACCAGCGATCGCCGGATTAGGTGATGAGGAGGCAAAGGCCATGGACAGGGAACAGCGTATCAGGCAGCGAGCCAATGAGATCTGGGAGCGCGAAGGCCGTCCGCAAGGACGCGAGCGCGAGCATTGGGATCAGGCCGTGCAGGAGATCGAAGCTGAGGGTTCCGAGGCCGAACGCGGTCCGGTCGTGCCCGATCCAACGGTCGGGGCCGGCTCCAATCCAGAGGCGCGCGGCAGCAAGCGGCGGGGGAAGTGAGGTCCAATGCCTCGTCTCGTCGCCTGGATCGTGGTCGTACTGGTCGTGCTGTTCGCCGCCTGGCTGATGATCGGACGCGACAGAACCAGTGGCGGAGCTCAGCCCACGCCGCATGCAATAGATCAGAATGGATAGGAGCTGACATGGCGGGAACCGATACTCATCCTGAACAGGACCCTGCCGAAGGATCGCGATCGACAGTGGAAAAGCAGCTCCGCAAGGAGCAAGGCGGCGAGGGTCAAAATCGCAAAGCCGAGCCAGCTTCCGACAAATCCGGCAGCAAGACCAAGACGCCTTCGGAAGCGCGCAAGAAAGGCTCAGGCTTGGATTGAGCCGGCTGACGGCGGGCTCACGCTGCCGTTTGCCTCGAAATAATAGGGATAGCGCTGCTGGACGATTTCGAGCACCTCGAAGATGTGGCGAAGATGCATTCGCATTGCTTCTTCCGCCGCAAGCGCGTCGGCCTGCTCGAGCGCATCGACAATCCGCCGATGCTGGCCGAGGACCACCGACATGCTGTCGAGGCGCGGAAAAGACAGGAAGCGGAACCGGTCCATGTGCAGCTTCGCCGCGCTGATGTCGGCCCAGATTCCGGGAAACCCGGCATGACTGGCGATATGCTGGTGGAACAGCTCGTCCGACTTGAAGAAGCGCCTGTCGTCCGCGATGGAGGCGAACGTCTCCTGGACCGCCAGTTCGCCTTTGAGCATGGCAAGCAGGTCGGCACGGTGCGGGCTCTCGACGGCGCGCTTGATCAGGCCGACTTCGAGCGATTCGCGCAGGAACTGCGACTTCTCGAGATTGGCAATACGGAGCGGCGCCACCATGCTGCCGCGCTGCGGATAGATGTCGATCAGGCCAAGACCGGCCAGCCGGGCGAGCGCCTCCCTGACCGGCGTGCGGCTCACCCCAAGGGCTTCCGACATCGCCTTTTCCGAGATCCCTTCATGCGGCTTCAGGCGGAAGGTCAGGATCTGGTCGAGCAGAACCTCGAACGTCCTCGCCGCGACCGACGCGCCGGGGCCGGATTCGCCCAACCGCCCCTCGGTGATGGTCCGCATTCCCAAAAGCCCTGCCATCGGCAATCCCCTTAAAGGCTCTGCAGTTTCAAGCCGTTCATGAAATGCCTGCGCAAGCAGCAGCCCGGCGTTACTCCGTGCGCGGAGAACCGCCGATGCGCGCCAGCAGCCCGCCATCGACGCGCACGACCTCGCCAGTGACGAAGGAGGCATCGTCGGACAGCAGGAAGGCAACGACTGCGGCAATCTCTTGCGGCTGGGCGGTACGGCCGAGCGGATGCATGTTGTCGAGGATGCGCAGTATCTCGTCGGGGTTGTCGTTGAGCTTGACCGCATCCCGCAGCATCGGCGTGTCGACGGCGCCCGGAGCGACGGCATTGACGCGCACGCCGAGGGGCGCGTAGTCGACGGCCATCGATTTGACGAGGCCGATCAGGCCGTGCTTGGCCGTGCTGTAGGCCAGAACCCCTTCCTGGCTGGCCAGGCCCTGCACCGAGCTCATATGGACGATGGCACCGCGGCTTTGGCGCAGCAGCGGCATCGCCGCACGCGACAACAGGTAGGCAGCCTTGAGGTTGACGTTCATCACCTCGTCCCAAAGCGCCTCGTCCGTAGTCTCCACTGTTCCGTAACGCTGGATGCCGGCATTGTGGGAGAGCATGTCGAGCCCGCCGAACACGGACCGGGCAAGCTCGACGGCGCGGCCGCAGGCTTCTGTGTCGGCGGTTGAGCCAAGCACGGTGCGCACGGTCACGCCGCGCGCCGAAAGCTGCGCCGCGACCTCATCCAGCTGATCGCCCGCCCGGTCGAACAGGATAAGGTCGACGCCTTGCTCGGCCAGCCTTTCGGCGACAGCACGGCCGATGCCCATGGCTGCCCCGGTGACCAGTGCGCGTTTTCTGAATTCAGCCATTTATCCTCCAAGAACAGTTGCCGATCGATTACCATGGTAGTCGATCGGCGCAATTTGACGCGCTCTTTTCCGCGGAGCCGGCCCAAGCGTGTCCGGCATCATGCCGATCCTTGCATGAAAGCCAGCGTTTCCGCGCGCGTCGGTGCGCCAACACGTCCGCCAAAGCGCAGGCATTTCAGGGCGGCGGCGGCGCTGGCCACTGCTATGGCCCGCTCTTCGTCCCAACCTTCGGCCAGACCGAGGGCGAAGGTGCCGTGAAACACGTCGCCTGCCGCCAGGGTGTCGACGGCTTCGACCCGCGGCGACGGCAGGTGACGGACATCATTGCCACCCGGGTGCTGGAACGCGGTGCCGTTCGCCCCATCGGTGACGGCCACGAAGGCGCCGGTCCGTTCGCCGAGGATAGCAACGGCAGAACCGGCGGATATCTCCGGACCGCAAAGGATGCGTGCCGCCGGCAGCGAAGCAACGACATGCGAGGCGATCGGCAGCAGCCGGTCGAGCACCGGTCGCGACGCGACATCTGCGTCAAGGACCGCCGGAATGCCGTATTCACGAGCTTTCGCCAGCGCCAGGGCGGCGGCTCCGGGCCAGCGGACATCGACCAGCACGGCGTCGAACTGGGAAAAATCCGCGGGTGGAAGGCGGTCCGGATCGGCTTGCGTGACGGCATCGTAGAAGGGCACGATCATACGTTCGCCGGCGGCGTCGACCAGGATCGTAGCAATGGCCGAGCGGCCGCCCTCGACCCTGCGCACCAGCGAACAGTCGACCCGCTCCGCCTCCATCTGGCCAATGACATCGCGGCCGACGGCATCGTCGCCGACGCTTGCCCATAGCCAGACCTGTCCGCCCTGGCGGCTGGCCGACGCGGCGGCGCTGGCCGCCATGCCGGCCGCGATCTGCACGGCCTCGCTTGGCAGGAACTTGCCGGCGCCGGAGGGCAGGACATCGAGGCGCAAGATCGTGTCGTAGGTGAGCGCGCCGACACAAAGCAGGCGGGGCGCCGTCATTGCAGCCGGTAGCCGCGCTGATGGGCAATCGCCGTCATCACGCCTCTCAGTTCGGCAAGGCCGCGAAGACGGCCGATCACGGGGTAGCCGGGATGGGTGTGCCGCGCGGCGTCATCGATCAGCTCGTGGCCATGATCCGGGCGAAACGGCAGCAGCGCCGCCGGTTCGCCGGCGTCGCGGCGGCGTTGCTGCTCGTCGAGCAAGATCGAGACCACCGAGACCATGTCGACATCGCCGCTCAGATGCTCCGATTCCATGAACGAGCCGTCCGGGTCCTTGCTGACGTTGCGGAGATGCACGAAGTTTATCTTGTGCGCAAAGCGCCTGGCGATGGCGGGCAGGTCATTGGCCGGGTTGGCGCCCAGCGACCCCGTGCACAAGGTGAGGCCGCTATGGGCCGATGGCACCGCGTCCAGGATAAGGGCGATGTCGTCGGCGTTCTTGACGATCCGGCACAGGCCGACGAGATCGCGCGGCGGGTCGTCCGGGTGGATCGCCAGCGTGACGCCCGCCTCTTCGGCGGCCGGCAACACGTTTTCGAGAAAACGGACGAGGTTCTCGCGCAGCCGCTCATGCGACAGGCTCGACTGCTCGGCCACCACTTCGCGCAATTCCGCTATGTCGTAGCGCTTGAAGGCGCCCGGCAGGCCGGCCATGATGTTGGCGAGCAGACGCTCTTTTGCCGTGTCCGGCGTCGTCTCGAACCATTCGCTTGCCCGCTGGAGAACATCGGACGCATAGTCGCGCTCCGATCCCTTGCGCTGCAGCATGTAGCAATCGAATGCGGCAAGCTCGTGCATGTTCATGCGGAGCGCCCGTCCGCCGCCCGGCAGCGGCGCAGCCAGGTCTGTGCGGGTCCAGTCGAGGATCAGCATGAAGTTGTAGCAGACCGTGCGCACGCCGCAGGCGCCGAGATTGCGCAAGGTCTGCCTGAAATTGTCGTAGAGCCGGTCAAGATCGCCGCGGCCGAGCTTGATGTCTTCGTGCACGGGGACGCTCTCGACGACGCTCCATTTCAGGCCCATCGCCGGATCCGCCTCGATCAGCGCCTGGCGGTGCCTGATGGCGTCGATCGGCCAGACTTCGCCGTAAGGGATGTCGTGCAGTGCCGTCACGATGCCGGTCGCGCCGGCCTGCCTGGCATGGGCAAGCGTTGCCGCATCGCCCGGGCCAAACCATCGCCACGTCTGCTCCATTCGACCCCCAACTGCGGAATTCCCCGATGACCGGTGGTGTATTGGATGCTACCATGGCAGTCAATCGATTGCAGTTCGGGGACCCTGCGAGATACCGTCGGGGGCGGCTTTGCTCCTTGAAAAGACTGCAACGACACCTGGCGTTCAGATCGAACGGCTACGCAAGGTCCGAGTTTCGGCTGGCCCAAATCGCGCCGCGTTCGAACATCGTGCGCATTTGCGGCACGGCGAACTCATCGGCGGTGTGGCCGAGCGCGCTATAGAAGACGCGGCCCTTGCCGTAGCGGCGCTTCCAGACGACCGGCATGACGACGCCGGCGATGAAGTCGAGATGCTCGCCGGTAAACGTCGTTGTCGCCAGCACCGCGTTGGTCGGATCGACATGCATGTAATACTGCTCAGAACGGTAGGCGAAACTATCGATGCCTTGCACGATCGGATCGTCTGGCCTGGTGATATCGACGTGATAGTCGATGATGTTGCCGGGATGGGCGACCCACTGGCCGCCGGTCATGAACTGGTATTCCGGCTCGTTGCGGAAGCTGTCGCACATCGTGCCGTGAAAGCCCGCAAGGCCGGTGCCGGCCCCGACGGCGCTGGTCAGGTTTTGCAGCTCCGGCTTTTCGATCGTCGACATGGTGATCACCGGGACAATGAGATCGAGCTTGCCCAACTGCGGATCGGCAAGCGCCGAAGTCCCCTGTTCCAGCTGCACGTCGAAGCCGTTGCCGGCCAGCATCTCCTTGACGATTTCGGCGCTTCGGGCCGGGGTGTGACCTTCCCAGCCGCCCCAGAAAATCAATGCCGTCTTGCTCATCGCATTATTCCCTATTCCAGAATTCCGAAAGGCAGGTCGGCGCGCATCGGCGCCGGCCGGGCGCAGCCATATCTGAGGTCGATACGCTGCCCTATCTCTGCTGAAGAGATGATCGATTCCATGATTTCCAGGACATGGAGGGAAAGCTCGAGACTGGCGCGGTGTTGCCTGCCGGAGACGATCGCCTGCGCCATGTCGGCAAGGCCGAGGCCCCGGTAATTGCCGTCGCCATAGGAATGGATCTGATCGGCCACCTTCCAGTCGCCCTTGCGCTGGCTGGTCCTGATGTCGCCCTGGAACTGATTAGGATCGGAGACGATCATCGAGCCCGTGGTTCCGTAGAGTTCGATGTGATTGTGTTCATGCTTCCAGACGTCGAAGCTGGTGGTGATCGAAACCGCCGCCCCGTTCTCGAATGCGAGCAGGCCGGAAATATGGGTCGGCACCTCGACCTGGATGGTTTCGCCCTGGCGCGGTCCAGAACCGATGGTACGAGTGGCATAGGATGACTTCGCCTGCCCGGTCACCGACTTTACCGGGCCTAGGAGATTGACCAGGCAGGTCAGATAGTAAGGTCCCATGTCGAGCATCGGCCCACCGCCGGGCTGATAGTAGAAATCTGGATTGGGATGCCAGAGCTCGTGGCCGGGCACCTGCATGAAGGCAGAGCCGGCGACAATGCTTCCAACGGTGTCCTCATCGACCAGCCGCCGCGCCGTCTGGTGGGAGCCGCCAAGAAAGGTGTCGGGTGCGCAGCCAATACGCACGCCCTTTTCGCGTGCGGCCGCGACGAGCCGCTCCGCGTCGCTGAGCGTCGTTGCTAGCGGCTTCTCGGAGTAGACGTGCTTGCCTTGCCCGACAGCCTGCAAACCGACCGGCACGTGATGCTGCGGCGTGGTCAGGTTGAGCACGATCTCGACGCGGGGATCGGCTAACAGCGCCTCGATCGGCATGGCAGCCAGGCCGTAGGCCGCTGCCTTGGCCTCAGCTGCCGTCCGGTTGATGTCGGTGACGCCGACAATGTCGAGCACCGGGAATTGTGGCGACGCCTTCAGATAGGCGTCTGAAATGTTGCCGCAGCCAATGATGCCGACACCGATCCTCCGCATGGGCTTCTCCTCAAAAGGCGGCATTGATGAAACAGCAGAACTCGTTTGTCACCCCCTTTTCGGCCAGGCGATGTTGTCCCGTGAAAAGGATTTACCTCGAGAGCCTCAGAACCGCGGCCCGATCACAATCGCGCGCCTATGCGCGAGCCGCTTGCTTTCGAGGTCGAACGCCCGGTACTCAGCAACACTGCTTCATGTAGCTTGCTCGACATTCTTGATGCCGGCGTTGAGCACTGCACCGATTTTCACCGGTAGAAGGACGCACATGATCCGCCCACAAGGAACCATCGCACCGATCCTGACGCCGTTCGAAAACGACGGCCGCATTGCCCGCGACCTCTGGATATCACACGCCAAGTGGGTGCTGGATCAGGGAGCGCATTTCCTGTCGCCGTTCGGTACCACGGGCGAGGCGTTGTCCGTCTCGTTGCGCGAGCGCATGCAAGCGCTGGAGTGGCTGGTCGAGGCCGGCATTTCGCCAAGCCATCTGATGCCCGGCACCGGTGTCACAGCACTTGCCGAAACCGTCGAGCTGACGGCGCATGCGGTCGGTCTCGGCTGTGCCGGGGTGATGGTGCTGCCGTCGTTCTTCTATACGGCCGCCGGCGACAACGGACAGGCCCGCTACTACAGCGAGCTGATCGAACGGGTGGCGAACCCGGCGATGAGGATGATCCTCTACCACATCCCGCAGAATTCCGGCGTACCGGTGAGCCCGGCGCTGACCGCCCGGCTGAGCGAAGCGTTTCCCGATGTCGTGGTGGCCTACAAGGACAGTGCCGGTGACTGGAACAACACCGCGGCGGTCATTGCGGCAGCCCCAAAGGTCGCGGTGTTTCCGAGCTCGGAAGCACAGCTGACGAAAGGCCTCGCCAACGGTGCTGCGGGGTGCATCTCGGCGACGGTCAATCTGAATGCGGCAGCGATCCGGGCCCTCTATGACGCAACGCTGGCGGGAGAGGACATTACTGACGCGGAGGCCGGCATCAAGGCGTTCCGCAAAATCATCCAGGATGCCGGCCTCATCGCTGCGATGAAGGCGGTCCTGTCAGCACGATCGGGCGACAGGCGCTGGCTGAACCTGCGCGCGCCGCACGAGAATGCAACGCAGACCAGCGGCGAAGCTTTGCTCGCCGCTCTCGGCCCGCTAGCCGACCATATCGGCCGGAGCTGACTATCGGGCAGCGTTCAGGGCGGCAGCAGCGCGTATCAGCGCCTTGAACGCATTCTCATTTATAGCCTCGCCCTCACGGATATCGATGGCGCGCCTGGTGTTGCCTTCGAGGCTGGAGTTGAACAGGCCTGAAGGGTCCTGCAGCGAGGCGCCCTTTGCGAAGGTCACTTTCACGACGTTCTTGTAGGTCTCGCCAGTGCAGATTATTCCGGCGTGCGACCACACCGGAACGCCTCGCCACTTCCACTCCTCGACCACTTCCGGGTCGGCCTGCTTGACGAGAGCGCGGACATGCGAAAGCGTCTGGCCTCGCCAATCGCCCAGCTCGCTGATCCTCGCATCTATCAGCTGAGAGGGAGAGTTGCCTGCATTTCCTTCCATCGAGCCACTCTTCATCGTCATTGTCGCTTTCCCTAGGGTTGTTGCCGCTCGCCCGTCACATGAATACCGCTAGTCGGCACCTGGTTTGCGGGAATGACTGGCATTCCCACTCACATTCGCTCGCCCGGCAATTGGCTGGCTTGCTTCACCCAGGCGGCCAGTTGAGTTTCGTCCAGCTGGTCGTCCTGGCGGATATCGAGGTAGCGCACGTCCTTGTGCTTGGACTCGCCTGGAGGGACAGGATGCAGCGACGCGCCGCGGAAGAAAGCCAGCTTGATGTACTTTGTGAAGCAATGGAAGTTGAGGAACCAGCCTTGACCCTCTACGCCATAGAAGGGCGAGTTCCATTTGACGGCCTTGCGCACGTTGGGCACGCTGCGCACGATGAGCGCGTCGAGGCGGCGCCCGACGTCGCGTTTCCAGCCCGGCATGGCCGCGATGTAGGCTTGCACAGGGGCGTCGCCATCGGCCTTCGCTATCTGCGGGTTGCCGCCTGCGAGGAGGACCGGCTTGGCAGCGGCAGGGTTGGCGGCGGGCTTCTTCGCGACCGCCAATGACCTGATGGACGTCTTGTTGGCCATGCGTTCACTCCAATGCGCCGGTGCCCCCTGCGTTGCGCCACTTGGGAGCGTAAGGCAGCACGAACATGTACAGACCGGTAAGCAGGAGCAAGCCGAGCGGAAACAGCGGCAAAAGGTATACCCAGTAGGCGGGTTCCTTGCCTGCTCCCAGGCTGATGAAGATAGCGGCGACGACCGCCGCAAAGATAATCGACAGCCAGCGGTGGATCTGCCGAACCCATTTGTTCCAATCCATTGAGACCTCCTCTGAAGACGAACCGAAGCGGATCGGCGGCCCGTTTGGCGACTCCCGCCGGGCAGCCACGCCACTGAACGCGTGCCTTACCAGCGCGCCAGCTGGGTGATTTGAACGACATTGCCGCAGCCGTCGTTCAGCTGGGCGATGGTCGAGCCGGTTACTTCGGTCGGCGGCATGGTGAATTCGGCGCCGCGCGCTTTGATACGCTCGTAGTCGCTCTTGATGTTGTCGCTGAAGAACATGACCGCGGGCTGGCCCTGCTGGAACATGGCTTTCTGGTAGGTCTTTGCGGCCGGGTTGTCATTGAGCGCGAGTTGCAGCTCGGCACCGTCCGGCTCGTCGGGTGATGCGACGGTCAGCCAGCGAAACGGCCCATTGCTGAAATCGGCCTTCTTCGTAAAGCCGAGCGTTTCGGTGTAAAAGCCCAGAGCCTTTTCCTGGTCATCCACGTATACTTTGGTCAACTTGATCTTCATTGGCTTGCCTCCATTATCGCCCCGCCATCTGCCGCTCTGTAACAGAGCCCGTGCTTGAATAGCGCCCGCGGACCTCAGTCCGTCCGCGCCAGAACCTGCTCCAGATCGTCAAAGAACCTCGGCCAGCCGACTTTGGCACCCCGGAAGTAAGGCTGCTGATCCGGCCGGAAGCCCGACTGCTCCATGCGCAAGCGGACCCCGGTACTCGTGGGGGTGAGGGTCCAGGAGACGACACTCTTGAGATCCTTGGTATCCCACGTGTAAGTCAGCGTTCTGTTCGGCTCGACCGTCTGGACCTGACATTCGACGGAGCCCCAGGCTGCGTGAAGATTAAAACGGTGGTCCGCGACAGGCTTGAAGTCGTTTTTCATGAGCCACTCCTCGATCAAGTGTGGTTGCGTGAGCGCGCGCCAGATCTTCTCGGGCGGATAAGCGATCTCCCGTTCGACAACGACGGAGAGTGTTTCGGTCGACGTTCGGTTCACTGGTCCATCCTTTTGAGCAGGTCTTCGAGGTCGTCGAACCGGCTCTGCCAGAACCCGGTCATCTGGCTTGTCCAGTCGATCAGGGGGGCAAGCGCAGCAAGCTGCGCGCTATAGTGGGTCTGTCGTCCTGCATGGCGGTCGCGCACCAGCCCCGCCTGCCTCAAAACCCCGAGATGCTTCGACACGGCCGGTTGCGAGATCCCGGCCTGAGCCGTCAGAGCCCCGACCGTCTGCTCTCCTTCGCGACACAGTCGCTCAAAAATAGCGCGCCGAGTCGGATCGGCAAGCGTTCTGAAGAGTACATCGTGAGCGTTTGGCATTGGGATCGATAACCCTTCGGCTATTGATCGATGTATAACCATTGGGATATGTATTAGTCAAGCGGAAAGCGGCATAATTCTCGTTGCAGGAGCGATCACCTGCTTCGCTCACGCAGCCAGTTGCTCATTCGCCGTACTCTGCGCTGGAATCGTCAAGCGTGATGCGCTATATGACCATCTACATGGTCAGGAGCGTGACATGGACGTGGTCAATCTGGCGGACGCCAAGGCACATCTGAGCGAGCTCGTCGACCGGGTCGAGGCTGGAGACTCGATCGACATCACCCGGCGTGGCAAGCCGGTCGCCCGACTCACGGCCGTGGCCCGCCCCCGCAGGCGGATCGACGCCGTCCTGCTCCAATCCCTGACCGCAACCATGCCTCTGCAGGCTCAGGCCGCCGCCGATCTGGTGCGATCGATGCGAGATGGCGATCGCTATTGATGCTTTATCTCGACACTTCGCTGATCGTAGCAGCGCTATCCAACGAAGCCATGACCGCGCGCGTTCAGGGCTGGCTGGCGGAGCAGGACCCAGCGCAACTTGTGATCAGCGACTGGACCATCACCGAGATGTCCTCCGCCATGGCGATCAAGCTTCGGACCGGACAGATTGACCTGGAGCAGCGCGCAGCAGCGCTCGCGATGTTCAACAAGCTGGTCGCCGAGAGCTTCACCGTGCTGCCGGTGACGGGCGGGCATTTTCGGGTCGCCGCGAAATTCGCCGATCAGCATACGCTCGGGCTTCGTGCTGGCGACGCCCTGCACCTCGCGACGGCATCCGAGCATGGCGCCACGGTGCGAACCCTCGACCAGCGGCTCGCCGAGGCAGGGCCGATACTCGGCGTGCCGACGCAGTTGCTGGCATGATCAAGGCTCCTCCTTCAAATGCATATATCCCAAGTTGCCTTGATCTCGACCACTTCTGGATATACATTTCTCCTGGCGTATATCTAGGAGAGGAAGTGGCATGCAGGTCGCCAAATGGGGAAACAGTCTTGCGGTCCGCCTTCCCGCCGCTGTGGTCGAAGCGCTTGAACTCAGGGAAGGCGATGAGATCGAAATCCATGTCGCTGACGCCCGCCAGCTTGGCGTGGCGCGGAAGCCCGGGCGCGAGGAGTTGCTGAAGCGTCTCCGCGCCTTCCGTGGTCGGCTCCCCGCTGACTTCAAATTCGATCGGGACAAGGCGAATGCCCGTTAGTTTTTTTGATACTAATGTCCTACTTTATATCGCGTCAAGCGATACGGCGAAGGCTGATCGGGCCGAGGCGGCCATCGCTGCTGGCGGGGCGATCAGCGTGCAGGTTCTCAACGAACTCGCCAACGTCGCGCGTCGGAAGATGCAAATGTCATGGACCGACACGCATGCGCTGCTGACCACGCTGCGCGGCCTGTTGACGGTTCATCCGCTCACGCTCGAGACCCACGAAACAGGATTGAGGCTCGCCGAGCGGTACAGCCTTTCTACCTATGACGCGATGATCGCGTCCGCGGCGATTCACGCTGGCTGCGATACACTTTTGTCAGAGGATATGCAGCACGGAATGGCGCTCGGCGATGGCTTGCGCATCGTTAATCCCTTTCGCGTTGCGGGTTGATCTCGCTCATTGAAGGCGGCTTTCGGCCTTGCCGAGCGGCGTTTCAGGCACCGAGGGCGATGCTTCAACCACAAGCGTCGGCGCGGGCGAGGAGAAAGGCCGCTTCACGTACGTTGCGGGGTGAGCTTGGCCGCCGCCTCGAATTCGGCGCGGGCCTCGGCCAGCCGGCCGGCCCGAAACAGAAAGTCGCCCCTCGCTGCCGGCAATGGCGCATAGTTGCGCAGGGCGGCGGCGCCGGCAATCTCGTCTACCAGCCGCAGGCCCGCCTCAGGCCCGAAGGCCATGCTGTGGGCGACCGCTCGATTGAGATCGACCACCGGCGAGGGCATCACTGCTCGCAGCCGGTCGTAGAGCGCTGCGATGCGGGGCCAATCGGTATCGGCCGGACTGCGCGCCCGCGCATGGCAGACTGCAAGCGCGGCTTGTAACGCATAGGGGCCATCGCCCCCGAGAGCTTCGGCGCGGGCCAGCGCGTCAAGGCCTCGGCGGATCAGCAGTTGGTCCCAGCGTGCGCGGTTTTGCTCGGTCAGGGTCAAGAGGGCGCCGTCCGGCCCGATGCGTGCGGGCAGGCGCGATGCCTGGATTTCCATCAGAGCCAGCAGGCCGAACACTTCGGCATCCTCGGGCATCAGCCCCGCCAGCATACGGCCCAGCCGTTGTGCCTCCAGGCACAGGCCCGGCCGGACAAGGTCGTCGCCGGCCGTGGCAGCATAGCCTTCATTGAAGATGAGATAGATGACCTCCAGCACCGAGGACAGACGCGCCGCACGCTCGGCACCGCGCGGCACCTCAAAGCTGAGCCCGGCCTTTCCGATCGTCTTCTTTGCGCGGACGATGCGCTGGGCGATGGTCACCTCGCTCGACAGGAAAGCACGGGCGATCTCGTCCGTCGTCAGACCGCCGATGACACGCAGCGTGAGCGCCGCGCGGGCGTCGGCCGAAAGTACGGGGTGGCAGGCTGTGAAGATGAGGCCCAGCAGCTCGTCGCCAAGATCGTCGTTGATAGCCATTTCGATCACCTCGGCCGCGCCGTTGCACTCGCCGTCAAGCTCCCGCGCGATCTCCTCATGCTTGCGCCCGCGCATCTTGTCGCGACGGATCGCGTCGATGGCGCGGCGTTTGGCGGCCGTCATCAGCCAAGCGCCGGGATTGGCCGGCACGCCGGCCTTGGACCATTCGGACAGGGCTATGACCAGGGCGTCTTGCACCAGTTCCTCTGCAAGGTCGACATTGCGCACGAGGCGGACCAGACCCGCGATGAGTCGGGCCCGTTCAATGCGAAAAATCGCTTCGATCGCCTGGTGCGTCTCGCCTGCAGTCATGCTGCCTTGTCGGCCAAAGCCATAACGGAGGCAAGCAGATTGCGGCCGACAGTCTCGGTTGCCGCTGAGCTTCTCGCGCGTTCGGTCATGGATTTCCGTGACCTCCGGCATCAGATTTTCATTGCCAATCAGCCATCTCGTACAGCGGCCGGATTTCGATCTCGCTCGGTCCCGGCATGGGATTGGGGCAGCGCTTCACCCAGGCGACCGCCTCGTCCATATCCTTGACTTCCCAAAGCCAAAAGCCGGCGACCAGCTCGCGGGTCTCGGCGAAAGGCCCGTCGATGACGGTGCGGCGGGAACCATCAAACGCAACGCGCTTGCCCTGCGAGGAGGGCTTGAGGCCGTCGGCGTCGAGCAAGATGCCGGCATTGCGCAGCTCATCGTTAAATCTGCCCATCGCCTCCATCGCCTCCTTAGCCTCGGGCGTGGGGAGAAAGCCCTTTTCGCTGTCCTCGGTGGCCTTCACGAGCACCATCACACGCATCGTCTGTCTCCTTGTTTGAGCCGGCCTCATAGGCCGGCATCGGAACGACGAACGAAGTTTAGGAAATCGACATTGTCCTGCAAATTTTTTTCGACGGTTGAGGCGCGGGACGCCAATGGCCGCTTCCGGGTCAGGAATTGCGACGGTGCGATATTGAGATTGGGCGCTTGACGGGCGCCCGAGTCACAAGCTCGAACACGAGTTTCATGAATGCCTTGATCGGGCGAAGCTCCTGCTACCCTTCAGACGGCCGCGAATGAACCTGTGAACCGGCTTGTGATCGGCAATCCGTAGCGGCATCAGGCGTCATCCGGCTGAAACTCCGTCTTCCGAGACGATCCCCGCGCCCAGCCGCGTTCGTTGCGCTGCTCTTGGACCTGACACGCATGAGTGACCCGCCTAAACCATTTCGGGACGTTTTGAAGCCTCGCGGATCGCCTTGTGCACGCTGCGCTGCAAATCCATGAAAGCCGGGGTTTCCATGACCTCTTCCCGGCGCGGGCGCTCGATGTCGACATTGAAGGTCTGCATGATGCGTCCCGGGCCGATCCCCATCACAACGATGCGGTCCGACAGGTAGACCGCCTCTTCCACATCATGGGTGACGAAAAGCACGGTCAGCCTGTGCTCCTCCCAGATCTGCGTCAGGAGTTCCTGCATATGATGCCTGGTCAAGGCATCGAGCGCGCCAAAGGGCTCGTCCATCAGAAGCATTTTGGGTCGATAGGAAAGAGCACGCGCTATAGCCACACGTTGCTTCATGCCGCCCGAAAGCTCAGACGGATAGCGATTGGCGCTGTGCGGGAGCTTGACCAGATCGAGATGCTCGCGTGCTATCCTGCGGCAGGTCGCGCGATCATGACCCGCGGCCTTGAGCGCGAACTCGATATTCTGCTGCGCCGTCAGCCAGGGAAGCAGGGTGTAGGACTGGAAGACGACGCCGCGGTCGAGACCCGGCTGCAGGATCGGCGAGCCATCGATGGCAAGATCTCCTGCGTCGAAATCCTGCAGTCCGGCAACGATCGACAGCAGCGTGCTCTTGCCGCAACCCGACGTGCCTACCAGCGAGACGAACTCGTTGTCGGCAAGATCGAGATTGATATCGCGCAACACTTCCGTGCGCCGCGCGCCCGTGCCGAAGCTCTTGTGGAGACCTTTGATCCCCAATTTGGGCAAACTCATCGGCCCGGCCTCATTGCACGTGGCCCTCCTGCCGGAACAACACTTTTCCCAGTGCCTTCATGACCTGGTCGGTGATGAGACCAAGCACGCCCAGCAGCAGGATGTAGCCGATGATGGTGTTTGTCTGGAAATAGCGCTGGGACACGGTGATGCGGTAGCCGAGGCCTGATGTCGCCGCGACAAGTTCCGCCAACACCAGCCAGGTCCATGCCCAGCCGAGACTGATGCGCAGCGTATCCCAGATGCCTGGCAAGGCGCTGGGAACCACGATGCGCGTCAGGATCTTGCGATCCGGCAGGCCGAGCGTCCTGCCAAGGCCAATGAAATCAGCGGGAACCCGCTTCACATTGTCCATGATCATCAGCACCTGCTGGAAGAAGGTGCCGATGAAGATGATCAGGAACTTCTGCGCATCGCCCGTCCCGGACCACAGGATGGAGAGGGGCACGAACGCGACCACCGGCATGTAGCGGATGAAATCCACAAGCGGCTCGATCGCCGCTTCCCAGGTCCGGAAGCTGCCGATCAGCACGCCAATCGGAATCGCCAGGGCCGAGGCGATGAGGAAGCCAATGGAAATACGGTATATCGAGGTCCTGAGATCCAGCCACAGCGTGCCGTCACCCGCGAGCTTGCCGAGTTGGGTCACCACGCTTCCCGGCGAGGGCAGGAAAATCGGCTTTACCAGCCCCAGCCCCGTTGCCGCCCACCAGGCGAGGCCGAGGCCGGCAAAGACGGCCACCGCTATCATCAGGAAGCGCGAGCGTGCGATAGGCGCGCCGATCCCGGAGGATCGGCGACGGCGCATCGGCTGTTTGGTCACCGGCCCCGGTGCTGCGTGAGACGGGCTTGGCTTGGTCGCACGCTGCTCGGACATTTGCGTCACCACCGCGAGCCGGCCCTCGTCATTTCGCGGCCTTGACGAATGACGGGTCGATCATCTGCTCCGGCGTCACGTCCGCCTGAAGCAGCCCGGCGTTCTTGGCGGCCGCCTCGACATCGGCGAATGTCTTGGTGGAAAATTCGCCCGTCAGCGCATCCTTGTTTTCGGCGAGAGTATAGTAACGCACGCCATCAAAGGCGGTGTTGAGGTCTTCGACGCTCGAACCGACCGCCTTGGAGATGATCGCCCGGCCGTCGGGCGTGTCGGCGTTGTAGGCCTTCAGGGCCGCATCCCAGGTCTTGATCATGGCAAGCACCTGGCCGGGACGCGACTCGATCACCTCATCGCGCACCACGAACACGTCGCTGATCAGGCCGGGATCTTCGCCCGCGGTGAAGAGCAGCTTGACATCCTTGTTCTGCGCCCTGGCCGCGGTGAGATAGGGCTCATAGGTAACCGCGACCGGCACCTGGCCAGCGATCAACGCACTGCCGGCATCCGCCGCCGGCATCGGAACCGGCTGGACATCGGCGATGGACATGCCGTTCTTGGCCAGCGCGTATTTGAGCAGGATGTCGCTCGTCGTGCCTTCCTCGAAAGCGACCTGCTTTCCCTTGAGGTCAGCGACGGAGGCGATGTCCTTGCCGGCGATCATGGCGTCCGCCGTCATGCTGACGTCGAGCAGAAGCACGATCTTCACCGGCAGGCCGGCCGCAACCATGCCCATGGCCGTGTGGGTCGCGATATTGGCGGCATCGAGCTGGCCGCTGGCCAAGGCGGCGTTGATGTCCTTGTCCTCGGCGAAGTTCACGATCTGTACGTCGGACAGCCCGTTTGCCTTGAACAGACCCTTGGCTTCGGCGACGTGCCACTGGCCGTAGCCAAGCCATGGCTCGATGCCGATCTTGAATGTTCCTGCCTCAGGCGTCGCCGGAATGGTTGTATCGGCCGCGTAGGCCGCCGGGGCGAACCCGACGGCAGCAACCATAACGAGTGCCCGAAATTGTCCTGCTAGGTTACGCATCGTCTTGTTCCCCTTGATGATCAGGCCGCTTTTTTTGAACCAAACATCCGGCCTGGTGAGAATGCGGGCTTCTGCTCTTGCGGCACCGTGCCTCGGCATCTTAGCGTCAGTTCAACCGAAGTGCGACGACACTTCAACGTCAGCAACAGCGGATGTCAAGGCTAAATACATACATGCATATACAAGTCAGACCTCTCTGAATCGCTTCACTGCGATCAGGTTTTTTTGGACGGAGAATACCGACTGCCAAGCGAGTAGCGGCTTCCAACGTAAGTCAGCTTGCTGATCGTGGCAACGACGGCGCCCGTCCATGTCCGGCGATGCAGAAGCAGGCAGCAGCTGCCGGCATCGATGCCCAGATGCCGCGCCGTTTCGGCATCGGCAGGGGTCGCCGAAATGATATGCTCGACCTCCGTCACCGGGGTTTTCTGCATGAGATAGTCGTAGGTTGCTGTCCTGGAAAAATCCTGCTTGTCATAGTCGGGTATCAGGCCCGGGTTGACGAAGCGCTCTTCCAGTTGCACAGGCAGGTCGTTCTCGAAGTTGACGACAATGGAATGATAGATCGACGCGCGCTTTGCGAACTCGAACGAAAGCGCGAGTTCCTTTGTCGGCATGATCTCTTCGAGGACGATAACCGCGGAGCGATGCCTGTTTCCCCGCGCGACAATTTCCGCTGCGATGTTGTTGATTTCGATCAGTGCGGATTGCGGTCGAGGTGGCGCGATGAATGTGCCGACGCCCTGGAGCCGGATCAGAAAACCCGCAGAGGTCAACTCCCGCAAGGCACGATGGACCGTCATCCGAGACACGCCGAGTGTCGCCACGAATTCATTTTCGGACGGCAGCTTCCGATCCTTGCTCCATCGCCCCGTTCCGATGTTCGTCAGGATGTAGTCCTTGACCTTCTCGTAAAGAGGGCTGGCGGTGTCGGGCAAAGTGATCATTTCAAAAATCCTTTCCGGCAACGTTCGGAAATCACACGCGCCCGGCAGACCGCATCCGGATGATTGTTTTCAAGCTATCGCCCTGCCCCGCCAACAGCCGCTCATAGGCTGCGGGAACATCATCCAGACCGATCTCGCGGTCGATCAGTTCGACCATGGGCTCGGTCAATTCGCCGAGCATCCGGATGGCGTCGGGAAGCTCATCTGCAAAGGCGTGGCATCCCAGCAATGTGATTTCGCGTTCAACCAGGATGTTGGGATCGATATCGAGGCGCCCATGGAATATGCCGACCATCGCAACGGTGCCGCCGGCATCGAGAACGCCGAGCAGCTGGCTGAGTGCTGCGATACTGCCGGTCGCTTCGACGGCAGCGAGCAAGGGGGCATCCGCGGTCGCCGCGGCAATGGCGTCCCGGTTCAAGTCGACGATGCTGGCGTCTGTCACCCGCGCCACCCGGGCGCATCGGCCAGGGTTGCGATCGGCGACGAGCACGGTACCTGCGAAGGTTCGAGAGAGCAGCAGCGCGGCAAGACCGCCAATGGTGCCGCAGCCGACGACAAGAACGGAGCCGACCGTTTTCGGCAGACGCCGCACTGCATGCAACGCTACAGCCAGCGGCTCGGCCATCGCCGCGACCCGTTCGTCAAGCGCGGTATCGACGACGTGCAGCAGGCGTGCGGGCAGGACCGCTTGTTCGGCAAATCCGCCGTCGCATATTTCGCCAACAAAGCCCAGCGACGTGCAAAGATGCCGCCTGCCTGCATGGCATTGCGCGCACTCTCCGCACCAGAAGCGGGAATCGGCGACCACTCGGTCGCCAACAGCGACGGTATCCACGCCCTCGCCGATGGCGATCACCGTGCCTGTCAGTTCATGGCCTGCCGTCGAAGGCGACCGGCTTATCCACTGGCCCGTGCGGAAGTTGTGGAGATCGGAACCGCAGATGCCTGCGGCATCGACCCTCAGCTTCACCCAGCCCACCTCGGGAGCGCCTGGCGCGGCGATGTTCTCGACGCGCAAGTCGCCGGGTCCATGGAGTCGTGCCGCCCTCATCATCATCGTTTCCGCTCAGCCGGCGAGATAGCGATCGCGGATCTCCGAAACCGCGTTCTCGTGCGAGCTGAACCCTTCGTAACGGGCGAGCCTGCGGGCATGCAGTGCGAGTTCCGGATAGGCGGCCGAGGTCACATAGCCGACTGATGATC
Organism: Mesorhizobium sp. M0983; assembly: GCF_040318975.1. NCBI lineage: Bacteria > Pseudomonadati > Pseudomonadota > Alphaproteobacteria > Hyphomicrobiales > Phyllobacteriaceae > Mesorhizobium > Mesorhizobium sp. M0983. Next base: position 57,635 of record NZ_JAMYNH010000009.1, on the reverse strand, counting down.
TCTTGACGAAATCCGTCACAGAAAGCGGTCCGAAGGTTCGCGCCCACCGGCTGGTCGGCAGCACCGCATTGGGCCCGAGGACGAAGTTGGCGAGGGTCACCGGGGTATGCGGCCCCATGAGGATCTCGGCGGCTTCTGTGATACGTCCGAGATGCGCAAATGGCTCCGTTGACAGAATCTCGAGATGCTCCGGCGCATAGTCGTTGATGAAGCGGTAGCTGTCCTCCAGCGATTCGGTCAGCACAATACCGCCGCGTTTTCCGGTGAGCACGGCGCGCGAGAACTCCACGCGCTGTTCGGTCATCCGGGACCAGTGTTCCGGTATCGCAATCAACGCGGCTTCGGCGACCTTGCGGCTGTGCGTCACCAGATAGGCGGACGAATCCGGCCCGTGCTCGGCCTCGATCAACAGGTCAAGAGCGGCCAGGCCGCCGTCGATGCTGTCATCGGCAAAGATGATCGCTTCGGACGGACCGGCGGGGAGACCCGTGTTGACGATCGGGGACAACACGCTCTTTGCCGCCACTACCCACGGGCTCCCCGGTCCGACGATCTTGACGGCGGGCTTCACAGTCTCGGTTCCATAGGCGACAGCGGCAACCGCATGGGCGCCGCCGCACTTGTACACGGTCTCCACGCCGGCGAGGCGGGCGGCAACCAGCGTCGCGGCATCGACGGAACCATCCGAAGTCGCAGGCGTCACGATCGCGATCTGCGGAACCCCGGCAATCACCGCCGGAACCGAGGTCATCATCGTCACCGAGGGGAAGGCGCCTTTGCCGCGCGGAACATAAAGCGCAACCGAAGCGATCGGTGTGTATCGGTCACCCGCATAGGCGCCAGGCCGAACTTCCTTGAGCCACATCGTCTCCGGGCGCTGCTCCTCGTGGAAATGCCTTATGTTCTCGATGCCAAACCGGATACTCTCCACGACATCCTTGTCGACCTTGTCGAATGCCGCATCGAACTCCGCTTCCGAAGCTTTCAGTCCACCGTCGGCAACATCGGCTTTGTCGAGCTCGCGCGCAAACCGGAGCAAGGCCGCGTCACCTTCATTCTTGACGGCCTGGATGATTGGACGGACCTTTTCGATGAAGGAAGACAGATCTCCTTCGGCGCGTTTAAGTAAATTGGCGCGCTGATCGACACTGAGGGATGACAGGCGGTGGAAGCTGACGTCAGACATGGCGGCTCCTTTTCTTAGTACGCAATCACGGTTAGCGCTTGTCGATCACTTCTGGGACACGTCTCCAGTCCCTGAAGCCTTCAAATCGATGCGAGAAAGCCTCCATCCACGGGAATGGACTGGCCCGTTATGTAGGCTGCCGCATCCGAAGCGAGGAACACCGCGATTCCGTGCAGGTCCGAGAGATCACCAAAACGGCGCTGCGGAATCTTGGCGAGCATCGATTGCTGCCATGCCTCGTTGCTGTAGAACACGTCTGTCATCGCTGTCCTGAAATAGCCAGGCGCGATGGCGTTGACCCGGATCCCGAGATCGGCCCACTCCGCCGCAAGCGCCCGCGTCATGCCGAGGAGGCCTGATTTCGACGAGCCGTAAGGCACCGCCGTGGGAATCCCGACCTCGGAGGTCAACGAGCAGAGATTGATAATGACGCCGGGCCGTCCGGCGTCTCTCATCTGCCGCGCGGCGGCTTGGGCGCAGAAGAAGGCGCCTTTGAGATTCGTATCGACAATCCTGTCCCACAAGGCCTCGTCGACATCGAGCGAGGGCCGGACCTCTTCCACACCCGCATTGTTGACGAGAATATCGAGACCTCCGAGCAGGCTGCCGGCCTCGGCTGTCGCCGCCCGGCATTGGTCGACATCGGTGACGTCCAGGGCGATGGCATGCGCGGCCCCGCCGGCAGTGCGGATGGCGGCCACCGTCTCCTCGAGCGAGGCCACGCTGCGCGCCGTGATCGCGACGTCGGCGCCGGCTGCGCTGAGCGCCTCGGCGATGCTGCGCCCGATGCCACGGCTTGCGCCGGTTACAAGCGCCTTCCTGCCTGACAGGTCGAAGAGAGATGCGTTGCGCATGTCATCCTCCTTGGTAATGTCGCGCTTGGACCGATCGCGTCGAGACTATCCGAATGCAGCTTATCTATACAAGCATGTACATCATGGCGGTAGTGCGCCATGCGGAACTTTGCTTGTCAGAGCGGCAGCGTATTGGCCGGCATCGGACGGGTCTGCGCGGTTCGCCGCAGCCCATCTGGAGTTCATCGGGAGGATAGATGAAGCGCGCAGTAGACCACGACGCGATGAGCGTGGTTGGTTATACCACCCCCTGGAGTGCCAAAGCAGGCCAGCAGATCAACCTCAGCCTGTCATGCGATCGGCCGATAAAGGCCACACGAATTTGCCGACTCGACAAGCCGGCTCCGGAATTTCTGGCCTGGCCCATCGAAGCGGTGGGTGAACCACGGCATCGGCATTTCGACCAAGGGTCGTTCCTGTTCGTGCGAGCCGGCGAACTGGCCAAAGTACAAGCCGTCCACGGCATTCGTTTTGAGCTGTTCCTCACGCGCAACGGAGGTGCGCGTACGATCCTGGAAGCAGGCGCCCTCAAGCTGCGCCTCCGCGACGGCGCATTTGCCCTGGAAATCGGCGGCGAAACCTTTGTCGAGAGGAAGGCGCCAACTGGTGTGTGGCTCACTGTCGAGTTGGATCTGCGGCAGGAGCAGCCGCGTCTGCGGATCAAATCGCATGATCTCCTCGCGCCTTACGAACTTCGTGAAGGTTTTGGCAGCCCTGCGCGGAACCTTCAAGCGCACGGCATCCATTTCGGCGCAAGTGCTACTCACCACGAACCTACCCTCAACGCGAAATTTGCCGCGATCCGGCTCGAGACACCGCAGGGGACCATTGCCTGGGATTTCCCGACGCTGTTACCAACGCAGCCGATCCTGTCGTCGGGCAGAGCAGATCCGCTGCTCCTCGATGTGATCAATCAGCCAGCCTTCTGCATGACTTCGGCACGCTGGGACGGATCGAGCTTCGAACCTCGCTTCGTGCCGTCGCACTACGACGCTATCCATTGCCACGACGACGACATCGGCCCGCTTGAGTGGCCGGCATCGCACTGCGTGACAATCCCTGAAAACGCACGCCCAGGCGTCTACGCGTTCCAGATCGAATGGGAGGATAGCTACGAACGCGTGGTGTTCTTCGTCACCTCATCACAGGTTTCGTCGCCGCTGTTGTATCTCGTGCCGACGGCCACCTATCTCGCTTATGCGGACGAATATCTCCCAGATCATCTTTATGAATGGAAAAGCGACGACCGGGGACATCGCTTCGCGGTCGCCAACAATCTGAAGTCTCTTTACGACTACCACTCCGACCTTAGCGGCGTTTCTATCTGCTCCTACAAAAAGCCGAAAGTGACGCTCAGGGACGATTACGATTATCCCCTCTGCGGCTGCCCACACAATTTGCCGGTCGATCTGCACTTCCTCCGATTCTGCCACGACAATGGAATCGTGTTTGACGTCATGACCGATCATGATTTGCACGAATGCGGTATAGACGGTCTGCGTGGACACCAAGCGGTCGTCACCGGCAGTCATCCCGAATATATGTCGATCGAGATGGAGCAGGCGCTGCGGCAGTTTGTGGCCGAAGGCGGCAGCATCGCCTATCTCGGCGGAAACGGCTTCGCCGCCACTGTGGCTTTCAAGGACGATCTGATGGAGCTGCGGCGCTCGCCGCTGGAGGCCGGCCGCACGTGGGACGGCCCGGTCGCCGAACAAGCGCTGTCGATCACCAACGAACCAGGCGGCTATCTCCGCTCCCGTGGCCGCGGCGAATTCTCGCTGATCGGTGGCGCGATCTCACTGATGGGATTCGAAGGCGCACGCCCCTTCACGCGCACTGACGAAAGCCATGAAGCAGGATGCGCATGGCTGTTCGAAGGCGTTGAAAATGCGACCTTCGGTTCGGACGGCATCGTGCTGGGCGGTGCCGCGGGCTACGAAGTGGATGCGACGGATCCAGCCCTCGGCACATCCGCGGACACCGTCGTGATCGCGCGTGCGACGGGATTTCCCGACAGCTTCTTCCAGGATCCGACGCGCTGGTGCGAGGGCGGGGATACGCAACGCATCGCCCGCCGCTGCGCCGAAATGACCCTGCGAAAGCTCGCAGCAGGCGGCTTGATCTTTTCGGCAAGCTCGGTTGCCTGGTGCGGCGCGCTGCCAGCCGCAGGCGCCATGAACGATGTCGGCAGGATCACGTTTAATCTGCTTAACCGCCTCGGCGCGACGAAAGGAGAACCCGGCCGAGAAAATCGATAAGCTGATTGGTCTCATTACGAGAAAGACCGCATCCTCAAGTCGCTGAGCCCAGCCTTCAACCGCGCAATGCGGCCGCGACGAGGCTTTGCATCGAAGTGGTCGGACGACCGATCAGCCGCCCGAGGGCGCCTCCGTCATCGAACAACGCTCCGCGTGAGGCTGCGGCGTCGGTATCGGCCAGAAGCGCAGCGAGGTCGGCCGGCAGCCCGGCCCCCGCCAACACATCCTGATAGGCGGCTTGGGAAAAATCGTTGTAGGCGATAGCCTTGCCCGACTGCCGCGAGACCTCCGCCGCAAGCTCGGCGAGCGTAAAGGCTTGGTCTGCGGCGAGCTCGTACGTCTTTCCCGCATGGTCGTCGGTCGTCAGCACCACGGCTGCGGCCTCGGCATAGTCCCGCCGCGCTGCGGACGAGAAACGCCCGTCTTTCGCGGCGCCGACGAAGGCGCCGTGCTCCAGAGCCGCCGGAAGCGCCAGCAGATGGTTCTCGGTGTACCAGCCATTGCGCAGGATGACGGCGGGAACGCCCAAGTCCGCGATGACCTCCTCCGTCTGCCGGTGCTCGATTGCGAGCGTTGCGGAAGACGTGTCGGCATGCAGCATGCTGGTGTAAGCGATCAGCGAAACTCCGGCGCGTTGGGTTGCCTCGATCACCGCCCGATGCTGCGGCAGGCGGCCGCTGACCTCGGTCGACGAAATCAGTAGCAGTTTCTGGACGCCGGCGAAGGCCGGGGCGAGCGTGTCGGGACGGTCGTAGTCCGCCTCCCTTACGATCACACCGAGCTCCGCCAGATCGCTGGCCTTTGCCGGATTGCGAACCGCCGCGACGATCCGGTCGGCGGGAATGGTCTTCAGCAGTGCCTCGATCACGAGACGGCCAAGCTGTCCTGTTGCTCCAGTTATTGCATACATCGTTCAGTCCATTTCGTGGTTGTGTGATTGGAGAGCCTTCGAATAGCGGCCATCGTTACCATTGGAAACCACGTATCTTGCGGTTACCGCCATTTTCCGGTAACCAACTGGAAACTCCTCGAGAAGGGTGTGCGATGGTTCTCAAGGCGCGAAAGAAGGTGAAGGCTCCCCCCGGCTGCCCCATGTCGAGATGCATGGCGCTGCTTGGCGGCTGCTGGACACCCGAGGTGCTCTGGTCCCTGAGCGAAGGCCCGCGTCGGTTCTCGGAACTCCGCCGCGATATCCCAGCCGTTTCGGCGAAGGTACTGACCAGCAGACTGCGGGATCTCGAGGAGCGCGGCGTCCTCGGTCGCAACGTGATGGCGACCTCGCCGCCGACGGTGGAATATGAGCTGACCTCGTTGGGGCAGGAGCTGCTGCCGGCTATCAGGTCTATCGTGGAGGTCGGGTCGCGCCTGCTGCTCGGTGATTCTGTTCTTTAGAGAATCGCGAGCACATCAGAGAATCGCGAGTTTGTGGCGTCGACACTACTTTCGGCCTGCGCTTAACAGCGAGGATGACGCTTGATGTGCGTGTTGATCTGGTGGTGGAGCAGTTCCGCCCGCCCAGGTCAGCGTTCAAAATAGATGGCCAACCTTAGCCTCGGGTCATCATTTCGGACTGAAAGATACGGAGCGCCAAAGGGTGGTAATGCGCAGTGACTTGGGCCCTCCAGGAGTCTAAGCTAGCATGCTTCTGCCAGCACGAAGAAAAACCGCCGCATGCCCCGCTTTCTTGCCGTCTACACCATGAAGCCCGAAGACCTCGCCCGCTTTCGCAGCCTGCCTAAGCCCGAGCAGGATACGATTGATGCCGTCGGCTTACAGCTGTGGGCGGACTGGGAGGAGAGAAATGCCGCATTTTTCCCCGATCGCGGCGGCATGGTCGGTAAGACGAGGCGCGTTACCAGGGACGGCATCGCCGACGCCGTGAACCCTTTCTGCGGCTATATTGTCGTCGAGGCCGATACCATCGATGCCGCCGCCCGCCTGTTCGAGAACCACCCGCATTTCACCGTCTTCCCAGGAGACGGCGTGGACATCATGCCCTTCCTCACCGACCCTGCTCCGACTTGAACATCCGCTAATCGCTTGCGATTTACCAGAAGGGGCGGCCGGCAACGCAGCCCACTCGGTCTCCCCTTGCACGCCGCCAGCCCGTCTGTTAAATACTGAACCATATGGTTCAGTATTTAATGCCCCACCTCGATGCCTCATTCGCCGCGCTCTCGGACGCCACCCGGCGCGGCGTTTTGGAGCAACTCGGACGAGCAGACGCCTCGATCACGGACCTTGCCGAAAAGTTCCACATGACCCTCACGGGCATGAAGAAGCACGTCGGCGTCTTGGAGAAGGCGGGGCTCGTCACCACGGAGAAGGTTGGGCGCGTGCGGACCTGCAAGCTTGGCCTACGCGCACTGGAGGAAGAGGCGGCATGGATCGAGAGGCACCGCCAGCTCTGGGACGCACGCTTCAACGAGTTGGACAAGGTTGTCGAGGAATTGAAACGGAAGGAGAAAGTCGATGGACGAAACAAGAGCTAGTGAGCCCACCCCCATGCAGAACCGCACGATGGTGGAACGGAAGTCCGACCGGGAGCTGGTCGTTACGCGAACCTTTGACGCGCCGGCACGCACCGTGTTCGAGGCTTGGACCAAGCCCGAGCTGTTCATGCGGTGGTGGGCACCGAAGTCGATGGGCATGTTCCTGCGTTCCTGCGAGATGGATGTTCGTGTCGGGGGCAGGTACCGTTTGGTATTCGGCCACGATGCCTCAAACCCTGACGAGTTCTTCGGTAGGTATATCGAAGTGACACCGCACTCGCGCCTCGTCTGGACCAATGACGAAGGTGGTGACGGTGGACCCATCACCACGGTGACCTTCGAGGAAATAGGTGGCAAGACGCTGCTGGTCATGCACGAGCTCTATCCCTCAAAGGAAGCTCTCGACGCTGCCGGCACCGGGGCGGCGGATGCGATGGGCGAGACGTTCGAGCAACTGGACGAGCTTCTCGTCACGCTAGGCGCGAGCGTGCGACGGTGATGAAGTCGTCGATCTCCCGGTCGGCAGCCTGGATCTTCAACTAGGCGGAAGAGAACCCCGACGAGATCGTCGCCGCCCTCTGTGAACCTACGAGGCCAATCATCAAACTCATTGAGGTTTCGCCAACTATCGGGACCAATCGAGTGATTTTCGCACCTCGCGACGTTCGGCGACGCGCTCAGGTCGTCTCAAAAAGGACCGTCACCGCCCCAGCTAAGGCATTAGCCAGAGGCCATAGCGATCGACAAGTAACCGGTGTTGCACACACTCTGCCGCAGGCGGTGTGTTGTGAGCGCTGGCGTCCACTCGATTCCTGCCGAAATTCCGGCTAGCTTGGGCGATAGATGGCTCAGTTCTGGTCGGTGAATCATAATCAGACCGCCCGTCAAGAGATTGATGGGCAGCACTTTTGGTCCCCCAAGACCGAGAGCAATGGCGCGCGAAATGAGTTCTACAACAACATGCGCCGTGCGACGCCCGGTGACCCTGTCCTTTCGTATACCGATCAAGCAATTGACTATATGCGCAGGATAGCGGAATTCGCTTTCACCGCTCGGAAACCAATCAAGTTCGGAGAGGCCTTATTGGAATCAAGAGCGATGACTTCTGCCGATCTTTTGGACACCGCTTTCCCCTTCGATCCCCAAAACAACAACGGGGAGTCTCGACCCGCTCCCGCCGAGGCGATATTCGTCAATCCATCTAGTTTCGGACTCAGGCAATCAGAAAGTTATCTGACAGGCATTCCACAGAAGTAATACAAATTGAAAATCGCGGCCTCATGTTTCAAAACCAGGATGGTTTCGAAGCCGGCGGGTCGCTCACGGTCCTCAAAGCGAGAATTCTAAGAGACGTTCAACAATGACCCAGCACGCAGAAAACGCTCGAATTCTCATGTACAGCCACGACACGTTCGGGCTCGGCCATTTGCAGCGCTGCCGGACTATCGCGCATTCGCTGGTCGAGGATTTCCGCGGACTTCAGGTGCTTATCATTTCGGGTGCGACTATCGCTGGCGCCTTCGACTACCGCGCCCGTGTCGACTTCGTGAAGATCCCCAGCGTCATCAAGCTGCGCAACGGCGAATACACCTCGCTGGAAAAGGACATCGATCTGCATGAGACGCTAAGGATGCGCCAGTCGATCATCCGCCATACAGCTGAGACCTTCCGGCCGGATATCTTCATCGTCGACAAGGAACCGCTCGGCCTGCGCGGTGAGATCGAGGACACGCTGTCCTACCTCAAGACGCGGGGCACCACTCTCGTGCTTGGCCTGCGCGAGGTAATGGATGCGCCGCATCTGCTCGAAGCAGAGTGGGCACGCAGGGATGTGATGCGCAAGATAGGCCTGTTCTACGACAAGGTCTGGGCCTATGGCCCGCCGGATTTCTACGATCCGTTGACCGGCTTGGATGTGCCGCCGGCTGTCAGGGCAAAGATGAGGTTCGTCGGTTTCCTGCAACGGAGCCTGCAGCGGAACGAGTTGCCCGGCCACCGGCCCGAGGGCGACTATATCCTCGTTACTACCGGTGGCGGCGGTGACGGCGCCGAACTGATCCACGACGTCATCGATGCCTATCAGCAGGATCCGCAATTGCAGCATAGGGCCCTGATCGTGCTTGGGCCTTACATGCCGGCGCGCAAGCGCAACAAGCTGCTCAAGAAGGGGTCCAAGATCCCCTACATCAAGATCATCGAGTTCGACAACCGCATGGAAGACCTGATTGCCGGCGCCAAGGCGGTAGTGGCGATGGGCGGTTACAACACCTATTGCGAGATACTGTCTTTCGACAAGCCGGCGCTGATCGTGCCGCGCGTCGAGCCCCGCCAGGAACAACTGATCCGCGCTCGGCGCGCAGCCGAACTTGGCCTCATCGAGATGCTTTTGCCGGAGGAAGCCAAGGATTCCCAGCGGTTTGCCGATGCACTGGTGGCGCTGCCGGACCGGCCCCACCCATCACAGAGCAATCCGCATCTGACGCTGGAAGGGCTGCCTCATATTTCCGAAATCGTCGCGGAACTGCTCGACCGGCGGGCCGGCCATCACCTTTCGGTCATTGAAGGAATGACCTGAGTTGCAACATCGCAAGATCGTCGTGGTTCTGAAGGGCTATCCGCGGCTGTCCGAAACCTTCATCGCGCAGGAATTGCTCGGTCTGGAGCGTGCAGGGTTCGACCTGATACTCGTCGCGCTCAGGCGGCCGACCGACGAAAAACGCCACCCCGTGCATGACGAGATCAAAGCGCCGGTCCATTATCTGCCGGAATATCTGCATGAAGAGCCGCTGCGCGTGCTTCGCTCGCTGTTTGCCTATCTGCTGCGGCCGTGCTTCTGGCGCACGCTCGGATCGCTGGCTGCCGATCTCCCCCACGACTTTACGCGCAATCGCGCGCGCCGCTTCGGGCAAGCGCTCGTGCTGGCGGCCGAATGGCCGGAAGACGCGGGCTGGCTGCATGCACATTTCGCGCACACACCGGCATCGGTGACGCGCTATGCCAGCCAGCTTCGTGGCCTGCCCTGGACCTGCTCGGCCCATGCCAAGGACATCTGGACTTCGGCGGACTGGGATCTGGCCGGCAAGCTTTCCTCGGCGCGCTGGACGGTCACCTGCACGAAAACCGGCTTCGACCGTCTGAAAAAACTCGCTAACGGCAACTCGTCTATACATCTGAGCTATCATGGGCTCGACCTTGATCGCTTCGGCAGTTTCGGCGAGGCGCGAAAGCAGCATGACGGCTCGGCGCCGGACGAACCGGTTGTCGTTCTGAGTGTCGGGCGCGCCGTTGAAAAGAAAGGTTACGATACGTTGCTGCAGGCCCTTGCCCTGTTGCCCGGTGATTTGGCGTGGCGTTTCGAGCATATCGGCGGCGGCGAGGAACTGGAGCGGTTCAAGGCGCTGGCGCAAAAGCTCGGACTGGATGGTCGCGTCTCTTGGAAAGGCGCGCTTGCGCAGGAGGAAGTGCTTGAGCACTACCGCCGCGCCGACATCTTCGCCCTGGCCTGCAGGATCACCGCAAATGGCGATCGTGACGGTCTGCCGAATGTTCTGGTGGAGGCGGCCAGCCAGCGGCTTGCCTGCGTGTCGACCGATATTTCCGGCGTGCCGGAGCTTTTATCGCCGGATGAAACCGGGCTGCTGGTTCCGACGGAAAACCCAATTGCCCTGGCACAGGCGCTGGAGCGCCTGATCCGTGATCCCGTACTGCGCGCCCGCCTCGGCGACGCCGCAGAGCGGCGCGTGCGCGGCAATTTCGATCATATGGCAAGCATTGGACAGCTCAAGGAACTGTTCGAGCGGGAGTGGCGGGCCGCCGAATGAAGCGGCTGCGCGCTTTCTTCTATGTCCAGCACCTGCTCGGCATCGGCCATCTTGCGCGCGCCAGCCGCATTGCGGCGGCTCTGGTCGATGACGGGTTTGACGTGACCGTCGTGACCGGCGGAGCGCCGATCGCCGGGTTTCCGGGACTCGGTGTAAAATCTGTAATCCTGCCACCTGTCACCTCCGGTGATGAAGGATTTTCCGGACTTGTCGACCTGGAGGGCAACCCGATCGACGATGATTTCAAGAAATGGCGTTCAGAGATGCTGCTGCAGGCATTCCGGGATTGCAGGCCTGATATCGTCATTCTCGAGGCGTTTCCATTTGGACGCCGACAGATGCGTTTCGAACTCTTGCCGCTGATCGAGGCCATCGACGCGACGTCGCCCAGACCGCTGCTGGCGACGTCCGTCCGTGACATCCTTCAGGAGCGCGTCAAGCCGGGCCGAAACGAGGAAACGGTCGATCTCATCAACAGGCATTTCGACCTTGTTATGGTCCACGGCGATCCGGCGTTCGCAACCATCGACAAGACATTTCCGCTGGCTGGGACGATCAGGGCCGAGGTCACCTACACAGGGCTCGTTGCCGCGCCGCCCTCACCCGCGGCCTCCGAGCGCTTCGACGTTCTGGTGTCGGTTGGCGGCGGGGCTGCCGGAAAGAGCCTTGTCAGCTCCACGATCGCAGCGGCGCGGAATGCCAACAACGCTCGGAAATGGTGTTTGATCACCGGCCCAAACCTGCCGAAAGACGAATTTGACGCGATCGCACGCGATGCCACGCCGGGCCTGTCCATCTTCCGGTTCCGCGAGGATTTCGCCAGCCTGCTGACAGGCGCCCGCCTGTCAGTCTCGCAGGCGGGTTACAACACGGTCTGCGATGTCCTGCGCGCGGGTTGTCGCTCCCTGCTCGTTCCATTTGCAGCCGGCGGGGAAACCGAACAGACGGTTCGCGCCCTGATGCTCGAAGAACTCGGTCTTGCAACGGTGCTGATGGAAAAGGACCTAACGCCTGAAGGTTTGGCGCAAGCGATCGAACAGGCGCTTGTGAGACCGACGCCATCCGCGCATCGTCTCGATCTGGAAGGCGCGCGTCGCTCCGCGCAAATCCTGCACGAGCGGTATCGAACATGGTCCCTAAAAGTGGAGCCCGGTTTCGGAAAAGCTCATGATCAAACAGACGATAGATCCTAGTCCTACTGCGTTACTGACTCAGTAGGACTAACGCACGTCGCGTCTGGTGAGTTTCGTGCGACGCGCTTCAAGTCCTGTTTTATGCATGTCGTTGTCCGAAAACCGCTACGCACTTTTGGGCGAAATACATTAAACAGTTCCAATCAGCATGAAGCGCGTATAATTTTTTGTCGGCAGTTCGCCGGAGAACCGCACCTCCCGTAGCGCCGCCATTGCTTCGAAGGTTGCAAGTGAAGCCACGCAGTTGATGTGCGTCGGCTCGCTGAAATAATCGTTCGATTGCAGCAGTACATTCGTGCCCCGCGGAAGCAGAGCAAGCCAGGCGCGCAGATCGGCTATGTGTTCGCAGCTCGTATTGACTATCAGGTCGGGCCGGACGGCCGCATAGTCGAGTGCGTACATATCTGCCGTTAGCGCCCGGAACCGGTCGCCGGCTTCCCGGTTGAGGGTCCGGGCGACCGGCGCGACTTCGGGATCGATGTCGATGCTATCGACCGCCGCGATGTCGAAGCGGGCGTCGTTGAAAAGCATTGCCGGCAATACGCCGTACCATCCACCCAGAACCCATATGCGCCCGAACCGGCCGCCGCAGCTTTCGAACAGCCTGTCGAGCGCCCACATCTTGCAGGCGACCTGCTTGTGGTTGAAGGCGTTGGCGATATCGGCCTTCGGATGCTTGGTGACGACGCGCGCCAGCCCTGCCACGAGAGGGCAGTTGACATAAGCAGCAATTCCCCGCGTGAGGTCCAAGGCTTGCTCGTGCCAGTCCATACCGGCATTGCGTGGTTGCGTGACATCCATCATATTTGTCTTGTATGTTGGGATTTCGGGCGACACAACGCAATCTTGCCTCCCGCAAGACTGTTTGATTCCGCGGACGTGATTATGCTGCAAGCCGCTTGGCTATTGCCCGGTGCCGGAGAGAGCCTGTTGCATCTGTCCGGATCATCGGCGTCCATCCGCCAGCACCAGCCGCCCAGCTGCGGCCTCGTGCTGCTCGGCTATTCGCCAACGCCCTGCGGAAGCCGCGAACCGTCTGGCCAGCTGCCTTCTTCGCTGATCAACAATGCCCATGTCGTTGTCATCGACCATGCGCCGGAACTGGATCGCGCCGCCTCGCAGGTTCCTTGCATCGTTGAGCGCAGGACAATGTCCGTGCACTGCAGCTTCGACTTTGTCGTTGGCGACGAAGAAATTGCCGATACGCCATTCGCCAGCAGGTGCGTTTACATCCTGCATCCTTTCAACTGAAGGGTCCGCAGTCGCATATGGAACCCAGCCTAGCCCGCTACATCTGGACGCACACCAAGAAGCAGCAGCTCTGGATATTGATGATCGTCGTGCTTTCGATGGTCCCGTATTTCATGTCCTTCGACCTACCGAAGCTGATCGTCAACGGCCCGATCCAAGGTAGGGGCTTCGAGCAACCGGGCGCGACCCAGCCATTCATGAGGCTACACTATAACCTGCCGTTCATTGGAGAGGTCCAGTTCTTCTCCGGTTTTCAGCTCGACCGCAAGGAGACCCTGTTTGCCCTGAGCCTTGTGTTCCTCTTGCTAGTCGTCATCAACGGCCTGTTCAAATTCTACATCAACACCTACAAGGGCCGCCTGGGCGAACGCATGCTGCGACGTATCCGCTTCGATCTGGTGGACCGTGTGCTGCGTTTTCCGCCGGTCTACTTCAAGCGGGTGAAATCCGCCGAAGTGGCGACCATGGTGAAGGACGAGGTAGAGCCGCTGGGCGGCTTCATCGGCGACGCCTTCCTGCAGCCGGTACTGCTCGGCGGCCAGGCGGTGACGGCCATGCTGTTCATCATGATCCAGAACGTCTGGCTCGGAATGATAGCGGTCGTGATCGTGGTGATCCAGATCGTACTCATCCCGCGAATGCGGCGGCGGCTGATCGTGCTCGGGCGCCAACGGCAGTTGACGGCGCGCGCGCTTTCGGGCCGGGTTGGCGAAATCGTCGACGGCATCGGCGCGGTTCACGTCCACGATACATCAAACTACGAGCGCGCCGACATAGCTGCCCGGCTCGGGCTCATCTTCAAGATCCGCTTCGATCTTTACCAATGGAAATTCATGGTGAAGTTCCTCAACAATTTTCTCGCGCAGCTCACGCCCTTTCTGTTCTATATGATCGGCGGGTATCTGGTCATCCAGGGGAGGCTGGACGTCGGCCAGCTCGTGGCCGTGATCGGCGCCTACAAGGACCTGCCCGGACCGATGAAGGAACTGATCGACTGGGATCAGGATCGGCAGGATGTCCAGGTCAAATATCAACAGGTCGTTGAACAGTTCACCGTCGAGGGTCTCATCGCGCCGAAAATCGGGGCATTGACGATCGACGATCCTGATCCGATGACCAATCCCCTATCGGCGATCAATCTGTCTATAGCAGACGATGGCGGTGCAATGCTCCTCAACCGTATCTCCCTCCAGGTCAAGCCGGGTGAGACGGTGGCGCTGGTCAGTACCGCAACAGGTGGAGCGGAGGCGCTTGCAGAAGCCTTCGCGCGGCTGAACTGGCCGGACAGCGGAAGGGTCGCTTCGGGCACCGACGACCTGCTTGAACTTCCCGAGGCAGTGACCGGCCGGCGCATGTCTTATGCCTCGTCGGATGTTTTCCTGTTCCAGGCAAGCCTCCGCGACAACCTGCTCTACGGGTTGAAGCATGCGCCGCTGACATCGGTGCCTTATGACGGTGCCGCGGCAGACCAGCACCGCTGGAATATCCACGAGGCGCGCCGGTCGGGCAATCCGGATCTCGATATCCACAGCGACTGGATCAACTATGCTTCCGCCGGGGCTACCGGCCCGCACGACCTCTTTGAAGCCGTGCGCCGGGTGCTCGACGCGGTTGTTCTGTCGCGCGACATTCTGGATCTCGGCTTGCGCTCTTCGGCCGACCTCACGCGTCACACGGAGCTTGCCAGGCGGATCGTTGAACTGCGTGCGGCGCTGCGAACCAGGCTGGAACAAGAGGGGCTGAGCGGACTGGTGGTTCCTTTCGAACCGGGCGCCTACAACAAGGAAGCAACGATCGGCCAAAACCTGCTCTTCGGCGCTGCCGCCGGCCCCGAACTGGCCGACAGGGCCCTGGCGGCCAATCCCTATTTTGCTTCTGTGCTGAGGCAAGCCGGCCTCGACCGCACGCTCTACGAAATGGGCTTGGAGATCGCCAAACAGGCGATCGAGCTGTTTGCCGACCTGCCGCCCGATCACCAGTTCTTCCAGCAGCTCGCCTTCATGAGCGCCGAGGAGATACCCGCCTACGAAACCTTGCTACAACGGCTCAAGAACCGTCCTCACGAGGCGGTTTCAGAGAACGATCGCGCCATGATCGTCACCTTGAGCTTTGCCTACATCGAGCCCCGGCATCGCTTCGGCCTGCTGAGCGACGAGCTGATGAGCAAGATCGTCGCTGCACGCAGCCGGTTCTATGAAAACCTGCCGCCCGAACTGCAAAATGCGGTCGAACGGTATGACCCTGCCAAATACATTGCCGCGGCCACCGTCATGGATAACGTCCTGTTCGGGCGTGTGGGCAACAACCATCCCGACGCACCGGACCGCATACGCTCCATCGTCTATGACATTCTTGACGAACTGGGGCTTTATGCCGAACTTCTGGATGTCGGCCTGGACTTCAACGTCGGCTCCGGCGGCAGGCGGCTGACCGGTGGACAGCGACAGAAGCTCGATGTTGCCCGGGCCCTGCTCAAGCGTCCCGATTTTCTCATTCTCAACCGGCCACTTTCGGCGCTCGACCAGCGCATGCAGGACAAGGTGCTGCGAAACGTGCTCGAGGAAGCCAGGCGCGACGGCCATTCGCCGGCAATTGTATGGGTCGTGACGAATCCGGCAATGGCGATGATGTTCGATCGCGTTATCGTCTTCGACTCGGGTCAATTGGCGGAAGACGGAACACACGAGGCACTTTTGGCAGGGAACGGTATCTTCAAGGAACTGTTGTCATAGAGCAACGGACATTCAGATGGGATCATTCTGCCGGTGCACGACATCGGGCTCGCCACCTTTCGCGTGGTTTGTCTCGCCGTCTCGAAAAGAGAATTGATTCCATCTGGGCGTCCGTTGCTCTAGTCTGGCAAACGCGAATTTTGGAAGGTTTGCGACAATGCTGCTCAAGGATGAAGTTGGAATGCTGCAACGCGTTCCCTTGTTCTCTGCCATCGAGCCGACAAAGCTCAAGCTGCTTGCGTTCACATCCGATCGTGTGAGCTACAGCGCCGGCCAGATCCTTTTCCGGCAGGGCGACGAGGGAGACGCCGCCTATGTCATCCTTTCAGGCAGGGCGGATATTCTTGTCGATTCCGACAGCGGACCGATAAAAGTTGCCGAACTGGAGCCAAATTCGATCGTTGGCGAGATTGCCATATTGTGCAACAGCTCCCGCACTGCCACCGTCAGAGCGGCAAGTCCGCTGGAAGTCCTGAGAATCCGCAAGGATCATTTCCTGAGGCTTATGAGGGAGTTCCCGGAAATGACCATCGAGATATTGCGGGTTCTTGCCGATCGCCTAAGCCATACAACCGCGGATCTGATCGACGCACGAAGCGCCAAATAACGAAGGACGTGCGCTCGATCCTCGCCGTCGTGACGGCACTGTCCTCTCGCTGAGAAGATCACCCGGAGAAAGCCTGTCTCGCCTAGCAGCAGTTGTTTGGATATGATGGGCGAAGGGGTAGCATGGACGACAACGTTTTCCTGGTCAGGTTTTGGGGTGTCCGCGGCAGCATTTCGGTATCAGGGCCAGAATTCTCTCGCTATGGCGGCAACTCAATCTGCGTCGAGATGCGATGCGGTAAGCATACGCTTCTGTTCGACGCAGGCTCTGGCCTACGGCCTGCCGGCGCGGCGCTTCAGGCGTTGGGCGTCACCGATTTCGACCTGCTTTTCACTCATTGCCATTACGATCACATCATCGGGCTGCCGTCTTTTGCGCCGATCTATGACCGGGGCGCCAAGGTTACGCTTTGGTCCGGGCATCTTGCAGGACACATGACCACCCGGCAGATGATCGATGA
Source organism: Mesorhizobium sp. M0983 (assembly GCF_040318975.1). Taxonomy (NCBI): domain Bacteria; kingdom Pseudomonadati; phylum Pseudomonadota; class Alphaproteobacteria; order Hyphomicrobiales; family Phyllobacteriaceae; genus Mesorhizobium; species Mesorhizobium sp. M0983. The sequence continues at coordinate 40,781 of NZ_JAMYNH010000009.1, read as the reverse complement.
GTTCATGCGGCCGCCGTGGTTTCCGGTGAAACTGGAGATCAGCAAGGCAAGCCTCGACTATCGCGATTTCGTATCCGGAGACGTGCTTCGCCCGCGCGAAGGGGTGGTGGTCCGAACCGGCAGTCTTATCCATCCGGGCGGCTGCATAGGCTACCGGGTCGAATGGGGCGGCCGCGTCGTGGCGGTGATCACAGACACTGAGCACGAGCCGGACAAACTCGATCAGACGGTGCTCGGCCTGATCGAAGATGCCGACCTCGTCATTTACGATTGCACCTACACCGAGGAGGAAATGGAACGCCGCCGCGGTTACGGGCACTCGACATGGCAACAGGGCGTCAAGCTCTGTGAGGCGGCCGGTGCGCGGGGGCTTGCGCTGTTTCACCACGATCCGACACGCACCGACAAGGAACTGGACAAGATCGAGAAACTGGCCAAGGACAGGTTTACCGGCGCTTTTGCCGCGCGGGATGGCCAGACGCTCAAACTTCCAGTCTCATTGCGCAAAAAGCGCTGAGCTATTTTCCTCTAGAGCGCTTCACCGTTTCACAGAAACGGCGAAGCGCTCTATCTCTTTGTTTTGACGCAATTCCAGACGGAAAATCGTTCACACTTTTCCTGGAATTGCTCTACCGGCGCTGCGCCCGATCAATGTCCTGATCGGAAGCCATGCGCAGGCTTCAGTCCGTGCGGTGACGGCGAACAGCCGTTCGAGGAAAAGCCAGGCCGATTCATCGTGTACGAGATGGTGGGTGAGCAGACCGACCGGTTCGCCGCCATCGAATGCATGCTGCAATTGCGCGATGATAGCCTGAACCAATAGGCCGTGATCGCGGCAGCCGCGCGTGCCATGCCAATCCATGATGTCGACATTGCTGTTGATGACCGCCAGTGAAGCACGCCTCGGCGGCCCATAGACCGACAATGCCGCAAATCCTATCGATCCAAGGTCGGATACCAGGCCGGCGTCGATCCTGTTCCAGGGTGGCACCAGCATCGGAACGGTACGTGCGCCGTGCAGGCCGGTTACGTGCGACAGCCCGCGAGCCAGATCATTGAGCACCGCCTCGCGTGGCCGATGCGCGCCGAGCTCCTGCTTTTTCTGGTCCTCGGGCGCATGATTTCGGTGCGCCCAGCCATGGATGGCGACCGTGGCATGCGGCGCCTCGTCAAGCCGGACGACAAGCTTCTCATCAGTCAGGGCCGGAATGACGGCCAGAGTCACCGGAACCGCGAATTCACCGGTGAGGTCGAGCAGCCGATCAAGCGCAGGCGTCGGATCCACGGCGTCATCGTCGCGCAGCCAAAACTCTGCCTTGCGGTCTGCCCGTTGCCGGCACGCCAGTTCTTCCACCAAGGGCTGCCAGATCTGATCGGGTGTCATGAAACCGGGATCTTCGCAAGGAGTTCGGCCAGCCGCGCCACTGCAGCACCGAGCGAACGTTCTTCGAGGATGAAACGTCTGGCTTCCGCGGCCATGATGGTTCTTTCGTCGTTACGGGCCAGAAGCCTTTCAATGGCAGAAGCGAACGCCGCAACATCGCCCGGCGGGGTGAGAAACCCGGTCTGGCCATCCCGCACGACCTCCGGCACGCCGGCGATGTCCTGAGCCACCACCGGAAGGCCGGCGGCCTGTGCTTCAAGATAGGCAACGCCATAGGCCTCGCCGCAACCCGGCCAGACGTAAATTCCCCCACTGTAGAGGACATCCGGCACGGCGGCTGGCTCAATCGCGCCAAGCCATTCGATACGGGCGGCGGGCAAGCCGGCGAATTGCGCTTTGACCTCGTCACGGGCAGGCCCATCCCCGACGACCAACATGGTCCAGGGCAGGTGGCCGATCGGACCGAGCGCTTGCGCCAGCATGCGATAGCTTTCGACTTTGTCGCCCGGGCGCATCATGGCGACGGTAACGAGGCGCGTCGGACAACTCCGTGCCGGCGTTTCCCGGAATACCGATGTGTCGATGAAGGGCGAAAGCATGCCGAAAGCGGCGTCGGGAATCGCATCTGCCAGTCCCTGACGATCCCTTTGCGTGAAGCAGATGTTCAGCGCTGCCTGTTCGACGGCTCGCGCCACCAACGCTTGCGTATCGGCCCACAAACCGGTGTTGCGCCGCCTCGAATAGGAGGCTTCCGCTGTCACATAGGGGACACCAAAGGCCAACGCCAGCTCGGGCCCGATCAGGTCGGGCGCCTTGTAATAGGGATGATAGGTGAACCACAGACCGGGCTTGCCGTCACGATCCCAAAGCCTTGCCAGCCGCGCGGCTTCCTCCCGGGCCTCGATCTTGAGCGCGTCGAAACTTTTCGAATCCGGTTCGCGTAGATAGAAGCGTAATTCGGATGCTAGTTCGACGCTATGCCCTCCATGCTCCAGCGCCTTGACCAGCATCCGTGCCATCTGGCGGTCGCCGGAGGCAACGGGATGATTGGGCGACTTCAGCGGCGCGTAGAAGGCAATTCGCATCGCCGGACCCTATCATCGGAAAGCCAGCGCAAGTCAATTTCGAAGCATGATCGACTTCACCTTCAAGCAGTGGAATGTGCTATCTGATGCTCATGGAAACAGCTGCCGCGTCCGATCCGTTTGTCGCTTCCCTGCCGGTCTTCGCAAAGTTCGAAAGCGTTGCCGATATCGATAACTATCGGCCTCTCCCCGATGGCTGGGCGCTGGCCACCGCCGACATCGTCGGCTCGACCAAGGCGATCGGGGCTGGGCGCTATAAAACCGTCAATATGGCCGGTGCCAGCGTCATTTCGGCGCTGCTCAATGCGCTGGGTCGGCAAGATCTTCCCTTTGTCTTCGGCGGCGACGGCGCGCTCGTGGCATTTCCCGGCTCGGCGCTGGAGATCACCCGCAACGCGCTGGCGGCTGTCCAGAGATGGGTGGCGGACGAACTCGACCTGACCTTGCGTGCCGCAATCGTGCCGATAAAGGATATCAGAGCGCAAGGCCTCGACGTTCGCGTGGCGAGGTTCCAGGCCTCCGAAGCGGTCTTCTATGCCATGTTCGCCGGCGGTGGCGGCAGTTGGGCGGAAGCCGAGATGAAAGCGGGGCGCTACCGCATCGATCCAGCGCCGGCCGGCGCGCGGCCGGATCTGACCGGCCTCTCGTGCCGCTGGAACCCGATCGAAGCCCGGAATGGCGAAATCGTCTCGATCATAGCCATACCGGGGGCGTCGCGCGACTTGCGCGGTTTTCAGTTTCTGGTTTCCGACATCATCGCCCTTGCCGGCAGGCAGGAACGCGATGGCCACCCGGTGCCGGTGAACGGACCGGACTACAGTTTGCTGCCCGCCGGCCTCGATATCGAGGCGCGCGCCACGGCGCCGGCAGGACGGCGATGGCTGTCGAAGCTGTGGATAGTGTTCCTGATGACGCTTACGGCTGTTACCGATAGATATGGCTGGACAATCGGCAAATTCGATCCGAAGATCTACAAACGCGACGTGGCCAGCAATTCGGATTTCCGGAAGTTCGACGACGGCTTGAAGATGACCATCGACGTTGACGCGGATGTGTTGCAACGGATCGAGAACCGGCTGAAACAGGCGGAAGAAGCGGGCATCTGCAACTATGGCCTGCACCGCCAGAAATCGGCCTTGATGACATGCCTCGTCGCCTCGCCGCTGCAGCGCGATCACGTTCATTTCATCGATGGCGCCGCCGGCGGCTATGCGATGGCTGCAGCAAGCCTGAAGGCGAAGGTGCCGGTCTGACAGCTTGCGGACATCGATTTTCCGCAATATGCCTCGGGGTTCTTGGGACCAAGTGAGCCTCGCCATGGAAGCGGACGGTCTGTCCGAATTAAGGGAAAGCAGATTTTTTGGACGCCTCACGATCGACATATGACCGTCTTCTGAACCGGATTTCGACGCGCGCCGCGCAAGTCGGCGTGATCGGATTGGGGTATGTCGGGCTGCCGCTGGCGGTTGCGATCGCACGCGCCGGCTTCCCGGTTTCCGGCTTCGACGTCGAAGCCCAGAAGGTCGAGAGCCTGAACAACGGCCAATCCTATATCGAGGCGGTGACCTCGACAGCCCTTGCCGGCCAGGTGGCGAGCGGACGGTTCCGCGCCACTGCGGATTTTGCTGAACTGGCCGTCTGCGATGTCATCATCATCTGCGTTCCGACACCGCTGACGAAAAACCGTGAGCCGGACCTCTCCTTTATCAGGAACACGGCAGGCACCATCGCGAAGCATCTGCGTCTCGGCCAGCTGATCGTGCTGGAATCGACCACCTATCCCGGCACCACCGACGACGTGATCAAGCCCATACTGGAAGAAACCGGCTTGCGGTCGAAGATAGATTTCTTCCTCGGCTTCTCGCCCGAACGCGAGGATCCCGGCAACCGAAGCTTTGAAGTCGCGACGATCCCCAAGATCGTGGCAGGCGACGGCATTGAAGCGGCGACACTCGTTCAGGCTTTCTACCAGGGCGTGGTCAAGACCGTTGTTCCGGTTTCCACCACGGCGACCGCCGAGGCGGTCAAGCTGACGGAAAACATCTTCCGCTCGGTCAACATAGCCCTGGTCAACGAGTTGAAGGTCGTGCTCGGTGCGATGGGCATAGACATCTGGGAGGTGATCGAGGCGGCAAAGAGCAAGCCCTTCGGCTACATGCCTTTCTATCCCGGCCCCGGACTTGGCGGCCACTGCGTTCCGATCGATCCCTTCTACCTGACGTGGAAGGCGCGCGAATATGAACTGCCGACCCGCTTCATCGAGCTGGCGGCAGAGATCAACACGGCGATGCCGCGTCATGTGGTCGATGAACTGGCGAAGGCGCTGGACCGGCGCTGCGGCAAGGCGCTCAGCCGCTCGCGCATTCTCATCATCGGGCTCGCCTATAAGAAGAATGTGCCCGACATCCGCGAAAGCCCCTCATTGCGGCTCATTGAACTCATCGAGGAATGGGGCGGCAAGGCGGAATTCCACGATCCGCATGTTACGGAGATCCCGACCACACGGGAGCATATGGCGATCAAGGGGCGTCGCTCGGTCGAATTGACCGAGGCGGCCTTGAAGGATTTCGATGCTGTCGTCGTTGCAACCGACCACGACGCGATTGACTATCAGGCGATCGCGGATCACGCTCTTCTGATCGTCGACACACGCAATGTTTTTGGCCGCCTCGGGCTAACCCGAGAGACGGTGGTGAAGGCCTGACGGCGTCCGAGCCGGCGAATTTGTGGCGGATCAAGGAGATTTCGAGATAGCATGAGCACAGCGCAAGCAGAAATTTCTGCCATTCTCATGGATAAGGTTGCTGATTGGCTGACCCAATCGGCGCTGGCGGGCGACGACCTGGAAACATTGGTAAAGGGCTTTTGTGAACGGCTGGCTGCTGCCGGCCTGCCGTTGAGGCGGGTGCATTTGAGCTTTTCGATGCTTCATCCGCTTTATGACGCGCTTGGCTTCACCTGGCTCCGCGGCCAGGGCTTGGAAGTAGAAGGCTTCCGTCATGACGACGGCGTTCCTTCCGACAGATTCCTGACCAGCCCATACTACCATCTGCTCAGCCACAAACTCGACCATCTGCGGCGCCGGCTCGACCCGTCGGTGCCGTCTGAATTTCCTGTTTTCGATGACCTCAAGCTTATGGGCGTCACCGATTACATGGCTTTCGTCCATCCCTTCAGCGGCAACACCAGTCAGGGCATGATCGGGTCTTGGTCCACCGACAGTGCTGCAGGCTTCAGTGACAACATGATTTCGGCGCTGCTGCGGATCCAGAACCATCTCGCTATCGCAACCAAGATGGCGGTGCTCACCAAGCTCGCCGACAACATGATGACCACTTATCTCGGCGGCGACGCCGGCAGGCGGGTGCTGGACGGCCAGATCAAGCGCGGCGAGGGCGACACAATCCGGGCTGCACTGGTCATGGCCGATATGCGCGGGTCGACAAGGCTTGCCGAAACCTCCGGCCGCGAAATCTATATCGATACGCTGAACCAGTTTTTCGATGCCATTGCTGCACCTTTCAATCGCAGAGGCGGGCAGATCATGAGTTTCCTGGGGGATGGCTTCATTGCTGTCTACCCTTGCGAAAGGCACCGTGCGCAGTCCGAGATCGCCTGCCGGGCTGCCCTTGCGGCAGCGCACAAGGCCACCGCGCGCATGATGGATCTCAATCTGCGCAGAAAGGAGCAGCGGTTGGGCGACATTAAATTCGGCATCGGCCTGCATGTCGGCAATGTGATGTTCGGCAATGTCGGGCTTTCCGACCGGCTCACATTCTCTGTCTTCGGCTCGGCTGTAAACGAGGTCCAGCGCCTTCAGACCCTGACCAAGAAATATTCGCACAGCGTTCTCGCCAGCGAAGATTTCGCCGGCTATTGCAGCGCCAACAACTGGCTGACGCTCGGCAAGGAGGAACTGGCGGGCATCAAGCAGAAGCTGACGGTGCTTTCACCCGATTTGTCGGGTGCTCTTGCACTCGATGAAGACGGTGCGCTGGAGCCGATTTACGACCGAATATCGGACGCCGAGCAGGTCATGCTGCTTCATCGCGATGCCGCGCGGCTGTCGGCGGGCGACCCGAGGAAGCTCCAGTAACCGTCACGATCTGATCCGAACGCCTTTGGTATGCAGTCCGGTCGCCGGTTCCGCCGGGGAACTGGCGACCGTTTCGAATCCAAGTTGCTCTAGGCTGGCAATGCGCTAGTCTCGCTTTCTGGGCCTGCCGACCGGCAGGCCGCCAGAGTGGGGCTGGTGTGAGAATGAATTCGAGCGTTGATCTGCTGCGGATCGAGGATGTTGGCATCTCTTTTGCCATTATAGGGGGACCGTTGCATGCCGTCAGGCGTGCAAATCTTCGCGTCCTGCCCGGCAAGGTTACCGCGCTTGTGGGCGAGTCCGGTTCCGGAAAATCGGTTCTCAGCCAGGCAGTGATGGGCATTTTGCCGAACACAGCCCATGTTCGCGGCCGTATCCTGTTTTCTGATCCTGAAAAGCCCGGCACGACGCAGGATATCCTGCAAATGCCGCGTGACGGACCCGAAATCCGGGCGTTGAGAGGCAGCCGCATCGGCAAAATATTTCAGGAGCCGATGACATCACTGTCGCCGCTGCATACGATCGGCAATCAGGTGAGCGAATCCCTGCAGATTCATACGCCCATGGCTCGGGTGAAGCGCAAGGCGCTGACCGAGGAAATGCTCGGACTTGTCGGCTTTCCCAACCCCAAGCGCGCCTATGACATGTATCCCTTTGAACTTTCGGGAGGATTGCGTCAACGCGCAATGATCGCCATGGCGCTTATCTGCCGGCCCGCCCTGTTGATCGCCGACGAGCCGACGACGGCGTTGGACGTCACCATCCAGGCGCAAATCCTGCAATTGCTGCGCGAGCTTCAGACGAAGCTGAACATGGCGATGCTGCTGATCACGCACGACCTTGGCGTAGTCGCCAATGTAGCCGACGAGGTGGTGGTCATGTACCATGGCGACATCATGGAAGCGGGACCCGTGGAGGCGATATTCCGCCGGCCAGGCCACCCTTACCTGAAGGGCCTGATGGCAGCCGTTCCGCATTTCGACCTAAAGCCTGGCGAAAGGCTACAGGCGCTCCGCGAGGTGCCGGTGAATGTCGAGAACCTGCTCGGCAAGCAGACGGCGCCGGCATCGAAGGGGCCGGACGACCTCCTGCTGTCGGTCAAGGATCTGACAAAGACCTTCACGATCCGCAAGTCCGGATGGTTCGGCGGAGATCATCAAACCTCTGTTCGCGCCGTGGACGGCGTGAGCTTTGATATCAGGCGGGGTGAGTGCCTGGGTCTTGTCGGCGAAAGCGGCTCCGGCAAAACTACCGTCAGCAAGATCCTCATGCGGGCTGTCACCCCTAGCGGCGGCTCTGTGATCTTTAACGGCCGCGATGGTCCGATCGACGTCTTGGAAGCCGAGGGAGACGCGCTGCGCCTGTTGCGCGCGAAAATCCAGATGGTCTTTCAGGACCCGGTTTCGTCGCTTTCACCTCGCATGACGGTGGAGAACATCTTGAGCGAGCCGCTGGAAATCCATCAACGTGGCAATGCCGCGTCCCGACTCGCCACGGTCAAGAGCCTGATGCAGGCAATCGGGCTCGATCCGCGCTTCATAAAGCGTTATCCGCACAGTTTCTCCGGCGGGCAGCGTCAGCGTATCGGCATCGCGCGCGCGTTGGCGCTGGGACCTGAACTCCTGATCTGCGACGAGCCGGTTTCGGCACTCGATGTCTCTGTCCAGGCGCAGATTCTGAACCTTCTGAAGGACCTGCAGAAGGAACTGGGCCTGACCTACCTGTTCATATCCCACAACCTGGCGGTGGTGGACTACATGGCAGACCGCATCGCGGTGATGTGCGGCGGGCGTATCGTCGAGCTCGCGCCGCGCGAAATTCTGCTTAGGAAACCTATCCACCCCTACACGCGCTCACTGGTCGCCGCAGTACCTTTCCCCGATCTCGACAGGCCGATGGATTTCAAGACGCTGAAGCTCAGCGGCGCTTCCGACACCAGCGCATGGGGACCGCAATTCCGCGACGAGGGCGACGAGGATATGCTGTTGCCGCTCGATCTTGGCGGCGGCCACCTCGTGCTGGCCCGACGTTCGGCCGATGTCAGCGAGCTACGCCATTGATCAGCCGGCGCACCGTCCTTGGGCTCATGGCTTCGGCATTTCTGCCGGGCACGTTGCGCGCCGGCGATCTGGAGCCGGAATTTCTTCAGCCGCAGCTGAAGGCCAGGGCGCTGCCGGCACTCGCCGAACGCCTGCCCAAGCGCCCGCGCGCATTGAATCTCGCTGCGATGGGTCGGCAGCCCGGCCAGTATGGCGGCACGCTGCGCACGATCATCGGCAGCCAGAAAGATATCCGGATGATGACGATCTACGGGTACGCTCGCCTGGTCGGCTATGACGAAAAGCTTAACTTGCAAGCCGACATTCTCGAAAGTTTCGATGTAGCGGATGATCGTGTCTTCACTTTCAAGATACGGGAAGGACATAAATGGTCTGACGGTAGCCTGCTGACGCCGGAGGATTTTCGCTATTGCTGGGAAGATGTCTGGCTGAACGATGAGCTTTCGCAAGGCGGGCTCGCCCCGGCCCTGCTGGCGGACGGCAAGCCGCCACGCTTCGAGATCGTCGATCCGTCGACGGTCCGCTATAGTTGGGATGCGCCCAATCCCGACTTCCTGCCCAAGCTCGCTGCTGCTTCGCCGATATCGCTTGTTCTGCCAGCCGCCTATCTCAAGCAGTTCCACAAGAAATACCAGGATCCATTCCGGCTCGCCGGCCTAATGAAGGAGAACCGGGCCCAGAAATGGACGCTCCTGCATATCCGCATGTCGCGGCAGTATCGCCCGGAGAACCCGGAACTGCCGACGCTCGATCCCTGGCAGAACCGGACCAAGCCGCCGGCCGAGCAATTCGTCTTCGAGCGCAACCCGTTCTTTCATCGAATAGACGAGAATGGCCGGCAACTGCCCTATGTTGACCGGATCGTCATGAATGTCAGCTCGTCGGCGATCATCTCCGCCAAGACCGGTGCGGGCGAGAGCGACCTGCAATGCATGGGAATTGACTTCAGCGATTATTCCTTCCTGAAAGACGCGGAGAAGCGCTACCCGGTGAAGATGCATCTCTGGAAACGCACACAGGGTTCGCGGCTGGCGCTGCTGCCCAATCTGAATTGTGCCGACCAGGTGTGGCGTGGCCTTTTTCGTGACGTGCGCGTGCGCCGCGCACTTTCGCTCGCTGTGGACAGGCGCGAGATCAATTTGGCTGTGTTCTACGGATTGGCGCAGGAAAGTGCCGATACGGTCCTGCCGGAAAGCCCGCTCTACCGGCCGGAATTCGCGAAAGCCTGGGTCGCCCATGATCCCGACCAGGCCAATGCCCTGCTCGACGAGGTCGGGCTTCAGGCGCGTGACGATGACGGCCTGCGGATACTTCCCGACGGACGCCCGGCGCAGCTCGTAGTGGAAACGGCCGGCGAAAGCACGCTGGAAACCGACGCGCTCGAGCTCATCACCGATCACTGGCGCAAGATCGGCATCGCCCTGTTCATCCGGACTTCGCAGCGCGACATCTTCCGCAGCCGCGCGCTTGGTGGCCAGATCGTGATGTCGATGTGGTCGGGCATCGACAATGGCGTACCGACCGCCGACATGAACCCGTACCAACTGGCCCCCACCGTCGACGACCAGCTGCAATGGCCGCTCTGGGGTGCTCACTACTTGTCTCATGGCAAGGTCGGTGAAGCGCCCGATCTTCCGCCTGTGGTCGAGTTGATGGCTTTACTCAAGCGCTGGAACGCATCGACCGAAGCCACGGAGCGCGCCGAAATCTGGAATTCAATGCTGTCGATCTATACCGATCAGGTGTTTTCGATCGGCACGGTGAACGGAACGCATCAGCCGATTCTGGCGTCCTCGCGGCTGCGCAATCTGCCTGACAAGGCGCTCTACGGCTACGACCCGACCGCCTATTTCGGTGTCTACATGCCGGATACATTCTGGCTTGGAGAGTCCTGAGCGTGCTTCGATATTTTGTCTGGCGCATCGCCGTGATGGTTCCAACGCTGCTGGTCATATCGGCACTGGTGTTCACGATCATCGAACTTCCACCAGGCGACTATTTCGACAGCTATGTTGCCGAGCTTCGGGCTCAGGGCGAAGCGGTGGATTCCGATCGCATCGAGATGATGCGCAAGGAATATGGTTTCGACCAGCCACCGGTCATTCGCTACTTCTACTGGGTCGGCGGGATGCTGCACGGCGATTTCGGCTATTCCTTCGAATATGAGCTGCCGGTTCGCGACGTCGTCGGGGACCGAATGTGGCTGACCGTGCTGGTTTCCTTCGTCACGATCATCTTTACCTGGCTCATAGCCTTTCCGATCGGCATGTACTCCGCCACGCATCAATACAGCTGGGGCGACTACGGCCTGACTTTGTTCGGCCTTCTCGGCCTTGCCATTCCGAACTTCATGCTGGCGCTGATCCTGATGTATTTCGCCAACATCTGGTTCGGCACGTCCATCGGCCATCTCATGGACCAGCAATATCTCGGCGAGCCGATGAGCTGGGCCAAGGCGAAGTCGATCCTCGCCCATCTCTGGATCCCGGTCTTGATCATCGGCACCGGGGGCACGGCAAGTATGATCCGGCGGCTGCGCGCCAATCTGCTCGATGAGCTACATAAGCAATATGTCGTGACCGCGCGCGCCAAAGGCCTTCATCCCTTCAGGGCGCTGGTCAAATATCCGCTGCGCATGGCGCTCAATTTCTTCATTTCAGACATCGGCTCTATCCTGCCGGCCATCATCTCCGGCGCCGAAATCACGGCGATCGTGCTGTCTTTGGAAACGACCGGGCCGATGCTGATCAAGGCGCTCCAAAGCCAGGACATGTATCTGGCAGGGTCGTTCCTGATGTTCCTCGCCTTCCTGACGGTCATCGGCGTCCTGATTTCCGACCTGGCGCTGGCGCTACTTGATCCGCGAATTCGTTTGCAAGGCGGCAGCACCAAATGAACACGCAATCGCCGCTGCCCGCTCCGGGTGCCCCACTGCAACACTACGTTTCCATCGCGCCCTTTGACCTGCAGTCGGTCGAGGTGATGACGCCGGAGCAGTCGAAGGTCTTTCAGGCGTCGCAGTTGCGGCTGATGTGGTGGAAATTCCGGAAGCACCGGCTTGCCGTCATATCCGGCATATTCCTGGCGGCGCTTTATTTCGGGATACTGATCTGCGAGTTCCTGGCGCCCTACAATCTGCACACGCGCAACATGGACTACATCTATTCACCGCCGCAGCGGGTGCACCTGTTCCACAACGGCCAACTCGTCGGGCCGTTCGTCTATGGCCGTCAGATGACGCTGGATATGGACACGCTCAAGCGGAACTACATCGAGAAACAGGATGATGTTCAGCGGATCCGTTTCTTCTGCAAGGGCGACAGTTACCGGTTCTGGGGCCTGATCGAAGGTGACAGGCATTTTGTCTGTCCTGCCGAAAACGGCCAGCTCTTTCTGGCGGGCACTGACAGGCTGGGGCGCGATGTGCTCTCGCGCATCATCTATGGTGCACGCATTTCACTGACAATCGGCCTCGTCGGCATCAGTTTCAGCTTCCTGCTCGGCATTGTCATCGGCGGACTGGCCGGCTATCACGGCGGTATCTTCGACCTGATCGTTCAACGGATAATCGAAGTTCTGCAATCGATCCCCAGCATTCCGCTATGGCTGGCACTGGCGGCGATCATGCCGATAACCTGGAGTCCGATCCTGATCTATTTCGGCATCACCGTCATCCTCGGGCTGCTCGACTGGACCGGACTGGCGCGGGCCGTGCGTTCAAAGCTTCTAGCCTTGCGCGAGGAGGATTACGTTCTGGCCGCGCAATTGATGGGCGCCAGAAGCAGCCGCATCATCGGGCGGCATCTCATTCCCGGCTTCATGTCGCATCTGATCGCGACGGCGACGATCTCCATACCCGGCATGATCCTGGGCGAGACGGCGCTGAGCTTCCTCGGGCTCGGCCTGAGGGCGCCGATAACCAGCTGGGGCATCCTGCTCACCGAGGCGCGCAGCGTCAGCGTCATCGCGTTCTATCCATGGCTGCTTTTGCCGATGCTCCCCGTCATTCTCGTCATCTTGGCGTTCAACTTCCTCGGCGACGGCTTGCGGGACGCCGCAGACCCCTACAAGTGAGATCGCTATTCCGCCGCGCGCCGTGCCGCCGACTCAACCCGGTATGGTCCTTGTCAGCGGCCTGTTCGCTTGTTGCAATGTTCATCGTTCGCCTCGGCAAGACTCGATCTGGGTTTAACACGTCGGCGTCGGGTTTCAGCCGCGAAACGCTCTGGTCGGGGGCAGTTGATTTCGTGGACTGGTTCAGGACATACAATCGCACATGAGTCGCCTCGACAGTTTCATCCGGAGGATGACCGCACAGCGCGACATACTCGATCATGTCTGCGCCGAGGTGGCGAAAATGGAGGGGCCTGTGCTCGAGCTCGGCCTCGGCAATGGCCGGACGTTCCACCATCTGCGCGAGCGCCTGCCCGGACGCCGGATCGTAGCGTTCGACCGCGCACTTGCCGCACACGCCAGCTCAATTCCCGAAGCGGAAAATCTCGTGCTCGGCGAAATACGCGAGACCGCGAGCAGGTTCATTGGCATCGACGCCGCTCTTGTTCATGCCGACATCGGCACTGGCTATGAAGATCGCGATGCAGTGACCCTTACCTGGCTTCCCGATCTGACCGCGCGCCTGCTTCGCGTCGGCGGCATCGCGGTCAGCGGCATGCCGTTAGATCATCCGCAGTTGCAACGCCTCCCGCCGCCGCCTTCGGTGCCCGCCGATCGTTATTTTATCTGTAGGCGCGTGTGAGGGGCCGAGACGATCCAAATCTTCAGGGGCCAAGCCTTCAGGGGATCGTATATACTGCTATCTCCCGCTCAATGCCGCGCAGCGAGACCTCGTGGGGCACGGGCGTCAGCGCCTTCCTGTGCAACAGATCGGCGGTGAGATTGTCGTCGACCACCGCCCGAGTGGCGAAGATCGCCTGTGCGTTGGCAAGGTTCTGGACCCGCGAAGCAATGTTGACCGTCTGGCCGAAATAGTCCTGTCGGTCGTTCATAGACACAGCAATGCAGGGGCCGGCGTGGACTCCGATCTTGAGCAGCAGATCCTCGCGCCCGCTCTTGTCGTTGAGCGTACGCATGGCATCGCGCATCCTGAGGGCGGCAGCAATCGCACGATCAGGCGTCACGAAGGTCGCCATCACCGCATCACCGATCGTCTTCACTACCGCGCCTGCCTCCGCTGCGACGATCTCGTGCAGAACCTGGAAATGCACGCGCACGAGATCGAAGGCTGAAAGGTCGCCCACCCGCTCGTAAAGCTCGGTCGATCCGCGCAGGTCGGTGAACAGGAACGTCAGGCTGGTGATCTTCAGGCGCTGGTTAATGTCGAGTGTATCCGTGCGATAGAGATCGCGGAATGTCTGGTTGGTGAGCAGGCGCTTGGCGGTCAGGAAGGGCCGGCGTTTTCCCAGGAAATCATGCAATGCCTGGCCGGCTATGAAGACCGTCGGCAGCACGCGGGTGTCGGTCCTGTTTTCCAGCGAAATGCGCAACGGGCCGGGTTGCATCTCCAGCGTCTGGTTCTGGACATGGTCGCGGTCGAAGGCCAAAGAGAGGCTCCGGCGCTCCTTTGTTGGTTCGCCCTTCCCGTCGATGAACTGCGCTGAATGGGTGACCGGCTCGAAGACGATGATGAATTCGGACGGAAGCTGTATGGGCAGAACCGCCTTTTCACCGGGCGCAAGCTCGATATCCTCCAGCGAGAACGCTTCCATCTTTTCCGCGAAATCCTCTTCCGGCAGATCGACGCCGGACGCCCAGTAGATCTGGCGGAAATATTCCGCCACCGGCAATTCGTGTGGATTGTGGGCGGCAATCCTGCGCACGCGGGGACTGACGGTGAATGTCACCTCGACCATCTCGTCGAGGGTGGGCGAATAGCCCTCGGAGCACAGCGCGCAGGTGTATTCGTCCTTCTGCAGGGTTTTCAGCGTGGCGTTGGTGTCGAGCACGCCGCCACAGCCGGGGCACAGAACATTCCAGGAAATGTCGAAGATGCCCACCCGCGCCGCATGGAGAAAGGCGCTTATGGCGCGCTCCTCGTCGAGGCCATGCTTGCTGGCGAAGGCTGGCGCATTGATGCGGCAAAGTTCGCGGTCCTCGCCCTCCGCGATGGTTCGCTTGATCGCGTCGATCGCCTGTGGATCGACATCGGCCGATTGTCGCAGAAGCGAGAACAGATCCTGAGCTTCGTTCATCGTGCAGGTTCCGGAAAATGCGCCCCGAGGCGGGTTGACCGGACCGGTCTTTGGTCCGAGTGCTCCATCTTACTTCGAAACAGATCGTACGGCCATTCGAATGGATAAGCCTGGTGACCGTCCAATTTCCATTCGGCGGATTTTCACCGGCCGCAAGCAGCACTATGATGGTCCATGGAGCATTCATCTTTGGGATTTTCTCCCATGCCGACATCCAACAACCCGCCATTTCCCGCGGCCCTGCGCCTTTTCTCTGCGGTGGTCATCATCGTCCTGATCGTAGGCGCCGGCCTGTTTTTCGTGCCTGTTCTGGTCAAACCGGGCTGGCCTTGGGCCGTCACGCCGTTCAATGCGCGCTTCCTCGGTGGCTTCTACACCGCCGAAATGGTCGTGATGGCGGCGCTGCTGGTCTGGAATCGCTGGTCGCCCGGCAGGCTCGTGCTCGTCATGGCCTTCATCTTCACCGTCATCGTGTCGGTGGCTTCGTTCATCAATCTCGGTTATTTCAACTTCGAGCGCAAAGCGCCCTGGCTGTGGTTTTTGGTCTATCTTGCTTCGGTCGCGGTATCCGGGCTGTTCCTGTGGCGGGCCAGGGCCCGTCCTTCTGCAAAAGGCGTGACCTTAAATCCCGCATGGCGCGGCTACATGCCGGCGGAATCCGCGATCCTTGGGCTCTATGGCGTCGGCCTGTTGCTGTTTCCCCTGACATTCAGTGGCATCTGGCCATGGCCGATCGATGCCTTCCACGCTCAGGTCTACAGCGCCGTCTTCCTCGCCGGTGCGGGCGGTATATATCTGGTCTGGAGAAGCGCGCCGCGCGAGGAACTGCTGGTGCTCGGCTTGGCGCAGTTTCTGGTTGGCCTGCTTGCCATCCTCGGCGTCGCCATCACCGACGCTGCGGTGCACCGGATCGACTGGACAGCGACCGGGACATTGTGCTGGCTCGTCCTTTTCGGCTGGATCGGCATCAGCGGCGTCTTCAAACTCTACGCCGCCTCCCGGTATTTTAGCTCGCAATCGGCATCATAGGTTGCAGAGACGGCTGGATTTTCAGGTGACGTCCGGTGCATCGTACCGGGCCGATTGCCTTCGCCGGGAACGCCATGACCAGCACGACCTCGCCACCCTCCGAGAAAATCCAGCCGCAGCTCCGGTCCGTCCGGCCAAGCGATGCGGAGGCGCTTTGCGCTATCTTCAACATGCCGGGCTTCCGCTGGGGCACGCTCAGGATGCCTTTCGAGATGGTGGAGCAGGTGGCGCGGCGTATCGCCAAGTCCGGCCAGGAAACCACCTGGATCGTTGCCGAGCTGGACGGCAAGGTCGTCGGCCATGGCAGCCTGGTCGTGCAGGGTTCGCCGCGCCGTTCGCATATCGGCGAGATCAATATCGGCCTTGACGATGCCTTTGTCGGCAAAGGTATCGGCTCCGCCATACTTGGCGCGCTGCTTGACGTAGCCGACAACTGGCGCGCCCTGAAGCGGGTCGAATTGACCGTCTATGCCGACAACGAACCCGCCCTCCGTCTCTACAAAAGCCACGGCTTTGAGGTCGAAGGCCGGCATGTGAAGGCCGGCTTTACCGACGGGCAGTACCACGACCTCCTGAGCATGGCCCGCCTGCGGTTTTAAGATCCGCTGGTTTGGCCTTAACTGTTTAGCCAACCTAACAATTCGTGCCGAGTCGGCGAACAGGCGGTTGCTTATGGAGAACTCCGTAGGAGACGGTCATTTCGGCTCACACCATCTTGATCGAGTTGACGATCTATGTGTGGGCCGGCCGCATCCAGCAAGTCTGGTCTCCCTTGGCGTTTGCACCGCAAGCGGCTAGACGGGACCAATGACCGCCGTCCTTGACCCAACGCCTACGCCTCCGGTGGAAATTCTGGCTGTGCTGTCGCTGCTCTGCCCGGAGGTCGTGCGCGACATCGAGCAGAACTGGAATGCACCGGTTTCCGATTACGCCCGCCATCTGTGGCGGCCGGTGGCAAGGCCTGCATCGGCCCCGGCGATCGCTGCCCGATCGATCCTGCGCGAAGTCTTGCATCAGCGCCTTGGTGTGATGATGCAGCCTGACGAGATCGGCAAGACCCTCGACGAGTTCGAGTACAGACCGGTGATTCAGTCCGGCCTGCACTGCCTGCTTCTGATGGACCGGATCACCTTCGATGCCCTCCTGCTTGCCTGGCTCGGCGCGGTCGAAAACGGGCTGTCGGCCTTCTTCGGCTTCATGGGAACGACGATGACCATGGAGACAATTGGCCGGGAGGGGCCGGGATGGCTCGATGTCGGCGACGACAAGGTCAACCTGTTTGGCATCGGGCGCCACAAACTGTGCCGCAAAAGCGCCTGCGTGGCCGGTCCCGTTTCCCTCAACAAGCGCGCGCTTGAGGCGGTGGGCGATGAAACGGATGCCAGCCGCTGGCTGGGCACACTGCTTGCCAGCCAGGACAAGGTGTTTGGAACCGCCGCCGATGCGCTGACAGCCCTCAACGAGGATCTGGTCGCCAATTGGGATCGTGCCGGCATGGCCCTGCCGGTTTTCATCGATGATCGGCTCGCCGCGGCTGCCATGGCACGGCATCTAGAACATGACGGCAGCCTTCTTTCCAGGCTGCTCATTGAACCCGCAAGACGCCAGCGTCTCGAACATGCCTTGCAAGAGGCCGCATCGAGCCCGTTTGGCAGATTCCTGCCCAATGCCACGGACTATTTCTGGGGCATCCGCGAGGAGCGCGTGCGCAAGCTCGTCCTCGAGAACGGGCACCTGATCGAGCCTGACAGGCCGCATGGTCTTTTAATCCCGTTCGAGCGGCTGCATCTCAAGCAGGGGCTGCTGGACGGCGTGCTGCTGCCGAACTTGTTCCTGACGTTCCTCGTCCTTGCCATATTGCCGCGCGTGCGGGTCGTGGGCGGCCTGAGACAGATTGGCTATGTAGCGCTTTTCCACTCGATCCTTCTGGCCGTGCTAGACGAAAACGCGCCGGAAGAGCGCGATCTGGCCGCTGAGCTGCAGGTTCGGGAAAATGCCTGGGGCATGCGGGTCATCGATGAAAAGATCTCGGTCCGGGAGCAGCTTGCCGGCCTGCCGGAAGGGGCGCTCTTCCCGGACCTGCTCCGACAATACCGTTTGCGGACATTTGCCGAGACGACCGACGACCTGAAACTGGTTCGCGAAAACACCCGATGGCGCAAGATCGGCCGGGCAGAGATCAAGCCGACCTGAGCCTCACTTCAAGCCTTATTTCAGGTTGATTTTCTGGTGAGCAACCGCAAGCGACGGCGACTATCGGTGAGCCTCTGGCGTCTGGTCCGGCCGCTTTCCTTGACGCTGATGCGTTTTGGGATTTCGACGACGGCTTCCGCCTCGACAGTCATATGGCTTGCCTGAGAGCCGTCTGCAGTTCAAGGCCTGACCTGACATGGCCTCACCTGTCATTGCACGACACCGGCCTTGCGGAACCCGTCCACAGCGAGTTCGAAATCGGCAATGACTGCTCTATCATGCTTTCGGACGTTCGACACTGTCACGCCGAGCGGCCGCTCTGGGTCAAACTTTGCCGTTTAAGGCGGCGCCCCGGAACGGGCAACTTGCGCCATATCCGGACCTTGCCAGTGATGCCGTGAATGTTAAGTCTCGGCTCCGATGCGGACGTTCCGCCCGAGTTCAAAGACTGACCGCGACCGTTCTGTGGCCTTCGCATCGACAGCGCCAATAAGCTGCGTCCCACATCCTACTCCTTGCGTCCATGGAAGGGTCGTTGTGAACCAAGCCCTACTGCCCGGGCTTGTGGGAAAGCCGATCCAGCGCGTCTCGAAGCGCAGTGGCGGCATCGTCACGCTCGTCAGCGGACATCAGCTCCGGTTCAAGTTCCAGCCTGAAGTGCGGCAGCTCGGTTCGAACGGCGTGACAAGCGCCGGCTAGATTGGCCTTCAGATCGATGACGCGGTAGGTGGCGACGGGATAGGCGATCCCCTTGACCTGGACATGCCCCATCTCCTCACAGTCGATCGTGTTCTTCACTTGCGCAAACGTCTCGTAGGAAATGAGGACGGTCCCCGGTGGCGCCTCCTGTTCCAGGCGCGAGGCGAGATTCACGGCGCCGCCGATTATCGTGTAATCCATCCGGTCCTCGCTGCCGAAGTTACCGACAGTGCAGTAGTCGGTATGGATGCCGATGCGGCAGCGCAGCGGTGTCTCAATTCCAATGTCACGCCAGATTTCGGCAAGTTCGCTCATCCGCTTTTGCATGGTGAGAGCCATCTGCACACACGCCAGCGCGTCCTCCTTGACGCCGCGCGTCTCAGGGTCGCCGAAAAACATCAGGATCGCGTCGCCGACATATTTGTCGATCGTCGCGCCGTGATCCGAAGCAATTTTCGACATTTCCGTCAGATAGTGATTGAGGAGCTGGGTGAGATCCTCGGATTCCATTTTGTCAGTGGTCTCGGTAAAGCCGGCGATATCGGAGAAGCATATTGTCAGTTTCTTCCGCTGGCTGGCGATTCTAACGTCTTGGCGGCCGGCGAATATCGAGCTGTACACTTGCGGCGCCAGGTATTTGGCCAGCTTGTTGGAAAGCGCCTCGAGAGCCGTGGATTTCTCTGCGAGGTTCTCCTCTCGTTGCTTCAGCTCAGTGATGTCCGAATAGACCGCGACCGTGCCGCCGGCGGTGATCCGCCGCTCGCTTATCATGATCCATCGCCCGTCGCCTCGCCGCTGCACCCACGGTTCGCCTGGGTTGCGGTGCCGGGAGAGCCGCTCGGCGACCCATTCCTCGAGCCGCCCCTCGGCATCCTTGATGTAGCCGCGCTCAGCGGATCGGCGAATAATGTGCTCGAATGTCGTGCCGGGCATCAGTTCGATCGCAAGGTCGCTGTAGAGCAGTTCGCGGTAGCGGCTATTGCTGAGGACAAGCCGGTCCTCCCCGTCGTACAGCGCGAATCCCTCGGAGATACTCTCGATCGCATCGATGAGCCGTTGGCGCGCCTCAGCGACATCGCGCAGGTTCTTTTCCTCGACCTCGACTGCGGTGTCCCGGAAGAGCCTAAGCGCTTCGGCCATCCGGCCGATCTCGTCGCGGCCCGCGGCAGGCAGCGGCGCACGAAGATCGCCGCCGGCGATTGCGAACATGCTTTGGCTCACCTCTCCCAGACGGGCGAGAAGGCTACGGTCGACATAGAGCCAGACAACCAGAACGGAACTCAAGAGGGTGAGAAAGGCGGAGCCAAGGACAACTCCGGTACCGTAGCGCTGGACCGTCGCGGCTTCGAGACCGGACGCGGTGATCTCGCGGTCTGCCGCGGCGACCAGGCGATCGACGGCAGCGGTGAGACTGCGCGACAGCCGATTGTTTTCGGCCAGAAGCTTTTCGCCCTCTGCGAGCACTGCTAGCTCGTCCTTGCGCGCCTTCGGGATGCTGTTCCCGCCGTCGATCAATGCCTTGAACTCGCCGACCCGCTGTTGGAAACGGGTTCGCAGCCTCTCGTCGATCTCGGTGGAAACCGTGTCGAGAACGGCGAGCGACCGGCGCAGCGGAAACAGGATCAACGTCAGATCGTCTGGCGTTGGCGCGTCCGTCGTCTTGACCAGCACGTCATTGACCGCCGATATCTCCTGCTGCGCTTTCTGCTGCGGAATGTAGGCCGCAATTGCCTGGACCAGGTCGGCCGCCGCCGCCGCACCGCGATCCGGCGCGAGCGACGTGTCGGCTGTAACCGCCTGCCATTGCTGGAGCTTGGAATTCATCACGAGGATACCGGGCGCCACAAGACGCTGGCTTGCATTTGTCGTAGCCGACAAGCGGCGTAACAGTTCTTCTTTGCGCGCCACCACTGTGAGGCGGGCGACAACAAGGTCGTCGAGGGCGTTGAGGTTGCGCCGCAGACCAAGAACTGCAGCCTCGATCTCAGCCACCACCGCCGTGCTAAGCGTGGCACCTTTGAGTGCGGCAAGCAGTTCCTCGAGGCGCGTCATCTCGACCCCGACCGCGGCGGAAACCTCGCCGTGCTGAGCTTTGCTGGTCGAAGTAAGTACGGCGGGCGCAGAGGCGGCTACCCGCTCTGCCTGGCGCGACAGCTGGAGGGACGCGAGCGCCAACGGTACCCGATCCTTGGTGATGCGGTCGACGACCTCTCCTACCTGGAGGAAGGCATAGAGAGCGGCCGCTGTCGCGAGTACGGCGAAGGTGCTGATGCCGAAAAAAGCGAGCAACAGACGGCCACGTATGCCGAAGCGTTCAAGCATAACGGCGACACATAGCTCTGAACGGTCCAGCTAACTCGATCTCCATCAGCTGTCTCAAGCGGCGACGGCATCGGCGGTCCTTATTCGACCGGCACGTACTCTCCACCTCGCCAGACGTACCATACCCAGTTTTGGCTCGTGAGATCGCCCTTGTTGTCAAAGTCGATACGGCCCAACACAGTATCAAATTGATTGCCGCGCAGCGCCGCTATCACGGCTTGGAGCTCTAGTGAGCCGGCCTTGTCCACTGCCTGCGACCAGGCCTGGACGGCGGCGTAACTGAGCAGCGTGTAGCCTGCGGGCTCGAAGTTTTCAGCCCGGAACCGCTCGACGACCGAGGCGGCTTCGGGATTTCGGCGAGCGTCCGCGGGGAACGTGAAGAGGGTACCCTCAGCCGCGGGGCCGGCGATCAAAGCAAATTCCTCGGTCGCCATGCCATCGCCTGAGACTAGCTGAACCGTGTAGCCGCGGTCGCGCGCAGCGCGAACCATGAGTGCGACCTCGGCATGATATCCGCCGACATATGCCACGGCGATGTTCGCAGCCTCTAGCGCAGCGATCTCGGCCGAATAGTCGTTCTTCGCGGGTGTGTATTCCTCGTAGATCGCTTCGACTACGCCGCGCTTGTTCAGCTGTTTTCGAGTCTCGTCAGCAAGACCCTTTCCATAAGTGGTGCCGTCATGAAGGATCGCAATCTTGCTGTTGCTCCAATGCTCGGCCAGGTAGTTGCCGGCCACGATCCCCTGCGTGTCGTCGCGACCAATGACTCGAAAAACGTTGGCGCGGCCTTGTTCAGTCAACAGCGGATTGGTTGATCCTGGTGAAATCTGCAAAACGCCCGCCGCCTCGTACACCTTCGATGCTGGGATCGAGGCTCCAGAGCAGTAGTGCCCGACGACGAGCACCACACCATCACCCACCAATTTCTGGGCTGCGGCGACCGCTTGCTCGGGATCACAGAAGTCGTCGGCCGTGATGAGCCTCATCTGCTGGCCGAGTACGCCACCCGTCGCATTGATGTCGGCCACGGCCATCTCGGCGCCACGCTGCGCCTGCTCGCCGAACCAGGCGAGCCGTCCCGTCATCGCAGATGAAACCCCAATCAGCACCTCCGCCCGCGCGGAGCTGAACGCGGCCGCGAGAACTAAGATCGCCATGGCGATGATGCGGTGCATGTGTGCACCCCCTTAACTGTAGCTTACGCCAATCCCGTCAGAGCCGACAGCCCCTTCGGCAAGCGCGGCTGTCTCGGCGGCGTTCGCGGATCCGACAACTATTGCGCCTTCAACAATGCCTGCCCGCAGCGCCCTGCCACCGGACCCACACTGATCGCTCGATGCCCATTTGCGCTCCCGCTTGCCGGTCGACGACTATCGGTGCATCCTTGCGAATAGCCTGGCCGTGAAGTGCGTGGCGAGGTCACGCCGGGACGGCCTCTAGTGAGGTCTTGTTCGATGGACTGCTCGGGCTGCGGTTTCGAGGTTGAGGGCGGTTACGCCTTCTGTCCGAGGTGTGGCAGGCGCCAGCCCGTGCCATGCGCCAGTTGCGGCTACCCCTGCGCACCTGATTTCGAGTTCTGTCCGAAATGTGGGGCAAACGTCGGTGCGCCCGCAAAAGTCGTCGAACGGCCTGCTCCGACACCAAGCCGGACCATTGTGCCGCCTTCTCGAACTCCATCGATGCTTCCGGACATCGAAAGCGAAGAAGGGCTGCATCCCTTCTCTGACGCCGATCGCCGGACGGTAACGGTCCTGTTCGCCGACCTTTGCGGCTTCACGACGCTCAGCGAGCAGCTCGACCCCGAGGTCATGCAAGCGCTGCAGAACAAACTGTTCAAGGAATTGACGGCGGCCGTGCGAAACTTTGGTGGTTTCGTCGACAAATTCATCGGCGATGCACTGCTCGCGTTGTTCGGTGCGCCGGTCGCGCATGAGGACGATCCCGAACGTGCGCTTCGCGCCGCTCTCGACATGATCGCCCGGACGGCGCGGCTCGGCGAAAGCACCCCCCACTCCGGCTCGCCTCTGTTGCTCCACATCGGCATAAACACTGGTCCGGTCGTTACTGGCGGATTGGGCATCGGCACCGCCAAATCCTATTCGGTGACCGGCGACACAGTGAATACGGCGCAACGCCTGCAATCGCTGGCCGCACCGGGTGAGGTGCTGGTAGGCGAGCTCACTCACAGACTGACCCGGCATGCCTTCTCTTACGAGTCGCTGGGTGATGTCGTGTTTCGCGGCAAGGCTGGCAGTGTGCTCGTCCATCGACTGGATGCACCGCTTGCGACGCCGCGTGCAGCGCGTGGGCTCGAGGCGCTCGGCCTCAGTGCGCCGATAATAGGTCGTGGTGCGGAGCTCAGTAGAATGATGGCGAGCCTTGACCAGGCGTGCAGCGGCTCGGCCCAACTCGTCCGCCTCGTCGGAGAAGCCGGTATCGGGAAATCGCGGCTGGTGAAGGAGTTCGTCGCCCGCGTCGGCGACGAGGATCGTTTTCGCAACGTCGCCGTGCGGCTGGCCACGTGCTCACCGCTGGGCGAACAATCATTTGGCGCCTTGGGCGCAGTGGTGCGCAGCGCTGCCGGGATGATGCAAAACGACAATGGGGACGAAATGCGGGGGAAGCTCGCAGGCTTGCTTACCGATCTCGGCCTGCAGGGCGAGGAGGCGAAGCGGCTGATGCCTTTGCTCTACCATGTGCTCGGCCTTGGCGACCCCGATGCCACCTTGCAGCATGTCGAACCCGAGCAGCTG
Organism: Mesorhizobium sp. M0983; assembly: GCF_040318975.1. NCBI lineage: Bacteria > Pseudomonadati > Pseudomonadota > Alphaproteobacteria > Hyphomicrobiales > Phyllobacteriaceae > Mesorhizobium > Mesorhizobium sp. M0983. The sequence goes on along the minus strand of NZ_JAMYNH010000009.1, from coordinate 16,951 downwards.
CGGCGGCAAATTCTCTACGCAGTCCGCACAATCATCGAACGGCGGCTTGCGTTGTCGCCGCTGTTGATTGTCGTCGAAGACCTGCACTGGGCTGACGCCGTGTCGCTTGAGGCACTACGTTTCGTGATGGACAGGTTGGAGCGCACGCGGTTGATGTTGCTGGTCACGCATCGTCCGGCGCCGGATAACGACCAGCTCGACTCAAGTCGGGTCAGTCACACAGCGCTCAGGCTTCCGCCGCTCAGCAGTGATGACGGACGCAGCCTGCTGGCGGCGCTTTTCGGCGAGAGCTGGGTAAACTCCGCAGGAGGGCTTCTCGACCAGATTCTCGAGCGCGCGGGCGGCAACCCCCTTTTTTTAGAGGAGATCGTTCGCGGCCTTATCGATCGCGGTGTACTGATGCGAGAGGGCCAGCGATGGCGGACTGTGGCAGGCGAAGTCGCAACCGGCATCCCCGCCACTATCCAGGCAATGTTGCTTGCCCGCGTCGACCGGCTGCCCCAAGAGGTGCGCCGGTTGGCCCAGGAGGCCGCGGTAATCGGCCCGCGCTTCGATGCCACACTTCTGAAAACTGTGACAACCGACCCCGGCCGGCTCGAAGCCGGCTGCGAACTGCTTTGCGATGCGGAAATCATCGAGGAAGTTGCCGGATCAGGCTCGGTCTCGTCGCAAAGCTACCGCTTTACGCAAACATTGCTGCAGGACGTGATCTACCAGAATCTACTCCTGCAACGGCGGACCGACATCCACGGGCGGGTCGGAGCTGCCTTGGAGCAACTGTTCGGCGACAAGCCGGAGCGGCTCGAGGATTTGACCGTGCTCGGTCATCATTTCGCACAGAGCGCCGAGCGGGAGAAGGGCGCGCATTACCTGCAGGCGGCGGGCGATCGCGCTCGCATGATATACGCCAACGACGACGCCCTTCGTTTCTACGAGCGAGCACTGACTGCGTTGGGCGCGATCGGGCAAACACCGCTCAAACTGGCAATTGCAGAGCGCATTGCCGATTTGAGCGGCCCGGCAGGCCGCCGCGAGATCGCGCACCACCATTACGAAACGGTGTTGCAGGTATACCGCGAGTCGGCCAATCGCGTCGCGTCGGCGCGAGTTTTACGCAAGATCGGTCGGCTGCTCTGGGACGTCGGCAAGCGGGACGACGCAGAATCCCGCTATGCTGAAGCGGCAGCGCTCCTCGATGGAGCGGATGCCCCGATCGAGCAGGCGCATCTCTGGCAAGAACGTGGCCGACAGGCGTTCCGTAGCGGAGATCACGCTCTCGCGGCAAAATGGGCAGACGCGGCGCTGGATTGCGTACGCACTCTGACAACGGAGCATGTCTCCGAGGTAGGGCGTGATGCCACCCTTGTGACCGCCGAGGCACTCAATACCAAGGCTGTTGCGCTGGCTCGCCTTGGGCGAAACCGTGAGGCCGTGCGTCAGGTTGAGCATAGCATTGAATTGGCCGAAGCCGCCGGTCTACTGGGCGCGGCCTGCCGCGGCTACACCAATCTCGGCGTGCTTTACACGACCATCGATCCGGCGCACGCGATGGAGGTCTGTCGGCGCGGTCTTGAAGTGGCGCGCCATATTGGTGATTTGGGTTTCCAGGCGCGCCTCCTCGCCAATCTGGCGGTCGCTTGTTGTACTTTCACGGATCGCTGTCCAACGGAGGGCGTACCTGCTGCCGAGAAGGCCATCGAGATCGACCGGGCGCTCGACCAGCGCGAGCACCTGCCGGTGCCGTTGATCGTGCTTGGGCAGATCCACCAGTGCAACGGGCGTCCGGAGCTGGCGGTTGGCTTGTTCCACGAAGCACTGGACGTAGCCCGCGAAACGGGCGAACCCCAACTGCTGTTTCCGTGCTATGATGGTCTTGCAACGCTTAATCTCGACCTCGACAATCTGGCCGAGGCCGAACGCTACTTTTCCCTGGCGCAGGGTATATGCGCCCAGCACGGGCTCGACCCGGAAGCGCTTGTGGTGCTGCCTTTTCTCGACTAGCCGGGGTTGGAGGTGGAAAATGTCCGCGCGTAGTGACTTGGTACCGCTTCAACCGGGCGACCGTGCGCCGAACTTGATACTCGACGCCATTACCCAGGAAGGCAAGATCGCGCTTGACGACTTTCGCGGCCAAAAGCCGGTGCTGGTCGGCCTGTTTCGAGGTCTGCATTGTGCGTTTTGCCGGCGCCATATCGCCGCCCAGGCGCGGCTTGATCCGGAGCTGCGCGAAAAGGGCGTGGAGAGCCTGACGGTGGTCAACACGCCAATCGAACGGGCGCGTCTCTATTTCCGCTACCATCCGATGCCGAATCTGCTTGCGGCCTCCGACCCTGAACGCGCTTCACATCGTGCTTTTGGACTGCCCAATCTCGAATTCACCCAAAACGAGACGAACTGGCCGTACAAGGTCTCGATGGCAGCGGCAAAGGATATGCGGGTCGATATACCAGGCGAGTTGCCCGGTCCTATGGACCCCATTGCGGCCAGCGAAATCCTTAATAAGAGGGACCATTACGAACTGACCGAAGCCGACGAGCAGATGATGGCAACGGGACACGGACAACTGGTCGGTCAGTTCCTACTGGATCGGCAGGGGATCGTCCGCTGGAGCTTCACGGAGGTTCCAGAGGGCGGGCGATACATGTTTGGGGCGCCAAGCCCGCAGGAGCTGATGTCAGCCGTGTCCCAAGTGGCCCAATAGACTTGCGAACGAGGTAAACGGGCGCGGCACTGAACAAAAAGCGGAACCAATTTGTTACAAATCTAACATTGGCCTCGACGAGCCAGAATGTACGGTCCTGGCAATGCTTTCTGTCGCCTCTGGACTAGCGATGTCCTCTGTGGATGGCTCCTGTATCGTGGGGTGGCTGCGACAGCACCCCTTCCAACCGTCAGAACGCTGTCGTCAACAACAACAATCTCGAAAGAGCGCGCAGCTGCGGAGCGTCTCGTCGATTGTATCTTGCGCATTGTGAGCGGGAATGATGACACTGACAAGCTCACCGTTCATTCGAGCACGGCCTCGATACGGGCAACAAAGTAATCGAGCGAGCGATCCCCGCGAATCTCGATCCGCGGAAGGTCGATGGGATCGCAATCGAGGTCCGCCGGCCCGTGTCTGCCGCCGAAGCCGATCCGATAGCCGCACTCCTTGGCCAGCCTGCCAAGCCGTCGGTCGGTGACCGAGAAGGGTGCCGCGAACGCCGTGGTTGGCCGACCGGTCCACCGTTCGATGAACATACGAGAGCGCAGGAGTTCGGCGGCCAAGTCAGAGCTCGACAGACCATCGATCGCGCGATGCGTCGCCAGATGGCTTCCGAAGAACGCACCTTCGCCGGCGAGGCGTCGCACTGTCCTGGCGTCCATAAGCTGCGTCGGCGGGCCACTGTAGGCGTCCCACTGTGCACTTTCACCCACCAGGTCCGTCACCAGGAACACTTCCGCGGTCAGGTCATTCGCGCGCAAGGTCGGCCAGGCATGGTCGGCAAAGTTCTGGAAGCCGTCATCGAAGGTGATGAGCACTGGGCGGCCAACGAAAGGCTGACGGTTGGCGATGAACCATTCCAGCTGCTCGGACCTAATCGCGTGAAAGCCATTGGCGCGCAGCCATGCCATTTGGCTGGCGAATGCGGCGGGGGTGAGCCGAAAACGGGCGAGCGCGGCCGGACCTTCATCGGAGACGCTGTGATACATGAGGACGGGGATACGCTGTCGCCGCTCGCTACGTGCGACGTCGCGGCGCAAGGCCCGCGCCCCGCCCCAGACGATTTTTCGCGCGACCCCGATTTCGACGGGCGCGCGGATTGGCACATGATCAATCGTCGGTTCCGTCGCCACGTAGCCTGGTGACAGACGGCGGAAGCGGTCTATGCGGTAGAGTTCGGTCTGGATCGATTGCTCGAGGACGAGGCCGTCGGTCGCTGCCAGCGTCTCTGAGATCGCTTGTGCACCGAATGTATTCCAGTCGAAGCCCGTCCTTTCAACATTGTCACGTAGCACGAACGCGTGTGCGCTGATGAAACTGCCGCCAGGCGCCAACGCCTCAACGAGTTTTTTGGCGATGCGCCGCAACTCGGCGAGATCATCCAGGTAGTAGAGCACTTCCGAACAGACGATCAGATCCATCTCACCCGGCAGCGTGTCGGCGGAGAAATCCAGTACGCCGAACTCAACGTTCGGCTGATCGCCGCATCGCGCGCGCGCCCGCCCGATGGCTACGGCGGAGATGTCAGTTGCGGTCAAATGGCCCACCCGCGGCGCCAGCTGACGCGTGAAGTGGCCCTCCGCGCAGCCCAGCTCAAGCGCCCGCCCGATGGGACCGGCAGGCAAAATTTCGAGCTGCCGCTCATATTTTTCCTGCTCATAGGGCGAGCCGTAGTTCCAGGGATCCTCGGTCGCGAAATGGCGATTCCAGAAAGACGTGCGATCGTTGTCGTGCCCATCCGCGGCCCGTGCACGGCGCGGCGCTGCTAGAGGCTCTGTAGCTTCGGCGCTCGACCCAACCAGCGCCTGCGCTTCCACGGCCAATCCCGCGAGTTTGCCGAAATGGCTGTCCCGATCAGACCGGCGTCCCGCTATGGACAACAATGCCTCGGCTGCAAACACGTTTGACTTGTCGGTACCGGCGCCCTTTTGCGGTGCAGATAAAGGTGATCGCCTCGCAAGCGGCGCGGCACTGTGCATAAGCCGCTCAGGGGGCACGAAATTCAGGATCAACTCAGTCCAATGACGCCTTGTCACTTTCCCGAGTACGCCGAACTGTACGAAAGCCTCGATCTGGCCATCCATCATCAGATAAGCATAAATTTGATCGATTCCTTCTGGAAGCTCGATCGAGGTCGGATTTCGAGCGTCGACGCGAATGCCGAGTGTCCGCGCCAGTCTGCGCGGCGCGGCAAGATCGTCGAAGTCGAGAAGCATTTGCTCAAGGTGATACTGGACGCGGCGACCCGCTACGGGATCGTCCCAGACCTTGCCGAGTTCGATGATCAATTCGGTGAGGGAGCCGCCGAACCTGTCCCACTTGGCAGCCAATTGCGCTGGCACCGATAGGCTTCCTACCATAAGGCCATCGAAGACCACCTTGGCGATCTCACGCGCCCACTTACGTCCTGCCGGGAGCGCGCGCAGGGACTGCGGGTTGATCGAGCGCGAGCCGCAGCCGCAATCCGACGCGGCGTTCCACAACGCGAACCATGCGAGTGCGTCGGAAGCGGTGCGGCCGTTCGCCTCGATCGCTCCATTGGCGTGAGCCGATGCTGGGTGTTTGACCCTGGGATCAGCAGAAAAACCGCGGCCGATCACGATTTCCGCATCTGCCAGCATCTGCGTCGAATTGCGGCTGAGCGAGTTGGGGCTGACCCGATGGAAAGCGAGCGGCTCGTCGACCATCACCCAATTTTTGCCTAGACGTGCGAGGCGCTGCCACAGATCCCAGTCCTCGCAGGTGCGCAGCGACACATCGAAACCGGCCAACTCGACAATTGTCTCCCGGTCGACCAGCAGCGCGTGAATGGCGATGGCACACCGGCGGGCGAATGTCTCGAAGGGCTGGATCGCAACCTCCGTTGCGATGCTCGACGGGGTGAGTTCGCCATCGGGCATCACGCGCCGAGAACCGCAATAGGCGGCGACCGCATCGGGCGCTGCTTCAAGTGCGGCCAGCATTTTCGCAAGGAAGCTGGCATCCACCCAATCGTCCGCATCCAAAAACATGAGCCAGTGGCCGCGCGCTGTCGAAATCCCGCTATTGCGCGCGCCGGCGGCGCTGTACGCGCAAGAGCTTAACGTCCGAAATCGGGCATCGTGCTCCACATAACCGGCGATGATCGCGGGGGTGCGGTCCGTGGAGGCGTCGTCGACGATGATCGCCTCCCAGTCCATTATTTCCTGATCGAGAAGGCAATCGAGTGCGCGCGCCAGCGTTACCTCCGCGTTGTGCGCAGGAACCACGATTGAAACCAAGGGATTAGGCGCCACGCCGTCTTACTCGCGCCCGGTTCGAAGGTAGAACAAGATGCGTCGATCTTTCTCGGCATAGGCCGTCACAATCGACGCCGATCAGTCCATCGACCCATCGTCTACCACGACTATATCCAGTATCTGGTAGGTCTGCCGGCGGATGCCGGCAAGCGTTGCGCCGACGGTTTGCTCGGCATTGAGCATCGGTACCACACCGCCTTGCGGTAGCATTGTCCTGGATCATCGAGCTTTCGTTTTCTTCGGCAAGAGTCGGCGAATGTCAAAACCGGATGACGGCATCGGCTGGCAGCACTGCCCTGTCAAGATCGGGGCGAATTAGAGGCAGGCGAAAAAGACTTGAAGACAGGGCGAATGGCAAGCGCGCATGCCCGACGGCTTAGACTGAGGCCGATGCGCCGCGGCATTTCCTTTCGCGCATTTCATCTGCAAAAAGATGATCGCGGGCGAGACGCGAGCGTAAGCTGATCCGGATCGAGCCGCATGTCCAAATCTACCCGAATGGGGACGCACGAAACGACTTAAGCCGAGAAGATTCCGGCTTGCGGGTCGGCTATTTTGCTGACATGTTTATCAGTTGCTAAATTAGCGCTGTGACAATGTTCAAAAGAAGGGGCATGGGATGGCCAAGGAATCTTCGAGTACCGCTTCTTCGGCAAATAAAGCGGACGCAAATCTGATAAGTAATGCAGACGGAAACGGGCTGACCTTCGTGGCGGGCCAGGCTCGCGAGAGCGGGGCCCCCGGCGACGCTGTAGGTGTCGACAAGATACGTGATCTGCTGTTCGGCAACCAGATGCAGGACTATGACCGCCGCTTTTCCAAGCTTGAAGAACGGGTCTTGCAGCGCTTCAAGGATGTCGAATCCGAGGCCAAGCGCAATCTTGAAATGTACGAGTCAAATGCAAAGAAGCAGGTCGACTCGCTTGCCGCGCAATTGCGGAACGAAAAAGACGCGCGAGCCGACGCCGACAAGGAGATTGACCGGAATCTTCGCGAGCAAAATCAGGCGCTTGAAAAGCAGGTGCGCGCGTTGTCGGATCAGTTGAGCGAGCTTGAGCGCGAAGTTGCGGACCGGATAAATCGAAACGACCATTTGCTGCGTGAGGAAATCAAGCAAAAGAATGAAAGCATTCAGATGCTGATGGAGAAAATGTTTTCCGATCTCGGCAATGTCAAGACCGACCGAAATCTTTTGGCTGGCCTGTTTGTCGAGGTTGCAAAATGCTTAAATCAGGATCCCGTCGGCAGCAAGAGCAACTCGGAGCGTAGCTGGAAAGTGAGTTGATCGGAACTTGACGTCAACCGTCGACCCAATCAGCCTTCCTCAAAGAACAGCTTCGAACGATACAGAGATTGATCGCGAGGCTCTGGCTCGCCTTTTGATCGAAATTGCCCGGAACGTTGATCCGGACTATCGTGCGCGTCTCGACGGAATCCCGACCGCCGATCCTCGCATGGAAACGCTTCGCCAGTTGCTGGTCGGTCGCGAAATTTCGGAGCTTTCACGAGTTACGCACCTGCTCGACGAACCCGAGCAGCTTGCGGCTGCAGTGGGGAGCGTTCTCCCCAGTGCAGCCGCACGTGCGCTTCATGCGCAACTCGGAGAGGCCCTTGCGCCGGCTGTCGAGAGGGCCGTGCAACGGTCCATCCAGAAGAGCCCGCGTACGCTTACGGATATATTGTACCCGGTGTTTCTGCCGGCTATTCGCAAGTCGATCGGCGAAAAGATCGACCAAACCTTTCAATCGCTGAATGAAACTTTAAGACATATATTTACCTGGCATGGACTCAAGTGGAGACTTGAAGCTTGGAGAACAGGAGCAAGCTTCTCAGAAGTTGTTCTTAAGCATTCTCTTGTCTATCGTGTGGAACACGTCTTCCTCATCAATCGCAATTCCGGGCTTTTGATAGCGCATGTAACTGCCGACAATGCAACTAGCGAAGATCCTCAACTCATTTCTTCTATGCTTAGTGCAATTCAAGATTTTGTAAAAGACTCATTTAACGAGAAAGAACAGAGCGGCCTGGACACTATTCGTTTCGGGGAGCTTCGTCTCTGGTCGGAAGTTGGACCGTTTGCGACCTTGGTTGCGGTGATCCGGGGAAATCCGCCGGAGGAATTACATGAAATAATTCGCGATGTATTGCTTCGCATCCATGATGAATGCTCACAGGCTCTAGAGCAGTTTGACGGCGACAGTTCGCAGTTGGCCGGCGTAGAGACGCAGTTGCAGACCTGCGTTGAACTGAAGCAGGAGGAATCAAACCAGGGATTTCCGTGGCTGGTAGTGGCTGCAGTCCTGCTGGTTTTGATTCCCGCAGGCGGTTGGTTCTTTCTTTCCTGGCAATCCGGGCAGCGCTGGCAGGCGTATGTGTCGCGACTGGGGACCCAGCCGGGCATCATCGTTGCCGAACAAAAGGTGCGCGATGGCCAATTCTATATTGCCGGCCTGAGAGACCCGCTTGCCGCCGACCCGCAGTCGCTGTTGGCCGGAACGCAGGTCGATCCTGCCCGCGTTCATTCACGCTGGCAATTCTATCAGAGCCTTGATCCGGAGTTCGTGTTGAAGCGGCTGATGGTGTCGCTGACCCCGCCGAAATCGGTTCGGCTTTCGATCGTCAATCATCGCATCGTTGCCGAGGGTGAGGCTTCCGACAGCTGGATAGATCGCGCACGCGCAGCGGCCCGACAGCTTTCGGCAGGCGGACCGGAATTCGACATCTCCAGAGTTCGTGATGTGAGCCCCGAAGCACGCGCGGCGGAGCACTGGCAGACTTATGTGTCGCGACTGGAGGCCCAACCGGGAATCATCGTCGCCCAACAAACGGCGAGGGGCGGACATTTCTATATTTCCGGCCTGAGAGACCCGCTTGCCGCCGACCCGCAGGCTCTGCTGTCCGGAACGGAGGTCGATCCCGCCCGCGTTCATTCGCAGTGGCAATTCTATCAGAGCCTTGATCCGGAGTTCGTCCTGAAGCGGCTGATGGTGTCGCTGACCCCGCCGAAATCGGTTCGGCTTTCGATCGTCGAGGATCGCATCGTTGCCGAGGGTGAGGCTCCCGACACCTGGATAGATCGGGCGCGCGCAGCGGCCCGACAGCTTTCGGCAGGCGGACCGGAATTCGACATCTCCAAGGTTCGTGATGTGAGCCCCGAAGCACGCGCGGCGGAGCACTGGCAGACTTATGTGTCGCGACTGGAGGCCCAAGCGGGCATCATCGTCGCCCAACAAACGGCGAGGGGCGGACATTTCTATATTTCCGGCCTGAGAGACCCGCAGGCCGCCAACCCGCAGGCTCTGCTGTCCGGAACAGGGGTCGATCCTGCTCGCGTTCATTCGCAGTGGCAATTCTATCAGAGCCTTGATCCGAAGTTCGTGCTGAAGCGGCTGATGGCGTCGCTGAGTCCGCCGGATTCGGTACGGCTTTCGATCATCAAGGATCGCATCGTTGCCCAGGGTGAGGCTCCTGCCGCCTGGATAGATCGGGCGCGGGTCGCCGCCCAACAGCTGTCCGCGGACGGACTCTCTCTAGAAATCTCCGAGCTGCGTGAGTTGACCCCTCCGGAACTCACTCATTTGAGGGAGGCTATTCAAGCGGTCGACATTTTCTTCGATTCTGGCAAGGCTGTACCGGGACCAGAGCAACTGCCGGTTCTCGACAAATTGGCGAATCAGTTGAAGCAATTGGCCAAGGACGCCCGCAAGGCAGGCGTAACAGCACAGTTCATGTTGACCGGCCATTCGGACGAGACGGGCCGTGAAACGGCCAAATTGTCCATCAGCGCCGCGCGCGCGGAAACAGTTCGTGCGCTTCTCAAGAAGCGCGGCGTCGATCCGGAATTGCTCTTGGTTCGCGGCGCGGGCACCTTTGAGCCAGCGGAGACTGAAAATAGCCGAACCGGGAGCTCGGCCAATCGCAGAGTTTCGGTTACGGTAAACTTCCACTAGGGCGGAGCCCAGGATATTGCAAAAGAAGATCTGCATGTTGGGCGGGTTCGCTGTCGGAAAGACGAGTCTGGTTCGCAGGTTTGTGCAAAGCATCTTTTCCGAAACCTACTTGACCACGGTGGGAGTGAAAATCGACAAGAAGAGTGTCGCATTCCCGGACAAAACCGTGGATCTGATTTTGTGGGATTTGGCCGGCGAAGACGATATCGGCTCATTCCGCGTCAGCTATGTGCGAGGTGCGAGCGGGCTCGTGCTTGTCGTCGATGGAACCCGCGCCGCTACTCTTGCCGTGGCGCTCACGTTGCGCGAGCGGGCCGAGGCGGAATTCGGCGCTATGCCGTTTGTATTGCTGTTCAACAAATCCGATCTGGTCGATCGGTGGGCAATATCGGATAGTGAAATTAACGAACTGAGGCAACTTGGATGGCAAATCTATCTAACAAGTGCGCTTTCGGGTGAACATGTTGATGATGCGTTTCGTCATCTTGCTTCGATGGTTAGCAAATAGACCATGCATGAATTGCCACGAGAAGTCAGAAGCTGGATTTACGATTTCTTCGACAACGAGCACTCCGTCGCATATCTGAAAATCGACGCCCAGCTTTGCATAGCTGCGAAGGGCGGTAACGTTGAACATTACGGACTCTCATCAGTTCGCATAGGTAAGCCTGTTGCCGAGCAGCTTGAATTCATGGAAGGTTTGCTGCCCTGCCCGGAGCTTCCATATCATATGGCCATGGTCGAACTGCCCAGCGGGCGTGTCGCGGACCTCCATCTTTTTGCTGACAATGCCTGCGTGTGGCTGCTCTTTCTTGACGCCACTGCCGAACGCGACAATAGGCAGCGACTTCAACAGAAGGCTTATGAAATGACGCTCCTGCAAGAGAGGGAGCGTCAACTCAACGAGAAATTACAATCGATGAACGAGGCGTTGAGGGCGAGCCAAGAGGGATTGTCGCGTGAATACCAGCGCGCCGAAGCCCTGCTCCTCAACATTCTTCCGGCGTCTATCGCGGAGCGGCTAAAAGCGCACGAAGAAATTGCAGACAACTACGCAGAGGTGAGTGTGCTTTTTGCCGACATCGTCGGTTTTACGGAAAGAGCGCGGAACGTCGGAGCCGTGACGACGCTCGCTATTTTAAATTACTTCTTCAAGGCGGCGGATCTGCTCTCGGAGCGATACGGCTGCGAAAAGATCAAGACAATCGGCGATTGTGTGATGGTGGTCGCTGGCCTGCCCGCCGCGCGATCCGATCATGCGGAAGCCCTTGCGCACTATGCACTTGAACTGCGGAAGGCGGTTAAGCTCGAACGCTTCGCAGGAGAACCGATAAGACTCAGAATTGGAATTCACTCAGGACCAATCGTGGCGGGCGTCATAGGCAAAAGGCGGTTTGCCTATGACCTATGGGGCGACACCGTTAATCTCGCTGCACGTATCCAAACGTCCGCGGAGCCCGATGAAATCCGTATTTCGGATGCAACTCATCAACTGCTTGGACCAAATTTTGCTTGCGACCCACTCGCGGAAACGGAATTGCGTGGTACAGGTCGTGTGCGAATGTGGCGGCTCCCGGGGGAAATCGGATCCTGATATCTGACGTCGCCATCGTTCTTCCCTGCACGGTCATGCGCCCAGTTTCCATCACATAGCCTCGGTCGGCGATGCCCACCGCGGCATACGCGTTCTGGCCTGGGGGATCCTGGTGCCGGGTGTTTTACGCCCAGCATCACGGATGCGCAGTTCATAGAACGGCTGGAGGCTGGGCCTAGGTCGGAATGCCCTCCCCCGGCGGCTAAGTAGACACCGCGAAGTACCCGGCGTAACGGTCTGGGTCGAAACGATGACGTCTTGCACCGCAACATCGGTTTCTTCAAGGTAGGGCAACAACGGACATAGATGTCGTTGCTAGCCGATCTGACCGGAAGGTTAACAGCACGATGCCACGCATCACTCGACGATTGGGGGCCAGGAACCTGGCGCGCCTGGCACGGCGTCTCGGAGACCTGACTGCGATGTTTGCCCTGATTGCCAGGCCGCTCGTCTTTGGGATCGCCCTTTTGTTGACAGGTCAGGCACAGGCGCAGGCGCCGGCGACCGCCCCGCCTGAAAGGGTCAAACAGCTGCTCGACCTTCTCGACGATCCGTCAGTGAAGGCCTGGGTGGCCGAACAGCGAAATCAGGACGCCGGGTCAACGGGAGCGCCTGCCGAGACAGGAGTTTCGCCGACCGACGCATCGTCCGGCGCCGTGGCCGCACCCGGCCAGATGAATACGATGGCATCCTCGACGCTCGATGGGATCAGGCATCATATCGAAAGAATCGTGCGAACTTTGCCCTTGCTGCCAGGCCAGTTCGCGCGCGTTCGGGCAGAGACGATGGAGGATATGTCCAGCAAGGGGTCAGCCGCCGTATTTGTGCTGATTGCGATGTTCATCGCTGCCGGCCTGGCACTCACTTGGGCAACGTTCAAGTTCACCCGTCCATTTCGTCTTTGGATTATCGCGCAACCGAAGGATACGCCGATTGGGCGAGCCAAGAAGATTGGTGGTCGCATGCTTTATTCCAGCATGCTGATCGTCTCTTTCGCACTGGGCAGCGCCGGCGCGTTCATGTTGTTCGACTGGCCAATGCTTATCCGCGAGATTGTACTGACATTTCTGATGGCGGCAGTCGTTACATGGGGTGTGCGCATGTACGTCATGGCCACGCTCGTCCCTTCCTTCATGAACGTCGAGAACGCCGTCGAGGTTCGTGCTTTGCCGATCACCAACGAAGCGGCTGACCATTGGTCCTATTGGCTACCCCGGATCGTCGGCGTCTTCGCCTTCTTCGGCGCCGCGTTTATCCTCTTGCCAGGTCTCGGCATCGATCAGGACGGAATGATGGTCCTGTCACTAGGCGCCGACTTCGTGCTGCTGGTGCTCCTGCTGCTCGCGATTTGGCGTCGGCCAAGAACGCAGCGAGACGGTGCGCGCCACATCGGTCACACGGAAGCGACATGGCTATTGACTGCTTATTTCGTCGTCCTGTTCCTGCAGCGCATCGCCGGCCTTTATACATACTTCTGGTTTACCTTCGCCGCATTCTTCCTGCCTTTTGCAATCGTGATGACGCAGCGCGGGGTTAATTTCGTTCTGCGACCAGGTTCGGAAGATGTCGGCCGGCCTACGATCCCGGCGGTGACGATCGCTGTCATCGATCGCGCAATCCGAATGATTTTCATCTTGGCGGCGGCTTACTTTCTCGCACGTGTCTGGGGTCTGGACATGCAATCCATGCGGGACAGCGATACGACGACGACGTTCATATTGCGCGGCTTGGTCAATGTCATGGTCATTGCCCTAGCAGCCGATTTCGGCTGGTCGATCATCAAAGCTTTGATCGAACGAAAGCTGGGCATCGAAACACCGCACCCTGTGATCAGCGACGAGGATGTCCCGGTCCTCGATCCGCAGCAGGCGCGGCTGCACACGCTCTTGCCGATCCTCCAGAACATTCTGCTCGCATCGATCATCGTGATGGCGGTGCTTATGATGCTCGCCTCGCTGGGTATCCAGATCGGCCCGCTGATCGCCGGCGCTGGCGTCGTCGGCGTCGCCGTGGGCTTTGGGGCACAAACCATCGTCAAGGACGTCATTTCAGGCGTGTTTTTCCTGCTCGATGATGCGTTCCGTGTCGGCGAATACATTTCATCGGGCAATTACAAGGGTACTGTGGAAAGCTTTTCGCTGCGCTCGGTGAAGCTGCGCCACCATCGTGGTCCGCTGTTCACGATACCTTTCGGTGAACTCGGGGCAGTCCAGAACCAGAGTCGTGACTGGGTTATCGACAAATTCAACATCACCGTTGGTTATGACACCGATATCGACTTCGCTCGCAAGCTGATCAAGCGGATCGGCCTCGAACTGGCGGAAGATCCCGAGTTCAAACACTGGGTGCTCGACCCGATCAAGATGCAGGGCGTACAGGAGTTCGGCGAATACGGCATCGTATTGAGGGTCAAGGCCACAACCAAACCGGGAGGCGCCTTCGGTATGAAACGCAAATTCTATGTACGCCTCCGCCAAGTCTTCAAAGAGCAGGGCATCGAACTCCCATTTCCGACCGTCCAGGTCCAGGGGCTACAGAACCCACATGGGGCAGAGAATGCGCCGTTGGAGATCACACCCGAGTTGAAAATGGCCGTTGCTCAGTCGCACACTATTCGGCGCAGAAAAAAAGCCAGCACACCGGAGTAGGAAAGCTGTGACACCTGCCGGTCACAGCGTCGCTTTCCGCGCATCGCCCGTGGCAGGGATACTCTTCTATCTTCAACCGTTAAGACGAAAAAGACGGTCTCGAGGCAGTCTACAACCAGAGTCCGTCCCGAGATTTACATCGGGCTGCGTAAGTTGATACAGCGGTACGCTCGAGACAGCGCCATCGGCTACCTGCCGCGCGTCAGTCACGCGATAAGGACCGTCCCGCGAGAAGCGGCGCGTACGCGGCGAGCCTGCGGGATACGAACTCGGTGAAGAGCCGCACGCGCTTTGTCTTGCGTGTCTCCCCCTGTGTGAGAAGCCAGAGCGTTCCGTACATGTGCAGGTCGGTGCCCGGCACCCTCACCAGTAGGGGGTCGGCATCTCCGACGAAGCACGGCAGTGTCGTCATCCCGAGCCCTTGCCGTACTGCAACGATCTGCGCCTCGCCGTCCGTGGTCCTGAACGGAACCCCCGTGGTACGAACCTCACCCTCGCTGGCCCAATCCGGGATGCCATGAATGCTTATGACGATCCACCGGATGGGATCAGGCGCGCCCGCACGCCACGCGGCTAGTCGATCGCGAGACATGTAGACGCCGCCGAACAGCTCCGGTCCCTTCAGGCCGTGAAGATTGAGCGGCAGGGTTTTGCGGTCGTAGACGACGCGGATCGCGACGTCGGCCTCTCGGTTGGTCAGATTTGCCAGCTCGCCGGACGACAAGATTTCCATCTCGATGTCCGGATGCAGACGCGCGAAATCGGCGAAGTCCGGCATGAGCAGGTGTGTCGCGAGGGGCGGTGCCAGCGTCACCCGCAGAAGCCCGCGCACGCTCTGGTCGCGCCCGAAGACGCGCGTCTCCAGCAGGTGCGACGACACTTCCATCTGGTCCGCGAACTCGAGGACCTCCTCGCCCGCAGCCGTCAGGCGGTAGCCCGAAGGCAGCTTTTCGAACATGTGCACCCCGAGGCGTTCCTCGAGCTGGGCGACGCGTCGCAGCACGGTCGAGTGGTTCACACCGAGGCGCTCGGCGGCAGCCCGCACGGAGCCTCCGCGCGCGACGGCAAGAAAGTAGCGAACGTCATCCCAGTCGATCATGGTGCAATCCGGCACCGCGCGGTGCGCCTTCCAAAGCCCGTATCTAACACATCGAACAGCAGTACGGGCGGTCATCATAGCTTATGTCGACGAGCGCGGCCCAATTTCGAACGGCGGACGCCGATCGTCGCGGCTGGCCTCAGTCGTCCAGCCGGATCGATTTCGCACCACCGATGTGCGCGCTTCCGCACTCAACACCTGACGCCGGCGGACCCATTTCGAGGTTCTCGGAGGCAGATGCTGTCCCGACACCACGAAAGGAGAAGTCATGGGAAAGCTTGAGGGTAAGGTTGCAGTCATCACGGGTGGATCGAGCGGCATGGCGCTGGCGAGCGCCAAGCGGTTCGTTGAAGAAGGCGCCTATGTTTTCATCACGGGCCGGAGACAGGAGGCGCTGGACGAGGCCGTCAAGCTGATCGGCCGGAACGTGACCGGCGTGCGCGGCGATGCGGCCAATCTCGACGACCTCGACCGCCTGTTCGATACAGTCAAGCGGGAAAAGGGCAAGATCGACGTCCTGTATGCGAGCGCCGGCACGGGCGAAGCCGTCCCACTGGGCGAGATTACCGAGCAGCATTTCGATGCGACCTTCGGCCTGAATACGCGCGGCACGCTGTTCACGGTGCAAAAGGCATTGCCGCTGTTCAACGATGGCGGATCGATCTTCATGACCGGATCAGTTGCTTCGGTGAAAGGTTTTCCTGGTTACAGCGTGTATGCGGCGAGCAAGGCGGCGTTGCACGCATTCGCACGCGGGTGGCTCAACGAGCTGAAGGGCAGGAATATCCGGGTGAACGTGCTGCACCCGGGGCCGATCGCCACACCGATGCAGGACCAAGTTCTCGACGAGGAGGGGAAGCGGATGTTCGAATCCCTGATCCCGCGGGGAAAGATGGGGCGTCCTGAGGAAATTGCGACGGCCGCGCTGTTTCTTGCTTCAGACGATTCGAGCTTCGTGAATGGGCTGGAGTTGTCTGTCGACGGAGGCTTCTCGGCCATCTGAAATCGCGGCGGATCGCGGGAAGCGGCTGACCGGCGGGAACTAGCGTGTCCATGATGGAACGCCGGGACGTCTACGCAAAGGACGCCACACAGTAGAACGGATAACCCAGCGCCGTTGAGGGCCGGGGAATCAAGACCAACACGGATCGGAGAAGTATTATGAGCTACGCTATTGTAGGATTCGGTAAGATAGGCCAGGCCCTCGCCCACGCCTTCGCCCGTAAAAACATCGACGTGACCGTCGCGAGCCGCCGGCCGCCCGAGGCGCTGGCGCCGCAGGCTCGGGCGATTGGACCCACGGTCGTCGCCAAGTCGCTGCGGGATGCACTCGAGGCCGACACAATCATCTTGGCGGTGCCGTTCGGGGAGCATCGCGAGGTTGCGAAGGTCCTGCCGAGTTGGAAAGGCAAGACTGTCATCGACGCGATGAACGCGTTTCCAGTCCCTGAAGAGCTGGACGGTCTCCCGTCCTCCGCCTTCGTCGCGAAGGCGTTCACCGGCGCCAAATTCGTGAAAGGGTTCAATCACCTGATTGCGGCCACCCTGGCTGCCGATCCGATCGTCGAGGGCGTGCACCGGGTCGTCTTTCTGTCGAGCGACGACGAGGACGCGACCGCTCCGGTGGCGGCCTTGGCCAAACAACTCGGGTTCGCACCCGTCAAGCTGGGAAAGCTCA
>NZ_JAMYNH010000008.1:0-292143 GCF_040318975.1 Mesorhizobium sp. M0983 | reverse complement strand
GCCGCCGATGCTGCCAAAGTTCCCATCAGCCATCGCATCAAGAAATGCGCCTGGAACGACGACTATCTCATCAATGCCATCACTCATATGCGATAGCCCTGCCCTTGAGGGGGAGATGCCAAGTTTTTGCAAAGCCGGCAGGCCAGAGGGGGTCGCCACGCGTGGAGCGCCAGCCTCCATCTGCCGCAGCAGGCCGAGCCCCGTCGGACCAACCCCCTCTGCCCTGCCGGGCATCTCCCCCTCAAGGGGAGAGATTGGCACATCAGCGTCCCGCGCTTACCGTCAATTCGGGCTTCTGGCTGATGGTCTGGAGCACCACGCAGTAGCGCTCGGTCAACTTGATCAGCGCATCGATGCGCTCCTGCGGCTCGTCGGTGTCGAGGCCGAATGTCAGCCGGATGGCGCGGAAGCCAACCGGCGCATCCCTCGCCACGCCAAGCGTGCCGCGAAAGTCGAGATCGCCTTCGGCTTCCACCGTGGCGGCCCCAAGCTTGAATTCCAGCGCCGTGGCCACCGCCTTCAGCGTGACGCCGGCGCAAGCCACCAGCGCCTCCAGCAGCATGTCGCCGGAGCAGAGTTCGAGCCCGGTGCCGCCGGTCGCCGGATGCAGCCCGGCAATGGCGATCGCCCTGCCTGTCTCGACCTTGCAGGCGATCGATTGGTCGTCGATCGAGCCTTTGGCGCGGAGAGTAATCAGCGCGCGCGAGGCGTCGTCGCGATAGGCCTCCTTCAGCGGCGCCTGTATGGCCTTCAATGCGATCGCGTCCATTTCATTTCCCTCCCATAGTTGCCTGGCTTCGCTGCCTAACGGCGGTGTCGCCTGCCCCAAACGCAAGTCCCCGCTGGCGTAGCGCTTGGCAGGGTTTCGCCCCGTATAGCCTGACGATACGGGGAGCATCCAACGCCTTCACACCCTCTCTCGCAACACATTCGTAGGGCCGCCGGACATATGGCCGATATCGCCATCCTGGAAACCCGCGAAAGGGCTTCGCCGGCAGCCTGTTCACCTGGGCTGCCGGTCTGCTGTTTCGATGCACGACGCCTCGATCAAGCTGACACTATGGTGTCAGGACGGGGCAGCGTAGGCTGGTGAAATGACGGAATCGCTGGACATGTCAGGCACAGTGGAAAGCGCCCGCGAACGTACCCTTGGCATCATCCTGGTCTCGGCGTCGGCGGCCGTCTTCGGCCTCACCGGCGTGCTGACCAAATCGATCCATTCCGACCCGCTGACCATTACCTGCTGGCGCGGCTTCGTCGGCTCGATCCTGATCAGCCTCTATGTGCTATGGCGCCGCCAGCGCTCCGGCGGTCGCGACAGCCTGCGGCTCGGCTGGCGCGGCTGGCTGCTGGCGATCGAGGGCGCGCTCGCCAGCATCGCCTTCATCTCGGCGTTCAAGTTCACCTTTGTCGCCAATGTCGCCATCATCTACGCCACCGCCCCTTTCGTCACCGCGCTGCTGGCCCTCCTGTTGGTCCGCGAACCGTTCCGGCTGCAGACGCTTGCTGCCGCTGCCGTGTCACTATGCGGGGTGGCGATCATGGTCTGGTCGGGCTTCGGCACCGGCCATCTGTTCGGGGACGGGCTGGCGCTGCTGATGACGATCGGCAGCGCCCTCTACATGATCATGGTGCGCACCTTCCGCGATACGCCGGTGGTGTGGGCGGGTGCGGTGTCGGCATTCCTTTTGTTCGTGCTCGGCTGGTTCGTCACCGATCCGCTGGCCGTCTCGGCCAGGGACGCATTGCTTCTAGCCACCTTCGGCTCCTCGTTCGCGCTTGCCTCGATCCTGTGGACGGAGGGCGCCCGGCTCATTCCGGCGGCCGAGTCCGGACTGCTGGGTTCGGCCGAAGTGCCATTCGCGATCCTGTTCGCCTTCCTGTTCCTGGCGGAAATCCCGCCGGCAGCCAGCATGGTCGGCGGCGCAATCGTGCTTTGCGCCGTGTTCGCTCACGCCGGCCGTGACTGGCTGATGGCCAGGCAGCGCGCAGCGGATGCATGACCAAAATCCTCGCCACGCCCGAGGGCGAGTTGGAGGTCCGATCACGCGAAATCCGTGCCTGAAAATAAATTTGAAAAGTCATGGAACCATCATCGGGCTCAGGCATTATGGCTGCGACGGGCCACCCCCAAGTCCCCCCAAACCCCTCGGCCCGTCCTACTCAGAAGCCGACCGCAAGGTCGGCTTTTTCTTTGCTGACTCAACTGGCCAAGCCCAGGTTGCCGCTGAACAACGCGGCCAGATCCTGCGCCGGCCGGTCGGCATCCTCACGCAAGCGGATGGCGAATTCGGCGACCGGCACCGGCGGCAGATCAAGATCGCGCGGCGCCTCGACGATGCCGGAATGAGCGAAGCGCGCCGTCCTCAACGTCAAAGCGATGCCAGCGTGTACCGCCGTACGCAGGCCGGCAAGGCTGGCACTGCCGGCAGCAATGCGATAGCGGCGGCCGGCCGCATCCAGTGCACTGGTCGCTGCATCGCGAAACCCGCAATGGGGATCGAGCAGCGCCAAGGGCAATTCCTCTTGGCGGGTGGCCAAGCCGTTTTGTGAGCAAAGCCAGATCATTGGCTCTTTGAGCACGCCGACTTCGTCCCGCGTCGGCGCCTGTCGCATGGCAATGGCCAGATCAAGGGTGCCGGCTTGCAAAGCCTGCGCCAGTTCGGCGGAGCGGCCGACGCGCAATTCGATCCTGACGCGCGGATGGCTGACAGCGAAGGCCCTGAGAAGCTGCGGCAAGCCGCTGTCGGCGAAATCCTGCGTCGTGCCGATGGCGACGCGCCCATCGGCATGCGCCCCTTTGAGGGCCAGCCACGCCTCGCGGTGCGCAGCAAGAATGCGCCGCGCGTGGCCGACCAGATCCTCGCCCGCCGGCGTCAGGCCACGCCCTCGCCCCTGCGGCACCAGCAGCGGTTCGCCGACTACATCCTCCAGCCGCTGCATCTGCGCGGTCACCGCCGACGGCGAGCGGCCGACGATCGACGCAGCCTGCGCCAGCGAGCCGCTATCGACGAAAGCGAGGAAAGTTTTGAGGAGGTCGGGATCGAGCGCCTGCATAGTTCGACAATATCAAAGTATTTATCAAAAACAATTCGATTTTTCTGACGCAAGGACGATGGCATGATTTTCTCGACGGCGAAGAGACGCCGCTTGAAACCGAGCAGAAAAAACATGCCGATCATCAACGTCAGCGTTACCGGCAAGCCCGATGCCGCTTTGTCCGCCGCTATTGCCAAGGAGGTGACCGAACTGACGGCCACGCATCTGCGCAAGGACGCGACGATCACAGCTGTCGCGATTTCCTATCTCGACCCCGAGCACTGGTTCGCCGGCGGCAAGTCGCTGGCCCAGCACGGCGCCAACACGGCTTGGCTCGACATCAAGGTCGTCGACGGCACCAACACCAAGCTCGAACTGGAGGCCTATCTCCAGGCAATTTTTGCCGCATTCGGCCGGCTGCTAGGCAAGATCCATGAGGAAAGCTATGCCCTCGTGCACGAAGTGCCAGCGGCCGCGTATGGCTTTGGCGGCAAGACGCAGGAATTCCGCTTCATAAGCGGGAGGATGAAGGCGGCGTAGCTGCGATTTGTGGAGAAGGCAGCCGAGCCCACTGATAGCAGGAGAGACGGAAAAATGAAGCCGCATTGACGTTGATCCAACTTCGGCTAGGTTCTCACCCGAAGCGGCCACTGAAGAGCCGCGACGTGAGATTGTTGGGAGATGCGGCGATGATCCTGACACTGGCGCTGCTTGCGGGTCTTGTCACGGCCTGGCTGCTGATCGGCGTGGTGGAGAAGTTCCGCCTCGGCCTGCGCTTGAGCCAGGCGCTGCTCTACGTGCCGTTCAAGCTCGCCTACCGCATCAACGACGAGCGCATCAAGATTGCCCGCAAGTCGGCGGCCCCGATCATCTACGTCGTCTGGCATCAGTCGCGCCTCGAGCCGGCGCTGATGCTGTCGCTGCTGCCGGAGGACACGCTGCACATCCTCGACCCGGCTTCGGCCAGATCGCCTTGGCTGGAACCATGGCGCGAGCTTGGCCGCACCATCGCCTTCAACGCCGAGCATGTCTTCGTCAGCCGCAGACTGGTGCGGGTGCTGAAGGGCAAGGGCCGGCTCGCCGTTTACCTGCCGAATGCGGTCGAGCCCGACGTCAAGTCGTTTCGGTTGTTCCGCGCCATCACCCGTATCGCCATGCAGGCCGACGCTCGCAGCGTGCCGATCTTCGTTGCCGGCGCGCGCAGCCTGCCGGCGTCGCGGACGCCGGCAGACAAGGCGCCGCGCCACTGGTTCCCGCAGCTGTCGATCAGCGCGCTGCAGCCGATGACCATCGCCGAGCTGGTGGCGCGGAACCCCAATCAGGCCTCCAATACCAATGCGCTGTTCGATCGCTTCGCCGAGGCCAGGCTTTTTGGCAGTGATCTCGACCGAGGGCTGTTCCTTGCCATGCATGACGCCGCCGACCGTGTCGGCGCTTCGCACCCAATTATCGAAGACATCATCGGCGGTGCGCTGAGCTACCGGAAAATGTTTATCGGTGCCAGGGTTTTGGGCCGCCGCTTCGAGGCAATGACAGCGCCGAGCGAAGCGGTTGGGCTGCTCCTGCCCAACGCCAATGGCCTCGTGCTGGCGTTCGTCGGTGTTTTGTCGGCTGGGCGAGTGGCAGCAATGATCAACTATACCGCCGGCCCAGCGAGCGTCACCGCCGCCATCCGCACGGCGGTGATCCGCACCGTGGTCTCCTCACGCGCCTTTGTCGAAAAGGCCAACCTCGCCGACATAGTCGAGGCGGTGGAAAAGGGCGGAGCGAAACTGCTGTGGCTGGAGGATGTTCGCGCAAGCGTGACCGTGCTGGACAAGCTCGCTGCCGCCTTGCTGTGGCGATGGCCGTTGCAGCGCCAGGATGCAGCCAAGCCGGCGGTGATCCTGTTCACCTCCGGCTCGGAAGGCACACCCAAGGCAGTTGTGCTGTCGCACCGGAACCTTCTTGCCAATGCCATGCAGGCCGAAGCCCGCATCACCATCTCGCCGGTCGACATCCTGCTCAACGTGCTGCCGGTGTTCCACTCGTTCGGCCTGACCGGTGGCACCATCTTGCCGCTGGTCACCGGCGTAAAACTGTTCCTC
Source organism: Mesorhizobium sp. M0983 (assembly GCF_040318975.1). NCBI lineage: Bacteria > Pseudomonadati > Pseudomonadota > Alphaproteobacteria > Hyphomicrobiales > Phyllobacteriaceae > Mesorhizobium > Mesorhizobium sp. M0983. The sequence goes on along the minus strand of NZ_JAMYNH010000008.1, from coordinate 287,017 downwards.
TACCCCTCACCGCTCCACTACAAGCTTATTCCGGAGGTGGCGCGCAAGGTCCGGCCAACGGTGATGTTCGGCACCGACACGTTCCTCGCCAACTATGCCCGCACCGCCAAGGACGGCGATTTTTCCAGCCTGCGCTTTGTCGTCGCCGGTGCCGAGGCGGTGAAGCCGGAGACGCGCCGGGTTTATCGCGAACGCTTCCAGGCCGAGATCATCGAAGGTTTTGGCTTGACCGAGGCCGCACCGGTGGTTGCCGTCAACACCGCCATCCACGGTCGCGACGGCACGGTCGGGCGGCTGCTGCCGGCCATGCGCATGAAACTCGAACCGGTCGAAGGCATTAGCGACGCCGGCCGGCTGTGGCTCGACGGGCCGAACCTGATGATGGGCTACATGACCGCCGATCGGCCGGGCGAGCTACAGCCGCTCGAAGGCTGGCACGACACCGGCGATATCGTCTCGGTCGATCGCGAGGGCTTCATCACCATTCGCGGCCGCGCCAAGCGCTTCGCCAAGATCGCCGGCGAGATGGTATCGCTTGGTGCGGTCGAGATGCTGGTGCAGTCGCTGTGGCCGGAAGAGCATCACGCCGTGGTGGCGGTGCCGGACAGACGGCGCGGCGAGCGCCTCGTCCTGGTCACCACCGCCGACAGTGCCAATCCCGACGAATTGCGCGAATTCGGCAAGAAGGCCGGGGCGGCCGAACTGATGGTACCGAACGACATCGTCAAGGTCGAGGAAATCCCGGTGCTGGGCTCGGGCAAGACCGACTATGTCTCGACAAGAAAGCTGGCGCTCGAGAGGCTGGGACTGAGCGCTGCCACCTGAGGTTTTCCAGACCTTTCCAAAACTCTAGAGGACCACTACCGATAACAGCAGAATGACGCCGACGGCCATCATCAGCAGGCCCGGCCAATTCTGTGACAAGCCGAGAAAACGGAGCCCGCGCCGCCGCGGCTCCAGAGTCGGACCTGGTGTTGCGAGATTGGGCCTCGGGCTATCCGGCGCGGTGGAGACAGCGGCCGGCTCACTGAGCCGCCCGCGCATGATGGCTGCAACCGCCATATATACGAGGCCGGCGACAGTCAGTAATGCGCCAATGAGGATGACAGCCATTTCTCGTATTCCGATGATTCTGGGCCCGATGCGGCAGCTTGCGCGACGTTGACGATCACGAGCAGTCGCTCAAACGGACCTACCGACACAAACGGTCAGGCGCCCAGCAAGTTCCGAAAACGTGGTTTTGAAGGGCGTTCCACAGCGCCGCGTGCGAAATTGGCACCAAATCTGTCAGCCGATGTCCGAGGACGGTACCTTCTCGCCTTCGCGCTTGGCGCGTCTGGAATAGGCGCGCACGCTGAATGGCAAAAACAGCAAATAGCCGGCAACCGAAGCCGTCAGCGTATACCAGGGATAGGTCATCAAAAGCAGGACGTAGAGGACGACTGCGAGGATGATCGGCAGCACTCTGTCGCCCGGTATCCTGACGCTCTTGCCGGAATAGACGGGCAGTCGGCTGACCAGCAGGAACGCCACCAATATTGTAAAGCCGGTGGCAATGAAGGCCGCCAGGCGGCTGGGTTCAAGGCCAAGCCTGAGGAAGAACAGATAGAGCGGCAGCATCACCAGCACCGCACCCGCCGGCGCCGGCACGCCAACGAAATATTCGGTTTGCCACTGCGGACGGTCGAGCTCTTCGTCGAGCACGTTGAAGCGGGCAAGCCTCATCCCACAGGCGATGGTAAACAGCAGCGCCGCGATCCAACCCGGCGAACCTGCCCTGTCGAGCAGAAAGGCATAAAGCACTAGCGCCGGTGCCACGCCGAAATTGACTATATCGGCCAGCGAATCCATCTGGGCGCCGAATTTGGAGGTCGCCTTCAGCATTCGCGCCAGGCGGCCGTCGATACCATCGAGGAAGGCGGCGAGCAGTACCATCACCACCGCCGGCTCGAAGCGGCCTTCGAAGCCGAAGCGGATGCCGGACAGGCCGGCGCAGATGGCAAGCACGGTGACCAGATTGGGCAGCACCATGCGCATCGGGATTTCACGGATGCGCGGGCCGCCGCCGCCATGCGCCTCGAATTTCTTGAACGGCGGGGCCACCGGTCAGGAGATCCGCACGAGCGGCGTTGCGGCAACGCCGCCGAATTCCGCCAGCACCGTCTCACCGCCTACCGCCGTCTGGCCAACGGCAACGCGCGGCGTCGCCGTCGAGGGCAGGAATACGTCCACGCGCGAGCCAAAGCGGATCAGCCCGAAGCGCTCGCCGGTGCCGATGGCGCCGCCGGTCTCGGCCCAGCAGACGATCCGCCGCGCCACCAGGCCGGCGATCTGCACCGCAGCCACCGTGCCGTTGGGGCTCTCTATGACCAGCCCGTTGCGTTCGTTCTCGGTGCTTGCCTTGTCGAGTTCGGCGTTGAGGAATTTTCCTGGCCGATGCTCGATTCTGGAAATGCGGCCACGCACCGGGGCGCGGTTCACGTGGCAGGAAAAGACATTCATGAATACCGAGATGCGGGTCATTTCGCCGCCGCCGAGGCCAAGCTCGCGCGGCGGCACGGCCGGGCCGACGGCCGAGACGATGCCGTCCGCCGGGCTGACAACCAGCCGGTCGTCGATCGGCGTGACACGCTCGGGATCGCGGAAGAAATAAGCGCACCACGCGGTCAGAATGAGACCGATCCAGAACAGGGTCGAGGAGAAATAGCCAAGAAAAAGCGTCGCCGCGCCGAACGCAGCGATAAAGGGATAACCCTCGCGATGGATCGGAACGAACGCATTTTTGATCGTGTCAACGAGGCTCATGGGATGAGGGCAACCTTGGTTCCAAGTCCGGCCTCAATAGCGGAAACACCCCTTCGCCGCAACGCGACAATCAGGCGGTCGGGTGTTGGCGGTCGTGCCGCCTCAGGGGCGTCCTTGGCAGCATCCGGACTGCCGAAGTGGTCAACCGGAAATATGTTGATTGCGATTGTCGGCACGAAGCCCCCACGCCCGTCCTTGGCAAGACAGCGCCTCTCATCGGCCTTTCGGCCGTGACGATTTGCGCAAACCCGGAGGTTCTCGGCCCATGCAGAAATCAGCAGCCAGGCAAGCGCAAGTGGTGATGAACGGTCTGGCCTTTGGCGAGTCGCCTCGCTGGCACGATGGCCGGCTGTGGTTCTGCAACTGGGGCACAGGCCAGATCATCGCCGTTGACGCCCTAGGCAACAGCGAGATCGCGCTCATCGTGCCGGCCACCCTGCCCTACTCCATCGACTGGCTGCCGGACGGGCGGCTGCTTGTCGTGTCCGGCCGCGAAGGGCTGATCCTCAGGCAGGAGGCTGACGGGACATTGGTCACCCATGCCGATCTGAGACATCTGTCGAAGAGCCCATGGAACGAGATCGTCGTCGACGGGCGCGGCAACATCTACGTCAATGGTGGTGGGCCGGCTCCGGCTTCCGGCCAGCATTTCGGCCCCGGCACCGTCGTGCTGGTTGCACCTGACGGCTCGGCTCGGCAGGTGGCTGAGAATCTCGCCTTCGCCAATGGCATGGCAGTGACGCCCGACAACAAGACGCTTGTCGTTGCCGAATCCCACGCCAACCGGCTGACCGCCTTCGACATCGCTGCCGATGGCCACCTTTCCAATCGGAGAGTCTGGGCCAATCTTGGCAACGGTTTTCCCGACGGCATCTGCCTCGATGCCGAAGGTGCCGCCTGGTACGCCGACGTTCCGAACAGGCATTGCGTGCGGGTGCGCGAGGGCGGCACAATGCTCGAAAGCGTCGACGTCGATCGCGGCTGTTTTGCCTGCATGCTCGGCGGCAGCGAGGGAAAAACGCTGTTCATCGTGGCCGCCGAATGGCGCGGCTTCGAACATATGATCAGCGATGCCCGTACCGGCCAGGTGCTCAGCATCGAGGCTACCGCGCCGGGAGCAGGCTGGCCATAGAGAGCTTACACCGCGGGAATCCGCTGGTAATTGGCGATATCGGCCCTGACGCCAAGTCGCGCAATGGTCTCCTGAGGATTGAAGCCGATGCGCTCATGCGCGGCCTTGATGATCGGCACGACCTTATCGACAGCGGCCTGCCCTTCCCATTCGACAATGGTCACGAGGTTGAACTCCCCCGGCCCCGAGAATTGCTCGAGCAGGAAATCCTGGACGAACCCTTGCTGCTGGCGCAGCAATTCATGCGTCATCCGGACCTTGGCAAGAATCTCCTCGCGAGCGTTGGCCGGAACGACAAACTTGTCCACCCGGAATACGCTGCCGCCACTAACTGCCTGATTTATCCCATTCATATCGATTGTCTCCGTTTTTGAACGACGCATCTTGCTACGATCCAAAACGGCCTACGATCTCAACTTAAGTTGAGGTCAAGCACGAATTTCAGCTCACCTCCGAGGTGCGGCGGCGGACGACGACGCCGAACTCGTCGCTTTCGCGGGCAATGCGCAGCCGCTCCTCGGCCTCGCTTGCCTCGCGCTGCCGGTCCCACATCGATGCATATAGGCCGCGCTTGGCCATCAAGGCGGCATGGGTGCCGCGCTCGGCGATCTGGCCGTCCTGCAGGACGATGATCTCGTCGGCCGAAATCACTGTAGACAGTCGATGGGCGATGACGAGGGTGGTGCGGCCCTGGCTGACCAGGTCCAGTGCCGCCTGGATCTCCTGCTCGGTGTGGCTGTCCAGCGCCGAGGTCGCCTCGTCGAGCATCAGGATCGGCGGTGCCTTCAAGATGGTGCGGGCAATCGCCACCCGCTGCTTCTCGCCGCCGGACAGTTTCAGCCCGCGCTCGCCCACCATTGAGCGATAGCCGTCGGGCAGCCGCTCGATGAACGGTCCGATCTGGGCCAGTTCTGCCGCCTTGCGCACATCCTCCTCGCTGGCGCCGATGCGGCCGTAGCGGATGTTGTAGGCGATGGTGTCGTTAAACAGCACCGTGTCCTGCGGCACCATGCCGATGGCGGCGCGCAAGCTCTCCTGCTTGACGTCGCGAATGTCCTGGCCGTCGATCAGAATCGTGCCACGCTGAATGTCATAGAAACGAAACAAAAGCCGCGAAATGGTCGACTTTCCGGCTCCGGAGGGGCCGACGATGGCCACCGTCTTGCCGGCCGGCACCTCGAAGCTGATGCCCTTCAGTATCTTGCGGTTGGGGTCGTAGGAAAAATGCACGTCACGAAACTCGACCTTACCGGCATCGACGACCAGTGGCTTGGCGCCCGCCCGATCGACGATCTCGCGCTTGACGTCGAGCAGATCGAACATGTTTTCGATGTCGGTCAGGCCCTGGCGAATTTCGCGGTAGATCATGCCGATGAAATTCAGCGGCACCGAAAGCTGCATGAGCATGGCGTTGACGAAGACGAAATCGCCGACGCTCTGCGTGCCTGCCTTCACCTCAAGCGCCGACAGCACCATGACGACGGTCATGCCGATGCCGAAGATCACGCCTTGGCCGAAGTTCAGCCAGCCAAGCGAGGTCCAGGTCCTGGTCGCCGCCACCTCATAGCGCGCCGTGGAACGGTCGAAGCGCTCGGCCTCCATGGCTTCGTTGTTGAAATATTTGACTGTTTCGTAGTTAAGCAGCGAATCGATCGCCTTCGTGCTGGCTTCATTATCGCTGTCGTTCATCTCTCGGCGGATCGAAATACGCCAATCGCTCGCCCTGACGGTGAACCACACATAAAGCCAGACCGTGACCGCGATCACCAGCACGTAAAGCCAGCCATAGGTGACGGCGAAGATGCCGGCGGTGAGCGCGAATTCGACGATCGTCGGCGCCGTCGCCAGCATGGTGAAGCGGACGATCGTCTCGATGCCCTTGGTGCCGCGCTCGATGACACGCGACAGGCCGCCGGTGCGCCGTTCGAGGTGGAAGCGCAGTGACAATTCATGCATGTGTACGAAGGTGCGGAAGGCGAGCCGGCGCACGGCATGCTGGCCGACCCGTGCAAACAGGGCGTCGCGCAACTGGTTGAAGCCGAGCTGCACCAGCCGCACGGCATTGTAGGCGACGACCAGCATGACCGGCGCCAGCAGGAAGGCCGGCAGCGGCGGCGGAGATTTGGCGTCGCCGGCCAGTGCGTCGGTCGCCCATTTGAAGAAATAGGGTCCGGCCACCAGGGTCAGCTTGGCGGCAACCAGCAGCACGGTTGCCCACACCACCCGCGCCCTCAGGTCGGCGCGGTCGGCCGGCCACATATAGGGCCAGAGATTGCGCAACGTTCTGAAGGTCGAGCCGGAATCGGCGGAAACGTTTTTCTCGGCCATTCTTGTTTACCTTTTTATATCTTAGCGGCCGGAGCAGCAGGAATCGACCAGCGCGGCCAGCGACGCGGAAACATCGGCGAGCGCAGCACGGTCGAGCTCATAGCGCGAGCGCTGGCGGTCAGGCTCGAAGCGGATAAGCCCGGCTTCGACCAGAATCTTCAAATGCTGGGAAACGGTGGACTGCGCCAGGTCGAGATGCTCGACGACCTCGCGACAGCAGCAGGAACGGCTTGCGGAAAGGTGTTTGAGAATTTCGATCCGCGCCGGATGCGAAAGGGCCGCGAGCCGGACAGCGACGGAGCGGCTATCCGGCGTACAGTTGGCCGGCGTGCAGTTGGCCGGCGCGTGTTCATCTGCCGCGCGGCGTCGGTCCGTTACGAGGGAGGATTCGGTCATCGTCCATCGGCGATAAACGATGACTGGCCCTGCCGCAAGCTATCCTGATGGGCAGAACGGCTACTCAGTCTTGACTGGCGCCGTCGTCATCTGGTCGCCCATTGCCTTGAGATCGGCGGGCTCGCCTTCTTTCGATTTCTCCGGCACCTTGAACACCTGCCCCGGCCAGATGCGGTTCGGATTGCTGATCTGGTCCTGGTTGGCGAGATAGATGGTCGAGTAGCGCATGCCCTGGCCATAGACCCGCCGCGAAATCCGCCACAGCGTGTCATGGCGGCGGATAATGACTGCGCCATCGGCATGTTCGAGCTTGGGGCCTACGGTCTCGGGAGCTTCGCCCGGAGGCGTCGCGACGGCCATTTCGGCCGGGGCCTCGGTGGCAGGAATGGGGGCAGTTGCGGGCGTTTCGGCGGCTGTCGCCGGTGCGGCTTCGGTGGCCGGAGCGTTCGGCTCGGCTGGTTTTACCTCGGCAGGCTTTGGCTCGGCGGGTGCGACGGCGGCAACCGCCTCGCCCGGCTCGCGTTCGAACGGCACGGCGGCACGAGCCACCACCGTCACCCCGTCGGCGTCGAGCGCGTCGACATGGATGGTGTAGGTGCCGACCGGGACGTCGCGTGTCGCTTCGACCAGGAAGTGGCGGTCGGGCGAGGTCTTCGCGTCGCCGAGCAGGATATCATTGGCATAGGCGCGCACCTTGCGGCCGGGATCGGCGACCCCGGCAACGAAAATCTTGTTGCCGTCGATTTCGACGGCTTCGACGACGACCTTGGGCTCCGCCGTGGAAGTAGCAGGCGCTGCCGGTGTGGCGGGCGCTGCCGGAGCCGGTGCGGCTTCAACAGCGGCCGGCGCGGCAGAAGCAGGCGCTGCTGGAACATCAGCCGCCGGGGCGGCCGGCGCTGCGGCAGCCGGCAATTCGGTGCCGGTGGCGGGTGGCTGAACGGCCGCCTGTTCGCCGGTTGGCGGCGAGGCGTCAGATTTTGCCTCAGGGGCGGGAACAGTGAGCAGTTCGGACGGCTTTCCCGGCTCCTCGACCATTGCCAGCACTTGACCGGTGGAATTCTGGGGAATCGAAACGACGGCGGTCTGCGCCGAGGCGGTCACGACATTGTCGGCCGTAGAGCGAAGCGTGATCGTATAGTCGCCGGGCTTCAGCGGATCGTCGAGAATAATGGCAAAGGCGCCGTCGGGACCGGCGACCGTCGAGCCGAGCACAGTCGAACCGTTGAGAATCTCGACCTTGGCGTTGGGCGCTGCATTGCCGGCGACGACGATCGAGCCGTTGCTTTCGACGCGCACGATGTCGAAGGTCGGCACGATCGCACCTGCAGCGGCCGGCGCGGCGGGCGTCGCCGCATCGGTGGACGCGGCGGGCGCAGACGGCAGCCGCCCCTCGGTTGCCGGAGCGACCGGTTTCGAAACCGGCGGCGTCAGCGCCGCGACTTCCGCAGGCGGGGTAGAATTGAGATACGGGTCGAGTGCGCCCGATACATAGGCGGTTCCCGCCGCAGCGACGGAGCCGCCAGCCGCGAACAAAAACGCCTTCAACGGATTAATTGCCATGTTTCCCTGCCCCTTAGCCACCTAATTTCGGTCTAGCCTGTTTTGCCAAAGCCGACAAGAAAAAGCCCGCTCCGGGGCTTGACCATGCCAATAGTCCCTATCACCAATCATAACATGAACACGATTCGATCTGTCTGCGTCTATTGCGGCTCGTCCCCGGGCCGAGATGAAACCTATATCAAGGCCGGACACCTGCTTGGCCGCTCGATCGCCAAGTCCGGCCTGCGTCTGATTTATGGCGGCGGCACTAAAGGTATCATGGGTGCCGTCGCTGAAGGGGCATTAAAGGCCGGCGGCAAGGTAACGGGCATAATTCCACGTTTTCTGATGAACCGGGAGGCGACCGAAACCGCGCTTGACCGGCTCGACGAGCTCGTCATCACCGACAACATGCACGAGCGCAAACACAGGATGTTCGAGAAATCCGACGCCTTTGTGGCGTTGCCCGGCGGCATCGGCACCGTCGAGGAGATCGTCGAGATCATGACTTGGGCGCAGCTCGGACATCATCGTAAGCCGATCGTCTTCGGCAACGTCGGAGGGTTCTGGGATCCGATGCTGGCGCTGCTCGACCACATGGCAACGGAAGGCTTCATCCACACCGCGCAGCGGGTCAAGCCGCTGGTGGTCGAGGACCCGGAAGCGATCGTAGCCGCCATCATGGTGGCGGGATCCTCCGTCGATGCACCGACGGAGGGCGTGCAGTCGGTGATTGATAAAATGTAGAGTGAGTAGGGAGTAGGGAGTAGGGAGTAGGGATAGACACGCGCGCCGGTTCGGAAGGTGTTGTACTTTACTATTCACTATTCACTATTCACTATTAACTCCTTCATTAACTCCTTCCCTACTGCCTTCCTTAAGTCCGCGATGACCGCCCGCTTGTCCTGACGTCGCCAGGCGAGATGGATCGAGACGGTGCGTTCGAACCACGGCAGATCGCGAAACACGATCTGAGGCGGCGCGGCACTCCGCAGGCTGGCCTGCACCGTCGCCAGCCCAAGCCCGGCGCTGACCAAGCCCAACGACGTCAACGGATCGGTCGTCTCATAGGCTATGTCGGGCAGGAAACCGGCCTTCGCACAGGCGGCGAGAAATTGGCTGCGGTTGGTGTCGTCAGGCTGGCGCACCACCGTGATCCAGGTGCGTCCGTCCAGTTGCTGCGGCAGTATCTCCGCGATTTTCGGCCAATGGATCGCTTTCCGGCATCGCCAGAACCAGAGGCTCGCGCATAATGAGCAAGGCGGCGATGTCGGGATCGTCGGCAGAAGGAGGCGTGTAGACGAGGCCCAGATCGAGCGATCGTTCGCGCAGCGCTTCGATCTGCGCGGCGGAACGCTGGCCCTTCAGTTGAAGATGAAATTCGGGCCGGTCGCGGCGAAACTGGCGCAGCATCCGAGCGACAAGCCCGGCATGGACCGCACCTTCGACATAGCCGATGGCGAGACGGCCGACCGTACCGCTGGCGAGATTGCGGCCGAGCTCCTCCAGCCGTCTTGCATGGGCCAGCAGCGCACGCGCCTCGGTAAGAAAGGCGCGGCCTTCGGGATTGAGATGAACACGCTGCCTCGCCCTCTCGAATAATGTGATGCCCAGTTGCTGCTCCAGCTGCATGATCTGGCGGCTGAGCGGCGACTGCGAGATGTGGAGCAATTCGGCGGCACGCCCGACATTGCCGGTTTCGGCCACCGTGATGAAATAGCGGAGCTGGCGCAGGTCGAACATTGTTGCTCCGATGCTCAAGTCCCGTGAGGTCTCAACTTTAGCCTAATCAGTCTTGGACTGTCTGGCCAGCCGAAGCGAATATTTTCGCCATTCCAACGGCCAACATCAGGAGATTCCGATGCAGTTCTTTGCCCTTCTTGTGCGCAACACCGAAAAGTTCACCGACGCCGATTTCGCGCCTCTGCTGCCCGGCGAGGCCGAGCAGCGCCGCACGCTCTATGCCGAAGGCGCCGTGCGTCAGGTGTGGAATCGAGGCGACATTCCCGGCAGCGGCATGATGTTCGAGGCCGGCAGCGATGCCGACGTGCGCAGCCATCTCGCAACCTTGCCGCTGGTCAAGGCCGGCATGATGGACATTGCCGCCGTCGTGCCGCTGCAGCCCTATCCAGGCTTCGGGCCGAAGCGCTGAGCGACCGTGAAAGAGGCGGCTGCCGGCATTAGGCCCGCCAGCCGCCTTTCTTCGTTACGCGGATCGAGCGGATGCGGCGACGGTCTTGCGCGCCGAAGAAAACATCGACCAGGAGTACATCGCCAGCGCCGCCCAGATCAGGCCGAAGGCGATGGCCTGAACGCTGCCGAAGGGTTCGCCGAAAATCAGCACCGCGATCAAAAAGACGATTGTCGGCGCGATATATTGCATGATGCCGATGGTGGAGAGGCGCAGCAGCCTGGCGCCGAACGCAAACAACAGCAGCGGCACGGCGGTGACCGGTCCGCAGCCGACCAGCAAGGCGGTGTCGTTCAAGGAGCTGGAGACGAAATGATCCTGTCCTGTGGCGATCAGGAAGACGATGTAGCCGAGCGCCGGCACCGACAGTAGCAGCACTTCGAGCAGGAAGCCCTGGCTTGGACCAATTGGCAGCGTCTTGCGGAAGAAGCCATAGGCGGCAAAGGAAAAGGCCAGCACCAGCGACACCCAGGGCAGCTTGCCAGCGTCGATGGTTAGCACCGCGACGGCGATTGCCGCGAGCACCACCGCCGCGATCTGCAGGCGGTCGAGCCGTTCGCCGAGCAGCAGCGCGCCGACAACGACGCTGACCAGCGGGTTGATGTAATAGCCAAGCGCGGTCTCGATCGTGCGGTCGACCGCGATCGCCCAGACATAGATGCCCCAGTTGACCGAGATCAGCGCCGCCGTCAGCAGCGCCATCGAAATGATGCGCGGCGAACGAACGGCCGCTTTGAAATCGGCAGTGCGGCCCGCCCAGACCAGGACGGCGGCCGCGATCGGCACCGACCAGACGATGCGGTGGGCGATGACTTCGGCCAGCGGCAGATGCGCGACAGCCTTCATGTAGAAGGGCAGCAGCCCCCAAAGCAGGTAGGCGCCGAGCGCCAGCAAGAAGCCGCGACGAGCTTTGGTATCGGCCTCGATTTGAAGTACTTGGGTAGCCATGGCCCAAGGCTATGCGCCAGCGGCCCCGGCAAGACCATCGCAAAGTTCTGATGGATCAATGGAGTCTCGCTGATGGTTCAAGAACCCGGAGTTTTCACCAGTTCATTGAAATGCGCGAAGCCCGCAGTCATTTGGTCTCGCCGGGCGCAGGCACCAATTCCATGAATTCCGCTCCAACGGTGTCGTGACGAAAGCCCGTCACGCATTCTGCCACCTCGATCGGAATATCGGCGATAAAGTCTATGGCGGCAGCACCTGCGTCCTCGCGATCCTGATCTGCGAAGCGCTCGCGGCGGATCTCCTCGAAACAGGATGGAAGGTTTCCTGTCGCTTCCAGGTTGCGCGCACCGTCTGCGCTGGTGTGTCGTATGCTCCAGACTTCGTGCCCGTCGCGCCACTGTTCGGCCCATTGCAGCATGACCGTATCGATATTGTGAACGACGACAATGTCCCTGCCCGTCGAAAGGTTAGCCAGGCGCTTCTCGTCCACCAGGTCCATGTTCACGTCGTTAAAAATGACGACAGACCAATTTTGACCAACCGTCACGCCATTGTAGTCAAAATCAAAAACCTCGTCCGATTGTCCGCTCTGAGCCAGACCGAAAGCCAGCGCTGCCTTCGCGAGTGGCAGACCATTGAATGCGACCCAGCTTATCGTGAAGCCCATTTCCTCACTCCGCCGCGATCAGCCCGGCCATGTCGCGGTTCTTCATCAGCTTGTAGACGATCGAATCCATCAGCGCCTGGAACGAAGCATCGATGATGTTTTCGGAGACGCCGACCGTCCACCAGCGCGCACCGGTGCCGTCATGCGATTCGATCAGCACGCGGGTAATCGCCTCGGTGCCACCATTGAGGATACGCACCTTGAAGTCGGCCAGCTCGAGATCGGCGATCTCGCTCTGGAATTTGCCGAGATCCTTGCGCAGCGCAATGTCGAGCGCGTTGACCGGGCCATGGCCTTCGGCGACCGACATCTTCTCCTCGCCCTCGACCAGCACTTTCACAATCGCCTCCGAGACCGTCTTCAGCTGGCCGTTGGCGTCGAAGCGGCGCTCGACCATGCAGCGGAATGAAGTGACGCGGAAGAATTCCGGCACGCCATGCAGCATCTTGCGCGCCAGAAGCTCGAAGCTGGCGTCGGCGCCTTCGTAAGCGTAGCCCTCCGCCTCACGCTCCTTGACCACGGCGATCAGCGCGTCGAGGCGATGGTCGTCCCGGGGCATGTCGATGCCGCGCCGTTTCAGCTCGGCCATGAAATTCGCCTTGCCGCCTTGGTCCGAAACCATGACGCGGCGGCGGTTGCCGACAGTCTCTGGCGGCACATGCTCGTAGGTCGCCGGCTCCTTGGCCAGCGCCGAGGCATGGATGCCGGCCTTGGTAGCGAATGCGGAGGCGCCGACATAGGGGGCCTGCGCTTCCGGCGCACGGTTCAGCAACTCGTCGAAGGCGCGGGACAAGCGCGATATACCGGTCAACGCCTCCGCTGAAATGCCTGTTGCAAAGCGGCCGGCAAAGGCAGGCTTCAACGACAATGTCGGCACGATCGAGATCAGATTGGCGTTGCCGCAGCGCTCGCCTATGCCATTCAGCGTGCCCTGGATATGGCGCACGCCGGCCTCCACGGCGGCAAGCGAATTCGCCACCGCCTGGCCGGTGTCGTCATGGGCGTGGATGCCGAGATGGTCGCCCGGTATGCCGGCCGCGATCACCTTTTCGACGATGGCGCGCACCTCGGAGGGCTGCGTGCCGCCATTGGTGTCGCATAGAACCACCCAGCGCGCGCCGGCATCGTAGGCCGTCCTGGCGCAGGCCAGCGCATAATCGGGGTTGGCCTTGAAGCCATCGAAGAAATGCTCGCAGTCGACCATCGCCTCCTTGCCGGCACTGAGCGCCGCCTCGACCGAGGCCTTGATCGCCTCGAGGTTCTCCTCATTGGTGCAGCCGAGCGCGACGCGGACATGGTAGTCCCAGCTCTTGGCGACGAAGCAGATGGCATCCGACTTCGACTGGACCAGCGCGGTGAGGCCGGGGTCGTTCGAGGCCGACACTCCTGCCCGCTTGGTCATGCCGAAGGCGACGAACTTGGCATCGGCCGTGCGACGCTCGGCGAAAAAGGCGGTGTCGGTTGGATTGGCGCCAGGGTAACCGCCCTCGACGTAGTCGATGCCGAACTCGTCGAGCAGCTTGGCGATGGCGATCTTGTCCTCGACGGAAAAGTCGATACCCGGCGTCTGCTGACCATCGCGCAGCGTCGTGTCGAACAGATAAAGGCGCTCGCGAGCCATCGTCATTTCCCGGCAAACACGTCCGTTGCGCGGATCAGCCTGTCGAGGATGCCCGGCTCCGAATAGGCGTGGCCGGCACCTTCGATCAGATGGAAATCCGCTTTCGGCCACGCCTTGTGCAGCGCCCAGGCATAGCGCGCCGGGCACGGCATGTCGTAGCGGCCGTGAACGATGCTACCCGGTATATCCTTAAGCTTCCATGCATCACGCAGCAGCTGTCCCTCTTCCAGCCAGCCGGCATGGACGAAATAGTGGTTCTCGATGCGGGCGAAGGCCAGGGCATAATCATCCTGGCCGAAGGGACCGCTGGTTTCCGGTTCCGGCAGCAAAGTGATCGTCTCGCCCTCCCACAGGCTCCAGGCGCGAGCGGCCTCGACCTGCGCCACAGGATCGCTACCGACCAGCCGTTTGCGGTAGGCGGCCATCATGTCGCCGCGCTCAGCCTCCGGAATGGGCGCCAAAAACCGCTCCCATTTGTCGGGGAACATCTCCGAGACGCCGAACTGGTAGTACCATTCGAGTTCGGCGCGGGTCAGCGTGTAGATGCCGCGCACGACCAGTTCGCTGACCCGCTCGGGGTGTGTCTCGGCATAGGCCAGCGCCAGCGTCGAACCCCACGAGCCGCCGAACACCAGCCATTTGTCGAAGCCGCACATGTCGCGCAGCCGCTCTATGTCGGCGACCAGATGCCAGGTGGTGTTGGCTTCGAGCGAGGCATTGGGCGTCGATTTTCCACAGCCACGCTGGTCGAACAGGATGACATCGTACAGCGTCGGATCGAACAGCCGCCGGTGCTTTGGCGAAATGGTGCCGCCCGGTCCGCCATGCAGGAATACCGCCGGCTTGGCACCGCGGGTGCCGGAGCGCTCCCAATAGACCTGATGGCCATCGCCAACGTCTAGCATGCCGGACTCGAAAGCCTCGATCTCGGGATAGAGGGTGCGGAATTCGCTGCTCATAGTTTCAGGCCCTGGTGCGGCCAGTTGGCCGTCTCGTGATCGGGATGCTGGAAGGAGATGATTGACTCCTGTCGCGCGTAGAAATCCGGATCGTCGTGGATTGGCGCGTCGAAGATCGTCTCCACCCAAGGCAGCCTGGCGGCGTAGTTGACCTGGATCTGCGGCGCCAGATCGGAACGGTCGTCGAAGGCGCCGATGGCGATCTCGAGCGCGCCGGGCTGGCGGTAGGTCAGCGGCGTGCCGCAGCGGGCGCAGAAGCCGCGATCGATGTTGACCGACGACTGAAAGTAACTCGGCTCCTCGCGCAGCCATTCGACGCCGTCGCTCGGCACTGTCACAAGCGCGCCGAAAAACGAGCCGAACTGTTTCTGGCACATGCGGCAATGACAGATCGAGGGGCGGCCGAGCGCGCCGTGGATGCGGAAGCGCACGGCGCCGCACTGGCAGCCGCCGGTACGAACGGTTTCGGTCATGATCTTTCCTCCGGCGGCCATTGTTCGGTGTCATGGTCGGGATGTTGGTAGGAGACGAGGTCGGCGAGATAGGAGGCAGACGAGACGTCGGCCATCGTTTCCTCACCGGGCAATTCGTGGACATGATCCACATAGGGGAGCTTGGCTTCGACACCCCATTGGATCGTCGGCGCGATCTCCTCGGGGTGGTCGAATGCGGCGATGGCGAGCGCCACGCCGTCGGTCGCTTCGAAGGTCAGCGGCGTGCCGCATTCGGCGCAGAAACCGCGCAACGCCGCATTGGACGAGCGGAAGCGTTTGGGCTCGCTGCGCGTCCAGTCGAGTCCTGCGCCGCGCACCGAGACCAGCGGCAGGTAAAAATTGCCGCTCGCCTTCTGGCACATGCGGCAATGGCAGACGGAGGCATCGCCGAGCGCGCCTTCGACGCGGAAGCGCACTGCGCCGCACTGGCAGCCGCCCGTATACACCGGTCTGTTGTCAAGGCTCATCGCATTTTACTCCGGAGCATGGCAGACCGCCTCGACATTGTTGCCGTCGGGATCGAAGACGAAGGCGCCATAATAGTTCGGATGATAGTGCGGGCGCAGGCCCGGCCCGCCATTGTCCTTGCCGCCGGCGGCGATTGCCGCCGCGTGAAAGGCATCGACCTCGGCACGGCTGCGCGCCGTGAAAGCGGCGTGTTGATGATCCTTCGGCTTGTCCTTGCCGGCATGCAGCCAAAACACTGGCCGGTCGCGGCCGTAGCCGCCGACCTTGGCGCCGCCGGTATATTCCTGCGGCACCATGTAGAGCAGCGAGGCACCAAGCGGCGCCATCGCCCTGTCGTAAAAAGCTTTCGACACGTCGAAATCCAAAACGGTGATGCCGAGATGATCGATCATCTTTTTACCTCCCAGGTGGTGATGCGTTCGCCGGTGACAGGGTCCTTGCCGTCCTTCAACTGGATGCCTTGCGCCAGCAACTCGTCGCGGATGCGGTCGGCCTCGGCCCAGTTCTTGGCGGCGATCAGCGCGAGGCGTTTGGCGATCGCTTTGGCAATGGCGTCTTCATCCACCTTGGCTGTTGCGACGTCGAAGCCGAGGAACAGCAGCGATGCCTTCAGCAAAGTGGCAGCATCGTTGTCTTCGGCGGCTGCGTTGCTGCTACCAGCGTCGAAATCAACAGCATCGCCAGCCAACTGGGTCAGCAACTGGAATGCGGGATAGGTGGCGAGGTCATCCGACAGCACTTCGATCACATCCGCCGGCACCGATTTTGCCGTTGGCGGCGCCAGATCGGCCGCTCGCTTCCATTTGCGCAGCGTATTCTCCGCCTCTTCCAGCTTGCGTACGGAAAAGTCGATCGGCTCGCGATAATGCGTCATCAGCATCGCCAGCCTGAGCACCTCGCCCGGCCATTTGCGGCCGCCAAAAGTCTCCGTCTCCAGCAGTTCGGTGATCGAATAGAAATTGCCCAGGCTCTTGGACATCTTCTGGCCCTCGACCTGCAGGAAACCGTTGTGCATCCACACCTTGGCCATCGTTTCGGTGCCGTGGGCGCAACGTGACTGGGCGATCTCGTTCTCGTGGTGTGGAAAGATCAGGTCGAGACCACCGCCATGGATGTCGAACACCTCGCCGAGATAGGCGGCCGACATCGCCGAGCACTCGATGTGCCAGCCCGGCCGACCCCTGCCCCACGGACTCTCCCAGCCCGGTTCCTCGGGCGAAGACAATTTCCACAGCACGAAATCCTGCGGGTTCTTCTTGTGCGCATCGACGGCGACGCGGGCGCCTGCCTGCTGCTCGTCGAGATTGCGCTTCGACAACTGTCCGTAGTCCGGCATGGAAGCGGTGTCGAACAGGACTTCTCCAGCTGCGACATAGGCATGGCCGCGTTCGATCAAGCGTTGAATCAAGAGGATCATGTCGACCTTGCCGTCGGGCCTAGGCTCGACGAACTCGGTGGCGCGCGGCTCGACCGTCGGTTCCAGGCAACCGAGCGCCGCCACGTCCTTGTGGAACTGATCGGCGGTCTTTTCGGTGACCCGCGTGATCGCTTCGTTCAGCGACAGCTTGCCCAAGGCAATCTCGCCGCCGAAATCGCGCAGCGCGCGAGCGTTGATCTTGTCGTCGACGTCGGTGATGTTGCGGACGTAAGTGACATGCGCTTGCCCGTAGAGATGGCGCAGCAAACGGAACAGCACGTCGAAGACGATCACCGGCCGCGCATTGCCGATATGGGCGAAGTCGTAGACCGTCGGGCCGCAGACATACATGCGCACGTTGCGCGGATCGATCGGGAAGAAATCCTCCTTGCTCCGCGTTAGCGTGTTGTAGAGGCGCAGGCTCTTCGATGCTTCAGACATACGTGCGTTCCGGTGCGTTACTTTGTTTGAGCATGATCTTTTGGGATCGTGCTCTGGATGGAGTCGGTCACGCCGAGGCGCAAAATCGAGCTCCAGCCTGCTGGCCGGGGCGTTTGTCCAATCTGGGAGGAGATGAGGCGAAAACGTCCAGGACCAGCGCGAGGCTAGTCGATAATGCAAATGCCACAAATGGCGAAAGACGTTTTCATGGCCGGCTTTATCGCCTTGCCCGGTGTTGCCGTCAAGTCGCTACCTTCGCCAAAAATATCGTTGGCTCACAGGAAATGAGCCACTGAAACATTTTATTAAACAGATCGGCACTGTCATGAAACATTCGCCGGCTAGATCAGCAAGCGTCACGATTTGGTCGGATTCGGCCAGCAAACGCAGACACGAAGACGTTACCAGGGAAGAGAATAATGCCTAAGCAAGAATCCAACCGCGCCAAGCAACCGGCGCTCGCCAGCCATTACCGGGCGATCGGCCCGGCAGCAATCGTCGCAGCTCTTCTGCACACCGCGAAGAAGAAGAAGCCGGCACAGAAGATCGTGTCGCCACGCGCTGCCTGAGAATGCCGTCGGGTGAAGATTGAGGCGCTCACGGTGTCCTGGAAATAGTAGCTTTCGCTAAAATAATGTCATTTGACTGTCGTTCGCGCCGGACTTCTGGCGCTTGACCTTCTCGGGCTCAGGCTCGACGACGCCCTTCTCCTGAATCTCCGGCCCGGTATTGGCGACCTTGTTGACGAGGTCGGAAACCGGGATCGCTTCGAAGAAATCGGGCCGGGTGGGTCTCAGCAGATCGGCCACATCACGCGGCTCGAGCGTGCGGCAATCCAGCCAGCGCGCGAAATCCTCGGGATGGATCACCACCGGCATGCGGTCGTGGATATGGGCAGTATCGGCATTGGCGTGGGCGGTCAGAATGGCGCCGGTGTCCATTTCCGAGCCACCCGGCTCGGCATACGTCTCAATCAGCCCGGCGAAGGCGACAAGCCCTCCATGCTTTGGCCGCATCCAATAGGGCTGCCCTCTTCTGCCAGCGGTTTGGTGCCATTCGTAGAATCCCGAAGCCGGTACCAGGGCGCGGCGATGGCGCATGGCAGCGCGAAACGACGGCTTTTCCGAAGCCCCCTCAGAACGCGCGTTGAACAGCAGCGGGAAGTTACGCGTATCCTTGACCCAGGCCGGGATCAGGCCCCAGCGCACCAGCATCGAGCGGCGGTCGGGCAGGTTCGAGCCCGGCGCCTGCGGCAATCCGGCGAGCGCCATCAGCACCGGCTGCGTCGGCGCGATATTGTAGCGGGGCGGAAACTCCTCCAACTCCGCCAGACCGAGAAGGGCGGCGGTCTGGTCCGGAGTGGCGGTCAAGGCAAAGCGTCCGCACATGAATTCAGCTCTCGAATGGGTGACATGTGAAAGTGACCATGGAACCTGCCTTTCGCAACCGCTAAAGCTGTTCGCCGACGGCCGGTCCACAACGGGCTATGCCAATCGAGCGATCGGGAACCCATGGAAGCACGTAAGATCATTCCGGCAGTCTCGGTCTGCGTCGTGCGCGAGAACACGGTGCTGCTGGTCAAGCGGGCCAGACCGCCCTCGCAGGGCCTTTATGCCTTTCCCGGTGGCAAGGTCGAAGCCGGCGAGACGCTGGAACAGGCAGCAAGGCGCGAATTGCTGGAAGAGACCGGATTGCAGGCGCGCAACTACCGGCCGCTGCGGGAAATCCACATCGACGGCAGCGGCGACGGGCATCCGGTCGACTACCGGCTGACGGTGTTTGGGGCCAACTATGCCGGCGGCGAGGCGGTGGCCAGTGACGACGCCGAAACCGCCGCCTTCTATACACTGGCCGAAATGACAGCGATGCAGCTTGCCGATGCAGTGTTTGATATCGCCGACGACCTGCTGGCCACCAGCAAGGGCGGCGCGAACTGAGCTTGAGAATCGCCTTGCAGGCAACAAATTGTTTCAGCACAAGGGCTCATGAACCGCACATCACCGTTTCTCGCCGCCTGCCTCGCCGTTAGTGTGGTTGTCGGCTTGCGTCCTGCCATTGCCGCCGAGGCGCCGTTCGAGCCCGGGCTGTTGCGGCTGGCGGAAGTGCTCGGCTCGTTGCATTTCCTGCGCAATCTATGCGGCGAGAAGGGCGACCGGTGGCGGGCCGAGATGGAAAAACTGATCGCATCAGAAAATCCGAACCCTGAGCGGCGCGCCCACTTCATCGCCAGCTTCAACCGCGGCTACCGATCCTTCGGCGGCAGTTATACGCAATGCACCGCCTCGGCGACGGAAGCCATCAGCCGCTACATGAAGGAAGGCGAGACACTGTCTCGCGACATCGCCTCGCGCTACGGGAACTGACGGCGGCAGCTGCCGTTCCGGCAAAGCGGAATCAAGCGTCGGCGCTGTTGGCGGCGGACGCGTTCGACACTTCTCCGCTTGCCTCGGGTGAGGTCTTGGTGCAAACCTGATGTTGCACTTTTGCAACTATGTTAACGAAACGTTAGCGCGCAGATGTGAAATTAACTCAAACTGAAGGTTTCCGTCCCCTTGGCCGGCCTAATCGGCTAAGTTTGAAACGGATCGGACGCAGGTTTGCTTAATGCGACGGGTTTTGTAGAAAACGACCAAAAAAATGTCGCATTTACAAGTACTTACTTCGCCTGCGTGTAAAAGGGACAACTCAAGCTTGATCCCTATCCAACGGATCACCGCTTGAAAGGGTGGACATCGCAATGGAACATGGCGTCAACGACATCGACGCGCTGGTCAGGGAAGAAAAGCGCCTGACCGCCGTGGAAAGCCACAGCGAAGCCTGGGCGGAAGGATTGTCGGCGGGGATCGAGCCGGAAATCATCGCCGAGGCAGCCCTCGAAACGGCATTCGGCGAGATGCTGCGAACCAATGGCGAGACCTCGGCGCTTGCCCTGCTCGATCGCATGCGCGAAAAGGTGATTGCCGGGGCCTTCGAGCCCGAAAGGCTGCGGCACTGACCCCGGTTCTTTGACGACGGCGCGTCGCCGGACATCATGTCCGGGCACATCATGTCCGGGCACATGAGTGGGCCTGGAACCAGGGAGTAGCAGGCGGTGAATTTTTCGATATCAGGCAAGCCGCGCGGCCTGGTACTCAGCATTTGGCTTATCGCCTCCTGCGCCACGATTCCACTTGCACTGTTTCTTGCGAGCAGTCCCGCTCACGCCCTCAGCGAGATCAAGCGCGAAGACCTGCCTTCGCCGGTCACGCCGCCGCCCGACGGCGACATGTCGCCGCCCGGAAGTACCGTGCCGATGCCCGGCCCGCTCGGCACGACGCCACCTGCAGCCAGCCAGCCGACTCCGTCCGACGAGCCAAGGCAAACCGAACCGAAAGGGCCAGCGGACGATGGCGGCATGGCCAATCCGCATGTCGATCCGGACGCGCCTGTGCCCGAAGTCGTTTACGACCTTGCCAAGTTGCCGGAACCGGTCAGGCGCATGCACGATCTGATCGTCGAGGCGTGCAAAAGCGGCGACATCGAAAGACTGCGGCCGCTGATCGGCACGGGCGACATGATGACCCAATTGTCGCTGGGCGACATGGAGGGCGACCCGATCGCCTTCCTGAAAGGGCTTTCAGGCGACACGGAAGGCCAGGAAATCCTCGCCATCCTGGAAGAGGTGCTCAATGCCGGCTATGTCCATGTCGATGCAGGCACGCCGCAGGATCTCTACGTCTGGCCGTATTTTTTCGCCCTGCCGTTGGACAAGCTCGATGCCAGGCAGCGGGTCGAGTTATTCAAGATCGTCACTGCCAGCGACTATGACAACATGAAGCAGTTCGGCGCCTACATTTTCTACCGCGTCGGCATCACGCCGACCGGGCAATGGACGTTCTTCGTCGCTGGGGATTGAGTGGTCAGGCCTGGCCCTTATTGAGGCAGGGAGCTTAGCCCGCCAACGCCTCGGAAAACTCCACCGCCCTGCCTTGGCCTGGCGTGGCAATCTCGCCTTCCCACATCACGCGCCGGCCCCGAACGATAGTGCCGACCGGCCAGCCGGTCACCTGCCTGCCGTCATAAGGCGTCCAACCGGCCTTGGAGCCTTGCTGGGCGTTGGCGATGATCTCGCGGCGCTTCAGGTCGACGATGGTCAGATCGGCATCGTAGCCGGCGGCAATACGGCCTTTCCTGGCGATGCCGAAAATGCGCTGTGGGCCATGGCTGGTCAGGTCGACAAAGCGCTGCAACGTCAGCCGGCCGGCGTTGACATGATCCAGCATGATCGGCACCAAAGTCTGCACGCCGGTCATGCCTGACGGCGACGCCGGATAAGGTTTTGCCTTCTCGGCCAGCGTGTGCGGCGCATGGTCGGAGCCGAGGACATCGACAACGCCTTGCGCAATGCCCTGCCAGACCCCCTCGCGATGGCGCGCGGCGCGCACCGGCGGGTTCATCTGGATCAGCGTGCCTAACTGCGCATAGTCATCTGCGCTCAGCGTCAGATGATGCGGCGTCGCCTCGCAAGTCGCGACATCCTTGTGCTGTTCGAGGAAGCCTATCTCTTCGGCGGTCGAGATGTGCAGCACATGGATCCGGGCACGGACCTGGCGCGCGATGCGCACCAGGCGCTCGGTGCAGCGCAATGCGGCGATCTCGTCGCGCCACACCGGATGTGAGGACGGATCGCCCTCGATGCGCTCGCCGAGCCGCTCGCGCAGCCGGAACTCGTCCTCGGAGTGAAAGGCGGCGCGGCGGCGTGTGTTCCTCAGGATCGAGGCAACGCCTTCGTCGTCCTCGACCAGCAGGTCGCCGGTGGACGAGCCCATGAACACTTTTATGCCGGCCGCACCCGGCAGCCGCTCGAGATCGCCGGCGTCTTTTGCATTGTCGCGGGTCCCGCCGACCCAGAAGGCAAAGTCGCAATGCATGCGGCCGGTGGCCCGCCGCACCTTGTCGGCAAGAGTCGCCTCGCTGGTGGTCAGCGGATTGGTGTTCGGCATCTCGAAGACGGCGGTGACGCCGCCAAGCACCGCTGCCCGCGAGCCCGTCCCCAAATCTTCCTTGTGCTCCAGTCCCGGCTCGCGGAAATGCACCTGGCTATCGACGACGCCCGGCAGGATATGCAATCCGCGGCAGTCGATTGTCTCGCCGGCCGACGCCTGGCGGAGATCGCCGATGGCAGCGACGCGCCCACCATTGATGCCGACGTCGCGAAAACCCTCGCCATCGTGGTTGACCACGGTGCCACCTGTCAGGATGAGATCGTAGATGGGGGCCATGCGGATCAGGTCTCTTGCGGGGGAAGTGCCAGCGGCTTACGTAATGGCCGACAGTTTTGCAAGATCAGGCTCGTTTTCCCACCATGCCCTTTGCCTCGCTCAGAGATCGCGCACTCCTTTCCGTGTCTGGGCCGGATGCCGGGCACTTCTTGCAGAATATCCTGACTACCGACCTCGACGTGCTCGGCAGCAGCGAAGCAAAGCCCGGCGCCCTGCTGACGCCGCAAGGCAAGGTCCTGTTCGACTTCCTGATCTCGCGCGCCGGCGAAAATGCTTTCCGCCTCGAATGCCGTGCCGAGACCGCCGACGATTTCATGCGCCGGCTGACGCTCTACAAGTTGCGCGCCAAAGTCCAAATTTCCAAGCTGGATCAGCCTGTTGTGACCGTCCTATGGGAAAGCGCTTCAACTGCCTCGCAATTTGAATCAGCACCGTTTGCCGATGCGCGGTTCGTCGATGCTATCGTCAAACGCTTCTATGATGGCACCGCAGAAGGAGGCGACCTTGCCGCATGGCAAGCCTTTCGCATCGCCCATGGCATTGCCGAAAGCGGCACCGACTATCAGCTCGGCGATGCGTTTCCGCATGACGTGCTGCTCGACGAGATCGGCGGCGTCGGCTTCAAGAAGGGCTGCTATGTCGGCCAGGAGGTTGTCTCGCGCATGCAGCATCGCGGCACTGCCAGACGCCGGGTGTTGATCGTCTCGGCCGAACGCTCCCTGCCCGCCTCGGGCGCAGAGTTGACCGTGGAGGGGCGGCCGGTCGGCACGCTTGGCTCGACCGCCGGCACGACAGGCCTCGCCATTGCCCGCATCGACCGGGTCAAGGCAGCGTTCGACGCCGGCCTGCCGATCCTGGCTGACGATGTCGCCGTGTCGCTCACCATCCCGCCCTGGGCGAAATTCAGCTTTCCGCAGGAAGC
Organism: Mesorhizobium sp. M0983; assembly: GCF_040318975.1. Taxonomy (NCBI): domain Bacteria; kingdom Pseudomonadati; phylum Pseudomonadota; class Alphaproteobacteria; order Hyphomicrobiales; family Phyllobacteriaceae; genus Mesorhizobium; species Mesorhizobium sp. M0983. The sequence goes on along the minus strand of NZ_JAMYNH010000008.1, from coordinate 263,428 downwards.
CGTCGGCGCGGAGGAGGCCTGATGGCGGCCGATCGCGCCGGGGCGCCGCCGCGCGCCTGGCAGCGCATGCTGTCCGGGCGACGGCTCGATCTCCTCGACCCCTCGCCGCTCGACATCGAGATCTCGGATATCGCTCACGGCCTTGCCCGCGTCGCGCGCTGGAACGGCCAGACCAGAGGCGAGCACGCCTTTTCGGTCGCCCAGCATTCGCTGCTCGTCGAAACGCTTGTCGGCGAGCTGATGCCGGATGCCGACGCCGATGCGCGGTTGGCGGCGCTGCTGCACGACGCGCCGGAATATGTCATCGGCGACATGATCTCGCCGTTCAAGTCCGTGATGGGCGGCAGCTACAGGGACTGCGAGATCAGGCTGCAGCGCGCCATCCATCTGCGCTTTTCGCTGCCAGCGGAACTCGACGCGGGACTGCGCAAGGAGATCAAGCGAGCGGATCAGATCGCCGCTTATTTCGAAGCGACGCTGCTTGCGGGTTTTTCAACGGCAGAGGCGACGGAGTTCTTCGGCCGGCCGCGCGGCTTCAATGCCGAGCGCTTCGATGTCACGCCGCGCTCGGTGACCTGGGCGCAGAATGCCTTTCTCAAACGGTTTGCGGCGATCGAGAAGTCGCGACGCCAGACTGCCGTTCCAGCCGGCTGAAAACGGTAAATTAACCGGCAAGGACAAGAGTGCCGTGGTTAACCACGGTCCATAGGCGCGCTACATGCCCGTTGCCGGTATCAAGGCAGGTTCGTCCGTCCGCCGACGACGGGTCAAAGGCGTTGGTCTGCCGCAACGGATTGAAGACGAACTGCGCGAACAGAACGAGCGTTTTTCGGCAGCGGTCGAGAACATGTCGCATGGCCTGTGCATGTTCGATGCCGATGAACGGATGATCATCTGCAATAGGAACTACATCAGTATCTTTCGCCTCGACGCCGAAGTGGTACGGCCCGGCATCCGGTTTTTCGACATCCTCCAGCACAGCGTGGACATCGGCATCGCCTCGCAAAGCGCTGAGCAACTCTATGCCATTCGCAAGCCCTATATCGACCAGGCAAAACCTTCCACCTATGAGGAAACGCTTGCAGACGGGCGTATCGTCAACATTTCGCACCGGCCGCTGGCGTCGGGCGGTTGGGTATCGATCTACGAGGATATCACCGAGCAACGGCGCGCCGAGCAGGAGTTGAAGGAGCAGCACCGCCGTTTCGACGCGGCACTTGCCAACATGTCGCAAGGACTTTTGATGTACGACGCGGACGGCAAGCTGATCGTGCGCAACGAACGTTTTCTGGAACTTTACCATGTCAGGCCGGCCGACCTCCCGCTTGGCATGAGCCACCGTGATGCCTTTAAGCGGCTGCTGGAACTGGGCATTTACACAAAGCTCGACCCCGACAGCGAAATTTCGCAAATCGAAGCCTGCCTGCGGGCGGGCAAAACACACGTAACGCATCGCCATCTTGCCGATGGCAGAACGCTGCTGGTTGCACGCCGGCCGATGAGCGGCGGCGGCTGGGTCGCGACATTCGACGACGTGACCGAGCGCAGGCGCGTGGAAGAGCGCATGACCCACCTTGCGCATCACGACACACTGACCAACCTGCCCAATCGCTCGATGCTTCGCGAACGGCTCGACCAAGCCCTTAGCGAGACGAAAGACGGATCGCTGGCGATATTCTCGCTCGACCTCGATCACTTCAAGGCGGTCAACGATACTTGGGGCCACCCTTCCGGCGACTGGCTGCTGAAATGCGTGGCCGAACGGCTGCAACGGTGCCTGCGCAATGAAACGGACGTTGTCGCTCGCTTCGGCGGCGACGAATTCGTCATAATCCAGTTCAATCTCAAAAGCCCGGGCGATGCGGAAAAACTGGCCAAACGCATCGTCGAGATCATCGGAAAGCCGTTTCGCGACAAGCGACACGACATGCGCGTCGGCATCAGTGTTGGCATCGCGCTGTTTCCGAATGACGGCAAGGACACCGACACTTTGCTGAAAAACGCCGATATGGCGCTCTATCGGGCAAAGAGCGAAGGGCGCAACCTCTACCGTTTCTTCGAACCAGCCATGGATGCGATGGTGCGCGCGCGCCGGGCGCTCGAAATCGATCTCAGGGCGGCGCTGTCGCGCCGGGAATTCGAGCTGGATTTCCAGCCGATCATGAACATCGCCTCCGGCGAAATCGTCGGTGCCGAAGCCTTGATGCGCTGGCGTTCGCCAGTGCGCGGCCTGGTGCGTCCGGACGACTTCATTCCGGCCGCCGAGGAGACCGGGCTGATCGTGCCGCTTGGAGAATGGGCGCTGCGGAAAGCCTGCACGACCGCGGCAGGCTGGGCGCCTTTGCGCATCGCAGTCAATGTCTCCGCCGTGCAGATCAAAAGCGGCACCTTTGCCCGCAGCGTCATCTCGGCGCTGGCGTTCTCGGGCGTGCCGGCCAACCGGCTTGAACTGGAAATCACCGAAACGGTGCTGATGGACGAGAGCGATCTGGTGCTCAAGACACTGAGGCAGCTGCGCGATCTGGGTGTCCGCATAGCGCTGGACGATTTCGGCACCGGCTATTCCTCGCTCGGCTACCTCAGGCGCTTTCCCGTCGACAAGATCAAGATCGATCGCTCTTTCACCCGTGACATCGACAGTCGCGATACCGCGGCGATCGTGCGCACCATCATCGGGCTTGGCGCACAGCTGGGCATCACCGTCACCGCCGAGGGTGTCGAGACCGAAGCGCAGCTTGAATTCCTGCAAAAGGAGGGCTGCGTCGAGGCCCAGGGCTATTTGATCGGCGTGCCATCGAAAGCGTCGGACATCAACCGGCTGCTGAAGTCGAACGCGACGATCAGGCAATCCGGCTAAGTGCGACAGCCGGGCGAGCCAGTCATCGGCTCAGCCTGGACATCTGCCATCAATACAATGTCTGGATATACCTCGTCGAAGCGCGCGCAGGTCAGAGATGTCCGCTCAACGCCTCCACCATATCCTTGTTCGTCGCCACGGGAACGATCTCGAATTCGACCAGATCCGCCCATTCGATGACCCACCGCTGCAGGAGTGTGACGTCATCGGCCTCCACCAGCAGGAAGCAGCGGCTCATATCCGCTGCGATCCAGCTGTGGTGCACGAGCAGCGCGTCCGGCTTCAGGCGGCCCTGGTCGCGGAAACGGCGGTAGATCTCCTTACGGTCGCAGCCGCGAAAATCCTCGGTTACGAAGAACAGCATCTTTTTCCCCTCAATTCGGATGTCATCGGCCCGGCCGGTCCAATCGCTCCAGGAACCACTGCGTCAGCCGCACCCAGACCTCGTCTTTTTCGCCGGAGTCTTCCCAGCCGTGGTCGAGGTTGGGGTTATCGTTGACCTCGATGACGAAGACGCCGTCCCTGGTCTCCTTGAGGTCGACTCCGTAGAGGCCGTCGCCGATGCAGCGCGCCGCGCTCACCGCCGTCTCGACGACATGGGCCGGCGCTTCCTTCAGGGTGAAGGTCTTGATGCCGCCCTGGTCGGGCTTGCCGTTGGCCTTATGATTGACGATCTGCCAATGCTTCTTGGCCATCAGATAATGGACGGCAAACAAGGGTTGGCCGCCGAGGACACCGACGCGCCAATCATATTCCGTCGGAATGAATTTTTGCGCGATCAGGAGGTCGGAATCCTCCAGCCATTCGGTTGCGAGCGTCTTTAACTCTTCGAAGGTGCCGCATTTCTTGACGCCGCGCGAAAACGAGGAGTCCGGGATCTTCAGCACCAGGGGGAAGCCCAGCGTCTGCGCCGCAACTTCCAGATCCGAGATGCCGGCTATCATCACCGTCGGCGGCACCGGTACCTTGTTGTAGGTCATCAGCTCGTTGAGATAGACCTTGTTGGTGCAGCGGATCATCGACAGCGGATCGTCGATGACCGGCATGCCTTCCTGCTGGGCGCGGCGGGCAAAGCGGTAGGTGTGGTTGGAGATCGAGGTGGTCTCGCGGATGAACAGCGCGTCGTAGTTGGCGAGCTTGGCCAGATCCCGCTTGGTGATCGGCTCGATTTCGACGCCCATCTTTTCAGCGATCTTGGCCCAGTGGCGCAGCGACGAAATCTCCGACGGCGGCAGTTCCTCATGCGGATCGACCAGCGTGGCGAAAGTGTAGCGCGCCGGCGTGCGGCCCTTGGTGTCGCGCCACTCGCGGTTGGTGTAGGTCTCCAGGCACTGGAGAAAGTGCGTTTCCTCGTCCTCGGTCATCCTGGCCAGGGGATGGAAGCCAATTTTGCGGATCGAGGCCCATTCGGCGCTGTCCCTGATGTGGACCTCGAGCGCCGGGGCACGAAACCAGTCGAACAGCAGCTTGGCGAAGCGGTCCCAGATCCTGGACGGTCCTATGCCGAAGAAAATGCAGACCTTCTGCGGGAAAGCGCCGCCCAAATCCTTGCGGCACTTGTTGAGTGCGAGTTCGAGTTCCGGCAACGCATGCTCATAGAGCTTGCGCTCCGACAGGTCGATCATCGTTTCGACCGTCGGGATGACCTTGTGGCCGCGCGAACCGGCGAGCAGCGAGGCGTAATACCCGCGGCTCTGGTAGCCGTAATTGTTCGATAGGTTGATGACCTTCGGCCGCTGCCCGCGAAACAGTGCCGGATGGGCAAGGTAGTCGCGATTGGTGATAATCTTGTGCGGCGTCGCCACCTGGTCGAGATCGTTCTGCCGGCCGGTAAGGATGACCCAGGTCATTGGCTGTCGCGCTTTCCGAGAGTGATGGCGGCGCGCAATCCGTCGCGGCCGAATTGCGCCATGTTCATGAAGATGCCGTAAGGCACGGGAATGTTGGCAGCATCGAGGATCGTCTCCTGCCGCTCGTCCTCGACCCAGGGGTCGTGGATCAGGATATGATCGCCATCGTCACCAATGGCCAATACCCAGTGCGGAACCTTCTTGCCGAACATCAGGAAGCCGCTGATCAGGACCAGTACCAGTTTTCCCTCTGCGATCGCGGTGCGAATGTCGTCAAGCCCGAATGAACGGTAATTCACCGGGATGCCGTAAAGTTCCGCGCGGCGGCGAAAGTCGACCTGCGCCAGCTCCATCACCCGGCGCTTGTCTTCGCTGCGCACCGATTGCAGGAAAAGCGCGCCATAGAAGGACACATAGATCTCAGCAGCAAGCCCGCTCTCATAGCCGGCGACGGCCAGCCCGAACGGCTCGCAGCCGCCGGGGCCGGACATCATGAAAACGGTCGTCGCCTCACGCCACAGCCGGATTTCCATCACCGGGTCCGGCACGAAGCCGGGGCCGAAGTAAGCCATCGCCATCATCAGGCAGCATGGTCCGCAAGTGAATTCGCAAGTCTGCTGATAAAACGGCACTTCGGTGGCGACCGGAATGTCGCCACGCAAGGTCTTTTCATAGCGCAGCGCCGTGGCGCCATCCTCGTAATAGTCCGGTTCGCGGCCGATCTTGCGGTAGCCGCTCCGCTCGTAGATCTGGATCGCGCGCGGGTTGTCCTCGCGGACTTCCAAACGAAGCATCATGCGGCCGTGCTCGAAAGCAGCGGTCTCGGCCTCTTCCAGCAGAAGGCGGCCAACGCCACGGCCGCCGAAAAATGGACCGACGGCGATCGAATAGAGCCGCGCGACGCCGCTGCCCTTGCGAAACAGCACGACTGCATAGCCGGCGACGCGGCCATCGCTTTCGCCAACCAGCAGTTCGGCGGTGTCGCGTTCGATCAGTTGGCGAAAGGAACGGCGAGAAATGCGGTCGCTCGAGAAAACAGCTTTTTCGATGGCGGCGAGGTCATCGACGTCGGACGCGCGGGCCTTGCGAATCTCGGCAGGCATGCGGGCTCAGAAAACCTCGATTGGGTTGTGGAAACGACCCTAGTCTAAACATCGGTCACACCAGCCGAAGTGCCAGCATTAAGCAAGCGCTATCGCACCTCGATTAGGGCCGAATTGTGACAGTTTTGACAGCAGGCAGGTCGCGCAAAGGCTTTGAGCGACCTCCGTGTTTCGGCATCGGCGCGGCTCCGGAAAAATGAGATCCTGCTCAGCTTTGCAAGGCCGCCAGAAGCTGGCCATAGGCGCTCTTGGCCACCGCGGCCAGCCGCTCGCGCGGCAGCGAGCCGACGACGGCGCAGCCATAACCCTTGTCCAGCCAGTAGACAGCCGCAGGACCATCTTCTTCCGACCCATAGGTGCCCTTGGCCTTGGCAGCCGATTCGGCGGTGACGAAGAGCGAAATGCGCGCGCCCTTGTCGTCCTCGTAAAGCAGCATCGCGGCCTTGCCCTGGCCGGCAGGCAGCAGCCGGCCACCGACCAGTTGGAATCCCTGCGCTGCCAGATCCGGCGCGACGAGCTTCAAACCCACCTGGTTCGACAACCAGCTCTGCAAATGATCCTTGTCGCTTGCCGGCACTTCCACCGCATGCCGCTTTTCGGCGGCATAGATGACGTGGGCGGCGATCGCTTCTTCGGCAAGCTGGTCCTCGGCCGTATTTTCCAGGCCGAGGCCGCCGATGCCGGCAAGATAGCCGCCAGCACCGCCAATCACCAGCATGGCGGCAGCGGCGACCGCAAGCCACCAACGCGAGCGCGACGGCGCCGCTCTGACCACCGACGCCTCGCCAAGCACCACCTTGTTCAGCCGCACCGGTACGGGTTCGTCCAGCACGCCGTTAAAGGCTGCGCGCAATGCTGCCCGGTCGGCGGCGTAGCGTGCACTCTTGGCCTTCATCTCGGCATTGGCCTCGAGCCATGCCTCATAGGCCGTCCGCTCGTCGCCCGGCAACTCGCCATCGAGAGCCATGTGGATGTCGCGTTCGGAGAAATCGCGCCGGCTCATTTCTCGACGATCCTTATCGAGCGGCGGCGCGCGGTATCATCCAGCAGCGCGCGCAGTTCCTCACGCCCGCGCGCGATGCGGGACATCAAGGTGCCGGCGGGAACCCCAAGGATGTTGGCGGCTTCGGCATAGGAAAACCCTTCGATGGCGACCATCACAAGTGCCGCGCGCCGGTCAGGGCTGATCGCCTGCAGCGCGTCGACGATCTCGCGCGAGGCGATGCTCTCGACCTGCTCGGCGGGTGCTGCCTGCGCCTCGCTTGCCTCGAGCGGCAGCATCGCCGCCTCGCCGCGCCGGTTCACCTTGCGCATCTGGTCGATGAACAAATGATGCATGATCGTAAACAGCCACCTCCTGGGGCTTTCTCCTGTCTGCCAATTGTCGAGCCGCACAAGCGCCCGCTCGAGACAATCCTGGACGAGATCGTCGGCGGAATCGCGGTCGCGCAACAGCGAGCGTGCATAGCGGCGCAAACGCGGTATTTCACCAAGGATTGCTGCCTTCTTTTCGTCCATGACCGCTGGTTCTGGAGCCCCTGTCCGTGGTGATTGAACGCGCCTTTGCGGCGCGGCGCAAGCGGCCAGCGCGAAGCGGTCCGCCGCCCCGGTCACCCAAGCAACTGAATAACGCTGCCGATGCCAGCTTTATTCCCGGCCAAATTGAAATCGTCAGCTATTGCTCGTCTCGAGCTTTTCTTTCGCCGCCCTTGTCAGCAGCCGCTGATAAAACAAGCCGATGCCGATGAGCACCGCGCCGAGGCCGATGAAGGACAGCGCCCGCAACACGCCTTCCAACTCCGACATATCGAAGACGAAGACCTTGAGCACGGCGACCGCGATCAGCGCCGCAGACGCTATGCGCAGCACCTGCGACTTCAGCCAGACACCGGCGGTGAGCAGCACCACGCCGATGGCCAACCAGAGCGCCGAATAGGTATAGGTCTCGAGCTGGCCGAGGCCGCTCCACAGGCCGATGAACTCGCCCTTGAACAGCCTCCTGACCGACAGCGTGGCATAGACGAAGGCGAGCACCGCCGCCACAACCGCAAGCATGGCCGCATACCATTTCGGCCGCTTGTCGCGGGTATAGAGCGCCAGTGCGCCTGTCGCGACTGCCGGCAACAGATAGGCGAGGAACAGAAGGTTGAACACCGGAATGCCGCCGGTCGATTCATCCGTCAGCAGCGGGTTCAGCACCACAAAATGCCGGATGACGATGAAGGCGACCGAGAGCACCCCAGCAGCCATCGAGCCGTAACGTAGCACCGAGCTTGGCGAGCGCATGTCGATGGCGACCAGGATTGCACCGGCGCCGATGGCGATCAGCGTATAGATCGCCTGTTCGGCAAGTGTCATCGAGCCGCTGTCGATGACGCCACCATGCATGGCATGACGCACCAGCATGGCAACGGCGAGCAGAGCAAACAGCGCGGCGCCGGCCTCCATGGCGAGGCGCGGCCGGCCATTGGTTGTGCGGGCGAGTTGCCAGGCGGCAAAGCCGAAGGCGAGCGCCGGCACGCCATATCCGAGCAGCAGCCAGTTGAACACGGGTGTTTTCGACAGGAACTCGGCACCGACGATGGTCGGGTCGAAGGCGGCACGGCCGAGCACTGCGATCACCGCACCGACCGAAATCCAGCCAAGCACCGGATAGCTACGCCAGCGCGTCGCCAGTGCCGGCACAACGGCGGCTGCTCCGAGCAGGACGGTTGTCCAGCCGGAGCCAAAGGCCATGTGCAGCATCAGCAGGCCGGCGATCGCCGCGCCGGCGAGCGCGAAGGAGACGGCAGCGCCGCCGGTCAGCGGCGGCGCTTCGCCGCGCGCTATCCATTCGCCGCCGGCGACGAAGATCCCGACCAAAACGGCCGCTGCGGCCGCATAAGCAAGGTCACGGTCGAGATTGCCGAAGGTGAACCAGAGCGCCAGCAGGATGACCAGTGGCGCGACAGCGCTCCAGGCCGCCCATGTGGCGGCGCGCAGCCAGCCAGGAGCCGCAAAACGGCGCGCTGCCCAAAAGCCGGCGCCGATGAAGACCAGGCCCAGCGCGATGCCGATCCTGAGCATCAAGGCATCAGACGCCACAACCGGCACGCCATCGACACCGAGAGCGCCGCCCGAAAAATCGGCGGCGACCGTGGTCGGCGGAATGATGCCGAGATAGACCAGCACCGTCGCCAGCCCGGCGGCGTGCAGCAGTGCAAGCGCTCGCGGCCGGTAGAGCGCTATCGCCACCAGGGCTACGATAAGGGCTGCTCCCTGCAAGGCATCGCCGGCGGCGGCAAAGACCGGATCGACGAACAGGGCCAGCGCTGAAAGAGCGACGAAGAACCCCGGCGCGATCGACGGCCAGTCGAAGCCGGTGTCGGCGACCGCTTCGCTGCGACGGCCAAGCCAAACGAAGGCGAGCACGGCCAGTGTCACCACGTCGATAAAGAGGATGACGGAAAGGTTCGTCCCCGGCGCTTCGGTCATGTAGAAGATGGTCCAGATGCCCGTGGCGACGAAGGCTGCGGCCATCAAGAGCCTCCAGTCGCGGATGCGGGCAATGACGCCGGTGGCGGCGAGCACGATCGCCAGATAGCCAAACAGCGCCCACGGATTGGGCGCCTGCGAGGCGACGAGTAGCGGCGTCACCATGGCGCCGAGCAGGCCGACGCCGGCCAGCGCCTGACCGTGGACCAGGCTTGCCGCGATCGTCGCCACGCCGATGGCGCCGAGCAGCGTGAAAGCGAGCGCCGGGCCGATGAAACCGTAAATGCTGTACGCGGCGTAGACCGTGCCGAACAGGATGAAGGCGCCGGCCGCTGTCAGGATCGCCGGGATATAGGCACCGGCGGCACCTTGCACCGGCACCCTGAAGCCGGTGCGCCGGATGAACTCGCCGCCGCCGACCAGCGCCAGCCCAAGTGCCGCCGCCATGAAAAGCCGCACGCCTGGCCCGAAAATGCCGGCCTCGATCGTGTAGCGGATCAGGAACAGGCCGCCCAGCGCCAGCGCGATGCCGCCGACCCAGACCGCCCAGCGGGTACCGAGCGCCGTTTCGACGTCGGATTGGCGGGCGGCTTTCGCCGCTGCCGCCGGTTGCGCCGGCTCCGGTGCGGACGGCGCCGCGGTATCGGCTTCTGCCTCTGCAGCTGATGCGACCGCTGCGGTCTCGGCCCCTGGCGATGCGGCCATGTCGGCTGCCGCCGCCGGCGGGATTGCGCTATCCGCCGGTTTGCTGTCGTTTGCAGCCGGTTCCTTGGCTTGCGGCGGCAGGACAGGCGCGCCCGAAAGCACGAGGCTGCGCAACGCGCCAAGCTCGCGCTCGATCAGGCCGATACGGCTCTGCTGGCGTGAAATGATGACGAACAGCGCGATGATGGCGACGAGGCCAATCAGGCTTTCAAACATGGCGGTTCCCCCAAACCAGGCCAGTCGTCACTGACATTCAATGTTCAGTGACATTCAAATGCGGCGGCCAGACGGCCGGTCCATTCAACGTGCCGCCAGATTGGCCGCCGGAAAGATCGAGCACGTTTCGGTGCCGAAAGCCAGCAGCTTGCCGTTGGCATCCTTCAGCGCCGCTTCCGAAACCGCCAGCGTGCGGCCCTTGTGCACCACTTTGCCCTCGCACACCACCTCGCCGGTCCCTGGGGTGATCGGCCGCGTCAAATGATGTCGAGGCCGAGCAGCGAAACCCGACCGGGATAGGAGTTCCATTTCGCTCACCTGATGGCTTCGCCGATGGCGGTTTCCCCGGCAAATGCCTTGCCGCCCGCATAATGCTTGCGCAAGGCGGCGAGGAAGCCGGCGCGGGCGCCGGGTGGTTCGATACCGCGCGGCTCGTAGACATGGCGGGTCAAAAAGAAGCCGGTCAGCCGGAAGGCGTCGTCGATCGCCGCCGGATCGGCGCGCAGGCCCGAACCGCGCTGCAGGAAGGCAGGCAGCGCCAGCATCTTGTCGCGCCACGGCGCGCCCGCCGCCCGCGACACGGCGCGGCCGGATTTCGGCGAGACGTAGGCAAGGTCCTGCCTGGTGCCGGTCGCCGCACACTGGCTGAGATCGAGGCCGAAACCGAGTTCGTCGAGAACCAGCAGCTCGAAGCGGGCCACCAGCTCGCCGGCGGCATCGGCATCGTCGAGATGGGCGATCATGACCGCGAGCGTCTCATAGAGACCGCGATGGGCATCGCGCTCGGGCAGAAGACGCAAATGCGCGGCCATTGTCTGCAAGCCGTAAACGGCAACGGCGCTGTCCATCAGCCGGGCGGCGTTCATTTCGATGGCCTCGGCCTGGAAGGTGCCGAGATGTTCGTCGAGCCGCGCCCGCCACAACAGGTCGACGCGGTTGCCGGGCTGCAAGACCGGCTGCTGCTTGCGCGAACGGCCGCCGCGCACGAGACCGAGATGGCGGCCATGCGCACGTGTCATCACCTCGAGAATGGCGCTGGTTTCGCCATGCTTGCGGGTGCCGAGAATGATTCCCTCGTCGCGCCATTCCATGACCAGAGCTTGTCACCGGTTGCATGGCGAAATCAAGATGAGCGACTTATCCGCCGCAAGCCAAAACGGCCCGTAGCGTATCGCTACGGGCCGTTTTGGCGAGATCGTCGTTTGATCAGAACGAGCGCTGGAAGCGGAAGATGCCGCCGATTGCGTCGGCATCGTCGGCATCGAAATTGTCGTAATAATCGACTTCGGCGGTGATCGTGTAACCAGGAACGATGGTGTAGGCGACATTGGCCGCAACGGCGAAATCTTTGTCGTCGGTATAGGAGACCTGGGCGTTCAAAGAGGTCTTCTTGTTGACGGCATAGCTGCCGCCGCCCCAGACGGCAAAGTTGCCAGTCCACGGCTTGTAGAAGTTCTTTGCAACGTTGTCGTCGCTGCCGTAGCCCGCCATCACGAACAGGGTCAGGTCAGTAATCGGCTTGACGTCGAGGCGAGCTTTGCCGGCCCATTCTTCCGACGTGCTGTTATAGGCGCCGACGGCGGTGATCGCACCCCAGTCACCCTTGTATTTCACGCCGCCGACGACAAACGGAACGTAGCTGTCGATCGACTGGTCAGCGCCGGAGCCTGTTTCGACCGAGGCGACTGCCGTAAAGCCGTTACCGCCGTCGAAATAGTAACTGATCAGGTTGGTGTCCTTGGTGCCGTACGGGATGATGGTGTCCTGGACGACGTTGCCGGCGTAGCCGATGAACGAATCATAGACAGTTTCATCCTTGCCGACGCGGAAACCTCCAAGCTGGATCCAGGCGAAGTTCAGGGTAACCGCCTTGTTGTCCTGCACGCTGAAATCAACACCGCTCACGGTGTGTTTGGTATTGCCGAAGTTGAAACGGGTCTCGGTGTAGGTCTTCAACGTGCCGAGCTCGGTTTCCTGGCCGGTCCACGTCTTCAAATTGAAGCGGGCATTCTTGTTCCAGGTCTGCTGTTCGTCACCGTCCATAAGGTCGTGGGTCGTCGCGCCGTCGAAAACGCGGCCACCGTCGCCGAAGCTGGCGTCATAGCGGACATAGCCGCCGATGCGCAGGCAGGTTTCGGTGCCGGGGATATAGAAGTAGCCGGCGCCGTAGACGTCGCAGATCTTGACGTATTCAGCGGGTTCCGGCTCGGCGACCACAACAGCGTCGGCGGCGCGCGCGCCGGAGACCGCGACGAATGCCGCGGCTGAGCCGAGAAGAAGGCTCTTGATATTCATTTTCTGACCTCTCCAGTCAAAGTTAAAAATGGCTTTGGATTCATGGGTTGAACGGCTGAACGCCTCACCCACGTCGAAAAAGGCGCGCACCGCACCCCCTCTTCAGGCGGCGAACATACTCATCCGCATTCCAGTCTCAATGACGATTCCAAAAATAATCAATGTTTGAATAACAGAAGAAATCCATGTTGCACAAATATCACTTCATATTTTATTCACGTTTGCTCCCGGCACAAACGAGACATTGTCACAATTGTATGAAACTATACTTATTCCATTAGCCGGCAAACCGGTCATAGTCCGGTTGACATTCCTTTTACGTGTTATTTTTTGGAATAGACTTCTAACGTTGGCGGCGAAAATCAAGCCAACTTCGCCATCGCTGCGTTCTGTGCGGCAAGAACGACTTCCGCCACCAGATCCTGTTTGAGCATTTCAATGGGAATACGTCCGGCAAGGCCGGGCGCAGGGCCGACCAGCCACGACCAGGCACGCCGCGGATCGGGCATCGCGGATAACACTTCGTTGATACCCGGAGCCGGCCTGCCGTCGACGAACTGCGCCAGAGGAAATACATGTTTGCGGCCACCGGTGCGCAACGCAACGACCGTGCCGCTCCGCTGCCAGCGATGCAGGGTCGAGCGCGATATGCCGAGATTTTCCTGCAGGAAGGTCGACCCGGCGACCCGACCGGCCCAGTCCTCGACCCGCATCGCGTCGAGGTCGCCCGTTCCGGCCAGGGGTTGGATGTCTGCCCCTTGGCCTTCGTGCGCCGTCGACAGAGGCGTCCGGGTACGGCGTTCCGTCGCTTCGGCCGCCAATATCCGCACGAACCGCGACGCCATGCCGGGCAATCTTTCCTGCATGGTGTCGATCGCCCTGATGTCGGTCGGCGCAAGCAGGGCGACGGCGGCGGCAACGGCCCCGGCGACCCTGCCCGCTGCGACGACCGCATCGCTGTTCGTCACCTTGCCTTGCCGCGCCAGCACGCGCTCGATCTCAACAGCGACGGCGTTTGCAAACTCGATCTGACGGATGGGGTCGATGCGATTCCAAGTCCCGGTCATGTCCTAATCTGGCTGTTTGCCCGCCTGTTCCGGTTTGCTCGGAAGCGGGTCTTTCGCACAGCCTATAGGCAGGGTGTATGACGGAGAGACGACAAACGGGAACCACGCACGGTCGCAGTGTCGGCAGGTGCTCCAGCCGATCTAACTGACCGATTTTGCATGAAATATCGGAAATTTCTCAGAACCCGCTCAGGATTTCGGGTCGCGCCGGTGCCAATAAGAAACGGGTCGACCGACGTGGTCCACGCATAGCCTCCCGGAATGATTCGGCCGGCTGTAAAAAATGCAAGTCGACCGATTGGGCAGCCCGGCGACCTCTCATTGTCATCTGCCCGTGAGAGGACTGACATGACTTCGTTCCTGCACCTGGTGCGGCAGCATCAGTTGGCTGCCTTCTTTTCGTTGGCGCTTGCCCTGAGCTGGTTTGCCTTCATCCCGTTCTACCTGTCGAATGGCGATAGCATTCCCTGGTTTACCTTCGGCCCGATGGTCTCCGGATTCGTTGTCGCAGCCCTTTCCGGAGGCTGGGCTTCGGTCAAGGCCATTCTCGCTTCCGTGGTGAAGTGGCGGGTATCTCCGCTGTGGTATCTGGTGGCATTCGGCCTGCCATTCGGCACGCAGCTTGCCTCGATCCTGGTCAATCCGCTGTTCGGCTCGGCGACGCCGGTCTGGAGCAACATTCCTGCTGTCACTGAGATACTGCCGATCATCGCGCTGTATGCGGTCTTCAGCGGCCCGCTTGGCGAAGAGCCGGGATGGCGCGGCTTTGCGACACCGCGGCTGATGGCCAGCCATTCAGCGCTGGCCGGAAGCCTGATCCTCGGCGCGATCTGGGCAATCTGGCATTTTCCGCTCGGCCTGGTCGGCGATCTCAGCGTCTACGGCACGATCAACGTCGTGCTGGCGGCAGTGGTGTTCACCTGGCTCTATCAGAACACCGGCAGTGTGCTTCTCGCCATTCTCATGCATGTCACCCATCAGAACAGCGTGCGCTTCCTGGGCAAGGTGTTCATCGACGCCGACCATGTGCAGCAGCAATGGATCGGTGTTGCGATCTGGGCGGTGGCTGCCGTCGCCATCGTTGTCTTCTACGGTACCGAAAGCTTCGTCCGCAGGTCGGCAACGCAGCCCACCCTCGCTGGCACCGTCTAATTTGCGGCGCCCAAATCAAAAGCCGCTTTCGGCGGCGACAGACCTTGACCCAGCCCTCCAGCCGTAGGCCAATAAAGGCACGGCTTCAGGGAGCGGGCCGTCTCGATGGCGGGTTCGGCCACTGACCAGGTTTTTCAGTTTGGCGGTTTCACGCTCGATCTGGGCAAAGGTACGCTCGGCCGGGCCGAACAGCCGGCCTTCCTGCGGCCGAAAGCCTACGCATTGCTGACGCATCTCGCCCGCCATATCGGCCGTGTGGTGCCGAAGTCGGAACTGATGGATGCGGTCTGGCCGGGTGTTTTCGTCACCGAGGATTCGCTGACGCAGTCGATTCGCGAGATCCGCAAGGTGCTCGGCGAGGAAACTATACGGACCGTATCGAAGCGCGGCTACATGCTGCGATCGTCAGAGACCCGGCCTATGGCCTCGCTTACACCTATCTGGCGCTGTCGCATGTGCTTAACAGCGAATTCGGACCCACCAGCGACGCCGTTCTGACGAAGGCCCGCGACCTGGCCGACCGGGGCATCGCATTGTCGCCGGACCAGGCAACGGCACACCGCATCCAGTCGCTGGTACGGCTCAATATGCGTGAGCACGAGGCGGCCGAGCATCATTTGCGCATCGCGCTCGAGCTCAATCCGGGCGACGCGGACTGTATCGAGCAGATGGGGCATCTGTTGACGATGCGCTGCCGGCCGCTCGACGCGCTCGCCTGGCTGGCACGCGCCATCCGCATCAACCCGCTGCACCCTCATTGGTATCAGTACGATCGCGCGCTCGCGCTATACATGCTGGGCGAATACCGCACGGCTGCCGAGGCGCTGGAGCTGGCGACGCGACCGAGGCCATGGATCCGCACCCGGCTTGCCGCCTGTTACGCTCAGCTGGGCGAGATGCAGGCGGCAAGGCGCCAGACTGCGCTGATCAGCGCTGACGGCTCCAATTTCTCGCCGCTCGACCATGCAAGAACGGGCATCCCCTTCGAAAACGCCTCCGATGCCGAACATCTTGCCGACGGCGTGTCGCTGGCACTTGGGTAATCCTGAGGCGGCCAACAGGCCGCTCGGCGGATCGCCCAAACAGGCTCAGTGCGGAAATTCGAGCCCCATTTCACGGTAGCGCTCGGGATCGTCGCCCCAGTTCTCGCGCACCTTGACGAACAGGAAGAGGTGCACCTTCTGCTCGAGTATGCCTGATATTTCCATGCGCGCGGCCTGGCCGATGGCGCGGATCGTCTCGCCCTTATGACCGAGCACGATCTTCTTCTGGCTGTCGCGCTCGACATAGATGGTCTGGTCGATGCGCACCGAGCCGTCCTTCTTCTCTTCCCATTTTTCGGTCTCGATGTGGGAGGAATAGGGCAGTTCCTGATGCAGCCTGAGATAGAGCTTTTCGCGGGTGATCTCGGCCGCGAGTTGGCGCATCGGCAGGTCGGAGATCTGGTCTTCCGGGTAGTACCAAGGTCCGGCCGGCAAGGTCTCGGCGAGATAGTCGAGCAGGTCCTTGCAGCCGGACCCGGTCAGCGCCGAAACCATGAAGGTGCGCTTGAACGGCACCCTTTCGTTGGCTGCCGCCGACAATGCCAGCAACGTCTCGTGCTTGACCCGATCGACCTTGTTGAGGATCAACACCATCGGCTGCCGGACATCCTTCAGCCGCTGGAGGATGGCGTCGGCATCGCCCCGGATGCCGCGCTCGGCATCGATCAAGAGCAGCACGATATCGGCGTCCTTGGCACCGCCCCAGGCTGTGGTCACCATCGCAGTGTCCAGCCGGCGCTTCGGCTTGAATATGCCCGGCGTGTCGACGAAGACGATTTGCGCGTTGTTGTGGGTGGCGATGCCGCGCACGATGGCGCGCGTGGTCTGCACCTTGTGCGTCACGATCGATACCTTGGCGCCGACCAATTGGTTGACCAGCGTCGATTTCCCCGCATTGGGCGCGCCGATCAGCGCGACGAAGCCGGAGCGGGTAGCGGGAGCTTCTGTTGCCGGAGCTTCGGTGGCGGTCATGCGGCACTCCCTTGATTGAGCCAGACGCCTTCCCGCTGCAGAAGTGCCGCGGCTGCAGCTTGCTCCGCCTCGCGCTTGGAGCGCCCGCTGCCGGTCGCTGGCGGATAGGCGCCGACCTTGACGCTGACGGTGAACAGCGGATCGTGGTCCGGTCCCTCGCGGCTGTCGATTATGTAAACCGGCACCGCGCCTGCCGCCTGATGCGCCCATTCCTGAAGTTCGGTCTTCGCATCGCGGCGGGCGGCGTCGATGGCTTGTGAGCGCGGTTGCCAGTACCTGTGGATGAAGGCACGGGCCGCTTCCAACCCGCCGTCGAGATAGAGCACGGCGATGAGCGATTCCAGTGCGTCGGCGCGCAGATTGACGCGCTTGCGCCCATCGAGGCCGCGTACGTCCGAACCGGCGCGAATGAGTTCCGGCAGGCCGATCTCCTCGGCGATTTCCGCCAGGGCCTCGGCGTTAACCAGGGCGTTCAATCTGAGCGACAGCTCACCCTCGGCGGCGTCGGGAAATGCCGCCAGCAGCATATCGGCAACGACAAGGCCGAGAACGCGGTCGCCCAGGAATTCGAAACGTTCGTAGTCGATACCGGCATGACTGCCGCGAGCGCTGGCATGGGTCAGCGCCCGCTGCAGGCGTTGGTGGTCGCCAAAACTGTGGCCGGTGCGCTCCTTGAGCGCCTCGGCGAGCGCATCTGCGGTCAGCCGTTTTGTCGCCGCCATGGTCCTAATTGACGAAATGGAACAGGCGCGAGGCTCGCATCTGCGACGGCCATTTCCAGATTTCGAGCGGGCTGGCGCTTCCGCCGATCGAGAAGAAGATGAGGTTGGCGCGGCCGACCAAATTCTCTTCCGGCACGAAGCCGACGGTGAAGCGGCTGTCGGACGAGTTGTCGCGATTGTCGCCCATCATGAAATAGTGACCGGGCGGCACCTTGAACTCTTTGGTGTTGTCGCCGATCGAAGCCTGTGTCAGGTCGAGCGTGTCGTAGGTGACGCCGTTCGGCAGCGTCTCGCGATAGACATCGACCGGCCCGTTCTCCTCGGTGATGTCGTGGTTGTCGATCTGCCCGACCTTGACGCGCGGCACAGCGACGTCATTGATGAAGAGCTGGCCATCCTTGACCTGGATCTTGTCGCCCGGCAGGCCGACGACGCGCTTGATATAGTCGACGGAAGGGTCCGGCGGAAACTTGAACACCACCACGTCGCCGCGCTTCGGCTCGGAGCCCCAGATGCGGCCCGAAAAGATGTTCGGCCCGAACGGCAGCGAGTAGCGGGAGAAGCCGTAAGACCATTTGGTGACGAAGAGATAGTCGCCTTCGAGCAAAGTCGGCCGCATCGAACCGGACGGGATCGAGAACGGCTGGAACAGGAGCGTGCGGATGACCAGCGCAAGCAGCAGGGCCTGGACGATGACGCTGACGGTTTCGCCAAGTCCGCCGGATTTCTTCTGGGTTTTTTCAGCCACGCTCATGTCGTCCTCGATTGTGCGTTGGATGGTATAGAGTCTCGGCGCGCGCTGGGCAACGTCATGCCGGTCGTCAGATGCAATCAATGTGGCGCTTCTTCGACCGGCAACGCTTCAATGATCACAAAGGCTTGAGCGAGCGGAAAATCATCGGTGATGGTGAGGTGGATCACGGCGCGGTGCCCTTCAGGCAGGATTTCGTCCAGCCGCGCTGCCGCCCCGTTGGTCAGCGCCATGGTCGGCTTGCCGCTGGCCAGGTTGACGACGCCCATGTCGCGCCAGAACACACCCTGCGCCAGACCGGTGCCCAATGCCTTGGCGCAGGCCTCCTTGGCAGCGAAACGCTTGGCATAGGAGGCCGCACGCGCCGCGCGGTTTTCGGAGCGCGCCTGTTCGATCTCTGTGTAGATGCGTTGGATGAAGCGCTGGCCATGACGTTCCAGCGACTTCTCAATGCGTCTGATGTCGATGAGGTCGCTGCCGATACCGATAATCATTCGGCGGGAACTTCCGGCCCGGTTTTTCCGGTCTTTGCGGCTCTTTCGGCCAGACGCTTGCGGCGCTGCTCGTGGAAAGTGACCATACCCCAGCGGGTAATGCCGTAAAACAGCAGGCCGAAAACCAAGCCAAGCGGTATTGCGCCAATGGTCATCGGCTTAAGCACCGGTCCCCACAACTGCGCAAAGGAAAGATTATGCAGCATGTCGCCGAGATGCGCGGGTGGGCCATGCGCCGGCAGGTGTTCATGCAGGATCAGCTTGCCGACCTCCCAGGAGGCGGCCCATAGCAGCGGAAAGGTCAGGGGATTGCCGAAGACCGTGCCGAGTGCTGCCGCCACCAGATTGCCGGCGATCAGCCAGCACAGCATGGCGGCAATGATGAAGTGGAAGCCAAGCGGGAAAAACGACGCGAATACGCCCGCCGCAACACCGGCGGCCACGGCATGCGGCGTGGCCCTAAGCCGCAGGATGCGCTTGGAAAAATACCGCAGCGAGCGCGAGAACGAGCGGCGCGGCCACAAATAAGTACGCACCCGCTCGAAAAAACCATCAGGCTTGCGCCGTCGAAAAAGCACTCTGTTCCTGTTCCTAGTTCCATCAATGGCTTCGCGCCGGCTTTTCCCAGCCGGGGCGCGACAGCCCTATGCTGCGCTTTGCGGTCACCGAAAGGCAACTACGACTTTGATATAGCGATGTGCTAGCCGAAGAACAACGAGGCCGACGGCATCCGCTCGGTCGCCACTGCGGCAGCCTTGGGTATCGCCATTCTGAACAGGGCATGATCGCGGCGAATTTGAGGAGCGCCACTCAGGAACGATACTCGCTGACCTCGACGAGGTTGCCGTCCGGGTCACGGAAATAGACCGACATCATCGGGCCACGGGCGCCGATACGCTCGACCGGGCCGACCTCTATGGCTACGCCGTTGGCCGCGAGGCTGGCGCATATCTCGGTGAGCGGCCGGGCGGCAACGAGACAGAAATCCCCAGAGCCGGGAGTCGGCGCCTTGGCCTTCGGCTCGAAGGTGCGCCCGACCTCATGCACATTGATCTTTTGCGTTCCAAACAGCAGCGCCGTTGGTCGGTCCGGCTCGTCGAGGCGCTTGAAGCCAAGCACGCGCTGATAGAAGGCGCAGCTATCGTCTACCGAACGAACTGTCAGCACGAAATGATCGATGCCGGTGATCACGGCGGCGGCTCCGTTATAAATTGCGGCTGCCCGGCTTGATCGCCGGTATGGCGGCAAGCTCGGGCGGCAGCCTGTCGGCCGGATAGGCCGGAACCTCGTATTCGGCGAGCGCGATCAGCGGCACGCCGACATCGGTCTTGCCGGCCGAGCGGTCGATAATGCATGCAGCGGCAACGACTTCGGCGCCAAGGCCGCGCAGGCAGTCGATGGTCTCGCGGATCGACAGGCCGGTGGTGACGATGTCCTCGACAATGACAACGCGCGACCCCTTGGCGATTTCGAAACGGCGGAGCCTGAATTCGCCCCCTTCCCGCTCGACCCAGATCGCCGGCGCACCAAGATGGCGCGAGGTCTCATAGGCCGGGATCAGCCCGCCGATCGCTGGGCCGACGACATAGTCGATCCTGCCGGGAACGCCAGCGCGGATCTTTTCGGCCAGCGCCTTGCACAAGCGCTCGGTCTTGTCGGCATGCATGAAAACGCGCGCCTTTTGCAAAAAGACCGGGCTGCGCAGGCCGGACGTCAGGATGAAATGCCCTTCGAGAACGGCGCCGGCCTCGCGGAAAATGCCCAGCACTTCATCGGTGTTCATCGTTCGCTCCATGCCCATGGTGAATGGTGAATGGTGAATGGTAGTGAGTAGTGAGTAGTGAGAGCACCCTCTTTCACTATTCACTATTCACTATTCACTATTCACTATTCACTATTCACCCATTCACGCGTCGCGCGTCGCTGACGCTCGAATTGTCCTTTAGCTGCGACAGCAGCCGGTTCAAGTGCTTCAGATCCCACACTTCGAGATCGATCAGCATTTCGGTGAAATCGGGCGCGGTGCGCACCATCGACAAGGTGTGGATGTTGGCGTCGTTGGATGCGACGACCTGCGCAATGTCGGCCAGCGAACCCGGTGCGTTGATGGCGGTGACCGAGACACGCGCCGGGAACCGCTCCTTGGTGCGCTCGTCAATATCCCAGCGCACGTCGATCCAGCGCTCAGGCTGGTCGTCAAAGGCCTGCAACGCCGGCGACTGGATCGGATAGATGGTGATGCCGGTTCCCGGCTGCACGATGCCGACGATGCGGTCGCCGGGCACTGCCCCCTCCGGCGCGAAGCGCACCGGCAGATCGCCGCGCACGCCGCGGATCGGCACCGCATCGTCACGCGGCTGGTTCTTGTCCTTGCGTGCGGCGCGGCCCGGAATCTGGAACAGCATGCCGGCGGCGTTGCGGATCTTCGACCAGCCCTCCTCGCGCTGCTTGGGCGCGACCAGCGTGACGCGCTCGTCCTTGTAGTCAGGAAATACCGCCTTCATGACGTCGCTGGAGGCGAGTTCGCCACGGCCGACCGAGGCCAGCACATCCTCGATGTCCTTGCGCGCCAGCCGGTGCAGCACCGGCTTCAGGTTTTCCTTGGTGAAGGTCTTGCCGGACCGTTCGAAGGCGCGCTCCAGAATGCGGATACCGAGACCCGAATATTGCTTGCGGATAGCGTTCTTGGTGGCACGGCGGATGGCCGAGCGCGCCTTGCCGGTAACGACCACCGATTCCCACGCCGCCGGCGGCACCTGCGCCTTCGAGCGGATGATCTCGACCTCGTCGCCGTTCTTCAGCTCCGTCATCAGCGGCATGATGCGGCCATTGACCTTGGCGCCGACGCAAGTGTCGCCGACATCGGTGTGGACGGCATAGGCAAAGTCAATCGGCGTGGCGCCGCGCGGCAGCGCGATCAGCATGCCTTTCGGCGTAAAGCAGAACACCTGGTCCTGAAACAGTTCCAGCTTGGTGTTTTCGAGGAAGTCCTCGGGATTGTCGCCTTCGGCAAGCTGCTCGATGGTGCGCCGCAGCCAGGCATAGGCATTGGTCTCCTTCGAGATCGCATGGACGGCACCATTCATCTTGCCGCCGGTATCTTTATAGATCGAATGAGCGGCGACACCGTATTCAGCGATCTTGTTCATCTGGTAGGTGCGGATCTGCAATTCGACGCGCTGGCGCGACGGGCCGACGATGGTGGTGTGGATCGAGCGGTAGTCGTTCTGCTTCGGTGTCGAGATATAGTCCTTGAAGCGTCCGGGCACCATCGACCAGGTGGTGTGGATGGCGCCGAGCGCGCGATAGCAGTCCTCGACCGTCTCGACAACGACGCGGAAGCCGAAAATGTCGGACAGTTGCTCGAACGACAGCGCCTTGGCTTCCATCTTGCGGAACACCGACCACGGCTTCTTCTGCCGGCTCTTGACCTCGGCCTTGATCGAATATTTGTCGAACAGTGTGGACAGTGCCTTCTCGATCTCGGACAGCACGCCCTTGTTGCGCTCGAAAATTTCGGCAAGCCGCGCGGTGACGGCGCGGTAGGCTTCGGGATTGATGAAGCGGAAGGCGATCTCCTCCAACTCCTCGCGCATGCCTTGCATGCCCATGCGGCCGGCCAGCGGCGCGTAGATGTCCATCGTCTCTTCGGCAATGCGCAGGCGCTTGGCTTCCGGCACATGGTCGAGGGTGCGCATATTGTGCAGGCGGTCGGCGAGCTTGACCAGAAGCACGCGCACGTCTTCCGAGATCGCCAGCAACAGCTTGCGCAGGTTCTCCGCCTGCTCGGCCTTCTTCGAGACGAGGTCGAGCTTCTTCAGCTTGGTCAGTCCTTCGACCAGCTTGCCCATTTCCGGACCGAACAATTCGTCGATCTCGGCCCTGGTCGCCGTGGTGTCCTCGATCGTGTCGTGCAGCAAGGCAACGGCAATCGTCGCCTCGTCCATGTGCATTTCGGTGAGGATGGCGGCGACTTCGAGCGGATGCGAGAAATAGGGATCGCCGGAGGCGCGCTTCTGGTGGCCATGCTTCTGCATGGCGTAGACATAGGCCTTGTTGAGCAGCGCCTCGTTGACGTCAGGCTTGTAGCGCTGGACGCGCTCGACAAGCTCATACTGACGCATCATGGCGGGATCTCGCAATGCTGAAATGAATCATGCGCCGCACTGGCGTACGGCGCATGTCATAGATAGCCACGAAACTGCCGACGCGAAAGTGTCGGCAGTTGTTGCTAAGATCAATAATCGTCGCTTTTTTCCGGCGGTACCAGCCCTTCGATGCCGGCCAACAGGTCTTCTTCGGTCATGCGATCGAAGGTGACGTTGTCCTCGGCGTCGTCGGCATCGGTGGCCGCAACAGTGCTGCCGGTCTGGTCGGCAATCGCCTCGCCATCGGCTTCCGGCTCGTCGACCTCGACATGCTTCTGCAGCGAATGGATGAGATCTTCCTTGAGGTCGTCCGGCGATAGCGTCTCGTCGGCGATTTCGCGGAGCGCAACGACCGGATTCTTGTCGTTGTCGCGAGGTACGGTAATCTGCGCGCCCTGGCTGATTTGACGGGCGCGGTGGCCGGCCAGGAGCACCAGCTCGAAGCGGTTGTCGACCTTGTCGATGCAATCTTCAACGGTTACGCGGGCCATGAGTTGCCCCTTTCATGCCTGGATTTGATGGAAAACAGGCGCGGTCCATAACCCGAACGCCGCCAAAATACAAGCTTTTATGGCGGTGCCCAGCTCTGACGCGGGCCGCCTGCGACGACGCAGCGCCGATCACAATTGCTTGCGGTGCCGCATGGTGCCTTGGATTGCCGTAAAACTGGCGTTATCTCGAACGATGAAGGCCAACAGGTCTATTATCAGACCGGCCGATAGTCGCCACGCATTTAGACGACCGCTTATTTCGAAAAAGGACATTTTTCCATGTTCGATCCTCGTGAAAAAATCGCTCTCTTTATCGACGGTGCCAATCTCTACGCCACCTCGCGCGCGCTGGGCTTTGACATCGACTACCGCAAACTTCTGTCGAGCTTCCAGAAACGCGGCTATCTGCTGCGCGCTTATTACTACACCGCGCTGGTCGAGGATCAGGAATACTCCTCGATTCGGCCGCTGATCGACTGGCTCGATTATAACGGCTTCAAGGTGGTGACCAAGCCAGCCAAGGAATTCACCGACTCGACCGGCCGCCGCAAGATCAAGGGCAATATGGATATCGAGCTGACCGTCGATGCGCTCGAGCTCGCCGATGTCGTCGACCATTATGTCATCTTCTCAGGTGACGGCGATTTCCGCACGCTGGTCGAGGCGCTGCAGCGGCGTGGGCGCAAGGTCTCGATCGTCTCGACCATGGCATCGCAGCCGCCGATGATCTCCGATGACCTGCGCCGCCAGGCCGACCATTTCATCGACTTGATGGCGCTCAAGAATGAAGTCGGCCGCGATCCGTCGGAGCGGCCGGTACGCCGGTCCGAGCCGGCCGAAGTCGACGAGGAAGACTATTGACGGTCGTTGCCTTGACCGCGCCCCTGGCCGCCTCTCCCGAACCCGATCGCGACTGCCCGCTTTGTCCGCGGCTGCACGACTTCATCGCCGAGTGGCGGCAGCGCGAGCCGTCCTGGTTCAACGCGCCAGTGCCGACCTTTTTGCCGCCGGAAGGCGAGGATGCGGTGCGCTTGCTGATCGTCGGGCTGGCGCCTGGCCTCCGCGGCGCGAACCGGACGGGGCGCCCCTTCACCGGCGATTTTGCCGGTGATCTGCTCTACAATACGCTGATCGCGCACGGCTTTGCGCGCGGCGAATTCAAAGCGCGACCAGATGACGGGCTGGAGCTTGTCGGTACGGCGATTACCAATGCGGTGCGCTGCGTGCCGCCGGAGAACAAGCCGGTTGGTGCCGAGATAGCCACCTGCCGGACGTTCCTGGTACCGACGATCGCCCGATTTCCAAACCTGCGCGCCGTGCTGGCGCTGGGCTCGATCGCGCACCAGTCGACCGTGCGGGCGCTCGGCCAGCGCGTCGCCGCCTATCCGTTCCAGCATGGTGGGCAGCAGCAGGCCAATGGCATCGCGCTGTTTTCCAGCTATCATTGCTCGCGCTACAACACCAATACGGGCGTACTGACGCAAGCCATGTTCGTCAACGTTTTCAGTCAGATAGAAGCTTTTCTGAAGACTGAGAGCCGGACGACGCCCGCCGGCGCACAAGCCCTAGATTCGGGTGATCGCGAACAACCAGGCCAAGAGATCCAGCAACCATAGTAACAGTGCAAGCTGCAGCGCGACGCGCAGGCGTTGGATGATCCGCCAATTGCTGGCCATGTCGGATTTGATGCGCAGCGCAAGCGCTCGGTGCATCCCATCCATGGTTGCGGGAGGATGCTGATCGACGAAATCCTGGAGCAGCTTCTCGGGATCGAAACGGAACGTATAGTTATAATATGGCCACACCATAATCGCGACCAGCAGTCCGATAAGAAAAAGCAATGTCAGCGCCAGACAGTCCCAAGGTCCTATGCCATCCAGGAGCGCCCTGCCTCCAAGGAGAGAACTCGCGAACGCAGTTGCAAAAATCAGATTTCCAGCGCGCGTATTGAGACTTTCAACCACGCCCTGCTGGTGTTGGAGGCCACGCACCGCCTCCGCATAGACAAACGCCAGGCGGGGATCCCCACCGTCCGTCGCAGCAGGCGGGGCGTTGCTGTCATTGGCTGATGAAGGGCGCTCCGGCATCAAATGTACTTAGCACGGCGCCGCCTGCGATATGAATAGCCACCTTGGCGAAGGCTTCGTCGTTCCCGTCATCGCCCACTGAGGGTGCTCTCGCTGGACAGGAATAGCGTCAATCCGACGCCGTCGCTTCAGGCGCTGCGGCAAACAACGCGGCCAGCGTCGCCGGCCCGCCTTGGAGAACATTCAGGTCGACGTCGCCGCTGATGCCGTCGACGCGGCCCCGGTTGTGGTACTGCCAGTAAATCCAGTCGTCATGGCCTGGCCGCAGCGCCAGCGAACGCAGCCAGCGCGGGCGGCCGGCTACCTGCCCGGCATAGGCTTGCGCGGCCTCCTCGGTCACATAGAGGATCGCCGTCTTGCCGAACGCTGCTTCGACCGGGCCGAGGAAGGCTGAGAGTTCGGCGCTCAGCTGTTCGGGAGTTGGCCGCTGCGGGCAATTGCCGCCGAACTCGATGTCTACCACCGGCGGCAGCAAAGGCTGATCGCGCGGCACCACCGAGATGAAGTTGCGTGCCTGATCGGCACCCGGCCTGCAGAAGGTGAAGAAGTGATAGGCGCCGACGGCAAGGCCGGCGGCGCGGGCCGCACGCAAATTGGCGGCGAAGGCATCGTCGACATGGTCGCCGCCTTCCGTTGCCTTGATAACGGCGAAGGCGACATCGTCGGCTGCAACACGCCGCCAGTCGATCTGCCGCTGATGATGGGAAACGTCGATGCCCCTGACCGGATATTTGCCGCGATCCGGAGAAAATGTCTGGAAGTAGGTATAGCCGCCGGCCAGGACGAGGCCCACCAGGAGCAGACCGGCCGCCCCCCATGAGACGATCCGGTTTTTCAAACGAGACCTATCCCTATTGGTCCGCCCTGCCCTCCGCCATGGCTCCGGGCGTTCGTCGCTCGAAAAGCCAAATCACTGGCTTTTCGTCCGCTTCGCGGACCTCTGCTCACCCTCGCTCTTTCAGCAGCCGGCCCTTCTCGCGCGACCAGTCGCGCTGCTTTTCGGTCTCACGCTTGTCGTGCAGCTTCTTGCCACGGCCGACGGCGAGCAGCACCTTCGCCCGCCCTTGGTCGTTGAAATAGATCTTCAGCGGCACCAGCGTCATGCCTTCGCGGTCGACGCTCTGCGACAGCTTGGCCATCTCGCGCTTGTTGAGCAGGAGTTTGCGGCGTCGGCGCGGCTCGTGGTTGAAGCGGTTGGCCTGCAGATATTCCGGCAAATAGGAGTTGATCAGCCAAATCTCGCCGCCCTCGACCGAGGCATAGCTGTCCTGGATATTGGCCTGGCCCTGACGCAGCGACTTCACTTCCGTACCGGTCAGCACCAGGCCGGCCTCGATCGTGTCGAGCACCTCATAGGAAAACCGCGCCTTGCGGTTTTCCGCAACGGTCTTGTTGTTGGGATCGGCTTTTCTGACTTGATTCATGATGCGGAGAGGTGGCGCCTCATCCCTAATTTATCAAGCCGGCGTGCTTCATCGCCGCGTCGATCTTCTCGGCGGTCGACGGCTCGACCGTCATTAACGGCGAGCGCAGCACGTTCTCGACCTTGCCCAGCTTCGACAGCGCATATTTCGCGCCGGAAACGCCGGGTTCCAGGAAAATCGCCTTGTGCAGTGGCAACAGACGGTCCTGCAGGTCGAGCGCCTTGGCGCTGTCGCCGGAAAGCGTCGCCTCCTGGAATTCGGCGCAGAGTCTGGGCGCGACATTTGCCGTCACCGAGATGCAGCCGACGCCGCCATGCGCGTTGAAGCCGAGGGCCGAGGCGTCCTCGCCGGAGAGCTGGATGAAATCCTTGCCGCAGGTGGCGCGCTGCTCCGAAACCCGCTCGACCTTGCCGGTGGCATCCTTGACGCCGACGATGTTCTTGAAGTCGTGCACCAATTGCCCCATCGTCTCCGGGCTCATGTCGACCACCGAGCGGGGCGGAATGTTGTAGATGATGATCGGCAGGCTGGTCGCCTTGGCGACGGCGGCGAAATGCGCGTAGAGGCCGCGCTGCGTCGGCCTGTTGTAATAGGGCGTGACGACAAGGGCCGCGTCGGCGCCCGCCTTCTCGGCATACTGGACCAGGCCAACCGCCTCTTCGGTGTTGTTGGAGCCGGCGCCGGCAACGATAGGAACCCGGCCCTTGGCGACCTCGATGCAGACCTTGACGACTTGGCGGTGCTCGTCATGCGACAGCGTCGGCGACTCGCCGGTGGTGCCGACCGGGACCACGCCCGTCGTGCCTTCGGCGATCTGCCAGGCGATGAACGCGCGAAAGGCTTTCTCGTCGAAACGGCCGCTCTTTTCAAACGGTGTGACGAGCGCGGTCAGCGAGCCTCTCAGCATGTCGTCCAACTCCTTGGGGACTTTCGGGTTTGTCGTGCGCGCCTTCTAGCTGAAAGCGAAGCGGCGCACCATAGTCTCGACATTGTTGCGCGGCAAGCATTGCGCCGGCAATTGCAATTCGAACGACCTCGATAGGGTTTTCTTTACGGGCCCTTCATCACAGACGAATAGGCTTCAATTCATCTGTGCCTGTTGTAGCGTCGAAGAACGGGGATGACCAAATCCATGCCGATCAGGCGGCCTCATCTTTTCGCGCTTATCGGCGCGATTGTCGCGCTGAATCCCGGCGCGGCGATCGGCAGCAGCGTCGATGTGCAGGTCACGTCGGCGATCCCGATGACGGAGCCGCAGAACGATGCGGTGCAGCAGTCGCCGTCACCGTCCGCGAGCATCGCGGTGCTGAAGAGCGGTCTCGATGCGCTGGCTGCAAATGACATTGCGCGCGCGCGCCAGGTGCGCGAGGCGCTGCCGGCCAAATCGCTCGACCGGCACATCCTTGCCTGGGCGATCGCGCTCTATGGCGGCGACCAGGTGCCGAGCGGCGACATCGCCGATGCGGCAAAGATGCTGCCGAACTGGCCGGGTACAATCGCCTTGCGCAAGAACAGCGAGCGCGCGCTCTATCGCGAGAACCCCACGCCGCAGATCGTGGTGCGGGCGTTCGACGGCAGCCAGCCGCTGACCTTCGAGGGCGTGGTGATCCTAGCCCGCTCCTATGTAGCACTGGGCGATACCAAGGCGGCGCGCTCGGTGCTGTCGCCATTCTGGCGGACCGAAAAGCTCGAAGCCAGGGACGAGGCGGCGGTCATTCGCGAGTTCGGTGCGCTGATTCCGGCCGCCGACCATCGCTTCCGCATGGAGCGGATGTTTTATGCCGACCGGGTCGCTTCGGCGCTGCGCGTCGCCGGTCTCGCCCGCGCCCAGCAATTGGCCGATGCCTGGGCGGCAGTCACCAAAGGCGACAAGAACGCGGCCAAGCTGCTGAAGGCGGTGCCGGCAGCGCAGCGGGCGGCCGGCTATCTCTTTGCCGAAGCCGAATATCTGCGCAAGCAGCAGAAATTTTCCGACGCCGCCGCGCTGGTGATGAAGGCGCCGGGCGACCGCGACGCTCTGGTCGATCCGGACGCCTGGTGGGTCGAGCGCCGGGTGCTGTCGCGCGAGCTGGTCGACCAGGGCGACATGAAGACCGCCTACAGAATAGTCGCCGCGCATGCCGCCGAAAGTCCCGCCAATGCTGCCGAGGCGGAATTCCATGCAGGCTGGTACGCGCTGCGCGGCCTCAACGACCCGAGCATCGCCGCCAAGCATTTTGCGCGAATCGCGGAGCTCGCCCAAGGGCCGATGTCGCTGTCGCGCGCCTATTATTGGCTCGGCCGCGCCGCCGAAGTCGGCGGCCCCGGCAATGCCAAGGATTATTTCAGCCGCGCCGCAAGCTACGGCACGACCTTTTACGGCCAGCTCGCCGGCGAGCGCGTCGGCCGGCAGACCCTCAACATCGTCTACCCACAGCCAAGTGCCGCCGACCGCCAGAATTTCGCCACCCGCGAGGCGGTCAGCGCCATCAAGCGGCTGCAGGAGGCCGGCTATGACCGCTATGCCGAGACGCTCTACCGCGACCTCGCCGGGCAGCTGAACAACCCCGGCGAACTGGCGCTGCTTGCGGTGTTGGCGGAAAGACAAGGCAACCATTTCATGGCGCTGAAGATCGGCAAGATCGCCGGCGCCCGCGGCATCGATGTCGGCGCGCTGTCGCATCCGCTCGGCGTCATTCCCGACACCGCCAACATCTCCGGCTCGGGCAAGGCGCTGGCCTATGCGATTGCCCGCCAGGAAAGCGAGTTCAACATCGGCGCAATCTCCAGCGCCGGCGCGCGCGGACTGCTGCAACTAATGCCAGGCACCGCCAAGCAATTGGCGAAGAAGGCCGGCATGACATTTTCTCAGGCCCGGCTAACCACCGATGCCGGCTACAATGCAACGCTGGGCGCTGCCTTTCTCGGCGAGCAACTCGGCCGTTTCGACGGCTCCTACGTGCTGACCTTCGCCGGCTACAATGCCGGCCCCGCCCGCGCCGCCCAGTGGGTGGCGAAATACGGCGATCCGCGCGGCAAGGACGTCGATGCCGTCGTCGACTGGATCGAGCGGATTCCCTATACGGAAACAAGAAGTTACGTCCAGCGCGTGATGGAGAATTATGAGGTCTACAAGATGCGTATCTCCGGCAAGTACGACATTGTCGGGGATCTGGTGAACGGCCGGGGGTGACGGCCGGGCTTCAAGCCAGGTTTGCCGGTCACAGCGTATTTTGTTCTTGCTTTGTGCCGGCAGCTATGCTACTAATTTAAATATGGTGCTGATTCGCACCGACGACCCGCCCAACGAGGCGGGTTTTTGTTTCAGGCTTTGAAAGTTCCGGACGTCGAGTTGGCGGACAGCGGCCCGCCCTGTCCTGCCGGACATCTCCCCAAGGGTCCCAGCTTCGTGGACAGTGCCTTTCTGCATCCGACGAAACTTGGCGAAAGCGACGATGACAGCCAATCTCCCCCTTGAGGGACCCTGCAACTTCGGCGCCTCCCCTATTTGACCCTACCGGCCCCTCGCCTGTAGCAGTTGAAACAAGCCAGCAGCGAGAGGAACGGAGTCCACATGGCAACCGAGCAGGGTTTCTCCGATTTCTTCTACGCCGCGCCGGACGGGCTGTCCCTGCACGCCCGCATCTACGGCGAAGCGAATTCCGGCCGCTGGCCAGTCGTTTGCCTGCCCGGCCTGACCCGCAATTGCCGTGATTTTCACGAGCTGGCGCTTTATCTGTCGACGCAGGCGAAGCGCAAGGTCGTCGCTTTCGACTATCGCGGGCGCGGGCAGTCCGCCTACGATGCCGATATCGGCCATTACAATATCGGCATCGAAGCTGGCGATATTCTCGCCGGGCTGGCGGCGCTGAGCATCGAGGAGGCTGCCTTCATCGGCACGTCGCGCGGCGGACTGATCATCCATGTGCTCGGGGCGATGCGGCCGGCCGTGCTGAAGGCCGTCGTCCTCAACGACATCGGCCCGGTGATCGAGACGCAAGGGCTCGCCCATATCCGCTCCTATCTCGACCCCGCGCCCAGGCCGAAGGCGTACGCAGAGGTGGTCCGCGGCCTGCGCAGCACCCATGGCGCCGATTTTGCGGCGCTGACCGATGCGGATTGGGAGCGGATGGCGTCAGCCCTCTACCGCGAGACCGAGGAGGGATTTCTGCCCGATTTCGATCCGAAACTGGTCGATACGCTGGCGGGCCTCGATCCCAGCCGGCCGATGCCCGATCTTTGGCCACAGTTCGACGCGCTGGCGGCCATCCCAATGCTCGTCATACGCGGCGCCAACTCGAAGCTGCTGTCCGCCGAAACGCTCGAGCAGATGCGGACGCGCCATACCGATATCGAGACGATCACCGCTGACGGCCAGGGGCATGCACCGTTTTTGGAGTCCGGGATCCTGCCGGGCAGGATCGCTGGTTTTTTCGATCGGGTGGAGCGGCGGAGCGGTTGGAAGTAAAACCACGGTAAGTTTAAGTAACTCTCTGCCTTATCTTGTACCTGTGAAGCATTCTGGCAGCGATTAACAGCTCTGCTGGCGTCCCGGAGAATAATTGTTGGATGTCGGCGCCGCCCCTCATCCGCCTGCTGGCACCTTCTCCCCGTGTAGTGACGGGAGAAGGACAGACGGCCGCAACGCTGACGAACTCCCCTCTCCCCGTTTTTTCACGGGGAGAGGGTAAGGGTGAGGGGCAGCGCCGACTTGATGTATTGGCCTGCAATCCGTTGTCAGATCGACCGACTTACGCCAGATCCACCCAAACCGTCAGGATTTGGCGCTTCTCTTCGCGGGCTTTGGTGCCTTGCTTGCGGCCGGCTCACCTTTTGGTTCCCGCCTTGCCGAAGGTGGAGAGGACAACGGACTTGCCCCGCCGTCGTCCGAACCACTGTACCGCGGCGTCTCAAGCACGGTGACGCAACCGTCGAGATCGTTGGTGGCCAGATGGGCGTAGCGCATGGTCATGGACAGCGTCTGGTGGCCGAGCCACATCTGCACACGCCTGATATCGATGCCGCCCTGGACGAGACGCGAGGCGCATGTATGGCGCAATATGTGCGGCACGACCTGATCGTCGGCGCCAAGCCCGACTTCGGCCTTGGCATCGTTCCAGATGGCACGAAACTGCGCCTGGCTAAGCTTGGTGAACGGGCCTTTAGGCCGGCGGCCCTCGGTGGCCGGCAGCTTGATCACCTCTTTTACCCGCTCGGTCATCGGGATGGTGCGGCTGCGGCCGGACTTGGTGATCCAGAAACTGACGCGGTGCTCCTGGATATCGTTCCAGATCAAGCCCAGCGCTTCGCCGAGGCGGCAACCGGTGTCGACGAGAAAGACGGAAAGCCGATAGGCGTCCTCGCTGCGGCTTTTGATGGCGGCAAACAGCCGAGCCTCCTCGTCCCTTTCGAGGAAACGAATCCGTCCCGCCCGCTCTTTCTGGCGGCGGAACTCGGGCAGGCTGTGGATATCCCCCATCTTGTGAGCCTTGCGCAGCAGTTTGCTGAGGGCAGCCATCTTCCGGTTGATGGTTGCGTTGCTGTTGCCGCGCTGGCGCAAGGTGCCGATAAGGTTGTCGAGGGTGCTTTGGTCAAAGGCGCTGAAACGCTCCCCAAGGAGAATCTCGTCTATTTCGCCGATGAACGAGCTGACATTGTACTTATGCCGCCCATCATCCCAAAGTATATCCCGGTATGCTGAAAAAAGTTCTCCGATCCTGTGCGACTTTACTTCTCGTATCTTGTTGTAACTGTATTTTATCTTTGCAGTTTGAGAAGAAAACATCGAAAAATGATCAGAGGTCCCTCCCTCTTGAATCGCATCGTTCGTCATTATTCGCCACACCCCCGAGTGGATAGGCCTAGACCTACCTGCTTGGCGGTGCCCTTTCAAGAGTTTTAAGCGTTGCGGCCGATTTCATCCACCAGTGGTGGATCCCAACGACATCGTTCCACAACCCTGTTCAGCTACCGAACCCCCTTTTCCTTCTGTTTGCTACCAGTCGCGAAAATAAAACAGCCCGGGCGTTGAAGCGCCCGGGCTGGATTTCAGTTGCTTAAGTCCAGCCCTTAGAACGAGCGCTGGAAGCGGAGGACACCGCCGATGCTGTTTTCGTCGGTAGCACCGGTCCAATTGTCGAAATTGTTGTCACCGAAGTGCAGGTAGTCGACTTCGGCCGTGATCGTGAAGCCGGGAACGATGTCGTAGGCAATGTTCGCCGCGATGCCGACGTTCTCGCCTTCGTCATACGCCGCCTGAAGGTTGAACGAGGTCTTCTCGTTGATGGTGTAAGTGCCACCACCCCAAACTGCCCAGTTGCCGCTCCACTGCTTGTAGAAGTTGCGTGGGATATTGTCGTCCGAACCGTAGCCGGCCATCAGGAACAGCGTCAGGTTCTGCATCGGCGTCACGTCCAGGCGAGCCTTGCCTGTCCATTCTTCCACTGCGCTGTCATAGGCAATGACGCCCGAGATCGAACCCCAGCCCTGCGTGTATTTCACGCCGCCGACGACATATGGAACATAGCTGTCGATCGAATCGTGACCCAGGTGGAGCGCGGTGTTGTCGTCGTTGAGGATAAAGCCTTCACCGGTTTCCAACGACGCCACGGCCGAGAAGCCGTTGCCGGCATCGAAGTAGTACTGGATGACGTTGGTGTCGAAGCCGCCGTAGGGAACCAGCGTATCGTTGATGACGTTGCCGGCGTAACCGGTGAACGTATTGAAGGCCGTTTCGTCCTTACCGACGCGGAGACCACCGAGCTGGATCCAGGCGAAGTTCAGCGAAACGCCTCTGCTGCCAAAGCTGGAGAATTGTGCATCAGGGGTGGCCGGGTTGCCGTCGAGATCGACCCCGTGATAACCGGTTCCCCAGTTGAAGCGGGTCTCGGTGTAGGTCTTCAAGGTGCCCATCTCGGTTTCCTGGCCGGTATAGGTCCTCAGCGTGAAGCGAGCCTGCTTGAAATAGCCGTCGTTGACATCGTCCCTGCCTTCCAAGGCTTCCGAAAGGTCTTGGTAACGGGCACCAGTGAACGCGCCCGCATCGCCGGCGGAGATGTCATAGCGGACGTAGCCGCCGATGCGCATGCAGATTTCGGTGCCGGGGATGTAGAAGTAGCCAGCGCCGTAGACGTCGCAAATCTTGACGTATTCAGCGGGTTCCGGCTCGGCGACGACGACGGCGTCGGCGGCGCGCGCACCGGAAACTGCGATCAGTGCCGCAGCGGAGCCGAGAAGAAGGCTCTTGATGTTCATTTTCTGACCTCCAGTCAGAATCGAGGGCGGAGGTCGGCAAAAAGCAGCTCGTTCGGCTGTTTTTATTTATATTTTCAAATAGATAAGTCCTAAGGCCGTCAGTGAGGCCCTGTCCGCCAAAAACGCTTACTGGCGAAGGCCTTGCCTGAACCGGTCTTGAAATATCGCTCGAGTTGCCGTGCGTTGGCCTCGGTTTCAACCCCGATGTAGGACTTCAAAGTTACAGGCAGATAGGCCTTGGTCGAAGTCACATAGCCTGATCGATGCGATTCGAAGCGGCGCCGAAGGTCGTTGGTCGACCCGACGTAGACATCGCCGTTACGAAGTTGCAGGAAATAGACGTACCACATAGTCCCCCTACGCTACTTCGTAGCTTCGGGCGACACCCTACGCCCAAAATGCGGTTCCGGGTGGCCTGCCACCCGAAGCCCGCAGGGCGTAGGGTGGCGGAGAGGATGGGATTCGAACCCACGAGAAGCTTTTGACCTCTACTCCCTTAGCAGGGGAGCGCCTTCGACCACTCGGCCACCTCTCCGTTGCGCCGGTGGATAAAGAAAAGCGCCGGCACAATCAACAAGCTGGCGCTATTATCCTTGAAAAATCGACCCTTCGCCAAAGCGCCGCCCAGCGATGTGGCGATTCTGCGGCGATTCCCTGGTTCGCGACTCGCGCCATGGTCACATTTCGGGCCGACCATCGCCGGAATCCGCCGTTTGCAACGGCTTGCGAAGGGCTGTTGGTTAACGGGAGCTTTCGGAGTGAGGCCAAATCGTGTCATTTGTGCAACAACGCCGGGGTATAGCGCCAACACAAACCTTTTGCCGGTACGATCGTGGTTGAACGCCGCCGTCTCATGGGTAATGTCGGGTTTGAAGGAGCGGCGCGGTGCGCATCTTTTTCGGTAGTGGGGATGGGGCAGGGAACGCTGTCCTTCAGCAAAGAATACCCAGACCCGTTTTTTAACTTTTGACTGGAGGTCAGAAAATGAACATCAAGAGCCTTCTTCTCGGCTCCGCTGCGGCACTGATCGCAGTTTCCGGTGCGCGCGCCGCCGACGCCGTCGTCGTCGCCGAGCCGGAACCCGCTGAATACGTCAAGATTTGCGACGTCTACGGCGCTGGCTACTTCTACATCCCAGGCACCGAAACCTGCCTGCGCATCGGTGGCTATGTCCGCTATGACATCGGCATCGGCGACGTCGGCTCCTTCGACGGTGCGAAGACCACGGACCAGATGGACGGCGGCTCGCAGGATACCTACTACAAGCACGCCCGATTCACGTTGAAGACCTGGACCGGCCAGGAAACCGAGCTCGGCACCTTGAAGACCTACACCGAGACCCGTTTCAACTGGGGTAACCACAACGATTATCTTGATGACAACTTTAACGGCGGTACGAGTGTTTCGCTGAACTTTGCCTGGGTCCAACTCGGTGGTTTGCGCGTCGGCAAAGACGAATCGGCCTTCGACACGTTCATCGGCTACGCCGGCAACGTCATCCAGGATACGCTAGTCCCCTATGGCGGCTTCGACACCAATGTCGTCCAGTACTACTTCGACGCCGGCAACGGCTTCTCGGCCGTGGCTTCGTTGGAAACCGGTTCGGGCAGTGCCGATGCGGATCCTGGCATTTTCCAAGACAGCAACAGCGGCAATGATTCGATCGACAGCTATGTTCCGTATGTGGTCGGCGGTATTAAATACACGCAGGGTTGGGGCTCGATCACCGGTGTTGCCGCCTATGACAGCACTTGGGAAGAGTGGGCCGGCAAGGTTCGCGTCGACGTTACGCCGATACAGAACCTGACACTGTTCGTCATGGCCGGTTACGGTTCGGACGACAACATCGACCGCAACTTCTATAAGCAGTGGGGCGGCAACTGGGCAGTTTGGGGTGGTGGCACCTACACCATCAACGAGAAGACCTCGTTCAACCTCCAAGCATCGGTTGACGACGACAAGAACTACGGCGTCGCCGCGAACATCGCCTACGATATCGTTCCCGGCTTCACGATCACTGCCGAAGTCGATTGGGCTCGCGACGGTCAGTTTGATAAAGCCTACGATCGCAACTGGACCAATGCCGACGACAAGGACAGCGTCGGCGGGATGCTGCGCTTCCAGCGCTCATTCTAACAATCCGAACCTGATTGAGATCGAACCCGGCGGGCCAACCGCCGGGTTTTTCGTATCGGGCGACGCAGCTAACAACTCTCGGTGCATGAATACAGGCTGCCACTGAATACCTATCGCAGGGCTGAGCTGGTCAATTGTAATGCTCGCCGCGCCCGCTTGTCCGAACGTGCAAAAAATGAAGATCTTGGCACGATCTGAAGGGCTGGCCTACAGGATCAACGGATCTCGACAGCAAGTCACCGTCGACCTCGGCCTGCCGAACGCCACCCACTCGTTCAAAGTTCGGCTAGATCTCCCAAGGCGTGAATCAGCGGCTGAATTGTGCTCTCATATTTTTTCCAGCGCTTGACCGATGATGTATAGATCGGCTGCCGCACCTGCCAGCGGCTGGGGGTATTGACCGACCTGTCCTTCTCGAAAAAGCGCAGGCAGGAATCGTCCCAAGGCAAGCCGAGATGATCGATGAGACGGCGCGACTGCGCCTCCTGATCCGCAATCAGCGTCTCGTAGCGGCTTTCGAAAATACGTCCGGGAAAGACCTTATTCCAATGCCGCATCAAGCGATCATATTCACGGTAGTATAGGCCGAGTGTCTCAAGGTCGGCGTTGTAGCCGTGGTCCTTGGTGAAATGCAAGACGAAGCAGGACACGCAATTGTCGATGGCATCGCGCCGGCAATGAATGATGCGCGCGTGGGGAAAAAGAATTCCAATCACTCCGATAAACTCGAAGTTGTGCGGCATCTTGTCGACTATGCGGAGCGCGGCAGGCGCGTGCTGGCGCAGATAAGACAGGTATTCTTCGGCCAGCGCCCTCGACTGATCCCTCGTCATCGACATGATCGAACTGCGCAGGTCCTCATCCGATTGTGTTCTAAAGCCCATCGAGTTCGCGATTCGGCGCAGCTTCGTAAGCTCCCCGGCGCCATGGACGTCCGGATGGCTCGCGCAGATCTGCTCGGTCAGCGTCGTCCCCGACCGGGGCATGCCCAGCACAAACACAGGCACTTCGGATGGACTGCCGTGGCCAGCCTTGGCTTCCAATAGTGACGGGCTGAATATCTCGATCATGGAATCGACACTTCGGCGGTAGTACTCCAGGTCGAAATCGTGACCAGCGGCCTTTTTTGCCTTCTGGAAGTGATCCATCGCCTCATCGTAGCGCTCGAGATCGTTCAGCACTTTGCCTGCAGCGTGATGGAGCTGGGATGCAGCAACCGGTTCGAGCCTGGGATTGGAGAGTTCGCGCAGGATAGAGTCGAGCTCGGCAGGTTTTTCGGTGAACTTTTGCGTGTCGACCAGGTAGTTGTAGGCTGCCCCAACATCGACGCGACGTTCTATTGCCTGATTGAGATAGGCTCTGGCTTCGTCCATGCGACCGAGGCTGGCGAGCGCACCAGCCAGACCAATTCGGACCATGGGATGGTCGCCGTTGATCTTCAGTGCCTTCTCGTAAAGGGGCAAAGCCATCTCGGCCTTGTCGAAGTTGACGTAGGCACGCGCCAGTCCGCAAAGCGCTTCCACCAGATCGGGCTTCAATTCGCAGGCGCGCTGCAGGTGCCTGATCGCAAGCAAGCTGTCGCCAAGCTTCAGACCGGCCTCTCCCAGGCTAAGGTGGAAATACGGATTTTGAGGCGTCTGGCTTACTGCTCGTGCAAAATATTTGAGAGCCAACTCATCGTCGATACCGAGCCCCAGCGTGCCGAGGATGTACAGCGAAAGCGGGTGGTTTGGCGTGCGGGCGAGAACGCGATGGCATAACTCCTCGGCCTCTGGAAGCCGCTTGGCTTGCTGGAGTTCGAGCGCCTGTCGCAACAGCATGTCGTCAGCTTGCGCGCGCGACGGCGGTTTCGCTTTCGGCGGCTGCACTTTCGGCGCCGGGCGGGACTTTATGTGTTTGGACCAAGCGGGCGGCAGTCGGTTGCTCATCATGTCTCGCTAGCAAAATGATCTGGGAGAATCCAGCCTGACGTGCCCGCCCGCCGCAGAACTTGGCAGCCAGGCCGGCAGCTTAGTCTAGCAACCGGTGCCCCGCCGCAATTGCAGCCCCAGCCCACAAACCTGGCGATTCAGATCTCGTGGCCCACACAAATGCAAATTGCCGACTGCAATTCCCGAGTCAAATCTCGGCGAGATCACCGAGCGACTGGATCAGCGGCTGGATTGCGCTCTCATAGTTTTTCCAGCGCTTGACAGATGAACTGTAGATCGGTTGCCGAACCTGCCAGCGACTGGCCGTGTTGACCGATCCCTCCTTGTCGAAGAAGCGCAGGCAGGTATCGTCCCAGGGCAATCCAAGATGATCGATCAGACGGCGCGATTGTGCCTCCTGATCCGCAACCAGCGTCTCGTAGCGACTTTCGAAGATGCGTCCGGGAAAAGCCTTGTCCCAATGTCGCATCAGGCGATCATATTCACGGTAGTACAGCCCGAGTGTCTGCAGGTCGGCGATGTAGCTGTGTCCCTTGGAGAAATTCTGGAAAAAACACGAGAGGCAATTGTCGATGGCATCGCGACGACAGTGAATAATCCGTACATTGGGGAAGAGAAGCCCTATGAGACCGATCAGTTCGAAATTCCGGGGCATCTTGTCGACGATGCGAAGCGCGGTCGGCGCACGCTCACGAAGATAGGACAGGTGCTCCTCGGCCAGCATTTTGGATAGGTCGGGGGTGATCGGAACGATCGATTGGTCCAAGGTCCGTGCTGAAACCTTCGTGAGGCCGATAGCATTTGCGGCTCGCCTTAGCTTTTTCAGCTCTCCGGCGCCATGAACATCCGGGTGGCTCGCGCAAATCTGCTCGGTCAGGGTGGTGCCCGATCGGGGCATGCCCAATACAAACACGGGCACTTCCGACGGGCTTCCATAACCCGCCTTGGCGGCCAACATGTCCGGGTTGAAGAACTCAATCGTGGAGTCGATCCAGCGGCGATAGGTCTCCAGATCGAACTTATAGCCGGCGGCCCGCTTGCCTTTCTTGAAATGATCTATCGCGTCTTCGTAGCGCCCAAGGTCGTTCAGCACTTTGCCGGCAGCGTGATGAAGTGTCGTCACACTGTCCGGGTCAAGCTTTGGCTCACCAAGCTCGCGCAGGATGGACCTAAGTTCGGCCGGCTCCTCGGTGAACTTGCGCGTACGCACAAGCTCATTATAGGCGGCGGGCATAGCGATGCGACGTTCGATCGCCTCCTTCAGATAGATTTTGGCTTCATCCATGCGACCAAGACCGGTGAGTGCGCTGGCAAGCCCCGTCCGAACGCGGGGATGATCGCGGTTGATCTTGAGCGCTCTCTCGTAAACCGGCACAGCCATGTCAGCCTTGTCGAATTCGACGTAGGCGCGCCCCAATGCGCAAAGCGCCTCCACCAAATCGGGCTTCAACTCCAGACCGTGCTGGATGTGCGTGATTGCGGGCGAATATTCGCTTACCCTCAGATAAGCTTCACCCAGACTAAGGTGATAATAGGGGTTTCGGGGCTCCACGCCGACGGCTCGCGCCAAATATCGCAGGACCATTTCATCGTCGAGCCCGATGAATAGCGTGCCCATGATATACAAAGCCAAGGGATGGTTGGGCGTGCGCTCCAGCACGCGACGGCACAGTTCCCGAGCCTCGGCCAACCGCTTGGCCTGCTGCAAGCCATACGCCTGTTTCAGCAGCGCATCGTCGGCCTGCACGCGCGTCAATGGTTTCGCCTTCGGCGGTTCCACTTTCGGCGCCGGGTGGGACTTTATATGCTTGGACCAGGCGGGCGGCAGTCGGTTGCTCATCATGTCTCGCTAGCAAAATGATCTGCAAGAATCCAGCCTGACCGTCGCCGCCGTTCGTGGAACTTGCGCAGCCCCAGCCGGCAGGCTAGCAAGAAGGCCCTGTTCGAACGAGCCTTTGCCATGCGCCCTCCCCTTACGCCGCTCATCGACGCGCTTCCCTCTACGGTGCCGTTTGTCGGCCCTGAAGCGCAGGAGCGCGACCGCGGCCGCGCCTTTCGCGCCCGTATCGGCGCCAATGAGAGCAGCTTTGGCCCCTCGCCGCGGGTCGTTGCCCGCATGGCCGAGATTGCCGGCGACATGTGGATGTATTGCGACCCCGACAATCACGATTTGAAGGTAACCGTGGCCCGACATCTCGGTGTCGGCGCCGAAAACGTCGTCGTCGGCGAAGGCATAGACGGGCTGCTCAGTCTGGTGGCGCGCATGTATGTGGCGCCCGGCGACGCGGTGGTGACCTCGCTCGGCGCCTACCCGACCTTCAACTTTCACGTCGCCGGCGTCGGCGGCCGGCTGGTCGCAGTGCCCTACGAGAACGACCGGGAAAACCTGGACGGCCTGCTGGCGGCAGTGGCCAGGGACAAGGCGCCGCTGGTCTATCTGTCCAACCCGGACAATCCGATGGGCAGTTGGTGGGAAGCGGCCGAGCTCAGCCGCTTCATCGAGGCCTTGCCGGAGACCACAATGCTGGTGCTCGACGAGGCGTATGGCGAATTAGGGCCAGCCTCAGCGATGCCGCCGATCGATGTGGCGCGGCCGAACGTCATCCGCATGCGCACCTTCTCCAAGGCCTATGGGCTAGCCGGCATACGCTGCGGCTACGCGGTGGCCGAAGCCCAGGTGATTCGCGATTTTGAGAAGATCCGCAACCATTACGGCGTCAGCCGCATGGCGCAGATCGCCGGCGTCGAGGCGCTTGCCGATCAGGCCTGGCTGGAGAGCGTGGTGGCGCGGGTCGCCGCCGGCCGCCGGCGCATCGCCGGAATAGCCGAGGCGAACGGGCTGAAGCCGCTGGCTTCGGCGACCAATTTCGTCACCATCGACTGCGGCCGCGACGGCGCCTTCGCGCTGAAGGTGCTGCGGGCGCTGTTGTCGCGCGACGTGTTCATCCGCAAGCCGATGGTGCCAGTGCTCGACCGCTGCATCCGGGTCAGCGTCGGCCTCGATCACGAGCTCGACATTTTTGCCGAGGAACTGCCCGGCGCACTGGCGGCAGCGCGGGGGAATTGAGGCGCCAAAAGGGGCGACGGAACACCACGACCTCCAGTACTGCCGCTATTTCTCCCCACCACCAAGCAGGCGCATGACGCGTTTCAAGGCGTCCGATAATTCGGCAGCCGCGTCATCGGCGAGGCCGGCCGTCAGCCGGGCGAGATCGCGATCCGTCGCAGCCTGAAGCCTGGCGAGTTCCGCACTTCCGCGAGCGGTTAGCGACAGGATGCGTCTGCGCCGATCGGCTGGGTCAGTGCGTATCTCGGTCAGGCCAGCGGCGGCGAATCTCCTCAGGATGCGTGTGACATAGGCCGGATCGAGCCGGAGTTCGGCGGCGATTTCGGAGGCTGCCGGTCCGAGACCGAGGTGGAACGCCCGTGCCAGAAACCCAGCCTCACCGCCGCTATTGGCGGCAGCGCGGGATCGGTCGCCCAATTCGAACAGCAGCCGCGCCTCGCCCAGCGTATAGGCGCTGTGCGTCAAGGTCAGGTCGAGCAGCCCGATCAGGCGCGTGTAGAAGCGATTGAAGCAACGTATCTCCGCGACAAGGGCATTCCGATCGGCCGGCATGACGACCTCCTTCGGGCTGATCGCTCCTAAGGACCATGATGGTCTATTATTTGACTTAGTCAATCATTCGATGGAGACGCCGCCTATCTCGCACGTGAAGCTGGCGGATAGCGATCGGCAGAGAGACCTTCGATGCACGTTGCCTGGTTGAATTTGCACAGCGATGCGCCAGACTCGACTCAGAAGATGGAGAGCGCGATGGCCGACCGGACGGTGCAGGGACGCATATACGGCAAGGTGCAGGGCGTCAGCTATCGGGTCTGGGCGCGGCGCGAGGCGTCTGGACTTGGCCTTGCCGGTTGGGTGCGCAACGAAATTGACGGCTCGGTGACAGCCTTGATTGCAGGGGCCGATGCGGCGGTCTCGACAATGATCGAACGGCTTCGGCAAGGGCCGCCAGGGGCAGCGGTTTCGAAAGTTGACGTCGAGGAGATCGAGGCACGCGACATGTCCGCGGGTTTCAGGATTGTTGCCTAGAAAGGCATGATCCTGCTCATTCGCTTCCATCGCACAAAATCTCCAGGGTGCAGATAGAGCAAACCTGAGGCCAATGCCTTACCCGAACACACTCCTTGAATTAATTGAACGTTTGTTTTATTGTGCTGAAAAGGCGGCTTGTCATGGCGCGTACGACCGGTTCCGAC
Source organism: Mesorhizobium sp. M0983 (assembly GCF_040318975.1). Taxonomy (NCBI): domain Bacteria; kingdom Pseudomonadati; phylum Pseudomonadota; class Alphaproteobacteria; order Hyphomicrobiales; family Phyllobacteriaceae; genus Mesorhizobium; species Mesorhizobium sp. M0983. The sequence continues at coordinate 221,014 of NZ_JAMYNH010000008.1, read as the reverse complement.
GGAGAGAAGACCGAAGCTGCGGTCCGCGAGGCGGCGGTCAGCCTGATTGCGCGTCTCGGCTACGAGGCGATGTCGATGCGCCAGCTGGCGGCCGAGGTCGGCGTCCAGGCAGCGGCGCTTTACCGCTATTTCCCGACCAAGCAGGACCTTCTGTTCACGCTGATGCGCGAGCATATGGAAGGCTTGATCGAGGCGTGGCGCGCAACACGCCCTGTCGGCGCCGATCCGGCAGCGCGGCTCGCCGCCTATGTCGAAAACCACATCGCTTTCCACGTCGAACGCCGCCATTCCACCCATGTCTCGAACATGGAGCTGCGCAGCCTGTCGCACGAAAGACTCACGCAGATCCTGCGCATGCGCACCGCTTACGAGAAGGAGCTGCGCGCCATTCTGCGCGACGGCGTCGAAGCGGGCTTGTTCAGCGTCGAGGACACCGGGCTCACCGCCATGGCGCTGATCCAGATGATGACCGGCGTCATCGTGTGGTTCCGGCCGGGCGAACGGCTGTCGATCGCCGAAGTCACCGCTACATATCTAGCAATGACAATGCGCCTTGTTGGAGCAAAGAGCGATGGCGCGAGGACGAGCCACGGCACCGTGCGTCCATTCGAGCGCGCAAAGGACGCTGTAGCAATTTGATTTCGCGCATGATCCCGATTTTCGCGGTCGTGCGCCGGGAGGAACGGCATGTACACGCAGACGCTCAACTTCGGGCTTGACGAAGACATCGAGGCGCTGCGCGATCTGGTGCGGCGCTTCGCCCAGGAGAAAATCGCGCCGATAGCCGCCGAGATCGACCGCTCGAACGAATTCCCGGCACATCTGTGGGTGGAGCTCGGCGGGCTCGGCCTGCTCGGCATCACCGCCGATCCCGATTTCGGCGGCAGCGGCATGGGCTACCTCGCCCATGTCGTGGCGATGGAGGAGATTTCGCGCGCCTCGGCCTCGGTCGGCCTCTCTTACGGCGCCCATTCCAACCTCTGCGTCAATCAGATCAACCGCTGGGCGACGCAGGCACAGAAAGAAAAATATCTGCCTTCGCTCTGCAGCGGCGAAAAGGTCGGGGCACTGGCGATGTCGGAATCGGGTGCCGGCTCAGATGTCGTGTCGCTGCGCCTGCGCGCCGAAAAGCGCAATGATCGCTACGTGCTCAACGGCACCAAAATGTGGATCACCAACGGGCCGGATGCCGAGACGCTGGTCGTCTACGCCAAGACCGATCCGGAACTCAATTCGCGCGGCATCACCGCTTTCATCGTCGAAAAGGCCTTTGCCGGTTTTTCGGTGGCGCAAAAGCTCGACAAGCTCGGCATGCGCGGCTCGAACACCGGCGAGCTGGTGTTCGACAATGTCGAAGTGCCGTTCGACAATGTGCTGCACGAGGAAGGGCGCGGCGTCGAGGTGCTGATGTCGGGCCTCGACTACGAACGCGCCGTGCTGGCCGGCGGCCCGATCGGGCTGATGGCTGCGTGCCTCGACGTGGCGATACCTTACGTGCACGAACGCAAGCAGTTCGGCCAGCCGATCGGCGAATTCCAGCTGGTGCAAGGCAAGCTCGCCGACATGTATGCGACGATGAATGCGGCGCGTGCTTACGTCTATGCCGTAGCCGCCGCCTGCGATCGCGGTGAGACGACGCGCAAGGACGCCGCCGGGTGCGTGCTGTTCGCCGCCGAAAAGGCGACGCTGATGGCGCTCGACGCCATCCAGCTTTTGGGCGGCAACGGCTACATCAACGATTACCCTACCGGCCGGCTGCTGCGCGACGCCAAGCTCTACGAGATCGGCGCCGGCACCAGCGAAATCCGTCGCTGGCTGATCGGGCGGGAAATCATGGCGGAGGGCGCCTAATGGCATTCTTTTGAGATTTGCCAGAAGCCGCACGATATGGCATACTTCTGGACATATGCCATAAATACAAGCGAGACGGACCATGGCGGGCAGAACGGGAAAGTCCGGATTTGATGAAGATCCGCAAGCACAGTTCGATGCTGGCGCCCGCAAAACGCGGCTTCGGGTTCCGGCGAAACGCGAGCGCGTCAAGCTTGGCGAGGGCGGGCGCTTCGTCATCCCTGCTGCGATGCGCGAGGAGATGGGCGTGAAGCCTGGCGAGGACATGATCCTTCATGTCGAAAACGGCGAGTTGCGGGTAAGATCGTGGCTGCAGAATCTGCGACGCGTTCAGGCCGAATTGTCGGCGCTGAAACAGCCCGGTGAAAGCGTCGTCGACGAATTTCTGAAGGAGCGGCGGGAAGAGCAGCGTCGAAGCGACAAGCGTCTCGACCGGCTTCACGCCGAAGGGACGACAGGAAAGCGGGTGAAATGAAGCCCTACGTCATGGACAGTTCGGCGGCGCTCGCAATCCTGCTCAACGAGCAAGGCACCGAGAATGCTTTGGGGTTCGCGCCGGATGCACAATGCAGTTCAGTCAATGCGGCCGAGATCATTGCCAAGCTGATCGACAAGGGACGCAGCTTGGAACAGGCTGCCGACGACCTCGGAAGTCTCGGCATGCCGATCGCCGTTTTCGACCAAGCGATGGGCATCGCCGCCGGCCAGCTTCGCCAACTGACGCGGCATCGCGGCTTGTCGCTGGGCGATCGGGCCTGCCTGGCGCTGGCGATTCGCGAGAACGCCATTGCCGTCACCGCCGATCGCGACTGGGGCGACCTGGATGTCGGCTGCAAGATCGAGCTGATCCGGTAGCGCCATGGCCCCCCTCACCTCGCAGATCTCGCCCGTCTCCGATATTTTCCGCGCCAATGCCGAGCGCATGCGGGCGCTGGTCGCCGATATTGCGGAAAAGGCTGCTACGGTCGAACACGGCGGCTCGGAGGAAGCGCGTGAGCGGCATGTTTCGCGCGGCAAGCTCCTGCCGCGGCAACGTCTTGCCCAATTGCTCGATACCGGCTCGCCCTTCCTCGAGATCGGCCAGTTCGCGGCGTGGTCGATGTATGGCGAGGACATCTCCTCGGCCGGCCTCATCGCCGGCGTCGGCCGCGTCGAAGGCACCGAAGTCATGGTCGTCGTCAATGACGCCACGGTGAAGGGCGGCACCTATTATCCACTGACGGTGAAGAAGCATCTGCGTGCACAGGAGATCGCATTGCAGAACAATCTGCCTTGCGTCTATCTGGTCGACAGCGGCGGCGCCAATCTGCCCAATCAGGACGAGGTGTTTCCCGACCGCGATCATTTCGGCCGCATCTTCTACAACCAGGCCAACATGTCGGCCGCCGGCATTCCGCAGATCGCCTGCGTCATGGGTTCATGCACGGCCGGCGGCGCCTATGTGCCTGCGATGTCGGACGAGACAATCATGGTGCGCAACCAGGCGACCATCTTTCTCGGCGGGCCGCCGCTGGTGAAAGCGGCCACCGGCGAGGACGTCACCGCCGAGGACCTCGGTGGTGCCGACGTGCACACAAGGCTTTCCGGCGTTGCCGATCACTATGCGCTCGACGACGAGCATGCGCTGGCAATATGCCGGCGTATCGTCAAAAACCTGAATCGGAACAAGACTGTAAGCCTGGCCCTGAAGAAATCGATCCCACCGCTTCACGATCCACATGAACTCTACGGCATCGTACCGACGGATCTGCGCCAGCCTTACGACGTGCGCGAGGTGATCGCCCGCATCGTCGACGGCTCCGAGTTCGATGAGTTCAAGCAGAATTACGGCACCACGCTGGTCACCGGTTTTGCCCATCTCAACGGCATGCCGGTCGGCATCGTCGCCAACAATGGCGTGCTGTTTTCGGAAAGCGCGCTGAAGGGCGCGCACTTCATCGAACTGTGCTGCCAGCGCAAGATCCCGCTGGTCTTCCTGCAAAACATCACCGGTTTCATGGTCGGGCGAAAATACGAGGCCGGCGGCATCGCCAAGGATGGCGCCAAGCTGGTCATGGCGGTCGCAACGGCCAAGGTGCCGAAGGTGACGGTGATCATCGGCGGCTCGTTCGGCGCCGGCAATTACGGTATGTGCGGACGCGCCTATTCGCCACGCTTCCTGTGGATGTGGCCGAATGCCCGCATCTCGGTGATGGGCGGCGAACAGGCAGCAACGGTGCTGGCCGTGGTCAAGCGCGAAGGCATCGAGCGCAAGGGTGGCGAGTGGAGCGCCGAAGAGGAAGCAAAATTCAAGAAGCCGATCCTGATGAAGTACGAGCATGAAGGTCACCCGCTCTATTCGTCGGCAAGGCTCTGGGACGACGGCATCATCGATCCGGCGAAGACCCGCGAGGTGCTGGCGCTAAGCCTGTCGGCCGCGCTGAACGCCGGGATCGAGGAGACCCGGTTCGGCGTGTTCAGGATGTGAGATGAGCGAAATCGACCAGAGGATTCGCGTTCACACCGGCGACATCACGAAGCTGGCGGTCGATGCAATCGTCAACGCCGCCAACACCTCGCTTCTCGGCGGCGGCGGCGTGGACGGCGCCATCCACCGGGCGGCCGGCCCCGAGCTTGAGTTCGAATGCCGGATGCTGAATGGCTGCAAGGTTGGCGAGGCAAAACTCACCAAGGGCTACAGGCTGCCGGCACACTACATCATCCACACGGTCGGACCGGTCTGGCAAGGCGGCAGCAAAGGAGAGGCCGAGCTGCTCGCCTCCTGCTATCGCCGGTCACTCGAAATCGCCGCCGCAAAGGACTGCCGGACGGTGGCGTTTCCAGCGATCTCGACCGGTGTCTACCGCTATCCTAAGGATCAGGCGACGCAAATTGCTGTCGGTGCCGTGAGTGCCTTCATCGGCCAGAACATCGTTCCGGAAACCGTCATTTTCTGCTGCTTCGACGAGCCGACGGCCGAACTGTATCAGCGGGTCGTTGCTGCACTCGGCAGGGTGTGACCCTGCGCGGGCGACGAACCCGTCCACACCTCCAGACCATTTTTTTGCTTCTTCATCTGGCCAGCCGAAAGAATTACGGCTATTGGTCATCGCAAATACCAATGGGGATTGGGCGAAGATGAAACGGCGGCTTTTCAAGGAAACAACTGCGTCTATACTTGCGGGGTTGCTTATATTAGCGACGCCTGGCGTCAGTGCAGCGGCGTCGCTGGCTGGGAAAGTCGGCGACAAGCGTTCCTTCGTGTATCTCCCTCAGCAAGGCTCGGAAGGCAATTGCAGGCAGGCCTACAACGCCTATGTGGCTGCGGCCGGTCATTCCGCCTACGCATCGACCATCACCGGAGCAAGGGTCCTGTATTTCGTCTGCGGCGTGCACATTAACGCACCGTCCCAGAAGGCTGCCGAAGCGCTCGCGCTTAAGTCATGCGAATCCGGTCGCAAGAAGTTCAAAGTGGACATGGTCGGCGGCTGCGGCGTAGTCGCTTCCAAGTAGCTTTCAGCATCAAAGGGCCAGATAGCAATGGGGGATAGGGCGAAGATGAGACTTCAGCTTTTTCAGAAAACAACTGTATCCATATTTGCAGGGTTGCTCGTGTTGGGGGCGCCCGGTATCGGAGCAGCGGAGTCGCTGGCGGGAAGCAAGGGCGACAGCCGCTATCCCGTCTATTTCGCACCTGGCTCGACGGGAGGCTGTCAGAAGGCATACAGGGCCTATGTGGCGACCGGCAGCCATTCCGCTTATGCGTCGACTCCATTCAATTGGGCGACCGAGTTCATGATTTGCGCGCGTGCAAATGCAACGTCGCAAAAGGCTGCAGAGGCGCAGGCGCTGAAATCCTGCCAGTCAGCCAAGAGGAGCTACAAGGTCACAACCGCGGGAGCTTGCAGCATCGCTGCCTCCAAGTAGGAGATGCTGTTGGCGTTCGCTCTTCCAGGGGGAAAAATGACACCGAGACACGTCAAAAGTACAATCGCTTCGATACTTGCCGGCTTTCTTGTATTCACGGCACCTGGCATAGGAACGGCGGAATCGCTGGCGGGAAGCAAGGGCGAGACCCGTTTCTACCCCTATTTGCCGAAGAATCCGAAGGATCCATGCACCATGGCTTACAAGGCCTATGTAGCGGCCGGTGGCCATTCGGCCTATGCAAGCACTCCGTATTCCCGGGTGCGTTCGCTGTACATCATATGCGGCTCGCGCTTGAATGCACCATCACAGCAAGCTGCCGAAGAGTTGGCGTTAAAATCCTGTCAGGCCACCCGCAACAGTTATAAGGTTACGACAGGCGGAGGCTGCGAAATAGCCGCCTCCAAATAGCTGAATATCTACCAGTCTTGGGTTTTTCAAATGGGTTGGGCAATGAAATCTTTATCCATCAGGCGAGCAACCATATTGGTACTTGCACTGTTCGTGGCCTCTGCACCGAATATTGGCGCCGCCGAGTCGCTAGCTGGAAGCAAGGGCGACGTCCGTTTCTACCCGTATTTGCCGGCAACCGCGGATCGGCCGTGTACCAAGGCATATAAGGCGTATGTGGCGGCCAGCGGCCATTCAGCCTATGCGACCACTCCGTATTCCAGAGTGCGTTCGTTGTACATCATGTGCGGCTCGCGCTTGAATGCGCCCTCGCAAAAGGCTGCCGAGGATATGGCTATGAAATCCTGCCAGGCCACCCGCAGCCATTACAAGGTCACGACCGGTGGAGCTTGCGAAATCGCGGCCTCCAAGTAGGCAGGCCTCGCTTGCCTATCCTTTGACGGCCAGATTACAAAGCGGGGTATTGCCGCAGCTCGCGTGAAGAGAATTCGCGCCGTTGGCGGCGAGCTCTGCCTGTGGAGGCCCGATGTTCGCCAAGATCCTGATCGCCAACCGTGGCGAGATCGCCTGCCGGGTGATCCGCACGGCACGCAGGATGGGTGTGCGCAGCGTCGCCGTCTATTCTGACGCCGACGCTCGCGCCTTGCATGTCGAGACGGCGGACGAGGCGGTGCATATCGGTCCCTCGCCTGCCGGCGAAAGCTATCTGCGGGGTAACAAGATCATCGCGGCGGCCTTGGCCACGGGTGCCGAGGCCATTCATCCGGGCTACGGCTTTCTCTCGGAAAATCCCGACTTCGTCGACCAGGTGGTCGCGGCGGGGCTGATCTTCATCGGGCCGTCGGCGGCCTCGATCCGCGCCATGGGATTGAAGGACGCGGCCAAGCGTCTGATGGAAAAGGCCGGCGTGCCGGTGGTGCCGGGCTATCATGGCGAGGCGCAGGAGATCGTGTTGCTCGCCTCCAAGGCGCGCGAGATCGGCTACCCCGTATTGATCAAGGCGCGCGCCGGTGGCGGCGGCAAGGGCATGCGGCGCGTCGAGCATCCTGATGATTTTTCGGAAGCACTGTCTGGCGCGCGGCGCGAGGCGAAGGCCGCCTTCGGTGACGACCGCGTTTTGGTGGAAAAATATGTCGACAAGCCGCGCCACATCGAAGTGCAGATATTCGGCGACAGTTTCGGCAATGTCGTGCACCTCTACGAGCGCGACTGCTCGGCGCAACGCCGCCACCAGAAGGTGATCGAGGAGGCGCCTGCCCCCGGCATGACGCCGGCGTTGCGCAAGGCGATGACCGAGGCGGCGGTGAAGGCCGCCAAGGCAATCCACTATTCCGGCGCCGGCACCATCGAGTTCATCGTCGATGCCTCGCAAGGTCTGAAGGCCGACCGTTTCTGGTTCATGGAAATGAACACCCGCCTGCAGGTCGAGCACCCGGTCACCGAAATGGTCACCGGCATCGACTTGGTCGAGTGGCAGTTGCGGGTGGCCTCCGGCGAAAAACTGCCGAAGACGCAGAGCGAGATCGCGCTCTCCGGCCACGCCTTCGAGGCGCGCATCTATGCCGAGGACGCAGCAAGAGGGTTTTTGCCGGCGACCGGCACCTTGCACCATCTGAAATTTCCGCAACCGGCGCCCGAAGGTGCGAGCATGCGCATCGAAACCGGTGTGCGCGCCGGCGATGCGATCTCGCCGTTTTACGATCCGATGATCGCCAAGCTGGTCATCCATGGCAAGGACAGGCGGGCGGCGCTCACGGCACTCGGCGCGGCGCTGTCGCAGACCGAAATCGCCGGCTCGACGGTCAACACCGCCTTTCTTGCCGCGCTGGCCGCTGATGCGGATTTTGCGGCGGGCGATGTCGATACCGACCTGATCGCCAGGCATCAGCAGGCGTTGACGGCGGTTCCGCCGCCGAGCGGTGAGACGATTGCCGCCGCGGCACCTGCCGCGTCTGGTGCGGGCGACTTGCCGTCCTCCGACGATCCCTGGTCGTCACTGGCCGGCTACGCGCATTTCCACGCTGTAGCGCGGCGCACCCTGCTGAAATTTGGCGAGCAGGAGATCGGCGCGCGCGTGTCGGTGCGGCCGGACGGACGGTTCGAGGTGGCGCTGGATGCCCCCTATGACAGCGCCAATTCACATGATCTCCGCGCCGCGCCTCGCCTCGCCCGCTGGCCGGGCCACGTCACGATCTTCAAAGGCGCCATCGGCTACGGTTTTGCCGTGCCGGATCCGCTGGCGCGGGCCGACGAAGCCGCAGCCGCTTCCGGCAGCCTACGCGCGCCAATGCCGGGACTGGTCAAATTGGTTCGTGCTGGCAAAGGCGAGGCTGTGATCAAGGGGCAGCCGCTGCTGATCCTGGAGGCGATGAAGATGGAGCACACCATTGCCGCCCCCCATGACGGGGTAATCGCCGAGATCGCTGCCGAAGGCGCGCAGGTCACCGACGGAACCGTGCTGGTTCGCTTTGCCGAGGAACCACAGCTGACTGCTGTTTCCCTATCCACGAAGTGATCTCGAACGCGTCACAAAGGCATCGCCAAGAACAACATGGCCGGGTTTGACCCCGGCCATGTTCGATTACACCAGCGCAGCTTGCGGCGCCGCGGCCATTACGGCTGGATCGGGGCGTATTTGCCGTCGTGCCACTGGTTGATGTCGTAGCTGGCGTTCTTGAGGTCGCCTTTCTCGTCGAAGGTGACCGGACCGACAACCGTGCTGATCGGCTGGCCGTTCTTCAACGCTTCAGCGACCTTGGCCGGGTCGTCGCTGCCGGCGCGCTTGATGCCTTCGGCGAAGGCCTGGATCACCGCATAGGAAAACAGCGTGAAGCCCTCCGGCACGAAGCCGCCGGCCTTGATCTTGGCGATGGCTTCCTTGGCTTCGGGCTTCGCCTGCGGATCCGATGGGAAGACGAACATGGTGCCTTCACCGGCCGGACCGGCAACCTGCCAGAATTCCGGCGAAGCGATCGAGTCCGGCATGATCAGCTGGAACTTGAGGTTCTGCTCTGCCGACTGGCGCAGGATGAGGCCCGCTTCGGGATGATAGCCGCCGAAATAGACGACATCAGCTTTCAGTTCCTTGAGCTTGGTAACAAGCGCGGAGTAGTCCTTCTCGCCGGCGTTGATGCCCTCGTAGAGGATCTCCTTGAGACCGTTCTGGTTCATCGTTGCCTTGACGGCATCGGCCACACCCTGCCCATAGGCGCTCTTGTCGTGCATGATGACGACGTTCTTGCCGGCATATTTCTTGGCGATCCATGGACCGATGAAAGCGCCCTGCGCATCGTCGCGCGTATAGAGGCGCATGATCGTCGGCCAGCCGGCCTTCGCCGCTGCGTCGGTCAGCACCGGGTTCGAGGAAGCCGGACTCATCATCAGCGCACCGGCTTCGGCGTAGACAGCGGAGGCCGGGATGCTGGAGCCCGAGCAGGCATGGCCATCGATGAACTTGACACCATTGGCGATGATGCGGTTCGCGACCGAAACTGCCTGCTTCGGATCGCACTGGTCATCCTCGATGTCGAGCTTGATCTGGCGGCCGTCGACGCCGCCCGCCGCGTTGATCGCGTCGGTGGCGGCTTGCGCGCCCTGCTTGAACTGGTCGCCGATGGTGGCAAGCTGACCGGTCATCGGTCCGACCACCGAAAAGGTGATGTCGTCGGCGAAGGCGACCGGCGCGGTCATCATCAGGCCAAATATGGCGGCGCTCAAAATACTGAATTTCTTCATGGTGACACAACTCCTCCACTCTCGCGCGACCGTCCCGGCCGCGCCTCTTCCAGAGTGGCGGGAGAATTTCATCCTTCACCGGAGCTGTCTAGGCGCATCGTCGGCACTCGATTGGGCCTGCAACACGCGGTCCCAAAGACAAAGCCGCGCCAGCCTTGTTCCGGCCGGTCGCGGCTTTTGCCATCGAGCTTCCCAACGCATCGGCGCCAGGAACCGCTCGCCTTCCCTGTCTATTGCACAGCTCGCTGCCGTGTTCTTGATCTTGTTAGCCCAGCCGTCTTGCGCGGCCTTGATTTTTCGGGCCTAACCGTCTGCGCGGCTTTGACCCGAAGCGTCCCTGTCGTGAACTCAGTACCCCGTGAAGTCGACGTTGACGAATTCAGTGCATCGTCATCCATTCGCGGGCTTCGCGGAGCGCCTTGGCGATCTCGACCTTCGACATGGCGGCCGACAATTCAGAGCGCAGTTCCGCGGCGCGGGCCGAACCCTTGATCGCGGCGATATTGAACCATTTGTGGGCGGCGACGACATCGGTCTCGCAATCGCGGCCGGTCGCATACATCATGCCCAACTCGAAAAGAATATCGGCCTGGGCAGTTGCCCCCATGGCGCCGAAGCCGGCTTCAAGCATTTCAAAACGTGCCATTTCAAATCCCCTGTTCTGGCTCCCGAGAGGTGTCTCCGTCTGTCCCTCGGTGTCCTTGACTACCTTCGGGGCGGCTCTCTTTCGATGCTTTCGAGAATGCCGCGGAGGCTTGAATCCGTCGTTAAATGGCGTGCTTAATTTGAGGAAAACAAAGCTAAAACAAGAGGTAAACGCGAAAATTCGTTAAGGATACAAAGCCAGCAATCGCGCCGGTTTGCACAAAATTTGAAGAAAACTTGCGAGGCGCGGATCAAGACTCCGCTAACCACGGAACACAAAGACGTGTGCGGCCCGTTTCATTTTTCGCCGGCGCGGCCGTTCGGGAGCGGGCAAAAACCCGCAACCCTTCCGTCGCGGCACCGCTTTTGTTTTTCCGAGAGCTGGACTAGCTTACGTTTGCGTAAGGGGCAGACGGCCGGGGCGGAGCCCGATTGACTTGCCTGAGGGAGGAGAGACATGTTTCGACAAGTGAGCCTGGCCCTCGCGGCCGCAATAACGATGACCGGCGCGGCATGGGCCGATCCGATCGAAGGCAATTGGAAAACGCAAGCCGGATCGACTGCCGCCATTTCGGGTGGCGGCGGGGCATTTTCGATTACGCTCAAATCCGGCAAATTTGCCGGCAAGAACATCGGTTCACTGAAGGTGGCCGGCGACAACAAATATGCCGGCACGATAACCGACCCGGAAACCGACAAGACCTATTCGGGCAAGGCGTCGCTTTCCGGCAGTTCGCTCAAGATGAGCGGCTGCGTGCTCGGCGGGCTGATCTGCAAGAGCCAGACCTGGCATAAGCTCTGATCGAGCCATTCCTGCCGGGATGAGCGGGGCCAGTTGGCCCCGTTTTCATGTTATCGGTCTCGCAGCCACGGCGTCGCCATCGGTCGCTGCTTTCAAGGCGGCCCGTCCAGAGATCATCAACCATTTTGAACCCCAGATGAACGCCGGCATCAGAGCTGGTTCAGCCGGGGCAAGGCATTGTCATGCGTGTTGAAGGAGACACCGCGCAATGCTTGCCCGCCGCTTCACCATCGTCTGCCTGCTGATGAGCCTGTTCGGCATGTTGTTCGCTGTCCTTGTCGCCGAAGCCGGCCGTCCGGCCCGCGCCTGGGACGTCGCCATTTCCTGCCGGCTCGGTTGCCCGAACCAGCTTCGCCACTGAACCCGACAGCGAGAATCTAGAAAACCACGCCATGACCCACCTCACCGCCAACGTCCTCAAGACCCTTCGGCTTCTGCCGCGGACGGCGCTCATCCTAATGCTTCTGGCGGCCCCGATTCTGGCCGTACCGACGATGCGCGCCGATGCCGGTTCGACCATCGAGGCGCCTGCGCTGAGGAAGTCCGGTCTCGGCTTTGTGCTGCTGGTCAGCCTGCGGCGCGGTTGAATCGCAGGAAAGAAAACGCCCAACAGCGTTCTGAGACCGCCTTACCCCCTCCCAACCGCGCGCCCAACTCTCTATATTGGGTCATGGAAAAGCGAATCTATCCCCAAGCCATTGAATCGGTCGTCACGCCGGAGCCGTTTGGCCGACAGAGCTTCAACGACGCCAAGAAGGCGGTCGCCGCCCTGCAGGTGCTTTACGACCGCAATACCAAGTTCCTGCGCGATTCATTTGCCGCGCTCGCCGCGGGCGGCGACAACAACAAACGCTACCGGGCCTTCTATCCGGAGATCGGCGTCACCACGAGTTCGTTCACCCAGATCGACTCGCGGCAGGCCTATGGCCACATGCCGACGCCGGGGCATTTCTCGACCACCGTCACCCAGCCTGCCCTTTTCGAAAGCTATCTCACCGAACAGCTTCGGCTGATCATGCGCAACCACGGCGTTCCGGTCACGGTTTCGGAATCGACCACTCCCATCCCGCTGCATTTCGCCTTTCTCGAAGGCACGCATGTCGACGGCACTGCTGCCGAGCGCATTAAACGGCCGATCCGTGACCTGTTCGACGTGCCGGATCTCGACGGCACCGACGACCAGATCGCCAACGGCACGTTCGAAGTGGCATTGGGCGAGGCACGGCCGCTGGCACCGTTCACCGCGCAACGGATCGACTATTCGCTGCATCGGATGTCGCATTACACCGCGACCAGTCCCCAGCATTTCCAGAACTTCGTGCTGTTCACCAATTACCAGTTCTATATCGACGAATTCGTCGCCCGTGCACGCGATTTGATGGCCAATGGCGGTGACGGATACGTCGAGTTCGTCGAGCCGGGCAATATTGTGACCAAAGTCGGGGACAGCGCGCCCGGTGAGGGTGCCGCGCCGCCTCGCCTGCCGCAGATGCCGGCCTATCATCTGAAGAAGCCGAACCATGGCGGCATCACCATGGTCAATATTGGCGTTGGCCCTTCCAACGCCAAGACGATCACCGACCATATCGCGGTGCTCCGGCCGCATGCCTGGGTGATGCTCGGCCATTGCGCCGGTCTGCGCAACACGCAGGCGCTGGGGGATTATGTGCTGGCGCATGCGTATGTACGGGAAGACCATGTCCTCGACGACGACCTTCCGGTCTGGGTGCCGATTCCGCCGTTGGCTGAAATCCAGGTGGCGCTGCAGGAAGCGGTCGCCGAGGTCACCGGGCTTTCCGGCTACGACCTCAAGCGCATCATGCGCACCGGCACCGTCGCCACCATCGACAACCGCAATTGGGAGTTGCGCGACCAGCGCGGGCCGGTGCAGCGGCTGTCGCAGTCGCGGGCGATCGCGCTCGATATGGAATCGGCGACGATCGCCGCCAACGGCTTTCGCTTCCGGGTGCCCTATGGCACGCTGCTTTGCGTCTCCGACAAGCCCCTGCATGGCGAATTGAAGCTGCCTGGCATGGCGACCGAATTCTACAAGCGGCAAGTGGCGCAGCATTTGACCATCGGCATCAGGGCGATGGAGAAGCTGGCCGAAATGCCGATGGAGCGGCTGCATTCGCGCAAGCTCAGGAGCTTTTCGGAAACTGCCTTCCAGTAGCTGCCGATCGCATGTGTCGGTCCACGGCAGGACGTTTCGTCATCTTGATTGAGCCGCATTTCTGCCGATAGACAAAGCGATGGCACGTGTTCGAGACATGACGGTTGCGCTGGCGTTCGTCGCAATGCTTGCACTCTCGGTCGCGCTGGTGGCCGGGTTCTTCGGATCGCTGCATCCGGCCTTCGATTCTTTTGCTCATTTCCGCGTTCATTTTGCCTTCTTGATGGCGCTTTGCGCGCTGCCGCTGCTCGCCACCTCGTTTCGCCTGCAGGCCGCCGCCGGATTGCTGTTTGCGGTGGCCGCCTTTGCCACCACGTCGAATGCCTTGCCGCTTTCGCGGCTATGGCAGGTGCAGGCCGCCTACGACGCCAGGCCCGGCGGCGAGGCGGTCTACCGCCTGCTGCAGATGAACCTCAGGTTCAACAATCCAACGCCTGAGAAGGTGCTGTCGCTGATCGGCCGGACCCAGCCTGATGTGATCACCCTCGATGAGGTGTCCGAAATGTGGAAGGCAAAGCTTGGGCTGCTGTCCGGCGCTTATCCCTACCGGATCCTCTGCCCGTATCCCAATGGCGTGTTCGGCGTTGCGCTGCTGTCCAGACGACCGTTTGCCGCGGGCACAGAGCCGCACTGCGACAGCCGCGGCGCGATGGCAATCGCTACGGTCGATTTCGGCGGAACCGACGTCGATGTCGCCGCCATCCACCTCACCTGGCCATGGCCGCACAACCAATCACGGCAGATTGACGGACTGTCGAACGAAATCGTCTCGCTTGGCGAGACGTCGATCCTGGCGGGCGACTGCAACGCAGCGCCATGGAGCGCCGCTGTCCGGCGCGTCGCATCGCTTGGCAAGCTGACTGTAATGCCATCGGTCGGGCCGACCTGGCTCTACAGAAAGCTGCCGGATTTCCTGCGCTTCGCCGGACTGCCGATCGACCAGGTTTTCAGCAAGGGCGCTATCGCCATCCGTTCGGCGTCGACCCTTGGGGACACCGGCTCAGACCATCTGCCGGTGCTGGTGGAATTTTCGCTGCGCTCGGGTGGACAAGAGCCGCTCGACGAGCACCAGACGGCGACCGCATTTGCGGCGCTGCCTGGCGGGGCCCGAAGCTGAAAATCCGCAGTCCAATCTCTACCCTGGCTTATTATTGGCCCACAAAAGCGCGGATGAGGTGCTCGACGGGGCCGCCGTCGCGATGCTCGCGCGCATCGAAGGCCTTCTGCTTTGCTTCATATTCGGCATAGATGGCATTGATCCGGCGCTTTGCCTCGCGACGTGCCTCGAAACAGTGCGGGTCATCATCGACTGTCAGCCCTCGAACCGACTTTTCGGTGGCCCGCATCATCTGTCTGGCGATGCGGCCATGGGTCTCTTCATGGGCGCGGACGCCAGCGAAGAACCGCTTCCACCGCTTCTGCAGTGCCGGCGACGTGGCTGAGGCCAGTTTGGGATAGGTATAGAAGAGATTGAGCGTCCCGTTGGCCTGGCGCAGGCGGCAGACGCCGTTTTCCGTATAGGCGTCGAAGGTCCAATCATCGACGCTGTAGCCGGTCTGCGCGATGGCGTGGGTCATGAAGCCGTGCTTCGGCCCACTGCGATCCATGGCCTCGATCAGGGCCGCGCCGGTGGTTCCGGCAATGTTATAAGTTCGTGTCTTGACCAATACTTTAGTGTCGGCCAAGGCTAAAGGGGTGCACAACGCCCCGATCGCCACAGCGCTCGTCAGAACTGCCAGACGCATTTTCCTTCCTCCCTGTCGTCACAGAAAGGAAACACAGGCAGGCGGTCTATTCAACAATCCTATGGTTGCGCTGCTCCTCATCTTGTTTGGTCCGGAGCAAACCTTGTGACTTACATGTTCTGGTAGACCGGGCCCTCGCCGCCCTGTGGCGGCACCCAATTTATGTTCTGGTTCGGGTCCTTGATATCGCAAGTCTTGCAGTGCACACAGTTCTGCGCGTTGATGACGAAGCGCACATCCTTGGCCGCAGGATCGGCGGCGGCATTGCCGTCCTTGTCGACCCATTCGTAGACGCTAGCCGGGCAGTAACGCGTCGAGGGCCCGGCATAGACGTCATGTTCGGAGCGCTTCTGCAGGTCCATGTCGGCGACGAGCAGATGCACCGGCTCGTTTTCCTCGTGGTTGGTGTTGGACAGGAACACCGACGACAGCCGGTCGAAGGTCAGCACCCCGTCCGGCTTCGGGTAGGCGATCTTCTGGTGCGCGGCGGCCGGTTCCAGCGTGGCGTAGTCAGCCTTGCCGTGCTTCATCGTGCCGAAGGGCGAGAAGCCGAACAGCGTGTTCAGCCACATGTCGAGCCCGCCAAGGCCGACGCCGACAATGGTGCCGAAGCGCGTCCATAGCGGCTTGACGTTGCGCACTTTCTTCAGATCCTTGCCGATGTCGGTGGCGCGCCAGGCGGCCTCGTAGGAGGCCAGCTCGTCATTGGCGCGGCCGGCGGCTATCGCATCACAGACATGCTCGGCGGCCAGCATTCCGGAGAGCACGGCATTGTGCGAGCCCTTGATGCGCGGCACGTTGACGAAGCCGGCCGCGCAGCCGATCAGCGCACCGCCGGGGAAGGACAGTTTCGGCACCGACTGCCAGCCACCTTCGGTGATGGCGCGGGCACCATAGCCCAGCCGCTTGGCGCCCTCGAAGGTGCCGCGGATCGCCGGATGGGTCTTGAAGCGTTGGAACTCGTCAAAGGGCGACAGATAGGGGTTCTTGTAGTTCAGGTGAACGACGAAGCCGACTGCCACCTGATTGTCCTCGAGATGGTAGAGAAAGGAGCCGCCGCCGGTCTTCATATCGAGCGGCCAGCCGAAGGAATGCTGGACAAGGCCCGGCCGGTGGTTTTCCGGTTTGACCTGCCAGAGTTCCTTGAGGCCGATGCCGTATTTTCCGGGCTCACGACCGTCGGAAAGCTGATATTTGGCGATCAGTTGCTTGGCCAGCGAGCCGCGCGCGCCCTCGCCGATCAAGACATATTTGCCCATCAGCGCCATGCCCGGCGCAAAGCCCGGGCCGTGCGTGCCGTCCTTCTCGACGCCCATGTCGCCGGTGACGACGCCGGTGACCGCACCGGCCTCGTTGTAGAGCAGGCCGACCGCGGCAAAGCCCGGATAGATCTCGACGCCCAGCGCCTCGGCCTTTGTCGCCAGCCAGCGGCAGACATTGCCGAGCGAGACGACATAGTTGCCGTGATTGTTCATCAGCGGCGGCATCAGGATATTGGGCAGACGGAACGAACCGGCGGCGCCGAGAACCAAGAAATGGTCGTCGGTGACCGGTGTCCTGAAGGGATGACCCTCCTCTTCGCGCCAGCCGGGCAACAGCCGGTCGATGCCGATCGGATCGACGACGGCGCCGGACAGGATGTGCGCGCCGACTTCGCCGCCCTTTTCCAGCACGACGACGGAAAGCTCGGGATTGACCTGCTTGAGACGGATCGCGGCGGCGAGGCCGGCCGGGCCGGCGCCGACGATGACCACGTCGAATTCCATGCTTTCGCGTTCGATATCGCTCATCGACCCCTCACTGGCTCGCTATTCCCAGCATCTTGCTGGCTCACGCGCTGCATAGCGCATCAAATAGCGACGGGAAACCGGCGCGGACGTGACAATACCGATTTCGTCAAAAGTCGCGTCCTGCCGCACAGATTCGCGGTGGCGAGCACCAATCTTCAATCCTATTCCGTTTGTAAGGATATGTCGCACTGATGTTTTTAATTGTTCGACGGCTTGCTTATCGGCCATACTTCCCGCCATGCGCATATTCGGGCCGGCTGGCTTTTCATCGACGCGCTTTTTTTTCACGCCCGGCCGGATTTGCCGTGCGGCGTTCTTGGCGCTTCTGCCGCTGGCGGCCGTCGATGCCCGCCCCGACCCACGACTGGTCTGGGCGACCGGCGCCTACTCCTTTTCCGACGAGCGCGGCGGCTTCCGCATCACCGGGGCTTCGGGCGTCGGCACGAAGGAGGATCCGCTCGTCATCACCGAAGAGCTGAATTCAGCGACGCCGGTAACGCTGGCCATTCGCACGACGAAGCCGATCCAGCCGTTCGGCAAGGCTGGAGACTTCGCCAATGGGCTGATGTACATGCGCATCGACGTGCTCAACAATAGCGGCCAGGCCTGGGTCGAGTTCCAGTTCGAACTCCAGGAGATCCTCGACCAGCCGAGCGTGTTCGGCGACGGCCTGTCGTTCGACCAGCGCAACAAAACGCCCGAAAATATCTGGTCGAGCAGCTACGCCGATTTCGACCGCAATTTCGAACCGTATGACCGCCTGCTGTTCAAGAACGGCAAGATCGACCCGCTGAAGACCGCCAGCTTCTATTTCCTGATCACCGACTACACGCCGCGCTGGACGTTCTATCTGGTGCAGGATCCGCGTATACCGTCGAGCTGAACTTGCAAATTCAAGCTCCGCGGCCGAATGTGAAACCATGACTGCCGCCCCCCACAATAACCGAGCCGATCTCGCCGAACTGCTGGCCTTCTACGCCAGCGCTGGCGTCGATGAGGCACTTGAAGAACAGCCGGTAAACAGGTTTGCAGAAGCCAGGCCGCCGGAGCGGGTACCCGCGGCGGCCGCTCTGCCGGCCGGTGAAAATGCGGCGCCGCAACGCTCGACGAGCGTGTCGCGCGCCGAAATGGGCGAGAGACCGAACACGGCACCGGTAGTGCGAACGCCTCCGGCCACCGCAACGGTGCCCGACGAGGCGCAGGCGGCGTTGGCGCGCCAACTGGCGAGGTCGGCGGCAAACCTCGACGAGCTTCGCCAACACGTGGCGGCATTCGACGGCTGCAATCTCAAATTCACGGCCAAGAACCTGGTGTTCGCCGACGGCAATCCGACTGCCGAGGTGATGCTGGTCGGCGAAGCGCCGGGCCGCGACGAGGACATAGAGGGCCTGCCGTTCGTCGGCCGCTCTGGCCGGCTGCTCGACCACATCCTGGCCGCGATCGGTCTTGATCGAAATTCAGTCTACATCGCCAATGTCATTCCCTGGCGGCCACCGGGCAATCGCACGCCGACGCCACACGAGACCGAGATATGCCGGCCGTTCATCGAACGGCAGATCGAGTTGGTTGCTCCGAAAGTGCTGGTCAATCTCGGCGGCCCGTCGGCAAAGACCCTGCTCAACACCTCCGAAGGCATATTGCGGCTGCGCGGCAACTGGCGCGTCCACACGACCCCATCCGGCGTCGCAATTCCCGCCATGCCGACCCTGCATCCGGCCTATCTCCTGAGGACGCCGGCGCACAAGAAGCTGGCGTGGCGGGATTTCCTCGAAGTGAAGGCGAAGTTGCGGGCGCTGAGTTGAGGTTCGCGCGCCTCTTCCTTCTCTCTGTGGTGGAGAAGGGAAAGACAGTGCCGATGACTTCCCAGGTAATTGAAATCCCTCTCCCACCGGCCTAGTCATCTCGTCATGACAGCAGTCCAGATTTCCGCCGGCAGTCTCATTCGCGAATGGCGTACACGCCGGCGCATGAGCCAGCTCGACCTCGCCATGGAGGCCGAGATCTCGCAGCGGCATCTGAGCTTCGTCGAAAGCGGCCGCGCCGCACCCTCGCGCGATATGGTGCTGCATCTGGCCGAGCAGCTTTCGATCCCGCTCAGGCAGCGCAACCAGCTGCTGCTGGCCGCCGGCTTTGCCCCGAGCTTCAGTGAGCGGCCGCTTGACGATGCCTCGATGGCGCCGGCGATGGCGGCGGTCGAGACCGTGCTCAAGGCGCACGAGCCGTTCCCGGCGCTTGCCGTCGACCGGCACTGGAACCTGGTGTCGGCGAACGCCGCCATAGGCCCGTTCCTCGCCAATGTCGCCGATGCCTCATTGCTGACGCCGCCGGTCAACGTGCTGCGCCTCAGCCTGCATCCCGGCGGCATCGCGCCGCGCATCGTCAACCTTGCGGAATGGCGGACGCATCTTCTGGAGCGGCTGAAGCAGCAGAACGATGCTACCGCCGATCCGGTGCTGGTCGAGCTCGAGCGCGAGCTTCGGGCCTATCCGTCCGGCCTCAAAGGCAGCCGGCCGGCGCCGGTCGAACCGGATGCGATTGTCCATCCGCTCAAGCTTGCCCATGGCGACGCGATGCTGTCGTTCATCAGCACCATCACCGTATTCGGCACGCCGCTCGACGTGACGTTGTCGGAGCTGGCGATCGAATCCTTTTTCCCGGCCGACGAGCAGACGCGGGCGGTGCTGGTGCGGCTGGCGAAAGGGCGGGCCGACGCGGCGAAAGGCTGATCACCCCTGTGGCGCGATCGCCTTGCGCGTGCGGGTGCGTTCGAGGCCGAGCTGGCGCTCACGCCAGATGATGAAAATGCCCGCTGCGACGACGATAATGCCGCCGACCAGCATGTTGATCGTGGCGACGTCGCCAAAGACCAGATAGCCGACCACGACGCCGAGGATCATCGAGGTGTATTCGAACGGTGCGACGACCGAAGCTTCGGCATGGCGATAGGCCGAGGTCATCAGGATCTGGCCGAGCCCGCCGCAAAAACCCGCGGCAATCAGAAGCCCCGCCTGCACTGGCGTCAGCGCCTGCCAGCCGAATGGCAGCGAAAGCAGCGCCATGACGCTCGCCGTCACAGAGAACCACAGCACGATGGTCGCCGTCCGCTCGCTCTGGATGAGGTTGCGCACCAGGAGCATGGCGATGGCCGAGATCGCCGCGGCCATGAGGGCGGCGATGACGCCGAGCACCTCCTGGTCGCCAAGGGCAGCGCCCGAGCCCAGCAGCGTCAGTTCCGGCCACGAGATGATCAGCACCCCGACCAGGCCGACGGCAACCGCGCTCCAGCGATAGATGCGGATGGCTTCGCCGAGGAAGATCGAACTGAACACCACGACCAGCAGCGGCTGCGCGTAGTTCAGCGTAATCGCCTCGGGCAGCGGCAGCCGCGTCAGCGCGAAGAAGCCGAGCCCCATGGCGCAAACCCCGACAACACCGCGCGCAATGTGGTTGAGCGGGCGCTTTGTCGAAAAGGCGGTGCCGAGTTTCCCCTGGAAGGCGAGGAAGGCGATGATCGGAAAGATGGCAAAGAAGGAGCGGAAAAAGACGATCTGGCCCGCCGGCACCGTGCCTGCCGCCTTGATGCAGGACGACATGCCGACGAAGACCGCCACCGATACGATCTTGAGCACGATCCCGGTCAGCGTGCTGTGTTCGCCGGCGTGGTCGCCGGCAGCAAGCACTGGCAAGTCCCGTTCGGCTGTCACGCCCCTTTTGCTTCCTGGATCGCCGCCAAGATGCGCGCCGGCGTTGCGGGCATGTCGATATGTCTGATGCCGTAGGCGCTATAGAGAGCGTCGGTCACCTCATTGAGCGCGGCACGCGTCGACCCGATCGTACTCGCCTCCCCGGCGCCCTTGAAGGCCTCGCGACGCAGCACCGAGGCGCCCATCCCGAATTTCGGCGTGACGACGGTCATGGAAGCCTCGCGATGATGCTTGGGAAATGATCGCCTGAAATAGACGTCGCTGCAGTTTTGTCGAGGGAGTGTTTCGTGTAAAGAGCGCAGACTTCAATTTATTTGGACCAGCGGACCCGCCCGCCACTCCCGGATCGACAGGAAAAATCAAGGAATGCGCACCGATACCGGCCAGGTCTTCAAGCTCGAAGACTATCGCCCCAGCGATTATCTCATTCCGGAAACCAGCCTGACTTTCCGCCTTTCACCTGAAGCAACGCATGTCACCGCCGTGCTGGCGGTCGAACGCCGCGACGGGATTGCGGCATCAGTGCCGCTGGTGCTCGATGGCGACGGGCTGACGCTCAGCAGCATCGCCATCGACGGCCAGGAAACGAGCCCTGCGGATTTTCTCGCCACGCCCGATCAACTGACAATCGTCAGCCCCCCTGCGGCAAGGCGCTTCCAACTGAGAATCGAAACCGTGCTGGCGCCGGCGCGGAACGAAGCGCTTATGGGCCTCTATCGCTCCAGCGACGTCTATTGCACGCAGTGCGAGGCCGAAGGCTTTCGCCGCATCACTTATTTCCTCGACCGCCCCGACATCCTGTCGGTCTATACGGTGCGCATCGAAGCTCAGCGCCGTGAGGCGCCGCTGCTTTTGTCCAACGGCAACCCGGCCGGCAGCGGCGAACTTGCCGGCGGCAGGCACTATGCGGTCTGGCACGACCCGTTCCCCAAGCCGTCCTATTTGTTTGCGCTGGTGGCGGGCGACCTCGGCAAGATCTCGGACAGTTTCGTTACCCTGTCTGGCCGCAACGTCGAGCTCGGAATCTATGTCGAACCGGGCAAGGAGAGGCTCGCCGGCTACGCCATGGATGCCTTGAAACGCTCGATGAAATGGGACGAGGAGGCGTTCGGCCGCGAATACGACCTCGATGTCTTCAACATCGTCGCCGTATCCGACTTCAATATGGGCGCGATGGAGAACAAGGGTCTCAACATCTTCAACGACAAGTATGTGCTGGCCGACCAGGAAACCGCGACGGACGCCGATTTCGCCAACATCGAAGCCATCGTTGCCCATGAGTATTTCCACAATTGGACAGGTAACAGAATCACTTGCCGCGACTGGTTCCAGCTTTGCCTGAAGGAAGGCCTGACCGTTTTCCGCGACCACGAATTCTCCGCCGATCAGCGCTCGCGCGCCGTCAAGCGCATCGCCGAGGTGCGTACGCTGCGCGCCCATCAGTTTCCCGAGGACCAGGGGCCGCTGGCGCATCCCGTGCGGCCGCGCCGCTACCGCGAGATCAACAATTTCTACACGGCGACGGTCTACGAAAAGGGCTCGGAAGTCGTGCGCATGATCCATACCATCCTCGGCGCCGAGACGTTCCGCGCCGGCATGGACCTGTACTTCGAACGTCACGACGGCCAGGCGGCGACGATCGAAGACTTCATCAAGGTGTTCGAAGACGTCTCCGGTCGCGACCTGTCGCAGTTTTCGCTGTGGTACCATCAGGCCGGTACGCCGAACCTGACCGTCAGTTCAGCATATAATCCGGCGGCGCGAGAATTCACGCTCGAAATCGAGCAGTCGGTGCCGCCAACACCGGCGGAAAGCCGCAAGCGGCTGATGCACATTCCGCTTGCCTTCGGCCTGGTTGGCGCCGGTGGCGAGGCGATAGCGCATAGCGGCGTCGAAGGGGCGAACGTCGAGGACAGTGTCATCCATATCCGCAAACGTCGCCATGTCGTCAGGTTTTCCGGGATTGCCGAGCGTCCGGCCATGTCGCTCAACCGTGGCTTTTCGGCGCCGGTGACGCTTTCGGTCGAGCAACGGCCCGACGACCAGTTTTTTCTGGCTGGCCATGACAGCGACGCCTTCTCGCGCTGGCAGGCGTTCAACACGCTTTTGACCGATGCCCTGATTGCAGCCTTCCGTCAGATCCTGGACCACAGGCAACCCGAGTTCAGCGCCCGGCTGACCGAGCTTGCGGGCAAGATAGCCGGCGACGAAGCACTCGAACCCGCCTATCGGGCATTGGCGCTGGCGCTGCCCGGCGAGGCCGATATCGCCCGCGACATTGGCAAGAACATCGACCCCGACGCCATTTTCGCGGCGCGCGAGGCGCTAGTGGTTGCGATCGCCGAGACCAACAGCGAGATATTCTCCAAACTCTACGATCGGCTCGCCGACAATGGTCCGTTCAGCCCGGATGCGACCAGTGCCGGGCGGCGTGCACTGCGCAATGTCCTGCTGGATTATCTCTGCTTGCTGCCGGGAGGCGCGGAACTCGCTGCCCGGCACTTCCAGTCGGCGACCAACATGACCGACCGGGCCGCGGCGTTGACCGTGCTTGCGCACCGTCACCACGGCTCACCGGAGGCGACCAAGGCGCTGGCCGATTTCGAGGCGAGATATGCAACCGATGCGCTGGTCATGGACAAATGGTTCCAGATCCAGGCCAGTGTGCCCGGCCCGCAAACCGTCGATGCGGTGCGCGCTTTGACCGGCCACCCGACGTTCTCGATGGCCAACCCGAACCGGGTGCGCTCACTCATCGGTACGTTTTCCAGCGCCAACCAGACCGGCTTCCATAGCGCCGACGGCGAGGGCTACCGGCTTTTCGTCGAAACGGTGCTGCAGGTGGAAAAGCGCAACCCGCAGGTGGCCGCCAGGCTGGCGACGGCGCTCAGGTCTTGGCGGTCGCTCGAACCGGTGCGGCAGGCCAAGGCAAGGGAGGCGCTGCTTTCGATCGCCAATGCAGAGAAGCTGTCGGCCGATTTGCGAGACATCGTCGAGCGCACGCTGGCCTGACAACGCGCCGGCTCACCACCACAATGGCGTCTCGCCCGAAAACCGCATTATTTTAGTCGATTTTTAATCTTTTTTCGCCGCGCCTCTGGACAAGGCGAATCACCTTTGATTCTTTACAGACGATTCGGAAGTGCGGCGTTGCCGGATCGTCAAGCAGATTGAAAATCGGGGAGTGCCATTTATGGCGAAGGCGGACGCGTGGGGCGCGCCCGGTGGGACGGCTTTTGAGCGACGCGAGGCGCGAAGCGACGGTCTCGCCGGCAATACGCGGCTCATCGCCGAACCTGCCTACCGACGGCTGCTGGCAGCCGAGCCGCTGTTGCGGCGATCGATACCGGCCCTCATCATCATCTTTCTGTTGATCATTGCAGTATTGCGCTTTCTGTCGCTGATGAACGAGCGCGACGAGATCGAGCGCGACGCCAAGGCGATCCTTGCGCTGGCCGCGGGCCAACTGGCCAGTTCGATCGCTGCCGACGCGACCATGGTTTCGACGCCCGGCGCGATCCAGGACCTGCTGGAGGGAACCGGCCGTCAGGGCGCGATGGGCCGAAGCCACGTACTGGCGATCACCGACAGCGCCTTCAAGATCATTGCCGTATCGCCGCAGTCGACGCACTGGGAGGGGCGATCGCTCGATGGCGTCGTGCAGGGCGGGCAGCCGCTGTTCATGTTCGGCGACCGCGCCGGGGTGATGGAGGTCAGCATCGGCGGACAGGACTGGTACGCGGCGGTGAGCCTGGCGAATGGCCGAAGGGGTGCCGCGGCAGCCTTTGTGCCGCAGGAGGCAGTTTTTGACACCTGGCGCAAGACGGTCTCGCTCAACGTCACGCTGTTTGTGCTGACGGCCGGCGTGCTGATCATCATCCTCTACGCCTATTTCGGCCAGGCGGCGCGCGCCCAGGCCGCCGACCGCATCTATCTCGAAGCCCACCAGCGCATCGACATGGCGCTGGTGCGCGGCCGCTGCGGCCTGTGGGACTGGGACATGGTGCGCGGCAAGATGTACTGGTCGCGCTCGATGTACGACATGCTGGGCTACGAGCCTTGCGACACGATGCTGTCGTTCGGCGAAGTCGACGAAATCATCCATCCCGAGGACGGCGATTTGTTTGAACTCGCCAACAGGATCGTCGGGCGCGAGATCGACCACATCGACCAGGTGTTCCGGATGCGTCATGCCGACGGGCAATGGGTCTGGATGCGGGCAAGAGCACAGGTTATCGACCCGGAAGCCCCGGAGATCCAGCTGATCGGCATCGCCGTCGACGTCACCGAGCAGCGGCACCTGGCGCTGCGCTCCGAAGCCGCGGACCTGCGCCTGAGGACAGCCATCGAAAACATCAACGAATCCTTCGTGCTGTGGGATTCGTCCGAGCGCCTGATCATGTGCAATTCCAAATACCAGCAGGATAACGGCCTGTCGGATCGCGACGTGATGCCGGGCGCCCCGCGCGCCGTGCTGGATGAACGCATGTTGGCGTTCGCCTCGGAGCGGCGGCTTGCCAATACCAACGGACCGCAGGGGGGCGTGACCTTCGAGCGCCAGCTTGCCGACGGCCGCTGGCTTCAGGTGAACGAATTGCGGACAAGGGACGGCGGCACCGTCTCGGTCGGCTCCGACATCACCCAGATCAAGCTGCACCAGGAGAAGCTGGTCGACAGCGAGCGCCGTTTGATGGCAACGATCCACGACCTCAGCCTTGCCCGTCGGGCGGAAGAAGAACGGGCCCGCGAACTCGTCGAGCTCAATCGCAAATACATGAAGGAAACCGAGCGGGCGGAAGCGGCGAACCGGGCCAAATCTGAATTCCTGGCCAATATGTCGCACGAGTTGCGCACGCCGCTCAACGCGATCATCGGCTTTTCGGAACTGATGGAACGGGGCCTGTTCGGGCCGCTGGGTTCGCCGCGCTACGAAGAGTATGCCACCGACATCAACGGCAGCGGCAAATATCTTCTCGGCGTCATCAACGATATCCTCGACATGTCGAAGATCGAGGCCGGCCAGTTCGCGCTGGATCAGGAACAAATCGATCTCTGCCCGCTGATCAGGGAAACGGTTCGCGTCGTTTCGCTGCAGGCGGCGGAAAAATCGATCACCGTCGAAACCCGCATCGCCGATTCGCTGACGCTGTTCGCCGACCGCAGGGCGATCAAGCAGATCCTCATCAATTTGTTATCGAATGCCGTGAAGTTCACCGGGCAAGGCGGCCACATCTCGGTCAGGGCCCGCAGCATTTCCAGCGCGCTGATCCTGACGATCGAGGACAATGGCTGCGGCATCCCGAAGGCGGCGCTGAGCAAGCTCGGGCGGCCGTTCGAACAGGTGCAAAACCAGTTCTCCAAGAGCCATGCCGGCTCCGGCCTCGGCCTCGCCATCTCGCGCTCGCTGGCCGAGCTTCAGGGTGGCGCGTTGAAGATCCGCTCGACCGAAAGCGTCGGCACGATCGTCTCGGTACGCATCCCGATCAAGAAAGCCACGCAGGCGGTCAAGGCCGCTGCCTGAAACGACAAAATAAGTCTCCGGCGGCTCGCGCCGCCGGAGAGGTTATTAATTCTCACTGCATGCCGTCATTGCCGTCGCCGCCCCATTGGTGGTGACGGCCGGGACCCTTCGGCAGTTCGTTCTTCTCGATCTTGCCGTCATTGTCGCGGTCGAGCATGGCGAACACCTTCTTCTGGCGGCTGGTGATGTCGTCGGCGGTCAGCGTGCCGTCGCCCTTGGTGTCGTAGCGGGCGATGATGCGCCTGGCCATCTGCTCGAAGCGTGCCTTCTCCAGCGCGTCGGCGAGCTGTGCCACGGTCAGCTTGCCGCCATTGTCGGCGACCATCTTCTTCAGCCGCGCGTTCATGGCGTCGGAGAACTGGTCGAAGGTGATGGTGCCGTCATTGTCCTTCATGACCTTACCGAGGCGCATCATCATGCCCTCGCGCGGCCCGGCGCCGGAGTGCTCGTCTGCATAGGCAGCGGTGCCGACGGCGCCGGCCAGGGCTGCGAAAACGAGTGCAAGTCTGGTCGTCTTTCTCATGGTCTTCTCCTGTTGCATCGTCACCCCCGATGCTAGAGCGGCAGATCTTCAATCCCCGCTCTATCTCCTTGTTTGAGCATCGGAAGCTCCCAAAGCAGGTCGCCACTTTTGGCTCCGATGCTCTCGCCCGTTCGGCCGATTGCCGTCACGGTTGTTTCGCACGAAGCAAAAGGTCAAAATCCTTTCTGACCTTCTGCGACGTCTCCTTGAGGTGCGCTTCAAGCACACCGAAATCCGGCAGGTCGGTGACCGCCAGAAGCAGATCCGAAAGCCCTGGCGGAACGTCGTCGCGTTCGAACGCGCCGGTAAGGCAAAGCCGTATTATCTGGGTCAGCGCCAGATAGAGCGAATAGGCATCCACCAGTTCCTGCCTGACCTGGGCGCTGGCGAAATCCGGCGCCAGGCGCGACAGGATGTCAGCCGTGCCGGTGGCCCTGCGGCCTGCCTCGATCTTTCCGGTAATCACCGCAACCTGGGCGATGAATTCGAGATCGATGAGGCCGCCCGGGATCAGCTTGATGTCCCAGGTATCGCGCGGCGGCTTCTCCTTGTCGACCATGGCGCGCATCTCGGATGCCTCGGCCATCACCTTGACTGGATCGCGCGGCAGAGCGAGCACTGCGGCAACTTCCCCTTCGACCTCGCGGCAGAGCTCGGCATCGCCGCCGATCGCGCGGGCTCGCGCCAGCGCCATGTGCTCCCATGTCCAGGCGTCCTGGCGCTGATACTTCTTGAAGGCGTCGACATGCGTGGCCACCGGCCCCTTATTGCCGGACGGCCGAAGGCGAAGGTCGAGCTCGTAGAGCACGCCCTCGGCGGTCGGCGCGGAAACGGCGGCGATCAGCCGCTGCGTCAGCCGGCTGTAGTAATGCGACGGGGCAAGCGGCTTGTCGCCGTCGGACTCCTCGGCATCGGCGTCGTGATCGTAGAGCAGGATGAGGTCGACGTCGGAACCTGCCGTCAGTTCGCGGCTGCCGAGCTTGCCCATGCCGAGCAGTGCGACCCTGCCGCCGGCAGTACGGCCATGACGCAGCACAAATTCCGCCGTCACCGTCTGCAATGCCGCCTCGATGGTCAGATCGGCGAGGTCGGAAAAAGCGCGGCCGGCGCGCGGCGGATCGATTGACCCGGCAAGCAGCCTTACGCCGATCAGGAACTTTTGCTCCGAAGCAAATATGCGCAGTCGGTCGAGCACATCCTCATAGGCCCTGTCGCCTTCGAGGAAGGCGGCAAGACGCGCCGACAGATAGGCGCGGTTGGGCAATTCGCTCAGCAGCGCCGGATCGAGCAGGCCGTCGAAGACATGTGGCCGGCGCGTGATGATGGCGGCCAGCCGCGGTGCCGCGCCCATGATCGTCGCCATCAGCTTCAGCAAAGCCGGGTTCGAATGCAGCAGTGAAAACAGCTGGATGCCGGCAGGCAGGCCGGCAAGGAATTCGTCGAAGCGGATCACTGCCTCGTCCGCCCGCCGCGTCTGGCCGAAGGCTTGCAGCAGCGCCGGCGTCAGTTCGGTCAGCCGCTCGCGCGCTTCCGCCGACCGGGTGACGCGATACCGGCCGAAGTGCCAGCCGCGGATAACCCGGCAGATGTCGCTCGGCCGCTGGAAGCCGAGCCGCTTCAGGGTCTGCAAGGTGTCGGGATCGTCGACGTCGCCGGTAAAGACCAGATTGCCGATGCCTGCCGAAAGCTCCGGCGCGGTTTCAAACAGCGCTGCATAGTGGCGCTCGACCTGGTGCAGCGCCGCGCGAAACGCTTCGGCAAAGCCTGCCGCATCGGCAAAGCCCAGCATGCGGGCGACGCGCTCCAGCCCCTCTTCGTCCTCCGGCAGGATGTGCGTCTGCTGGTCGGCAACCATCTGGATGGCGTGCTCGACGCGGCGCAGGAACCAGTATTGCCTGGTGAGCGCCTCGCGCGCATCCGCAGTGATCCAGCCACGCGCGGAGAGTTCGCCAAGCATCGGCACGGTCTCGCGGCCGCGCAGTTCGGGAAAGCGACCGCCGGCGATGAGCTGCTGGGTCTGGACGAAGAACTCGATCTCGCGGATGCCGCCGCGGCCGAGCTTGACGTTGTGGCCCTTGACCGCGACCTCGCCATGGCCCTTGTGGGCGTGGATCTGGCGCTTGATCGAATGGACGTCGGCGATCGCCGCATAGTCCATGTATTTGCGCCAGATATAGGGCTGCAGTTCCTTCAGGAACGCGGCGCCGGCGGCAAGATCGCCAGCCACCGGGCGCGCCTTGATCATGGCGGCGCGCTCCCAGTTCTGGCCGCGCGCCTCATAGTAGCGCAGCGCCGCCTCGACCGGGATCGCCAGCGGCGTCGAGCCGGGGTCGGGACGAAGCCTGAGATCGGTGCGGAAGACGTAACCGTGCTCGGTGCGGTCCTGGAGAATGCGGACCAGCCGGCGGGTCAGGCGCGAAAACAGCTCGGTGGCATCGAGCGGATCGACGACGGCAGGCGCATCGGGGTCGAAGAAGACGACGAGGTCGATGTCGGAGGAGAAGTTCAGCTCATGCGCACCGAGCTTGCCCATGCCGAGCAGGATCCAGCCCGAGCGTTGCGCCGGATTTTTCGGATCCGGCAAACTGAGCTTGCCTTGCTCATGCGCGTCGCGGAGCAGGAAATCGACGGCTGCACGCGTGCAGGCGTCGGCAAGGTCGCTCAGTCGCCGCACCGTCAGCGAAGTCTCGGCCTCGCCGGCGAGATCGGCCAAGGCGATCAGGAAATGCGCCTCCGCCTTGCATCGGCGCAGCTCCATCATCAGGCTGCCTTCGGAGACGGCCTCTGCGCGCGCTGCCTTGTCGACCGCGGCGCCGATCGATGACAGCCGCGCCTCGATGGTCTCGTCAAAAAGCGCATCGAGGATTCGCGGCCGGCGGCGCGCGGTATCGCGCAGGAACGGCGACAGGTCGAAAACGGCGGCGAGGAAATCCTGGACGACCCCCTTGCCGGCGAGAAATTTCGCCAGTCGCGGCAGTTCTTCCTGCCGCGCGGCGTCGGCGATCTCCGCCAATTCCTGCCTGGCGCGGCTTGCATCCAGCGGAACGAGCTTTACCGCCGGCTTCAAAAGCCAGTCCGTCTCGCGGCGTCGCGCTGCCATCCTCGCCACCATCAGCGATCCTCCCGCCCGGGAAAACTCATGACGACGGACAATCCGGGATTGCCGGGCAGAAGCTCAAGCCGTCCATTGTGGAACGTCATGATCGCCTTGGCGAGGCTCAAGCCAAGGCCGGAACCCGGCTGCGAGCGGCTCTTTTCCAGCCGCACGAAACGCTCGGTCACCCTGGCGCGGTCGACATCGTCGGGAATGCCCTGGCCGTTGTCGGAAACAGCAAGCCTGATCTCGCCATCGATACGCTCCAGCGTCACGCGAACCGTAGGCCTGGAGGTCGAGTCGGTCGAATATTTGATCGCGTTGTCGACGATATTGGACAGCGCCTGGCCGATCAGCTCGCGATTGCCGTTGACGGCGAAGGCACCCTGTACCGAGGTTTCGAGCGTCACACCCGCCTCTTCCGCCACAGGCTCGTAGAGTTCGACGACGTCGTGCACGGCAGCGGCCAGGTCGACCCTGGTGGTGCTTTCGGAGGAATAGCCGGCCTCCAGCCGTGAGATCATCAGGATGGCGTTGAAGGTCTTTATCAGCTGATCGGATTCGGCGATCGTTCCTTCCAGCGCCTGTCGGTAGTCGCTGGTGTTGTGCTTGCCGGAAAGCGTCGCTTCGGCGCGATTGCGCAGCCTGGTCAGCGGCGTTTTCAGGTCGTGGGCGATGTTGTCGGAGACCTGCTTCAGCCCCTCGTTCAACGTGGCGATCCTGGCCAGCATGGAATTGAGGTTTTCCGACAGCCGGTCGAACTCGTCGCCGGCGCCGGTGACCGGCAGCCGGCCGGAAAGATCGCCGCCCATGATGCGGCGGCTCGCCTCCGACACGCTGTCGATGCGCTTCAGCGCCGCGCGCCCGACGAAGAACCAGATCAGCAGCCCGCCGACGCCCATCATGCCGAGCGCCAGCATCAAGGCGCGGCGAATGACGGCGCGGAAGCGCTCCGGCTCGCCGAGGTCGCGGCCAACCAGCATGATCATCTGGTTGGGCAGGCGCAGCACCAGGGCGATGGCATTATGGCCCTTCTCGCCTTCGGCCTGTACTTCGCTCTGGGCGGGCTCGTTCGGGTCGGAGACCGGGTTGCGCTGCCGCTCGAGCTCGCCCTCGCCGAAGCGGCGGTAGGAGAACGGTTCGGTGGTCCAGCCCTCGGCCTCGATCACGCCCGGCTCCAGGCTCTGCACGTTGCCGGTCAGGATCTGGCCGTTGGCATCGGCGATCAGATAGAGATTGGCGCCGGGCTGGCGGGAGCGCTGCTCGACGACGCGGACCAGCACCGGCAGGCCGCCGCGCTGATAGGCGCGGGCAAGGCCGAGTACCTCGTCGTTGATCGTCTCCTGCGTCTGGGCAGTCAGCATGCGCGCCGAGAGCGAGGTCATGTACAAGACCAGCAGCACAGCGCACAGCGCAAAAAGCAGAAGATAAAGCGCTGAAAGCCGCGCTGCCGTCGTCCTCATGATGGCCGGCACGGAAAGGGCCATGGGGTTCTAGCCGCTTTTCAGCATATAGCCGGCGCCGCGAACCGTGTGCAGGATCGGCTTGTCGAAGCCCTTCTCAATCTTGCCGCGCAGCCGCGAGATATGAACGTCGATGACGTTGGTCTGCGGATCGAAATGGTAGTCCCAGACGTTCTCGAGCAGCATGGTGCGCGTCACTACCTGGCCGGCATGGCGCATCAAATATTCGAGCAGGCGGAACTCGCGCGGCTGTAGCGTTATCTCGCGCCCGGCGCGCCGCACCGAATGCGACAGCCGGTCGAGTTCGAGATCACCGACCCGGTAGACGGTTTCTGCCTCCCTGGCGCTGGCGCGGCGGTTCAGCACCTCGACGCGGGCGAGCAGTTCGGAAAAGGCGTAGGGCTTGGTCAGATAGTCGTCGCCGCCGGCACGCAGACCGGTGACCCGGTCGTCGACTTCGCCGAGCGCCGACAGGATCAGCACGGGCGTCGTATTGCCTCTGGACCTGAGCCCGGCAATGACGGACAGGCCGTCGCGGCGCGGCATCATGCGGTCGACGACCATGACGTCATAGTCGCCGGAATCAGCGAGTGCGAAGCCGGTTTCGCCGTCTCCGGCGACATGGGCGGTATGGCCAGCCTCGGCGAACGCCTTCTGCAGGTAGTCGGCCGCCTCGCGATCGTCTTCTATGACGAGAATCTTCATAGAACCGTTATACGCGATTTCGCTGGAAGATTGAGTGGCCGGCATATGCATCGTGGCCGTCTCCATGGCGTATCGCGAACAAGGTGATTCAGGGATACGCGGTAAGTCTTTGTTTTAGCATGCCGTAGCCTAAACCGCTTCACGCTTTGAGCGGCATGTTCGAGCGGCAGCGGGCGATCGGAAGCCCGCTGCCGCTGGGGCGGAACACGATGACTGACTAACGTATTCAGGCCCCGTGCTTTCCCGTGCGGCGGCTCGGGGGTGTGAAAACCGCCGCACCGGAAAAGTCGAGCCGGTCGTCAGCCCTTGGCGACAGGCAGCGCGACGAAGCGGTTGCTGTCGTCGCGGGTGATCTGCATCAGCACCGCCTTGCGTCCGGACTTCACCGCGTCGGCCATCGCCTTGTCGATGTCGCCGGTGCCGGTCACTTCCGTCGAATTGACGGAGGTGATGACGTCACCGGGCTGGATGCCGCGATCGGCGGCATCGCTGTCGGGGTCGACATCGGTCACCACAAGACCCTTGCCATTGTCGGACTTGGTGACGGTCAGGCCGAGATCGGCCAGCGTGTCGGTCTTCGGCGCGGGTGCAGGCTGCTGGTCGGCCGAGACCTGCTTGTCGCTCGACGGCAGCTTGCCGAGATCGACCTTGACCGCCTCGCTCTTACCGTTGCGCCACACCGTGACATCGACCGATTTGCCGGGCGGGTAAGCGCCGATCAGACGGGCGAGTTCCTTCGGCGAAGCAACGTCCTTGCCGTCCACCTGAGTGATCACGTCACCGGCAGTGATGCCGGCCTTCTTGCCGGGACTGTTGTCCTGCGCGCTGGCAACGAGCGCGCCCTTGCCGGACCCAAGGCCAAGCGACTCGGCGATTTCGGGCGTGACCGGCTGGATTTCGACGCCGAGCCAGCCGCGCTGGACTGTGCCGTTCTTCATCAGATCCTGCACGACCTGCTTGGCGGTCGAAGCGGGAATATCGAAGGCAATGCCGACGCTGCCGCCTGACGGCGAGAAAATCGCGGTGTTGATGCCGACGACCTGGCCGTTGAGATTGAAGGTCGGACCGCCCGAATTGCCGCGGTTCACCGAGGCGTCGATCTGGATGAAGTCGTCATAGGGACCGGCGCCGATATCGCGGCCGCGGGCCGAAACTATGCCTGCGGTAACCGTGCCGCCGAGGCCGAACGGATTGCCTACCGCCACCACCCAGTCGCCGACGCGAACCTTGGAATCATCGGCGAAGTCGACATAGGTGAACTTGCTGCCATCATTGACCTTGAGCACGGCAAGGTCGGTGCGCGGATCGGTGCCGATCAGCTTGGCGTCGAGTTCCTTGCCGTCATTGGTCACCACGGTGAAGGCGGTGCCTTCCTCGACGACATGGTTGTTGGTGACGAGATAGCCGTCATCGGAGATGAAGAAGCCCGACCCTTGCGCCACCGGCCGCGGCTGGTCGTTGTTGCGGTCACGGTGCCCAAAACGGCGCATTCCGTTCGGACCCTGGTCGCCGCCTTGGTCGCCAAAGCCGCGGAATTCGCGGAAGAACCGGCGCAGCTGCGGATTGTCGGGAAGATTGCCTAGGCCGTCCTCGTCGTCCATCTGGCCGGAACCGTCATCGGCCGTCGACTGGATCTTGGCCTTGACGCGCACGCTGACGACCGCCGGCGAAACGCGCTCGACCACATCGGCGAAGCTCGGGACCTGCGGTGCCTCGACACGCACGGCATCGGCCAGAACCGGGGCTGTCCCGGTGGCAACAGCACCAAAGCCGATCGCGCCGGCAATGGCTAGGGATGCGGCTGCGGCCAGCAGGCGTTTGCGGGTGCGAAGATATGAATTGGGGGCAACATTCATGGTTCTCGTATCCTCTTTTCAAGGGACGCCCCTTGATTGGCATCCTCGACAAAGGAAATAGAGAGCCGCACATTACGGCGCCATTTCCGGTACATGAAACTTTCGTAATGTTAGGATCAATCGCGGCGGAGTATCGCGTCCAACGCCGCCTTCTCGTCCGAGGTCAGGGCAGCGGTCGCTGTCGAGCGGCGCGAGCGAGCGGCCAGCAGGATGAACGTCCCGCCAACGAGCAGCAGAAGAACTGGCGTGCCCCAGAGCAAGGCATTGCGCAGATTGAAGCGCGGCTTCAGCAGCACAAATTCGCCGTAGCGCGAAACGACATAGTCCATCACCTGCTGATCGGTATCGCCGGCGACCAGGCGCTGGCGCACAAGGATGCGCAGGTCACGGGCAAGGTCGGCATCGGACTCGTCGATCGACTGATTCTGGCAGACCATGCAGCGCAAGCCTTCCGACAAAACGCGCGCCCTCGCCTCGAGCGCCGGGTCGGCGAGCACCTCGTCGGGCTTGACCGCCTGCGCGGCGCCGGCGAACAACAGCGCCAGCAAGAGGACCAGCGAGGCCAGCGTGACCCTTTGGCTCATGGCGGGCTCGCCGATGGCACGGCGCCCGCCGGCTTGCGGGACGACGGCGCGCCGACACGCAGGCGGCGGTCGAGCAGCGACATCGCCGCACCCGCCATCATCACCAGGCCGCCACCCCAGATCAGCGTCACCAGCGGCTTCCACCACAGACGAACGACTACAGAGCCGTCGCTGGCCTCGTCGCCAAGCGAGAGATAGAGCTGGCTGAAGGCGATCGTGCTGATGCCGGATTCGGTCGTTGTCATCTGGCGCACCGGGTATGAGCGCTTGGCTGAGGTGATCTCGCCAGCGATGCTGCCGTCAGCGCCAAGCAGGGCGAAGCGGCCGCGATCCTCGCTGTAGTTAGGCCCCTGGGCCGGGTAGAGCCCCTCGAAGCGCAGGGTGTGGCCGGACAGTTCGACTGTATCGCCGGCATGCATCGACAGAATTTTTTCGGTGCCGAAGCAAAGCGTGCCGACAATGCCGAGCGTCGTCAGGCCGAGGCCGAGATGCGCAAGCGCTGTGCCGAAGACCGAGCGCGGCAGGCCGGCGAAGCGCCTGAGCACGGTGGCGGGCGCGACGGTGCCGAAGCCGGATTTGACGGCGAGATCGGTGAACGCGCCGCAGATCAGCCAGAAGGCAAGGCCGACACCGAGTGCCGCCAACACCGAAGCGCCATCGATGAACAGGGCGGTCACCAGCACGGCGAGCAGCGCCGCCGCGAAAGCCGCCATCAGGCGTTGGGCGACCGCGAAAATGTCGCCGCGCTTCCAGGCGAGCAGTGGCCCGAACGGCACGACGACCAGCAGCGGCACCATCAGCGGGCCGAATGTCAGGTTGAAGAACGGCGCGCCGACAGAAATCTTGTCGGCCGAAAGCGCTTCGACTACGAGCGGGTAGAGCGTGCCGACCAGCACGGTGGCGGTGGCGGTGGTCAGGAACAGATTGTTGAGGACCAGCGCGCCTTCGCGCGAGATCGGGTGAAACAGGCCGCCGGCCGTCAGCCGGGAGGCGCGCAAGGCAAACAGCGCCAGCGAGCCGCCAATGAACAGCGTCAGGATGCAGAGGATGAAAACGCCGCGCGTCGGATCGGTGGCGAAGGCGTGGACTGAGGTCAGCACGCCGGAGCGCACCAGGAAGGTGCCGAGCAGCGACAGCGAGAAGGTCAGGATCGCCAGCAGCAGCGTCCAGATCTTCAGCGCCGAGCGCTTTTCCATGACAATCGCCGAATGCAGCAGCGCCGTGCCCGCCAGCCACGGCATGAAGGACGCGTTCTCGACCGGATCCCAGAACCAGAAGCCGCCCCAGCCGAGCTCGTAGTAGGCCCAGTAGGAGCCCATGGCGATGCCGCCGGTGAGGAACATCCAGGCGACCAGCGTCCACGGCCGCACCCAGCGCGCCCACGATGCGTCGATGCGGCCCTCGATGAGGGCGGCGACCGAGAAGGAAAAGCATATCGAAAAGCCGACATAGCCGAGATAGAGCAGCGGCGGATGGATGGCGAGGCCGAGATCCTGCAGGATCGGATTGAGATCGCGGCCCTCGATGGGCGCCGGATTGAGCCTGACGAACGGGTTCGACGTCGTCAGGATGAACAGCAAGAAAGTAGCGCCGATCGCTCCCTGCACCGCAAGCACATTGGCCCGGAGCGTCGCCGGAAGATTGCCGCCGAAGACG
The DNA here is from genome assembly GCF_040318975.1 of Mesorhizobium sp. M0983. Lineage (NCBI taxonomy): Bacteria > Pseudomonadati > Pseudomonadota > Alphaproteobacteria > Hyphomicrobiales > Phyllobacteriaceae > Mesorhizobium > Mesorhizobium sp. M0983. The sequence continues at coordinate 184,850 of NZ_JAMYNH010000008.1, read as the reverse complement.
GCGACAAGCGCGCCGAAGAAGGTCAGGATCAGCACCCAGAGCAGCATCGAACCTTCGTGATTGCCCCAAGTGCCGGTGATCTTGTAGATCAGCGGCTGCAGCGAATGCGAGTTCTCCCAGACGCTCTCCACCGAAAAGTCGGAGCCTGCATACGCGGTCGCCAGCGCCACGAAGGACAGCGCTGTCAAGGCAAAGCCGGTCAGCGCGGCGGGTGCGCCGACGGCCATCATCTTGTGGTTGCCGGTGCGCGCACCGAACAGCGGCACCACCGTCTGCACCAGGGCCAGCGCAAACGCCAGGACCAGGGCGAAATGTCCGGTTTCAACCATTATCGCCGCGCTCGCCAGGTTTTGCCGCAGGTTCTTGCCGCAAAACCGTGGAACACTTTTGCGGAACCTCTCTAGTCACTCTTGCTCTCCTGCCAGACGCCCTTGGCCTTGAGGCCGTCCGCCACTTCCTTGGGCATATAGGTCTCATCATGCTTGGCGAGCACGCTGTCGGCGACAAAGATTCCGTCAGGGCCGAACGAGCCTTCGGTGATCACGCCCTGCCCTTCCCGGAAAAGGTCGGGAAGAATGCCGGTATAGGTAACCTTGACGTCCTTCTGGTTGTCGGTCACCGAAAAGGCGACGGTGGCGCCCTGGCTACGCTCTACTGTGCCTTTTTCGACGAGGCCGCCGAGCCTGATACGCTGGCCCGGCTGAAGGCTGGCGGTGGCCAGATCGGCCGGCATGTAGAAGTAGGAGGCCTTCTGGCCGAGCGCATAGAAGGTCAGCCCGGTGGCAACCCCGAGGAAGGCCAGCCCCGCAGCGATCACCGACAGTCGTTTCTGCTTGCGCGTCATCGTCTACTCCGTCGCCGTCACGCCGAGCGAGGCGGCAAAGGCGGTGAATTTCCTGGCCTGGTCGCTGTCCGCGCCAAAGACGGCGATACCGCGATTGAGTGCGTCACGCGCCTGATCTGTCTTGCCCAGCACGGCATAGGAACGAACGAGCTGCATCCACCCTTCCTCGTCGCGCGGATTTTGCCGAAGCTTTTCGTCGAGGCCGGCAACCATGGTGCTGATCATGGCTTGCCGGTCCTGCGGCGACATCGAGGAGGCAGCATCGATATCGTCGGCGCTCGGCCCTTTCGCGGGCGCCTCCGAAGCGACGTTGCGGGCGGCGGATTCAGCGAGCGCCTGCTCGACGGCACCGCGCCACGGCGAGCCCTGCGGCAAGGCGGCAAGCATCTTTTGCCAAGCCGCCGTCGCTTCAGCTGTGCGGCCTTCCTGCGCCAAGCCCATGGCGAGATAGAACGAGGCCTTCGGGTTTGCCGGATCGAGCTTCAGCGCCGCCTCGAAAGCAGCCTGGGCGTCGGCTGAAACGATGCCGCCGGCCGCATTGGCGATCGCCTCGCCGAGGCCGGCTTGACGGGCGGCACTGTCGCCGTCAAGGCGAATGGCATTGCGGTAGGCGGTTACCGCATCGGCGTATCGCTGCATGCGCAGATAGACCGGCGCCAGCACGTCCCAGCCGCGGCCATCGGACGGGTTGGCCGCAAGGTGCGCTTCGGCGCGTGCCACCAGCTCGTCCACCGAGCTGTCGGCGGGGTTCTTGGCCAGGCGTTCGCTGAGCGGCTGCGACGGCAGGTCGGGTGAGCCGAGCTGGCCGTAAAGGCCCCAGCTGACCAGCGGAACCACCAGCACGGCAGCGGTCGCCACCAGCCTTGTCGACCGCTGTGTCGCCGTCGTGCCGGCCGGGCCGGCATTGCTCAGGCGAAGGATGCGGCGGGCGATCTCGGCGCGCGCCTCTTCGGCCTCCATTGGCCGGATCAGGCCACGCGCCACGTCGCGGTCAAGCTCGGCCAATTGGTCGCGATAGACTTCAAGGTCGTGATCGCCGGCAGCGGACGTGTTCTTTGTTTCGCCCGCCAACGGCAGCAGCACCGCCAGGCTTGCGCCCAGCGTCAGGATTGCGGCTATGACCCAGAACAGCATGGCTCTTCCAATAGAACGAGACCCTTGCCCTGCCAACACAAGCGTGCTGCGACGCTTTGGCGGGACCGCTCCGATCGATAGTGCCGGACCGGGATCGGTGTATCAACGGCCGGCGAGCTACGTCAGCGGGGTCCAGCTGCCGTCGGCATTGCGACAGGCGGTTCCGCGCGCGGTGGCGCCGGCAGCGCCGGTAAACACCGTATGGGTGTATTGCCGGCAGTCCTGCGAGCCGACGCGATAGGGCTGGGCGGCGACAACTTCGCCGCGATGGGCCGAACTGTCGCTCTTCCACGCCACCTTCTGGCCGCTCGCCGTATATTCAAGCGCCTTGTATTCCGCCTCGAGCGCGCTGCGCTTCTCGGTCTCGCTCAAGCCGGTGCCGATCGAGCCACCGACGAGGCCGCCGCCCATGGCGGCGATGATCGTCGTCGCGACCTTGGCGCCACTGGGAGGCGTGGCGGCCGGTGTCACCGTAACGGCTGGGCCCTTGCCGAGCGTCGTACAGCCGGAGACGGCGAGCAGGGCGGAAACGAGCGCGACGCGAATCCTCATGCCAATACCGGCTTTCTTGAGCTGGACCGCCGCGCTGTCAGCAGGCTGGCGCGGCCATAATGTCGATGTTTATCGGAAATTTGGCCGCAGCCAGCCGCCCGGAAAAGCATTACTGAAGGCTCCGCAATCGAACCACCGCCTTCAATCCACCCATGACGGATCGTTCCAGCGCCAGAACGCCTCCATACTCGTTGATAAGGTCGGCGACAATGGCAAGTCCGAGCCCGCTGCCGGGTTTTGTCTCGTCGAGACGCCGTCCGCGCTGCAATGCCTCGCGCGCCTTGTCTTCGGGAATGCCGGGGCCGTCATCCTCGATGGCTATCTCGAATAGATTGGCCGCCCCTTCCCTGCCGGCGATGGGCTTGACGGAAACGGCGACCGCGCTCCTTGCCCATTTCATCGCATTGTCGAGCAGATTGCCGAGCAGCTCCTCAAGGTCCTCACGTTCGCCGGCAAAGACGATGTCGGTGGCCGGCAGCGAGAGCGAGAGCGCGGTCCGCGGGTTGAGCTTCTGCAGCACGCGCACCATGCGCTGGACCAGCGGCGCCACCGGCGTGCGGTAAACGACGCTGTCGCGCTGCGCGGCAACGCGGGCACGTTGCAGATAGTGGTCGACCTGCTTCTGCATGGAAGCGGCCTGCTCGGCGATGAGCTGGCCCTTGGCGCCACCCAGCGCCCGCCCCTCGTTGAGCAGCACGGCCAGCGGCGTCTTCAGCGAGTGCGCGAGGTTGCCGACCTGCGTGCGCGACCGCTCGACGATACGCCTGTTGTTCTCGATCAGCGCATTCGTCTCGTTGGCGAGCGGCTCGATCTCGGCCGGGAAGCGGCCGTCGAGGCGTTGCGCAGTTCCTTCGCGCACCATGGCAAGGGCATTCCTGACCCGGCGCAGCGGCTGCAGGCCGAGCAGGATGGCGATTGCATTGATGGCGATCATGCCGACGCCGAACAGCGACAGATAGGTCAAAAGGCGCCGCTGGAAGGTGGCGATTTCCTGCTCGAGCTCGGTCTGGTTGCCCATGACACGGAAGCGCGCGGCGCGGTTTTTCGCATCGAGGACGAACTCGCTCTCGAACACCTCCAGTTGCTCGCCTTCGATGCCGTCCGCCGAATAACTGCGCTGGAAGCTGGCATTGAATGGCACCTCGGCAACGCTTGGCGACGGGATCGCCTTGGTCATCGACGACGAATGGAGATCGCCGTGCACGCCTTCCGAGGCGGGCTCGACCGACCAGTACCAGCCGGAATTCGGCTCCGAGAACCTCAAATCGCCAAGGTCGGGAGCGCCGGTCAATTGGCCGCTTTCGGAAACGCCGACCGAGCCGATCAGGTTGAACAGATGCGCCGAGAGCAGGCTGTCGAAACCGCGCTCGCTGGCCTGGCGATAGAGCGTGGTGATCAAGGTGAAGATGACGACCAGAGTGAGGATCGCCCAGACCGTGGAAAAGGCGATGACGCGAAACGCCAGCGAACGCGGCCATGACCGCAGCGACGGCGTGTTCGAGACGGCGGGTTTTGTAGGCAGCGGTTCCGCGTTACGCCTCCGGCTTACGCATGCGGTAGCCCATGCCGCGAACGGTTTCGATGATGTCGATGCCCATCTTCTTGCGAAGCCGTCCGACAAAGACCTCGATCGTGTTTGAATCGCGGTCGAAATCCTGGTCGTAGAGATGCTCGACCAGTTCGGTCCGGGACACGACCTCGCCCATATGGTGCATCAAATAGGCAAGCAGGCGGAATTCATGCGATGTCAGCTTCAGCGGTACACCATCGACGTCGGCCTTGGAGGCCTTGGTGTCGAGGCGCAGCGGTCCGCAGGTCAGCTCCGACGAGGCATGCCCGGCGGCACGCCGGATCAAGGCCCGCACCCTGGCCAGGATTTCCTCGATGTGGAAAGGTTTGGTGACGTAGTCGTCGGCGCCTGCGTCGATACCGGCAACCTTGTCGCTCCAGCGGTCGCGTGCCGTCAGGATCAGCACCGGCATCTTGCGGCCGCCACGGCGCCAGCGCTCGACCACGCTGATGCCGTCCATCTGCGGCAGGCCGATGTCGAGCACGACGGCATCGTAGGGCTCGGTGTCGCCGAGAAAGTGCCCTTCCTCGCCGTCGAAAGCGCGATCGACGACATAGCCGGCATCGACCAGCGCGTCGCCGATCTGCCGGTTGAGATCCTTGTCATCTTCGACGACGAGTACGCGCATGCGGGAGGCCTGTTGAAGCTGTTCAGATATAGGCCGATTCCGGCAGACTGGGAAACGGCACGGTTCAGTTCAGCGGAACGACGATCTCCGAGCGACGCGGACGCTGCCCTTCTTTGCCCGGAACCAGCACGACGATGACGCAGACCGGCTGGCCGCCGCGTGTCGACTGCGAGGCCTTGGCCAGGGTGCCGCCATTCTGCTCGGCCACCTGCTGGCCGATCGCATAGCAGTCCGAGGCGGCGAGGACGACCGGTTGGGGCTGCTCGGGCACGACAACGGGGATCGCCATCGCCTGCGACGCAAGCAGACCGGCGGCTGAGAGCGCCAGTGCCGCGGTCCGGAAGTGGGAGCAAAGGATGTTCATGGTCAGCGTTCTAACGCGCTGGTGCTGAACGTGATATGAACGGTGAACGCTCGAATGCATGCCCGCCACACCCCTGAAGCGCGAGATTACCGGATTGCCATCTCGCCGCCCGTCTCGCGAAATCGCCAAAGTTTAACCTAGCCCTCCGATCCTTCGCCGACAACCGGCATCATTTGGCGGAGAAGGCAATCGCTTCAGGTGTGCGCCGACTTCGACAATCGATCCGGGACAATCGATCCGGCAACCGAAGGCAGGTTCAGGCGAACCGACCTGAAACAAAAAAACCCGCTCGGCGGCGGGTCGTTGGCGCCAATCAGCACCATAGTGAAATTAGTAGCATAGCTGCCGGCACAAAGCAAGAACAAAATTGCCCGATTCTTACGGAAAGTGCCCGGCGGTCAGCCCTCATCCTCGATCATGGCGCGGAAACGCAGCAGCCCGTGATGGGCCGAAAGATCCTCGTCGTAGCGGGCTTCGGCGAATTCGAGCTTGAGATAGGCGCGGCGATGTTCGCCAAGCGAGAGTGCCGCATCTCGCAAGCGGGCGCTGACCAGGTCCATGATGTCGAGCGTTTCCTTGCTGGCCTCGGACTTCGACCAGACATGCAGCGTCAGCAACTGCTCGGCGTTGTTCTCCGTGCCCGTAGCCCAGTCGTAAACGCTGGTGCGGCCGAAGGTCATGTGGGGAAACGCAACATTTTCCGGCGCACGGTCGAACAATCTTGCGTCGCCCAGTGCCGCCGATAAATCGGGATCGCCATTCACTGCCTCGAATATGGCCTTCTGCAATTCGACGGGTGGCGCGGTCATTGTCTTTCCCCTCGCCCGTCGCGTCGACCTCCCTGCTGCGTAGCTGCGTTGCATGGCGGCATCCCGGCAAAGCGCGAATCAGCGCGTCTCATACGGATTATGAACCTTCATGATCTCGGGAATAAGCCCTGCTACTGGAACCCGCGACGCCGCGGCCTTTCGCGTCACGGACGCCCTTGAGGGTGACGCGAATTCATTTGGCGTGCAGGGCGTTCGAAGAACGATGCTATGAAGATTCTGGTTTCCAAACATTCGAGGTCGTTTTCGTGCGCGAGCCATCGCTGCTGCCTGTTTTCGGAAAGCTTGGGGTCAGGGCGCGGCCGGTCGCGATTGCGGCGCCGACCATGTCGATGACCATCAAGAATTTGGTCAACCGCACTCGGGAGCTGCTCTCGGCGCACGGTAGCCTGGCCCTGAAGCTGTTCGTCGTTTTGTGGACGGTGCTTGTCCTGGCGGCAATATTCTTCGTCGCCCAAGCCTGACCGAGCGACATTCATCGATCGGGCGGAAACTAAAGGATGCCAAGATGGCAAACCGCTACGCGCTGCGTATGGAACGTCCTCACAGCTGGACCGTCTTCTACGTCTTCACCGGCCAGCCTGTCGAGCTCAAGCAGCAATCCATGGTCGGCATGAACACGTGCGATGCGCACGCGATGGTCGATCGGCTGAACAGTCGTGACATCGCGGCGGATGCAGGCGGACCGGAAGCCCCGAGAAAGCGTCTTGTGGACGGATCGCGACGGATCTAGCGAAAATCGGCCGCAGTCAGCACATATATGCTCCTGCGGGTGCGGGCATAGGCATTCCTGGCGACATCGTGGATCGAGCTGGAAGCCGTGTCGAAGGCCGCCAGATAGGTAGCTTCCGAGGCCGCCGTTCCCGGCTGCACTTTGGAGATGGCATCGGTTGCGACAGAGAAGGAAATCTGGAACATGCCGTCATGGCCGACGAAGCGGATGCGTTTGCTTGCCTCGTCGTAGCTGCGGCTGGGATTGGGAAATGTCAGGCTCATGATTTGGCCTCCGTCGATGCGGATACGGCCTGCTTGACTGTCCGCGCCGCCCGCTTCTTCTTTGGGGCGACCGGATTCAGAGCTGCCGCCGAGCGATCCGCCTCTTCCTTGGCCAGTCGCAATTCCCTCAGTCTTGCCGTTTTGATCGCCCTGGCCTTGGCCTCCGAGAGATATTCGGCAGTTGCCTTGTTCCGCTCCGCCGTTTTCTTTTGATTTTCCATGAAGCGAGCCTGAGCTTTTTCCATGATGTTCTGATTGCCTTCGGCCATCGGTAAAATCTCCCTTGCAGCGAAAGTCGTGAGTGTGAACTTCACCATAAAATAGGTGTTCAAAGACAGAAATTCAATTTCATTAATATTCGGCAATGCCCGAACACCAAGGGATAGCCAGGCAAAATAATTCATTCAATATTTGACATACCCCATGAATATTTTTTGGCACTCCTATCAATCGAGTGCCAAGGCGCCTATAGAGAGGGGCGGCCGCCTAAGCCGGCCCCAGAAAGAGTCCCCATGAAATTCCGGCCACTCCACGATCGCGTCGTCATTCGGCGCGCCGAAAGCGACACCAAATCCAAGGGCGGCATCATCATCCCCGACAATGCCAAGGAAAAACCGCAGGAAGGCGAAGTGATCGCCGTCGGGCCGGGCGCGCGGGACGAAAGCGGCGTGCTGATGGCGCTCGACGTCAAGGCCGGCGACCTCATCCTGTTCGGCAAATGGTCCGGCACCGAGGTCAAGATAGACGGCGAGGACCTTGTGATCATGAAGGAGGCCGACATCATGGGCATCATCGACAAGAGCGAGATGGGTATCATCGACAAGAGCGTGGCTACCAAGAAGGCCGCCTGATTGGAATGCCGCGCGCCCTGCCGGGCGCGCAAAGGATGCTCCAAGCTTTGATTCAGGCGCGCTGCAAGCGTCTTGCCACAACCAACCGAACTGGAAAAAATCATGTCTGCCAAGGAAATCAAATTTTCCACCGACGCGCGTGACCGCATGCTGCGCGGTGTCGAAATCCTCAACAACGCCGTCAAGGTGACGCTCGGCCCTAAGGGCCGCAACGTCATCATCGACAAGGCCTATGGCGCGCCGCGCATCACCAAGGACGGGGTGAGGGTGGCCAAGGAAATCGAACTTTCCGACAAGTTCGAGAACATGGGCGCACAGATGGTGCGCGAAGTGGCCTCGAAGACCAACGACCTCGCCGGCGACGGCACCACCACCGCCACGGTGCTTGCCGCTTCCATCCTGCGCGAGGGCGCCAAATTCGTTGCCGCCGGCATGAACCCGATGGACCTCAAGCGCGGCATCGACCTTGCCGTCACCGCCGTCGTCAAGGAAATCCAGGCTCGAGCCAAGAAGGTCAAGTCCTCAGGCGAGATCGCGCAGGTCGGCACCATTGCCGCCAATGGCGACACCAGCGTCGGTGCCATGATCGCCAAGGCGATGGACAAGGTCGGCAATGACGGCGTCATCACCGTTGAGGAGGCCAAGACCGCCGAAACCGAACTCGACGTCGCCGAAGGCATGCAGTTCGACCGCGGCTATCTCTCGCCCTATTTCGTCACCAATGCCGAGAAGATGCGCGCCGAGCTGGAAGACCCTTACGTGCTCATCCACGAAAAGAAGCTCGGCAATCTGCAGGCGCTGCTGCCCATCCTCGAAGCCGTGGTGCAAAGCGGCAGGCCGCTGTTGATCATCTCCGAGGACGTCGAGGGCGAAGCGCTGGCGACGCTGGTCGTCAACAAGCTGCGCGGCGGCCTCAAGGTCGCGGCCGTCAAGGCGCCTGGCTTCGGTGACCGCCGCAAGGCGATGCTGGAAGACATCGCCGTGCTCACCGCCGGACAGATGATTTCCGAGGATCTCGGCATCAAGCTGGAGAACATCACCATAGACATGCTCGGCCGCGCCAAGCGCGTGCTGATCGAGAAGGACACCACCACGATCATCGACGGCGCCGGCGAGAAGGCCACCATCCAGGCGCGCGTCCAGCAGATCAAGGGGCAGATCGAGGAAACCACTTCCGACTACGACAAGGAGAAGCTGCAGGAACGTCTCGCCAAGCTGGCGGGCGGCGTTGCCGTCATCCGCGTCGGCGGCGCCACCGAATCCGAGGTCAAGGAAAAGAAGGACCGCATCGACGATGCGCTGAACGCCACCCGCGCGGCCGTCGAGGAAGGCATCGTTCCCGGCGGCGGCGTCGCGTTGCTGCGCGCCAAGGCTGTGCTGAACGGGCTGACCGGAGCCAATGCCGATGTAACGGCGGGCATTTCGATCGTGTCGAGAGCGCTCGAAGCGCCGATCCGGCAGATCGCCGAGAATTCCGGCGTCGAAGGTTCGATTGTCGTCGGCAAACTCGCCGACAGCAAGGACCACAATCAGGGCTTCGATGCCCAGAACGAGGTCTATGTCGACATGATCAAGGCCGGCATCGTCGACCCCGCGAAGGTGGTGCGGACGGCGCTGCAGGACGCGGGCTCGATTGCGGCGCTACTGATCACTGCTGAGGCCATGATCACAGACGTTTCAGCCAAGGAAGCCGCTGCTTCGCCCGGCGGCATGGGCTATTGACCAGCCGCTGCCGGAAACAAGCCTGAAAGACAGCCGCCGGGGGATATTCCCCGGCGCGCGCCATCGGCAAGGAGATCGATCCATGATCGCATTCGTCCCGAAGCCAAATGCAGCCACGAAGACCAAAGTGGCAGAGGAAAGCCGCTTCGATCGCATTCGCAGGCTTGCCGACAAGCACAGGAAAGCCGACGCCGGCACGATAGGCCGCGACCCGAAAAAGATCGCGGACAAGCGTCCCATGTGACGATTGCGAATCCTCGGCACCCCGCGCAAGCGCGGCACCAGACCCTTATCGCGTCTCGTCGCTGATCAGCGCCAGCTGAATGCGATTCTTGCCCGAACGCACAAGCGCCGTCAGTGCCTCCATAGTGCGGTCAAGCTTATCTCCGAGCGGCGGCAACTGGGGCCGCTACTTGGCGGCGTCATCGTACCGTTGGTTCTGCGCCATGAGGTGGCGGACCACGAGGTGAAGGAAAGCCTGATCGTTCAATCCAGGCTCGACTGGACCATCGTGGAGCCGCCCAGGTTGAGCCGCCCAAGTTGAGCAATGGAGCGGCAACGGGTGAATTCCGCACGGCAAACGGCATCCGGTCGGCGTCGCTGCTGCCGACGCTGGCGCGTGCCGACCTTCATGCTAGCCCAACTCGACGGCACCACCTACTCGCGCAGGGCAGCCAACATCCTGCGCTGACGCCTCGCGGGAGCCGTCTTCCCCTCGACGAACCGCCCGCTATATCTTCATCGCCCTTACCTTCATCGCCCTTGTCGGCAGCACCAAAATGGACGAATAGTCTTGCAAGGCGCGCCGCCCTGAAATTGCCGGCATGCGGTTTCTCAGTTGGCGGCATCGCCGCAGCCGGATCCTGGAATGGCCAGTCCTTTGGAACCACGCAAGAGAAGAGGTCCGATCGCGGCAAGGCTGCTGGCGGTGGATGCGTGGATCGATTCCTCGGTCTACGAAATCGGCTTCAGGGCGCGTCAGTTCTGGGAAGCGGCGACCATCTTCTCGCGGCGTTTCCGCGTCGGCGGCTGGCGCCGCGGCATGATCGAACTGTTGAGTGAAGGGTTTACGCTCGGTGCCGGCGGCATCGTCGTGCTTTTGGCGCTGGCCTTGCCGGCCTTTCAGATAACCGCCGGCGACTGGCGCACGCAGGGCGATTTCGCCGTCACCTTCCTCGACCGCTACGGCAACGAGATCGGCCAGCGCGGCATCATCCAGCGCGATTCGGTGCCGGTCGACGAGATGCCCGACCATGTCATCAAGGCGGTGCTGGCCACCGAGGACCGGCGCTTCTTCGACCATTACGGCATCGACGTGCTTGGCCTGTCGCGGGCCATATTCGAGAACGTGCGGGCGAATTCCGTCGTCCAGGGCGGCTCGAGCATCACCCAGCAGCTGGCCAAGAACCTGTTCTTGACCAATGAGCGGACATTCGAGCGCAAGATCAAGGAAGCCTTCCTGTCGCTATGGCTCGAAGCCAATCTGTCGAAGAAGGAAATCCTGCAGCTTTACCTCGACCGCGCCTATATGGGCGGCGGCACCTTCGGCATCGAGGCGGCGGCAGATTTCTATTTCGGCAAGAGCGTCAAGGACCTGAACCTTGCCGAGGCGGCGATGCTGGCCGGCCTGTTCAAGGCACCGACCAAATATGCGCCGCACATAAACCTGCCCGCCGCCCGGGCGCGCGCCAATGTCGTGCTGTCCAACCTGGTCGATTCCGGCTTCATGACCGAAGGCCAGGTGCTGCAGGCAAGATTACACCCGGCCGAAATCGTTGATCGCGGCGAGCAGAAAAGCCCCGACTACTATCTCGATTGGGCCTTCGAAGAGGTCAAGAAAATCGCCGCCAAAAGCGGCCAGCACTCGCTCGTCGCCCACACCACCTTCGACGCCAACATCCAAAAGGCGGCCGAAGAATCTATGGAATTCCACCTCCGCCAGTTCGGCAAGGAATACAACGTCACCGAGGGCGCGATCGTCGTCATCGAGACCAATGGCGCGGTCAGGGCGATCGTCGGCGGCCGCGACTACGGCGCCAGCCAGTTCAACCGCGCCACCAAGGCACTTCGCCAGACCGGCTCCTCTTTCAAACCTTATGTCTATGCAACGGCGATGGAGCATGGCTTCACGCCGGATTCGGTGGTTTCCGGCGGACCGATCTCCTGGGGCAGCTGGTCGCCCCACAATTACAATGGCGGGTCGGCCGGCAACGTCACGCTGATCACAGCGATGGCCAAATCGATCAACACCGTGCCCGTGCGGCTTGCCAAGGATTATCTCGGTATCAAGCCGATCAAGGCGATGGCCGAGGCGATGGGCGTCGAGTCACCGCTGGAATCACACAAGACCATGGTGCTCGGCACATCGGGCATGACCGTGATGGACCAGGCGACGGGCTACAGCGTGTTCGCCCAGAACGGCTTTGCCGGAACCCGGCACGGCGTCAGCCAACTCTTCACCCGCACCGGCGAGGTGGTCTACGACTTCGCCAAGGATGCGCCGCCGCCGCACCGGGTGCTGTCGGAGCAGGCGCTCAAATACATGAACACCATGCTGGCCGCCGTTCCGGTGATCGGTACGGCCCGGCGCGCGGCCCTTCCAAACATCGTCGTCGCCGGCAAGACCGGCACGACCCAGTCCTACCGCGATGCCTGGTTTGTCGGCTTTACCGGCAACTACACGGCCGCCGTCTGGCTTGGCAATGACGACTTCACCGCGACCAACAAGATGACCGGCGGCACCCTGCCGGCCATGGTGTGGCAGCGCCTGATGCTCTATGCGCACCAGAATATCGACCTCAGACCGATCCCTGGCCTCGATCACCCCTTCGTCGATGCCGAAATCGCTGCCAAGGCCGAGGAAGCGGAAAAGAAGAGCGCCGAACAGGCAGCAGCCGATGCCGCCGCCGAGCGTCCGCCGGTGCTGTCCAGCCGGACCACCCAGACCCTGAAGGAACTCACCAAGCTGTTCCAGGCGGCACCCGTGCTCGACGCGCCCGCTGCACCGGAGACCCTCTCGGCGCTCTGAGCGGTCAATTCCACAGGGCCGCTTGCCACAAGCCCCCGCACCGCGATATCCCGAGCGACAGTCTTTCAGTCCCCGGCCTTCGGTTCCCCGGCTCCTCATGCTCAAGAATGCCTTCCTGACACTGCTTTCGCTTGCCATCGCCGTCGTCGGCGGTGGCGGCAGCGTCTGGTATGCACTGAAGCTGCAGGACGGCGTCGGCGCCATCAGGATCGGCCAATGGACCGCCTTCCCCGATATCGGCACGCCGACGGCGGATCCTTATTCGAAGGCCCGCGTGGCGCGCGAAGGCGTGCTGGCGCTCGGACAGGCGGAAGGACTGTCCTTCATCGCCGAGCGCGATTCCGGCGGCGAGCAACTCAAGCGGCAATGTGCCTACAAGATTGCGGGCGGCTTTCCCACCGCCCGGTTCTGGACCCTCTATGCCGCAGATCGGTCGCTTGGCGTGATCGAGACCGGCAAGCCGAGGCTGGCTGCGCTGCAGTCCTATCAAGTGCTGCGCGAGGCCGACAATTCGGTGATCATTTCCGTCGGCAGCCGCCCGGCGCCCGACAACTGGCTGCTGACCAGCGGCGCCGGCGGGATGTACTTCGTGCTCACGTTCTATGACACGCCGATCGCCAGCAGCACCGGCCTCTCGGACGTCACGCTGCCGCAGATCCAGAAGGTCGGCTGCAATGCGTAGCCTGCTGCATGCCGTGCTGCTCGGCCTGCTTGGCGGCGGCATCGTGCACATCATCGTGCTGCTGCTCGTCCCCGAGTTTTCCGAACGCGACGCCTGGTCGCGATTGGCCATGGCTTCGGATCTCTACAAGATGACCAGGCTCGACGCGGAAGCCGGCGGCGCGCCGGTGGTGAAATCGGTCGATCCGCTGTTTTATGCGGCGGCTTGCCGCTTCGACCTTGCCGAGGGGATGGTGCGGGTCAAGGCGCCGGGAAAGGTGCCGTTCTGGTCGATATCGGTCTATGACCGCGGCGGCCACAACATCTACTCGTTCAACGACCGCAGCGCGACCGCAGGCGTGCTCGACACCGTGGTGCTGACGCCGGCGCAGATGATCGAGGTCCGCAAGAATCTTCCCGCGGAACTGCAAGGGGCGATCTTCGTCGAAGCGCCGATAGCGGAAGGCATGTTCGTCATCCGCTCGTTCGTGCCCGACGACAGCTGGAAGCCGATCGTCTCGCGGTTTCTCGAACAGAGTTCCTGCGAACTGCAGGATTTTTAACCCACTTCCGATGCTCAGTGATGCGGTACCGGCAATGTCCCCGAAGGTCCCGGCTTATCGGGGCCGACCGGCCGCGTCTCGCCGGTCAGCGGCCGCTGCTCGTAGCGGACCCCGGGAAAGATGATCACCGCCGCCGGCGTTCCCGCGGTTTGTTGTGCTCGATTGGTTGCCGCCGTTCGCGGCACGAAAGACAGTACCATGCCCATGGTTCGCGTATTCCTCTCGGTTGCCCCGGAGCACAACGCAACGCCTCCATAGTCGATTAAGGAGGCAGTAGGTTAACGGAGCGCTAACGGATCGCCGCTAAATTGATCTTTGTTCTTGGGAAACGCGAAACCGGTACAGCCCGGCAGAGCGCAGTCCAGATCGTGTCGAGTGTCGGGCGTATCCTTCGTGTCAGCTTCGGATTTCAGGCAAATCGCAGCAGGAGCTGAATCGGGAAAGGCCGAGAGGCTGTTCCGCGCCGCGGTGTCGGCGTTCTGTTCGCTCACCCGACCTTCACGCCGCGAGATCGCGCAGCTCGAAGACCTGACGCTGCCGCTTTTCGACAATGTCTCGGTCGAATCGCGCCGCTACGTCGCGGCAGCCCTTTCCGAATGCGAATATGCACCCGCCGCGCTGGTGCGGCGGCTTTGCCAGGAGCGGGTCGATATCGCCGCTCCGCTGCTCATCCGCTCGCGTGCCCTCAGCGACGTCGACCTCATCGCGCTGATCGGGCGCCACGGGCTGCCGCATGCCCGTGCCATTGCCCGCCGCAAGGATCTCAATCAAACGATCGCGGATCTCATCAAAGTGCTCGAAAGGCCGACGCTGGTGCGGTCGCAACAGCAGCCGGAAACAACCGCCAAAGCCGCGTCCGAAAACGCCGAAGTGGTTGCGAGCGATGCCAACAGGCAAGAGGCTTCCGATGCCGCCGAAACAGTACGCCGCCGGTTGCGATCCATGATGCGCGCCGAGAGCGGCACCGCTATCGGTCCGTTCGTCGAGCCGCAAACCTATGTCAAGCTGCGCGAGACCGCGCTGACCGGCAATGCGGCATTCTTCCAGACAGCGCTCGCCGATGCGCTCGAAGTCGATTTTTCAACGGCGCGGACGCTCACCACGAGCCAAAATTACACACCGCTGCTGGCCGCCTTGCGCGCGCTCGACCTCAGCGAAGACAAGGCGTTCCTGATCACGGCCACCATCTATCCGACCGAGTTTCCGCACCCGCAGGCGATCCGCATCTTCCTCGACCGCTACCGCCTGCTGCACCGCGACGCGGCGTTGGACAGGCTCCGCGGCTGGAAGGCCGACACCGTGTCGAAAATCGTTCGCAAGCCCGGGCGCGTCGCCGCAAACGCCGACCTGCGCAAGCCGAACAGCGCCGATGTTGCCGCTGTCCCAAAGGCGCGTCGCGTCTGAAAAGTTACGGCAACTTGACCGAGATAAGCTCCTCAACGGGAATGGCGCCCGCCTCGACCTCGACCACCCAGATATCGGGATCGAATTTCTTCTCGCGCTCCAGCCGCGCGTCGAAGATGGCGGCATCGTCGCCCTCGCCGAGAAGGCTGAAGAAACGGTCGTCCGGCCTGGCCGAATCGTAGCTCGTCTGCGGCGCCGGCCCGAACAGCGCCATCTCCCCCAGCCTGCCCCGCGCCAGCACGAAAACCGCGCCGGCTTCCGTCGCGCCGCGCTTGACCACGGCGGCAAAGCCGCCGGCGCTGAAAACCCGACGCAACAGCGCCGATACCCACAGGTCGGTGGTTACCCGCATGGAGAATTCCTGGCCATGCGGCGGTCCTTACAGCATTGGCCGGAAGACTGTAACCGGTCTTTGCCGAGCGACCGGCGTGCGGCCGTCACGACCCTCAGTTGGTCAGGCCGATCTCGCGCATCTTGACGTAGACGATCTCGTCGGGCTCGCCGGTCTCGGGCAGGCCGAAAAGCGCCTGGAATTCCTTGATCGCGGCCTTGGTGCGTGCGCCGACGACGCCGTCCAATTGCATGTCGTCATTGCCGAAAGCTTTCAGTCCGGCCTGGATCTTGACGATGCGGGGATCAGGTGCCGCCGCATTTGCCGGTGCGGACGCTGGAATGGCGGCTGGAACAGCGGCCGTTTCGACCGGCCGCGGCACGGGATGCGGCACCACGGCCGCGGTCGTCGGCGTGGCACCCAGTTGATCCAGCAGAATGCTGTCGATCTCGCCGGAGGCATTCAATCCGACCTTCTGCTGATAGGCCTGGATGGCCTTGCGCGTATTCGGTCCGGGAATGCCGTCGACGGTGCCGGAATAGAAATCGAGATCCTTCAATATGCCCTGGACCTGCTCGACGACCGGGTCGCTCTTGATCGGCGCAGCCGCCGGACGCACGATGTTGATGGTGGTTTCGGGCTCGTCGCTGTCCGCCCGGGGAAAGCGCTCGATGCTCCTGGTGACGAAAAACGCGCCGGCGTGCGGAAAGGGCTGGTACCAAAGAGCGTTCGCCGAGACGTAGAACAGCGTCACCAGGAATGCGGTGGAGCCGCCGACCACAACTGGGTTGCGCGAGATCAGGCTGCCCAGAGCCATCGCTCCGTGCTCGAAGGCATTGCCGCGGCGTTTGACCGCCTTAGGCTGTTTTGCGGAGCGACCCATTGCTCTCCCCTTTGCCACCGTCCGCTCTGGCTTTGGCCGCGGACATCGGCACCACGCCGGTCTTCTCCGCCGAGTGGCCCGTCGGGCCGTTCACGGGAAGGCTGATCGTTACCGTGGTGCCCTCGCCCGGCATGCTTTCGATCGACATGGTGCCGTCGTGCAGCGCCACCAGCCCCTTCACCAGCGAAAGCCCGAGCCCGGTGCCTTCGAACCGGCGGGTATAGTCGTTCTGTATCTGCATGAACGGCTTGCCGAGATTGGCAAAATCTTCCTCGGCGATGCCAATGCCGGTGTCCCGGACCCAGAAATGCAGCCGCGAGCCGATCCGCTTGGCGCCGATGACGACGTTGCCGCCTTCGGGCGTGAACTTGATCGCGTTGGAGACGAGATTGATCAGGATCTGCTGCACGGCGCGACGGTCGGCATTTATTTCACCTGCGTCCGGCGCGATCTGGGCCTGCAGATCAATGGCTTTTGCCTCGGCTTGCAGGCGCATCATCGACTGGCACATCTCGACCGCTTCGCGGAAGCGGAACGGTTCCGGTTCGGTCGCATAGGCGCCCGATTCGATCCGCGATACGTCGAGTATCGAGGTGACGACGGCAAGCAGGTGCTGGCCCGAATCCCGTACCAAGCCGACATATTCCTTCTGGCGCGGATCCTTGAAGGTGCCGAACATCTCGTGCAGCAGCATGTCCGAAAAACCGATGATGGCATTGAGCGGGTTGCGCAGCTCGTGGCTGACGACGGCAAGGAAGCGTCCTTTCGCCACCTCGGCCGAGGCAGCCGCTTCATTGGCGGCGGCAAGCTCCTGGCGCAGTCCGGCCAGTTCATCATTCTCGCGCAGAACGAGCGTGAAGACAGTCTCCTGCCCCGGCGCGCGCATCATCTCGAGCGAGAACGGCCGGTAATTGTCGGCCGTCACGCCGCTGTTCTGCGGCAGCCGGACGCGAAGGTCGAGCCGGCGCGACAGAGCGCCATCGCGCATATCGGCCAGCGCGCTGAGATACGGGACGCGGTCGGACAGATGGATGCGATCGAAAAGCCCGGCGCCGAAAAGCAACTCCGGCGGCAGCCTCAGCATGGTGCGCGCCTTGGTCGAGGCGTCCAGAACCTCGCCATGCGCCGCTATTCGCAGCACGACAGCGTCGATCAGGTCTTCGAGCCGGTCGCTGCCGGCAGGATCGAGCTGTGCGTTGGCGGCGCCACGAAGTGGAGCGACACGCGGAAAGAGCGTGAGCGCCCAGGCCAGTGGTACCAGCCAGTGCCATGCGGCGATTTCGGTCTGGCCGAGCGGCAAGACGGAACCGGCGAAAGGCTGCAGCAAGACTGCGACAAGGGCCGATATGGCGCCCCAGATCACGGCACGGCGCGACTGGCCGATCCACCAGGCTTCAAACGGCAGCGCCACCGCAAGCACGGCAACCGGCGAGGCCACACCGCCGGCGGCAGCGACAAGGGAACCCAGGGCAACACTGCTCACGACCAAGGCTAGTTGGCCGGCCAGAGTGATCTTACCCGATGCAGCCACCAGCAGGGCGGCGAACCAGCAAAGGCCGAACGCGGCAAAGATCGCAGCCACAGTCACGGCCGCGCCCATGCCCGACGTGACCAGCGTCACCGCCGCACCTGCGCTGAAGAAAGGAGCCGCCAGCATGACGCCAATGAACCGGCTGTGGCGGCGTCGGTCGTCCTGGCCGAGGACGGACGGATGAACCATCCGTTCGCAACCGGCGGCTATCGCGCCCGGCAACTCGGCGTATCTGGCCTTGATCGCACTCAACTCAACGCACCCGGTCGTGAACGGCCCTGCTTTGCAGGTGGCTTTTGTCGATCCGAAACTCGCATCCAGCATTTAAGGAATGGATAAGGCTGGGCCGATCGTCCCCCGGCCGGCTGCAAATATCGGGATACCGGCGGCGAAAAACCGGGGCAATTGCCGCCATAGTAAACGGAGCGTTATCCGGACCGCCCGCGCCTGGACTTGGGCCGAGGGCATCAAACTGTCGCCGGGTCAAAAAACGAGCAGGAAAAACAACAGGTTGGATGGTTACCCTTTGCTGAATAAAATCTGTGCCTTTCGAGGCAAATGAATTTCAAAACACTTCGTTTCGAATCTGCCTAAAATTTGAGGAAAACTGTTGCTTTCGGGACAAGCCGTCCTTTGCGCGTCTGTGCCAATATCGCGGTACAAGGGTTGTGCGGTTCGGATGCATGACCGTCATAAAGGACAGACAGATGGGCTTTCTGATAAGAGCTGCTTTCTGGTTTTCGCTGGTGCTTCTGGCGCTGCCGCTGGGTGTCGGCTCCGATGATGCGGGCCGCGAAAGCGTCGGGCCGCTCCAGGCGCTGTTTGCCGCGCGCGAAGCCGTCGGCGACATCGCCGGCATCTGCGAGCGCAAGCCGGACGTCTGCGAGACCGGCAAATCGGCAATGCACACCATCACCGCCCGGGCAAAGGAGACCGCCAAGATCGCGGCCGCCATGCTGGACGACAAGGCCGCTGAACCCGATACGGTGACGACCACCGGCAGCGTGCCCGAGGAAATCGTCTTGCCGGCGAAAGTCGATTTGCCGGCGAAAGTGCACTTGCCGGCAAAGAACTGAGACTGTTTCGGCCGAATCCATCGCTAAACCGCAGGGCGCCCCGCTCTCGGCGCCTGCGGCGTTTCTCCTCTTTTTCCGTGACGCGGCCGCGCCGGATGACTATATCCGGGGAAATGACCACGACGATCCAGACCATCCGCGACGACTTTTCCCTGCTCGACGAGTGGGAAGACCGCTATCGGTATGTGATTGAACTGGGTGAAGCGCTGCCGCCATTTCCCGACGAGCAACGCATACAAGCCAACAAGGTGCCCGGCTGCGTCAGCCAGGTCTGGCTGACCACCGAGCAAGGCGAGGGTGCCAATCCCGTTATCACCTTCAAGGGCGATTCCGACGCCCATATCGTGCGCGGCCTGGTTGCCATCATGCTGGCGCTGTTTTCGGGACGGCCCGCCAGCGAAATCCAGAGGACCGACGCAGAGGCAACGCTAAAGGCACTCGGACTTGACGAGCACCTGTCGCCGCAGCGCGCCAATGGTCTTCGCTCGATGGTCAAGCGTATCAAGCGTGACGCCGAGGCGGCGCTGAAGCAGACCGCCTGACCGGACGGCAATTACCGGCAGTATGAAGAACTGGCGGCCCGAGCTTGGTCTCCCCACAATACAAAACGGCGCCCGAAGGCGCCGCTTGAGTGTCAAACCGGAAGAGCCGCTTGTCAGCGTCCCTTGCGCTTGCGACCGAGACCCATCTTCTTGGCGAGCTGCGAACGGGCGGCCGCATAATTGGGCGCAACCATCGGATAGCTCGGGTCCAGGTTCCACTTTTCGCGATACTGGTCGGGCGTCAGATCATAGTGGGTCATCAAGTGACGCTTGAGCGACTTGAACTTCTTGCCGTCTTCGAGACAGATGATGTAGTCGTCATGCACCGAACGCTTCGGATTTACCGCCGGCTTCTGCTTGTCGGCAGGCGGCTGCTCGGCGGCCCCGCCGACGCGCCCGAGAGCGGCATGGACATCGGCGATGAGGTTCGGCAATTCGCCGACCGGCACGGGATTGTTGCTGACATAGGCGGCCACCACATCGGCGGTGAGCTCGATCAGCGCGTCACTGTTTCTGGAAGGTGTTTCGGTAATATCCATGGCGTTCAGGCCCCAACGAGAATTGTTTCTGTTTGCGCCCGTTTCGATAGTTGGGCATCGCGCGAACTTGTGCAGGAAAAAGCCTCCGCGATTCGCGTCGCGGCATCTTAATGGGCCTGAGCGTCAAGTAAGTCAATTCGCTTCTTGCGCTCTATTCAGCGATACAAGTCAAATCTTTCATATTCAGCTTCACTCTTTCGTGCAGAGTGTAACTTTGCCGTTTTTTCTGGTCAGACCAGCATCGACTGACGCCGCGGCAAGCAGCCATTACACAGACGGCAGCAGGTAAATAGAGCTCAATGCTTGATCCTGCCGGCAGCATTACAGCCTGGCCGATCGGCGGATTCAGTAAAATCATAGGTTGCGAAGGGTTACTGTTGCTCGTGAGCCGTCGGCCGGAGCGGCGTGCTGCGTCACTGAAACGGGGTGATGTATTTTCCGTAGACCCAGCCGGTGACGAACTGGCCGCTCTGTGCCGGATCGTGCCAGACTTCGCACCAGCGATGGCGGATCTTGTGTTTCTGCTGCCAGTAGGTTTGGCTGGTCATGTCGAGCAGGTTTATCCCACCGGTGCATTTGCCGGTCATCTGCAGAACCGTCCCGTTGGAATAGGCGGCCTGCTTCTGCGAAGTTCCTGAAGGATATTTGCGCACATTGAGCGTGTCGCCGAACGGCACATTGGCCACTTGCCAAGCCGCAAAGGCAGTTGCATGAGATTGACCGGCATTGGCCAGGGTCATCGCAGCGACGGCGAGGGCCGCGGCAGTCCGAGAAAAAATATTCATTGTCCTCTCCTCCAGCCCGTCCTCTTGAGCCACCACGACAATAGATCGTAGCCCTTGAACCCGCGCTGATCGGCGTGTTCATTCGCCATTCAAGTAGCTTCCACAGCGAGACGCAATGACCAGAACTCCAGTGTTTCCGACCGCCACCCCGCCACAGCCGGAGAAGCGGCCGATCTTCGACACGCATCACGGCATGACGCGGACGGACGACTATGCCTGGCTGAGGGCCGTGAATTGGCAAGAGATGTTCAGGGATCCGTCCCTGCTCGACGGCGAGATCCGCGCCCACCTGGAAGCCGAGAACGCTTATCAGGCGGCGCTGATGGCCGATACAGCCCGGCTGCAGAAGCAGCTTTTCGCGGAAATGAAGGGACGTATCAAGGAAGACGATTCTTCCGTGCCGATGAAGGACGGGCCCTACGCCTACGGCTCCTCCTTCAAGCTTGGCGGCCAGCAGCCGCGTTATTTCCGTACCTCGCGCGACGGCGGCGACAAGCAGATCTTGCTCGACGGCGATGCCGAGGCCGAGGGCAAGCCCTATTTCCGCCTGGGCGGCGTCGATCATTCGGACGACCACCGCAAACTGCTCTGGGCCTTCGACGACAAGGGTTCCGAATTCTACACGCTGCGCGTCCGCGATCTCGCCGGCGGCAACGATCTGGCGGACAGGGTCCCGGACACCGGCGGCGGCGGTGTGTGGGATGCCGGTAATGACGGTTTTTTCTACACCCGCCTCGACCCCAACCACCGTCCCTCCAAAGTGCTGTTCCATGCGCTTGGCGATGGTCCTGAAAACGACCGGCTGATCTATGAGGAAACCGATCCGGGCTTCTTCATGGATGTCGGCGGCACACGCTCCAACGAGTGGATCATGATCGGAATCAACGACCATGAGACGTCGGAATACCGCATCATGATCGCCAACGACCCGTTCGTAGAGCCGAAGCTGGTTGCAGCGCGCGAAACCGGCTTGCAGTACGACCTCGAGGAAGGCGGCGACGTCTTCTTCATCCTCACCAATGCCGACGGCGCCAAGGACTTCAAGATCATGACGGCGCCGGCCCATGATCCGGTGCGCGCCAACTGGCAGGAACTGGTGCCGCACGAAGCGGGCCGGCTGATCCTTTCGGTAATCGGCTTCAAGGACCACATGGTCCGGCTCGAGCGCAAGGAAGGCCTGCCACGCATCGTCGTGCGCGATCGCAAGAGCGGCGAAGAGCACCTGATCTCCTTCGACGAGGAAGCCTTCTCGCTCGGCCTGTCCGGCTCCTACGAATACGACACCGAAATCATGCGCTTTTCCTATTCGTCGATGACGACGCCGGCGCAGGTCTTCGATTACAACATGCGCACCCGCGAGCGCGTGCTGCTCAAGACCCAGGAAGTGCCGTCCGGCCATGACCCGGAGCACTATGTCACGCGCCGGCTGATGGCGCCTGCCGCCGACGGCGAACTGGTGCCGATCTCGCTCCTCCACCACCGCGACACGCCGCTCGACGGATCGGCGCCTTGCCTGCTTTACGGCTACGGATCTTACGGCATAGCCGTACCCGCCGCGTTCAACACCAATTTGTTTTCGCTGGTCGACCGCGGCTTTGTCTACGCGATTGCCCATGTCCGCGGCGGCAAGGACAAGGGCTATGGCTGGTACGACGACGGCAAGCGGGCGAACAAGATGAATACGTTCACCGATTTTGTCGCTGCCGCCCACCACCTCGTCGCCGAACGCTATACGCAGCATGACCGCATCGTCGCGCAAGGCGGCTCGGCCGGCGGCATGCTGATGGGCGCGGTCGCCAACATGGCGCCGCAATGCTTCGGCGGCATCGTCGCCGAGGTTCCCTTCGTCGACGTGCTCACCACCATGCTCGACGCAAGCTTGCCGCTGACGCCGCCGGAATGGCCGGAATGGGGCAACCCGATCGCTTCGGCGGAGGATTACCGGACCATCGCCGCCTACTCGCCCTACGACAATGTCGCCGCACTCGACTATCCACCGATCCTGGCGCTGGCCGGCCTGACCGACCCGCGCGTCACCTATTGGGAGCCGGCCAAATGGGTGGCGCGGTTGCGCGACCGCAAGACAGGGGGGAATCCGGTTCTGTTCAAGATCAACATGGATTCAGGCCACGCCGGCGCCTCCGGCCGGTTTTCCAGGCTGGAGGAAATCGCGTTCACCTATGCCTTCGCGCTCAAGGTAACAGGCAAGGCCGAACCAGCCGCGTGAAGTCGGGGGAGAGCGGTCATTGCCTTCCGTTCCGAGACGTGGCTTTCATTCGCGGTAAGAGTTGCGGAGACGCCCACCAATGATCGATCTCGCCACATTGATTGCGTATGTCGCGGTTGTGCTTGGCTTTGTCTTCATCCCCGGTCCGGCCACCCTTCTGACCGTGGCGCGGGCCACCAGTTCCGGAACCAGGGTTGGCATCGCGACCGGCGCGGGGATCGCGGCCGGCGACGTGGTTCACACCTTCATGGCGATCGTCGGCATTTCGGCGATCATTGCCACGTCGGCGGCGCTTTTCAGCATCGTGAAGTACATCGGCGCAGCCTACCTCATTTATCTCGGCATTCGCGCGATCATCGAGAAAACGCCTGCCTATCCGGCCGCCGGCGCACTTGCGATCCCCGCTACCAAAGCATTTCGGCAGGCTGTTTTGACCGAGGTTCTCAACCCCAAGACCGCGCTTTTCTTCCTTGCATTTCTTCCGCAGTTCGTGCGGCCTGAAAACGGATCGGTGATGCTTCAACTGGCGACATTGGGCGTGATCTTTGTTCTGTTGGGCCTCATCAGCACGCTGGTTTTCGCCGTGGGTGCGGGCGGCCTCGGTGCATTCCTGCGCCGAAACCCGACGGTGCTGAGATGGCAAGGCAAGGCTGTCGGCGGCATCTATTGCGCCTTGGGCATCCGGCCGGCGCTGCAACAGCGCTAGGACCTCGACAGGCGACGCCGTATGAGGCTTCGGATAATGGGCAGGCACAGCTGATTTTCCGCTCGCAATTGCAAAGGCCGCGCGCTACCCAGTGCGCGGCTTTTCACAGCCGCGCCAACACACAATCACCCAGGGATCTGCCATGTTGCTCGTCGATGTCTATCTCGACAAATCGCCCATCCAGGGCATCGGCGTCTTTGCCAAAAACCACATTGCCCGCGGCACGCTGGTCTGGAAGCTCGACCCGAAATACGACCGGCGCATCGAGGTGGAGACCTACGAGCGGGAAACCGGGCCGGTCAAAACCTATCTCGACCGCTACGCCTATCCGGACCGGCGCGACCCGAATTACATCGTCTTCGAAGCCGACGATGCGCGCTACATGAACCATGCCGACAGCCCGAATTGCGACGTCTCGCAGCCGGAGGAGACCTATGCCTTGCGCGACATTGCGCCCGGCGAGGAAATGACCTGCGACTACAATCACTTCTTCGAAACCGGCTTCGACTTCCTCGGCGACCGCTGACCCAACGGCCCGTCAGCTCGCCGGCTTCTTGCGCGCCGGATAGCCGTTGGGATGCGGCGGCACGGCTTTCAGATAGGCGGCGATCGCCGCGCGGTCCTCCCGGGTCAGCACGGCCATGTTCCGTTGCACGTCGACCATCGCGCCGCCGACCGTATCGAAGTCCGGCGTGAAGCCGGTTTCGAGATAGTTGGCGATGTCGGCTTCCGACCAGTCGGCGATGCCGCCCTCGCCCGACGTGATGTTGGGCACGATGCCGCTGCCTTCCGCGGCCGCGGCGCCTGCCAGCCACTGGCTCTTCCTGGTACCGCCGGTAAGGTCCCGCGGCGTGTGGCATTCGCCGCAATGGCCGGGGCCTTCGACCAAATAGCGGCCGGCCTGCACCGGCTGCGGCGTGCCTTCGGGAAAGGAAACGACCGGCTTGTCGCTCAGATAGAGCAATTTCCACAGACCAAGGCCGCGTCGGACGTTGAAGGGAAACCCCAGCGAATTGGCGGGTGCCTTGCCGGCGACCGCGGGCAAGGTCTTCAGGAACGCATAGAGATCGGCAATGTCGGCCGGCTTCATGCGCGCGTATGAAATATAGGGAAATGCTGGATAAAGATGCTCGCCCGACGGCGACACGCCCTTCAGCATGGCGTTGGCAAAGTCTTCGACCGACCAGGCGCCGATGCCGTCCTTGGTATCCTGCGAGATATTCGGCGGCACGAAGGTGCCGAATGGCGTCTTGAGCTCGAGGCCGCCGACCAGCTGAAGGCGAGCGTCGCCTTGCGAGCCAGGCTTGGCATGACAGGATGTGCAGCCGCCAGCGTAGAAGATGCGCTTGCCCCTGTCAGCGTCACCGGGGCCAAGCTGCGCCAGCGTGGCGGCACCGAGCCTGACCGGAGCCGACAGGAACCAGCCGGCAATCGCGGCGACGCCGCCCAGAACGAGGGCGGCGCCGACGAGTTTCTTCAGCAAGGGCATTGCCCGCTATCAGCCTTTTTTCACCCTGTAGCTTTGATGACAGTTGCCGCAGCCGCCGCCGATGGTGTTGAACTGTGCCTTCAACGCGTCGGCATCCGCAGGTGCCGCGGCGACCGCCGCCTTGACGTCGGCGAGGTACTTGCCTTCAGCCGTCTTGAAGCCGGCCATGTCCTGCCAGATCTTGGGAGACGCCGTGGTGTCGCCGATGTCGCTGCCCGCCGGGAACAGCGCGTCGACGCCGGCATGGAATTTCTCGGCATTGGCCTGCAGTGCCTGCAACGCCGTCAGCACCGAAGCTGCGTCGTAGGGCGTCTCGCCCTTGACCACTTTCGACAAGCCGGCGGCGATCTTGCCACGTTCCTTCATCAGGGCCTGCCGGTCAGCGACCGGGTCGGCAAATGCCGCCGAACCGGCGAAGGCGAGCATCGAGATGGCGAGGATAAGCTTTCTCATTCACTTGGCTCCATGTTGAAGGCAATTCAGGGTGCGGTCCCACCCCGATGACAAACGGCAAGGATGGCTTAAAAATTC
Source organism: Mesorhizobium sp. M0983 (assembly GCF_040318975.1). NCBI lineage: Bacteria > Pseudomonadati > Pseudomonadota > Alphaproteobacteria > Hyphomicrobiales > Phyllobacteriaceae > Mesorhizobium > Mesorhizobium sp. M0983. The sequence goes on along the minus strand of NZ_JAMYNH010000008.1, from coordinate 159,067 downwards.
CGACGCTTCGCCTCACGCTTGCGTGAAATTTTTGCAACTGTCGTTCTGATGCTGAAAAAGAAAAGCCCCGGTTCTGCCGGGGCTTTCTGGAACGGATCAGGCCTTTTCGTAGAGTTCGAGCACATAGTCCCAGTTGATGAGACTGTCGACGAAGGCTTCGAGATATTTCGGCCGGGCGTTGCGATAATCGATGTAGTAGGAATGTTCCCAGACATCGACGCCAAGGATCGGCGTCGCGCCATGGACGAGCGGGTTCTCGCCATTCGGCGTCTTCGAGATCGCCAGCTTGCCGTCCTTGACCGAGACCCAGGCCCAGCCCGAACCGAACTGGGTGGTGCCGGCGGCGATGAAGTCGGCCTTGAACTTGTCGTAGCCGCCAAGATCGCTGTCGACCGCTTTTTGCAAGGCGCCCGGCAGCTTGTTGCCGCCGCCGCCCTTCTTCATCCATTTCCAGAAATGGATATGGTTGTAGTGCTGGGCGGCATTGTTGAAGAGCCCCGCATTCTTGCCGAAGGACTGTTTGACGGCCTCTTCGACCGACAAATCGCCCAGGCCCGCCTCGGCGGCCAGCTTGTTGCCGTTGTCGACGTAGGCCTTGTGGTGCTTGTCGTGATGATATTCCAGCGTTTCCTTGGACATATAAGGCTGCAAAGCCTCGTAATCATAGGGCAAGGCGGGCAATTCAAAAGCCATCGGTCGTACTCCCTCGTGGAAAAATCCGGTGTCGATACCGGACTAACATAGGACTGGATTGGTCTGGAACAACTCCGGAAACGAAGCGCCGGGCCGCTTTTTAGCGGGTCAGCCGGGCGAAGTCGAATGCGCCCATTCCCAATAGAGTTCGCGCGCCTTCTTGGCCACCGGCCCGGGCTGCAGATTGCGATCCTCGATACGGGTGACCGGCACGACTTTCGAGTGGTTTCCGGTCGAGAAGATTTCGTCCGCCTCAAGGAAATCGCGGATCGACAGCGTCTTTTCCGTCGTCGTGAAACCGTACTCGCCAAGCAGGGCCATGGTGCGCGAGCGGGTGATGCCGGACAGGAAGGTGCCGTTCGGCGCCGGCGTCAGCACATGGCCGTCCTTGACCAGGAAAATGTTCGAGGTGCCGGTCTCGGCGACATTGCCCAGCATATCGAGCACGAGCGCATTGTCGAAGCCGCGCATCTTGGCTTCGAGGATGGCCCGGCCGTTGTTGGGATAAAGGCAGCCGGCCTTGGCGTTAGTCGGCATGGTTTCGATTGTCGGGCGGCGGAACGGCGACACCGTCACCGAAAAACCCGCTGGCGAGATCATCGGCGATTCATAGAGGCAAAGGCAGAAACGCGTCGAGGCCGGGTCGGCCGGCACGCCCATATAGCCGCCATGCTCGGCCCAATACATCGGCCTGATGTAGACCGCTGTGTTGCCGTCGAACTTCTTCAGCCCGTCCCAGGTCAGGCCGACGATCTTGTCGGTGCTCATCGTCGGTTTCAGGCCGAGCGCGATCGCCGAGGCGTTCACCCTTGCTGCATGGCGATCGAGGTCGGGAGCGACGCCCTCGAACCAACGGGCGCCGTCGAACACGCTGGTGCCGAGCCACATGGCATGGCTGCGCGGCCCGAGGATGGCGACGTTGCCCTCATACCAGTCGCCGTCGACGAAGGTCCATGTCGCGGATTGCGCCGCAGTCGCCAGTGTCATTGCCAGGTTCCGTTCGATGCTTGTTGCGGCGCATTGGAAGATGCTTTGGCGGCCGCCGTCAACCGGTTTGGCTGAGATTTGTTGAGGCCAGCGGGCTGGCGGACTGCAATCAGCGCTTGCGCCTTGCCTTGCGCAGCCTCAAAACTGTCGCATGCACCATGCAGCTTACGTTTTCGACGCCTATGGCACGCTGTTCGACGTGCACGCGGCCGTGCGCCGTCACGCCGACCAGATCGGGCCGGACGGCCAGTTGCTGTCCGAGATCTGGCGCGCAAAGCAGCTGGAATATTCCTGGGTGCGGACGCTGATGGGGGCCTATGCCGATTTCTGGCAGCTCACCGAGCAGGCACTCGATTTCGCCCTGCGCAAGGTTCCGTCCGCCGATGCCGGGCTGAAGGCGAAGTTGCTCGAGGCCTATTGGCGGCTGGACTGCTATCCGGAGGTGCCGGCCGTGCTCAAGGCGCTCAAGGCATCGGGGGCAAGGCTGGCGATCCTGTCCAACGGTTCGCCTGAAATGCTGGAGGCGGCCGTCAAGTCCGCCGCGCTCGACCAGGTCCTGGACGACGTCTTTTCCGTCGACAGCGTCAGGCGCTTCAAGACCGACCCGTCGGTCTACGACATAGTCACCACGGGCTGGCGCCTCTATCCAGGCGCTGTCTCTTTCCAGTCCTCCAACCGCTGGGACGTTGCCGGCGCCACCAAATTCGGCTTCCGGACGGTGTGGATCAACCGCGCCAATCACCCAGAGGAATACCGGGATTTCCCACCGGCCCTGATCCTGCCGTCCCTTGAAGGTCTGGTTGCCGCGGTTTGACACCGGAAATGTTGCGTCGGCGCAACAGTGGCGATCCAGTCACAGCTTTGCCTTTGTTTGTCCACCCTGCGGCCAGAATTGGAACCGCCTATCGCGCCGAGCATTGCTCGAGCACCTGCGCACAACCGGACGCATTCATGCTTTGTTGCGATTTGAGACTTAAAAAAGGCAATCATGTTCACACCTCCATCGTCCTCTCTGCGCCTTAGCCGTCGCGGTTTCCTCAACGCCGCAGCCCTTGGCGCCGCCTCGGTCGCGGTCTCCAGTTGCACCACGCTGTCGCAACAGCCGGTCGAGCCACCGCCGCCGACCTATGTCGAGCCGGCGCTCGGCGACTATATGACGATGTATGGGCCGATGTCTGATGGCGGCTTCGAGCTGCCGGCGATACCGGTCGACAAAATCGACCCGCAGTTCCTGCGCCAGATCGTGGACGATCCGACCGGGCAGCAGCCGGGCACCATCGTCGTCGACACCACCAATCACTTCCTCTACTTGGTGCGCCCGGGCGGTCAGGCTATCCGCTACGGCGTCGGCCTCGGCCGCGCCGGCTTCGAATGGTCGGGCGATGCCGTGGTCCAATGGAAGCAGAAATGGCCGAAATGGACGCCGCCGGATGAAATGATCTCCCGGCAGCCGGAGTTGAAGCCGTACAGCGCCGATAATGGCGGCATGCCCGGCGGGCTCAAGAACCCGCTTGGCGCGCGGGCGCTCTATCTCTTCCAGGGCAACCAGGACACGCTCTACCGCTTGCACGGTTCGCCGGAATGGCGGTCGATCGGCAAGTCGGTGTCGTCGGGCTGTGTTCGCCTGATGAACCAGGACATTATCGATCTCTACGACCGTGTGCCGAACAAGACCCCGGTCGTGGTGACTGCCGATATCGGCCAGCCGATGGTGGCGACGGCAAACCGCAAAGCCATTCCGATCGACGCCGGCGTGCCTGAAGGATCGATCCTGCTCGGCCCGGTCAAGGCGATCACAGACTCGATCTTCTGAGCTGACGGAAGCACGGGGGCGGGATATTCCTCGCTCCTGCTGGTTTTGCTGCGCGTCGGCTTGCCGGTGCCGGCGCCCGCCTTCAGGTGCGGTCCTTACGCCGAGCAGCGGATTTTGCCGCGCTCTGTGCAGACGCCGCCGGTGGACAGCTCATGATCCAAATCCGTCTTCGGCAGGCCGAGCGTTCGGATCACCGCTTTGCGCCTGAAGCTGGTCATTCAAGCGTGCAAGACTACTTCCCGAAAGCGGACATCGCTGCAACCATGCAGCGTTTCATATCTCCAAGACCTGCTAGGAGCCTTTTTTTTGCCAGTTCTGCCCGTAACGGGGCACGAATGTGCGCTGCGGCTGCTTGGGGTCGTTCAAAACCCCTTGGAGATAGTTCGAGGCGTTCTCAACCGCCTGCACGAGAAGCCGGCCACCATGGCCATTTTCCTCATAGAAGGGGTGGCGGCGGGTGCGCCGCTGATATTCGAGCCGCAAGTAGTCTAGGAGTTTCTGCAAGATGCGGGCCTTGTTGGTCACGGACATCTCATGCTTGGGATCCCAGCCCGCCCAGATGGAGCCGATATAGGTGGCCACGTCGGACGACGCTACCTTGATTGTTGGCGTAACTCCGGTGATGTACTCGACCTGCCGCAGGAGCATTCTCGTGTGGACGTATCCCGAAGCGTGCGCCCTGACGGGCTCTTCCGAGGTGAGGTCCGTTTCCACTAGGCTTTCAGGCTCGATCATCCCCTTCGCGATGAGCGACCGGATGGCGAGGTCGGCATCGCCTTCGTCGTAGCCCAACCTGCTCATCTCTTTAACCAGCCGTCCGATGCTGATGTACCCTTCCTGGCTGTATTCCAGGCGGGTTTTGCGGTTGCGGACAAGGAACTCCAGCACGTCGAGGAAAATGAAGTTGCTGGGGCGGGTATGGGCATCATCCGCACTGATGATGTCGTGGATGTAAACACCCTTGCCGTTGAAATACTGGTAGCGGCCGCGCATCAACGACCGGAGGATCGCCCATTCCGGTATGCGATATCCCTGCTGGCCAGCGAGGGCTGCGCCGGTGATTTGATTTGTAGAGATATGCGGCGAGACGATGATGTCTGAGAACATGCCCAGCGCCCGGCGCACATCCTTTGCGACGAGAGATTCCAGCATGGAGGCCATGTCGCGGCTCTCGAAGAGCGAGAGGTAAATCCGCATGACGAACTCGCCCAGGCGATCGGCGTTGTACCGAACCTTCTGGCCACCGGTCAGGGTGTATTCCTGCTTCCGCGCAACCTCAGTCGGCAGGCTTTCCATCATCAGTTCGAGGCGCTTCCTGATGACCTGTGCGAACCGGGGAGGCCGGATGTAGAAATTGATGGCGTTGATGAAGGCGTCGAGTGGCTTTTCCTCACGGTGCGCCTCGAAGGTCACATCGCGGAGATTGACGATGACGAGCGACTTCGTGAGGTCCTTGAACCATTGTGCTGTTTCGAAAATGGCGAGCTGGCGGTCGCTGGATTCCTTGTCGACGTTATCAAAAACCACGACCATACCGAGCCCGCGCTCACCGGCGAAATAGCGGGAGAGAGCGCCGACGAACTTCTCGTTGTCGTCCATGAGCTTGGCGCGCTCGTCGGCCTTCCGCTTCGCGTACTCGGCCGGATTGTCCTTTGCCAGGCTGCGATTCGAGCGCTCGAACTTGAGCATCTCCAGGACGAGGATCTTGTCGAGTGTCGCCTCCTCGTAGAAGTCGTCGCCGTTCATTTCGGCGAATGACTTCAAAAACTGCTCCGCCACGAAGCCGTTCATGTCGTTGCGCGAACCGGTGACGTTGAAGTTGATGAACGCCCAGAGCGTCTTCGCCTTCACCTCCTTCGTCATCAGGTGACGGTGATAGCGGCGGATAAACGTGCTTTTCCCCGCGCCGACCGAGCCCACCACTATCTGCACGCGGCTGAAGAACGCCGGCTTGCCCGCGAACTTCTGAATTTCTCCGGTGAGCGTTGTCGCCGAAGTACGGCTGGTCTCGATGGTCTTGAGCTGGTTGCCGCCGATGCTGGCGGTGCGATCCTTCAGGTAGGTTTCGAGGATGCCCTGGTACCGGGTCAACTCGTCAGAGTTGACATAGGCGCGGTCGATCACCTCGTCGGGCGTTTCCGAACTGTCGTCAAAGTACCGCGTGAGAACCGGGAAAAGGGGCTCTGCGAACTCGTTGACACCGAGCTGCCGGGTAAGCTTTGCCTGCCCACCGATGGGCGACGAGACGGAGTAAAGCTGGCGCGTGGCGAAGTGCGGGGCGAGCTTCCTCGCCCTCTCCTCCAGAGCGTGCTTACCGATGGCACCCTTAAAGGCGTCGAGAACACTGCTGCCAGGCTCCACGTCTGCCGACGAGACGATGAGTGTGTCCATCTCGCTATCCGCGTTGGAAAGGCCGAGTTGGTGGCCGTTGCTGGCCAACACATAGCCGATGGGGTTCACTTCAGGCGGATAGCGCTTGTTGACCTCGCTGGCGTACATACGTGCCTCGCGAAGTGCCGACTCGATTGTTTCGCCGGGCTCCTTGTTCTCGACGACAAGGAGAGGGAGGCCGTTCAGCCAGATAGACTGGTCGGGCTTGTAGCCATACCTCTTGCCCGCCAGCTTATCGATGTCCGTCGGGGTCATGTAGTCTTGGTTGCGAACCCAGGCGGATGGTATCCCCAGGTAGGCTTCATTCGTCAGGAAGGGGGTGACGAGCTTGTGCTCGACATCAGCTTCATTCGCCATCTCCTTCACATCAAAGATGGGCGCGATGAACTTCTTGGTGGCCTTGGCAATGCGAGCGATCATACCCCAACCCAGCGAGTCGACGCAGACTATACCTGTCGGGCGAAGCTGAGTCTAAAATGCTGATCTTCGACCTTTGCCTTGGTGAGTAGGCTTGGAGCCGCTTCGGAGTGCCTCCACGGCTCGCCCAGGTTTTACCGATCGTTTGGTCGCGGTACTTCGCGGCCGGCCTGGCCCGCTTGCGCTGGAGCGTTTTTCGGTTTTCCGAGCGTCTGCGAGGGAGTACGTAGGTCCAACCAACTAAGGACTGGATCGCTATTCAAAAAGGCACTGCCGACCGGTCCGAAGCAAACACCGGGCAAGCCGCGTCGGTCGAGATTACGCACTTTCCCATTGGCAGCCAATCGGAAAGGCGTTCCAAAACCAGACGGTCAACCAATGGCCCCGATCAAGACGTTCGGCGCATCGCCGCCAAGCGGCCGCCCTCGCCGCATAGCCGCCGTCCGCTGTTCTCCAGATCTGGCTGCCGGCGCTTGATGTCATGACAGAATTTGCCAACACAGATGCCCGCCCTTCGGTGCGATGCTCCCTCACCGCCCCCTGGACAGGCTGCCCAGTATGCCGCGGACGATCGCCCGTCCGACCGACGAGCCGACCGAGCGCACCACGGATTTGATCGCCGCCTCCGCCACCGTCTGGCGGTTGGAAGGCCGCGGCGCGCGGCGGCCGCCAGCTGGCTGGGGATCGTCATTGCCGAAGCCGGGAATGGTCCAGCGCGAACGGCCGCTCTCCTGCTGCTGCGCTTGTGCCTCCTGGGCGTCCTTGGCCTTTTTTTGCAGCATCTCGAAAGCCGATTCGCGATCGACGGTCTGGTCGTACTGTCCCGAAACCGGGCTCTCAGTGATCAGCTTGCGGCGCTCTTCGGGCGTGATCGGGCCAAGCCGCGAGGATGGCGGGCGGATCAGCGTGCGCTGTACCATGGACGGCACGCCCTTGGCTTCCAGCGTGGAGACGAGTGCCTCGCCGGTGCCGAGCTGCGTGATCACGGTTGCACAGTCGAAATCGGGATTGGGCCTGAACGTCTCGGCCGCCGTCTTGACGGCCTTCTGTTCGCGCGGCGTATAGGCACGCAGTGCGTGCTGCACGCGGTTGCCCAACTGCGCCAGCACCGTTTCAGGGATATCCAGCGGATTTTGCGTGACGAAATAAACGCCGACGCCCTTCGAACGGATCAGCCGGACCACCTGTTCGACGCGGTCGATCAGCACCTTCGGCGCGTCGTCGAACAGAAGATGCGCCTCGTCGAAGAAGAAGACCAGCTTCGGCTTGTCCGGGTCGCCGACCTCGGGCAGTTCCTCGAACAGTTCCGACATCAGCCACAGAAGGAACGTCGCATAGAGCCGCGGATTCATCATCAGTTTGTCGGCGGCGAGCACGCTGATGGCGCCGCGTCCATCGCGCGTGGTGCGCATGATGTCGGCGATCCGCAATGCCGGCTCGCCGAAGAAATTGGCAGCGCCCTGCTGCTCCAGGACCAGCAGCGTGCGCTGGATGGCGCCGACCGAAGGTTTCGTCACATTGCCGTAGCGGGCGCCGATCTCTTCGGCGCGGTCGGCGATGTTGGCAAGCAGTGACTGCAGGTCCTTCAAGTCGAGCAGCAAAAGGCCTTCCTCGTCGGCGATGCGGAAGGCGATGTTCATAATGCCTTCCTGCGCCTCGGAGAGGTTCATCAGCCGCGACAGAAGCAGCGGCCCCATCTCCGAGATGGTGGCGCGGATCGGGTGACCCTGCTCGCCGAACAGATCCCAGAAGATGACCGGAAATTCCTGGAACTCATAGGGATCGAGCTTGACCTGCTCGGCCCGCTTGACCAGAAAATCCTGCGCTGTGCCCATCATGGCGATACCCGACAGATCGCCCTTGATGTCGGCGCAGAATACCGGCACGCCGGCATTGGAGAAACCCTCGGCCAATATCTGCAGGGTCACCGTCTTGCCGGTGCCGGTCGCGCCGGTGACCAGGCCGTGACGATTGCCATATTGCAGCAAAAGCCGTTCCGGCCGCTGATAGCTGTCGTCCGGCTTGCGGCTGGCTCCCATGAAGATACTGGTGTCGTCGGCCATGTGTCCGGTCTCCGCAAACCTATAGGGTTGAATGCCCTGATCCCCTTGAAGAAAAGGGAGGCCCGCCGCAGGTATAGTGAGGCCATTGCGCAGCGACAATGGGCATCGTCGAAAATGGCTTTTGGAGCTTGCGGAACCTGCCCATGTTTGGCAATCGGTTGACGGTCACCGTCACGGAAGGCGAGTTGCACGGCATGTGTGCTGCATTGTGATATGGGACCGGGGACCGTAGACTGACATAGTAGGCTGACACGGCCACTAGAACGAGGAGAACGGATGGGCGCCGGTGCCTTGACCCATGATGCCGACCTTCCGAGCGCCGACCGGCAACGATGGCTGGCGCTGGCGGAGAAGGCGCTGGCCGGCGGTTCCTTCGAGGAAAAGCTCGTCTCGCATACGGACGACGCCATCCGCATCGAGCCGCTCTACGAGCGTTCGGTGACCGTCGAGCCTGTCGTGCGCGCCAACCCGGGATCACCGTGGATCGTCAGCCAGCGTATCGACGATCCGGACATAGGCCGCGCCAGGGCGCAGGCGCTGGAAGACGTCGCGCAGGGTGCTACCGGACTGTCGCTTGTCTTCGAAGGCGCGCCGAACGCCTTCGGCTATGGCTTGCCGAGGACGGCCGAGGCGCTGGAGAGCGTGCTCGACGGCGTGCCGCTCAACCGCATCCAGATCCGCATCGATGCCCATCCCTGGAGCCGCGCCGTGGCCGACTGGCTGGTGGCGTTCTTGACCAAGCGCCGCTCCGACCCGGCAAAGCTCAACCTCTCCTTCGGCATCGATCCGGCGGCGATATTTGCCGGGACCGGCAGGCTGCGCATGTCGATCGAAGCTTTGCAGGCATCGATGCCGCAGTCGCTCGCACATTTCTTTTCGATGGGGGTGCCCGGCGTGCTGCTGGAAGCCGACGGGCGGGTGTTCCACAATGCCGGCGCAACCGAGGCGCAGGAGCTTGGCACGATGCTCGCCTCGGCAGTCTCCTATTTGAGGCTGTTCGAGAAGGCGCGCCAGCCGCTTGTCTATGCGGCGCCGCATATCGGTTTTGCGCTCAGCGTCGACCAGGACCAGTTCGTGTCGACGGCCAAGGTCAGGGCGTTGCGGAGACTGTGGGCGCGTGTCCAGGAGGCCTGCTCGATACCGCCCTCCACCGCCAGCATCCATGCCGAAACCTCCTTCAGGATGATGACGGCGGCCGACCCGGAAACCAACATCCTGCGCACCACCATCGCCGCTTTTGCCGCTGCCGCCGGCGGGGCGGATTCGATCGCCATCCTGCCGCATACCATCGCGCACGGCCTGCCCGCGGGTTTTGCACGCCGCGTTGCCCGCAACGCGCAACTGATCATGGCCAATGAAAGCCACATCGACCACGTCGCCGATCCGGCTTGCGGTTCGGGCGCCGTCGAAACCCTGACTGCGGAGCTCTGCGCGGCGGCCTGGCAGGAGTTCCAGCAGATCGAGGCGGAAGGCGGCGTGCTGACCAGCCTCGAACAAGGCCACGTCCAGAGACGCGTGCAGGCAGCTTCCGCCCGCCGCAACGCTGCCTACCAGGCGGGCGAACGGGCGATCGTCGGCACGACGCTGCACCCGTCGAAAACCGAGCGTCCGGCCGAGACGCTGGCGGCGGAGCGGCGGCCAGCCTTCACCGAAGGCGTTGCGGTGTGCGAGCCGCTGTTTCCGATCCGCATCGATCAGTCGATCGGAGCCGTACCATGATCCCCGATTTCAGCCAGATCGGCTGGTCGCCGCCACGGCGGGCGCCGGTCGACGTCAAAGGCCAGCGGATGACGCCGGAAGGCATTGCCGTCAAGCATCTCTACAACCAGGGCGATCTCAAGGGCTTGCCGCATCTCGATACCTATCCGGGCCTGCCGCCCTTCATGCGCGGCCCCTATCCGACGATGTATGTCCAGCAACCCTGGACGATCCGGCAATATGCCGGCTTCTCGACGGCCGAAGAGTCCAACGCCTTCTACCGGCGCAACCTTGCCGCCGGCCAGAAAGGCCTGTCGGTCGCCTTCGATCTCGCCACGCATCGCGGCTACGACAGCGACCATCCGCGCGTCGCCGGCGATGTCGGAATGGCCGGCGTCGCCATCGATTCCATTCTCGACATGCGCCAGCTGTTCGAGGGCATCCCGCTTAACGAGATGACGGTATCGATGACGATGAACGGCGCGGTGCTGCCGATCATGGCGCTCTATATCGTGGCGGCGGAGGAACAGGGCGTCGCGCAGAAGGACCTCACTGGGACCATTCAGAACGACATCCTGAAAGAGTTCATGGTGCGCAACACCTACATCTATCCGCCCAAACCTTCGATGCGGATCGTGTCGGACATTTTTTCCTACACGTCGACGCATATGCCGAAGTTCAATTCGATCTCGATCTCCGGCTACCACATGCAGGAGGCGGGAGCGACGGCGGACCTCGAGCTCGCCTACACGATTGCCGACGGTATCGAATATGCCCGCGCCGGCGTCGCGGCCGGCCTCGACATCGACCGTTTCGCGCCGCGCCTCTCGTTTTTCTGGGCGATCGGCATGAATTTCTTCATGGAAGTCGCGAAGCTGAGAGCAGCGCGCCTTTTGTGGGCCAGCCTGATGCTGAAGAACTTTTCGCCGAAGGACGAGCGCTCGCTGTCGCTGCGCACCCATTGCCAGACTTCGGGCTGGTCGCTGACGGCGCAGGACCCCTACAACAACATCATCCGCACCATGATAGAGGCGATGGCGGCGACTCAAGGCCACACGCAGTCGCTGCACACCAATTCCTTCGACGAGGCAATGGCGCTGCCGACCGATCATTCGGCCCGCATCGCCCGCAACACACAGCTCATCCTGCAGAAGGAATCCGGCACGACCCGGAGCATCGACCCGTGGGGCGGCTCTGCCTATGTCGAGCGGCTGACGCATGATCTGGCGGCGCGCGCGCTTGCCCATATCGAGGAGGTCGAGAGCCTCGGGGGCATGGCCGCGGCGATCGAAAAGGGCCTACCGAAGCTGCGCATCGAAGAGGCTGCCGCGCGCACCCAGGCGCGCATCGATTCCGGCGAACAGATCGTGGTCGGCGTCAATGCCCACCGTCCCGGCACAGACATCGAAGTCGACGTGCTGAGGATCGACAACGCGGAAGTCAGGGCGCGGCAATTGTCGAAGCTGCAGCGGCTGAAAGGCACGCGTGACGTCGCCGCCGTCGAGAGCGCGCTCGATGCGCTGACCCGTGCTGCCGGGAGTAACGAAAACCTGCTGGAATTCGCCATCCGGGCGGCGCGCGCCAATGCCACGGTCGGCGAGATTTCGCTGGCGCTGGAAAAGGTCTTCGGCCGCCATGTCGCCTCGGTGCAGACGATCTCCGGCGTCTATCGCAACGCGCTTGGCGACAATCCGGTGGTCGACCGGTTGCAGGACAAGGTCGTAGCGTTCGAGGAGAAGTCCGGCGGCAAGCCGCGTATTCTGGTCGCCAAGATGGGGCAAGACGGCCATGATCGCGGCCAGAAAGTGATCGCCACCGCCTTTGCCGATCTCGGCTTCGACGTCACCGTTGGGCCGATGTTCCAGACGCCGGACGAGATCGCCAAGCTGGCGGTCGAGCATGACGTGCACATGGTCGGCGCCTCGTCGTTGGCGGCAGGCCATTTGACGCTCATTCCCGAACTCAAACAGGCGCTGAAGAAGCTCGGCCGCGACGACATGCTGATCGTCGCCGGCGGCGTCATTCCACCGAAGGATTACGATGCAGTCCGGCAGGCAGGCGCAGCGGAGATCTTCCCGCCCGGCACGGTCATCCCGGAAGCGGCGGAGCGGCTGATGGACCGGCTGCTGCAGGCGGGCTGACGCTTTGTTATAATGCCCGTTGCAACGACCGACACGCTGAGTTATAATCAGCGTTGCAACAGGATGTCTCACCATGAACACGACCATTCGCAAGATCGGCAATTCCGAAGGCGTGATCCTACCGAGGGAGCTTCTCGATCGTCTGAACCTGAAGGCCGGCGACCAGCTTCAAATCGTTGAAACAGGTGACGGTCTTGCGCTGAAGCCGGTGGACGACAGCTTCGAGCGGCAAATGAAAGCTGCCCGCGAGGTCATGGACAAATACAAGGTCGCGCTTCAGAAGCTCGCCGAATGAGCTGGGAGTTTCTGACGCGGCGTGCAGTCGAAGCGATGCACGCCGAGCAGTTGCGCCGACACGGCGGAGCACAAGGCTTGAGGGATGAAAATGCCATTGAATCGGCGCTCGCCCGTGCGGAGAACAAAGCCAACTACGGAGACCCGTCGGTTGAAGAACTCGCCGCCGTCTATGTCTTCGGCATCGCCCGAAATCATGCCTTTGTCGACGGCAACAAACGCACCGCCATTGTCGCTGCCGGCGCATTTCTGATTGTGAATGGTTATGCCCTGTCGGCCAATGACGGCATGCTTTACGAATTCGTCATGGGCGTCGCCGCCGGCGAAATCGACGAGGCCGGTGCCGCGGCGTTCTTCCGCGACCATGTCGTCAAGCTCGAAGACTAACTATCGGAGAGCTTGACGATCTCCCATTCCTTGCCGTTAACCACGGCAATTTCGCCGACCTTCTTGCCGAACAGTGCCATCGCCATCGGCGACATATGGGAAATTGTCCCTTTGGCCGGGTTGGCCTCATCCTCGCCGACGATCTTCCAGTGCACCTTCTTGCCGTCGTCGCTCTCCAGTGTGACGCCCATACCGAAGCGAACCATGTCGCTGCCCGGTTCCGGCACCGAAAGCTCGGCGCTTTCACGCCGCGCCGTCCAATAGCGGAGATCACGCGACACCAGCGCGATGCGCTCGCGGTCGGCCCTCTTTTCGGCTCTGCCCAGTTCGTCGCGCAGAGCGGCCACCTCCGCATCGATCAGCGCCAGGCCGTGTTCCGTCACCAGATTGCGGTGATGGCTGATCGGCCGCTCGCCGATGCCGGCAATGGCGTTTTCGCTGTCTTCCTCGCGGGTGAAGGCCCTGCTCATCCGATGAACTTAGGCCCGGCGCGACGACTCCACAAGCCATAGCCGGCAAACCCGACCTCGGGGCCGATCCCGTCTGGCACGAATCCTGCCGCGTGAGTGTTGGACGCAAGGGATCTGTGCCGATGTTGAACAGAAGAACGCTGCTTACGCAGACCGCCGGCTTTGCCGTCATGGGGCTTTCGCTCGGCAAGGCAGCGGCAGAAAACCTGCCCGGCATCGACAAAGCCGCGATGCGCGGGGCGATCAATGCGACCGATCTCGGCGTCCGGCCCGGCGCGCTTGAGGACCAGAGCAAGGCTTTCACCAAGCTGCTGCGCGAAGCGCACGTTCGCGACATGCCGGTGTTCCTGCCGCCGGGGACCTATATCGTTTCCAACCTGTCGCTGCCCGGCCGCGTGCGCCTGTCCGGCGTGGCGGGCGCATCGCGGATCGTCTATGGCGGCAACGGCCATCTCATCATGGCGGAACAGGCCGAGCATATCGTACTCAGTGGACTGGTGTTCGACGGCAGCAAGCACTCGATGGGCGATTATACGCAAGGCCTGCTCGATCTGCGCCGCATCGCCCATCTGGTCGTCGACAATTGCCAGCTTAACGGCAGCGGCAAGAATGGTCTGGCACTCGAACACGCCTCGGGTCGTATCCAGCGCTCGGAGATATCCGGTGCGGCCGATGCCGGCATCTATTCGGTCGAGGCCGATGGCCTGGAAATATCAGGCAATAGCGTCTCCGACTGCGCCAATGGCGGCATTCTCGTGCACCGCTGGCAGGCGGCTGAAGACGGAACCATCGTCAGCGGCAACCGGATCGAACGCATCCAGGCGCGCGGCGGCGGAACCGGCCAGAACGGCAATGGCATCAATGCCTTCCGCGCCGGCAATGTCATCATCTCCGGCAATATTGTTTCGGACTGCGCGTTTTCGGCGATCCGCGCCAACAGTGCCAGCAATTTGCAGATCACCGGCAATACCTGCTCGCGCTCGGGCGAAACGGCCGTGTATTCTGAATTCTCCTTTGAAGGTGCCGTCATCGGCAATAACATCGTCGATGGTGCTGCGAACGGTATTTCGATCGTCAATTTCAACGAAGGCGGCCGCATGGGCGTCTGCTCCGGCAACGTCGTCCGCAATCTGTCGACCAGCGGCCCCTACCCTGCCGACGCGCCCGGCTTCGGCGTCGGCATCAGCGTCGAGGCAGACACCACCGTTTCCGGCAATGTCGTTGAGAATGCGCCGCTCTACGGCATGCAGATCGGCTGGGGACCGTTCATGCGCAATGTGGTCGCCACGGGAAACGTCATCCGCAAGGCGGGGACCGGTATCGTCGTCACCGTGGTCGAAGGTGCCGGGACGGCAATCATCTCCGACAATGTCATCGACGGGGTCAAGAAGGGCGCGATCGTCGGCCAGCGCTGGGCCGAGCCGGTGACCGGCGACCTCGCCGCGTCAGGCAATGCCGGCTATGCGCATTTGACCGTCGAGCGCAATCACGTCAGTTGAGGGCGGCGGTGGGCCGGAGCGCGCCGACTTTGGCGCCGATCCGGCTTTCGATAGGCGGATTTGCCTGTTCGATCAGCTTTCCCGCCAGCGGCTGGTCTGCGTGCAAAAGCTTTGACAGCACGACCGCGAGCATGACTCCAGTTGCGCGGCCGGCGCCGTCGTCGCATTTCAGCGCGATGCCAAGGCCAAGCTCTGGAAGGGCGGCACAATGGACGCCCTCGGCGCCCCCCTTGGCAAAGATCCGGCCGGGCGCGGCCTCCATCATCGCGACGTCGGACCTGCCAGTGCCGGCGACGAAAAACGGCTCAGCCATGCAGGCGGAAAGCAGCCGCTTCGCCGCCCGGGCGCGCACCGGCTCGAAGCTGGCGCCTGTCGCCATGCGGGCAAAGCCAAGCGCAAAGCTGCGCAGCGGCACGGCATAGGTCGGAATCGAGCAGCCGTCAGTGCCACGGTGATCGGCGTCATGGGCAGCACCGGTCACCGCCTGCATCGCTTCGCGCACCATCTCCTGCGAAGCATGGCCAGCCTTGACGTAACCGCGATGGGCGATGCCGCTGTGAACGCAGGTGCATAGGAAGCCTGAGTGCTTGCCGGAACAATTGTTGTGCAGCGCGTTCGGCACGCTGCCGGCGCGGGCAAGCGCCAGCGTCGCCCCATGGCTCGACGGCCAATGCGCGCCGCATTCGAGTGCCGTCTCGTCCAGGCCGGCCTTCGCCAGCATAGCCCTCGCGAGCTCGACATGTGGCGGCTCGCCGGAATGCGAGGCGCAGGCCAGTGCCAGCTCCCGGTCACCGAAGCCGTAGGCATCGGCAGCGCCGCTCTCGACCAGCGGCAACGCCTGGATCGCCTTGACCGCCGAACGCGGGAACACCGGTTGTGCCGTGTCGCCGATCTCCCAAACAGGCTTGCCGTCGGCGTCGAAGACGGCAACAGCGCCGCGATGCGCGCTCTCGACGATAGCGCCGCGCAAAACTTCGACCAGAACCGGATTTGTCATGAATTCCCCGCTAGCGCATGATCTCGAAACTCGGAATCAATTTTCGAAAAGGATCATGCGCAAAATCAAAGCGATATAGCACCCTTTTGCGCGGCCGAACGGTCCGCGGCGCTGTAATGCGGCGCCGCTTTTATCTGATCCGGTCGAGAATGGAAACGTAGTTGGCGACTGCCGCACCGCCCATGTTGAAGATGCCGCCGAGCTTTGCTCCCGGCACCTGGATGCCGCCCGCCTCGCCGACGAGTTGCATGGCGCTCAGCACATGCATCGATACACCGGTGGCACCGATCGGGTGGCCCTTGGCCTTCAGCCCGCCGGACGGATTGACCGGCAGCCTTCCGTCTTTCGCCGTTTCGCCATCCAACGCCAGCTTGGCGCCCTCGCCCGGCTTGGCCAGGCCCATCGCCTCATACTCGATCAGCTCGGCGATGGTGAAACAGTCATGCGTCTCGACGAAGGACAGGTCGCCGAGCGTCACGCCGGCCTGCTTCAGCGCCTGATTCCAGGCCTGCTCGCAACCTTCGAACGCGAGGATGTCGCGCTTCGACATCGGCAGGAAATCCTGCACATGCTCATTGGCGCGGAAGGCGACGGCGCGGCGCATCTTCAGCGCCGTCGCCGTGTCGGCGAGGACAAGGGCGGCGGCGCCGTCCGAAACCAGCGAGCAGTCTGTGCGCTTCAGCGGACCGGCGACGAAGGGGTTTTTTTCGCTTTCCTGCCGGCAGAACTCGTAGCCGAAATCCTTGCGCATCTGCGCGTAGGGATTGTCGACGCCGTTCTTATGGTTCTTGGCGGCGATCATCGCCAGCGCATCCGACTGGTCGCCGTAGCGCTGGAAATAGGCTTGAGCGATCTTGCCGAAGACGCCAGCGAAGCCTGCCGGCGTGTCACCATCCTCCGGCAGATACGAGGCCTTGAGCAGGTTCTTGCCGATCTCAGGACCGGGCGTCGTCGTCATCTGCTCGGCGCCGACCACCAGCACGATACGGGCGGCATTTGCGTCGATGGCGCGGATGCCTTGCCTGACCGCCGCCGAGCCGGTGGCGCAGGCGTTCTCGACGCGGGTCGCCGGCTTGAAGCGCAGCCGGTCGTCTGCCTGGAGGACCAGGCTCGCGGTGAAATCCTGGGCGGAAAACCCGGCGTTGAAGTGGCCGAGCACGATCTCGTCGACGTCATCTGGACCGATGCCGGCATGATCGAGCGCCTCGACCGCCACCTTGGTGATCAGGCCCTCCAGCGTCTCGCCTTCGAGCTTGCCGAAGCGCGAATGCGCCCAACCGACGATGCATGCTGTCATGGCGATCCCCATCCTGCAGGCCCGGCTGCGCGATGTCGCGGCCGCTCGGCATTGTTCAAGGATGAACCGTTCCGCCGGTTTCGTGAAGGGGCCAGAACCGCACAATCGCTTGATCTTGATATCTGGTCATAACGCCTGGCATTTGCCAGCAAATCAGGCTGAATTTTTTGTTGATTGATGCGTCAATAAAAAATAAACTTACCCAACAGGCCGGAGCAAGAATGCCGAAACTCGGAATGGAGCCGTTGCGCCGCAAGGCGCTCATCGACGCAACGATCTCGGCGATCGGCGAGCGCGGTTCGCTTGATGTCACGATGTCGGAAATCGCCGGGCGCGCCGGCGTGTCCTCGGCGCTTGCCCACCATTATTTCGGCGCCAAGGACGAATTGCTGTTGGCGACGATGCGGCACATCCTGAGCGGGCTCACCGCCGATACGCGGCGCGCGCTTCGCACGGCCGGCACGGCGCGCCAGCGCGTCTCGGCAGTGGTCGCGGTCAATTTCTCCGACGTCCAGTTCCAGCCGGAAACGATCGCCGCCTGGCTCGCCTTCTATGTCGAGGCGCAGAAATCGGCAGCACTTCGCCGGCTGCTCAAGGTCTATGCACGGCGGCTGCATTCCAATCTGCTTAGCGGGCTGACCGGTATCCTGCCGAGAAGCGAGGCCGACCGGGTTGCCGAAGCGACGGCGGCGCTGATCGACGGGCTCTATATCAGGCGCGCGCTGAAGGACGGCGTGCCCGATGCCGCGACCGCGATCGCACTGGTTGAGGACTATCTCGAAATGAAGCTTAGCGGACGGCAGAAGCAGTGACATCCAAGCGACCCAACATCCTGATCGTCATGGTCGATCAGCTCAACGGAACGCTGTTTCCAGACGGGCCGGCAGACTTCCTGCACGCGCCACATCTGAAGGCGCTCGCCGCGCGTTCGGCGCGTTTTTGCAACAACTACACCGCCTCGCCGCTCTGCGCGCCGGGCCGCGCCGCATTCATGAGCGGCCAATTGCCGTCACGCACCGGGGTCTATGACAACGCCGCCGAATTCACCTCGTCGATCCCGACCTTTGCCCATCATCTGCGCGCCGCCGGCTATCACACCTGCCTCTCTGGCAAGATGCATTTCGTCGGGCCGGACCAGTTGCACGGCTTCGAGGAACGGCTGACCACCGACATCTATCCGGCCGATTTCGGCTGGACGCCGGACTATCGCAAGCCCGGCGAGCGGATCGACTGGTGGTATCACAATCTGGGCTCAGTGAGCGGTGCCGGAACTGCCGAAATCACCAACCAGCTGGAGTATGACGACGAGGTCGCCTTCCATGCGGTGCAGAAGCTCTACGATCTTGCCCGCGTCTCCGACGACGTCGCACATCGGCCCTGGTGCTTGACGGTTTCCTTCACCCATCCGCACGATCCCTACGTCGCACGGCGGCGCTACTGGGACCTCTACGAGGATTGCCCGGCGCTCGAGCCCGAGATCGGCTTCATTCCCTACGACAGGCAGGACCCGCATTCGCAGCGGCTCTACCGCGCCAGCGACTATGATAGCTTTGACATCACCGCGGAGCAGATCCGCCGCGCGCGGCGCGGCTATTTCGCCAATATCTCCTATCTCGACGACAAGCTCGGCGAGTTGCTGTCGGTGCTCGAGCGCACGCACATGCTCGACGACACGGTCATCCTGTTCTGCTCGGACCACGGCGACATGCTCGGCGAGCGCGGCCTGTGGTTCAAGATGTGCTTCTTCGAAGGTTCGGCGCGGGTGCCGCTGATGATCGCCGGCAAGAGCATACGCACCGGGCTGATCGACACGCCGGTCTCCAACCTCGACGTGACGCCGACGCTTTGCGATCTCGCCGGCATCGACATCAGCGCGATTGCGCCGTGGACCGACGGCCAGTCGCTACTGCCGCTGCTGAACGGAAGGAAACGCTCCGCGCCGGTGCTGATGGAATATGCAGCCGAAGGCTCGAACGCGCCGATGGTGGCGATGCGCGAGGGCCGCTACAAATTCATCCATTGCGAGATCGATCCGCCGCAACTGTTTGATCTTGAATCGGATCCGCTGGAATTGACCAACCTCGCCGCCGATCCGGCCAATGCGGCTTTGGTCGCGGCTTTCACCGGCAAGGTGCGGGAGCGCTGGGACATGGCGGCGTTCGATGCCGCGGTGCGTGCCAGCCAGGCACGCCGCTGGGTGGTCTACCCGGCGCTGCGCAACGGCACCCACTACCCTTGGGAATTCCAGCCGCTGCAGAAAGCATCGGAGCGCTACATGCGCAATCACATGAACCTCGACCTGCTCGAAGAGCAGAAGCGCTTTCCGCGAGGCAAATGATGGCAGACAGTCTCGTCCCCTCGCTCGACCATCTCAGGCAGGCCTATGCCGCCACCTCCAAGGCGACGCAGATCACGCCGCTGCTGGAATCGGCGGCACTCGCCCGCGAGACCGGCGCCGCCCGCTTCTTCGTCAAGGCCGAGTCGCTGCAATGGGCAGGATCGTTCAAGGTGCGCGGCGCCTACTGGCGGCTGAAGCGGCTGTCGCCTGACGAAGCCAAAAAGGGCGTCGTCGCCTATTCCTCCGGCAATTTCGCGCAAGGGCTGGCGGCGGCGGGCCAGGCGCTCGGCATTCCTGTCACCATCGTCATGCCGATCGACGCGCCGGCCGCCAAGCGCGACGCCACATCGGGCTACGGCGCGCACGTCGTGCTGACCGACCATGGCGAGCGCGCGCGTGAGGAAGTCGCTGCCGCCAGGGCGCGCGAGATCGCCGCGAGCGAAGGCCTGGCGCTGCTGCACCCGTTCGACGATCCGGAGATCGTCGCCGGCCAGGCCGGTGCCGGGCTGGAGGCACTCGACCAGCTCGCCGCCAGGCAAACCGAGGCCGATCTCTTGTTCTGCTCGGTCGGCGGCGGCGGCCTGATCGGCGGTGTTTCGCTGGCCTTCCACTACCTGTCGCCAGCCACGAAGATCATCGGCGTCGAGCCGGAAGGTTTTGACGGCATGGGCTCGTCGCTGGCACATGGCGCCATCGAAACCATGCCGATCGGGCCGAAATCGATCTGCGACGGGCTGATGTCGCGGCGGCCTGGCGACGCGCCGTTCGCAGCGGTGAAGACCGCCGGCGTTCGCGGCGTCACCGTCGACGATGCTTCGGTGCGGCGCGCTATGCGGATCGCCTTCGAGCGGCTGAAGCTGGTGCTCGAGCCTTCGGGCGCTGCTTCACTCGCGGCGTTGCTCGGCGGCAAGGTCGACGTGACCGGCAAGACCGTTCTCGTAGTGGCAACCGGCGGCAACGTCTCGCTGGCCGATTTCATTGCGCATATGAACCATGGGCGCGCATGAACCATGCTTGAAGCGGATTTCGTCATCATCGGCTCCGGCTCGGCCGGCTCGGCCATGGCCTACCGGCTGTCGGAGGACGGCAAGCATTCGGTGATCGTCATCGAATATGGCGGCAGCGATATCGGGCCGCTGATCCAGATGCCGTCGGCGCTGTCGATCCCGCTCAACATGAGCCTCTACGACTGGGGCTTTGCCAGCGAGCCGGAGCCGCATCTCGGCGGCCGCGTGCTGGCAACGCCTCGCGGCAAGGTCATCGGCGGCTCATCCTCGATCAACGGCATGGTCTATGTGCGCGGCCATGCCCGCGACTTCGACCATTGGGCCGAACAGGGCGCGGCCGGCTGGGGCTTCGCAGACGTGCTCCCGTACTTCAAGCGAATGGAGGACAGCAATGGCGGCGAGAATGGCTGGCGCGGCCATGGCGGCCCGCTGACTGTGCAGCGCGGCTCGCGGACCAATCCACTCTACGGCGCCTTTGTCGAGGCAGGCCGTCAGGCCGGTTTCGAGCTAACCGATGATTACAATGGCGCGAAGCAGGAAGGTTTTGGGCCGATGGAGCAGACCATTCGTGGCGGTCGCCGCTGGTCGGCGGCGAGCGCCTATCTCAGGCCGGCACTCAGGCGGAAAAATGTCAGCTTGGTCAAGGGGTTCGCCCGACGGGTAATCATCGAGAATCAACGCGCCACCGGAGTCGAGATCGAAGCGCGCAAGCGGATTCAGGTGATCAGAGCGCGGCGTGAGGTGATCGTTGCCGCGTCCTCGATCAACTCGCCCAAGATCCTGATGCTGTCCGGCATCGGCCCCGGCCAGCACCTCAAAGAGAACGGCATTCCGGTGATTGTCGACCGGCCCGGCGTCGGCCGCAATCTGCAGGACCACATGGAACTCTACATCCAGCAGGAATCGACAAAGCCGATCACGCTGAACTCCATCTTGAACCCGTTCTCGAAGGCATTGATCGGCGCGCAGTGGCTGTTCTTCAAGTCCGGCCTCGGCGCCACCAATCATTTCGAGGCGGCCGCCTTTGTGCGCTCGCGCGCCGGCGTCGATTATCCCGATATCCAGTATCACTTCATACCGGCAGCAGTCCGCTATGACGGCAAGGCGGCGGCGAAGGCGCATGGCTTCCAGGCGCATGTCGGGCCGATGCGGTCGAAGTCGCGCGGTTCGGTCACGCTGCGCTCGCCCGATCCCAAATCGAAGCCGGTGATCCGCTTCAACTACATGTCGCATCCGGACGACTGGACGGAGTTCCGCCACTGCATCCGGCTGACCCGTGAGATCTTCGGGCAAGCGGCCTTCGATCCTTACCGCGGCAAGGAACTGTCGCCGGGTTCGCACGTACAATCGGACGACGAGCTCGACGCCTTCATCCGCGACCACGCCGAAAGCGCCTATCACCCTTGCGGCACCTGCAAGATGGGCCGTGCCGACGATGCGATGAGCGTCGTCGATCCGGAATGCCGCGTCATCGGCGTCGAAGGGCTGCGGGTCGCCGATTCCTCGATCTTCCCGCGCGTCACCAATGGCAATCTCAACGCGCCGTCGATCATGACTGGCGAGAAGGCCGCCGACCACGTTCTCGGGCGCTCGCCGCTGGCGCCGTCCAACCAGGAACCATGGATCAATCCGCGCTGGCAGGCGTCGGACAGATAGGCCATGATCCGGCGGACGCACATTCCGCCTGCCGCGAAAGACGATTGGAGAACAGTCATGCGCGCCCAGCCAACGGCATCGCATTATGTCAACGGCCGCTATATCGACGACGAGCGCGGCGCGCCGCTGCCGGTCATCTATCCGGCGACCGGCGAGACCATTGCCATGCTGCGCTCGGCGACGCCGAACGTGCTTGAACTCGCGATCGAAGCCGCGCGTGCGGCACAGCCGGCCTGGGCACGGCTGAAGCCGGTCGAGCGCGGCCGCATACTGCGCCGTGCCGCCGACATTTTGCGCGCCCGCAATGCCGATTTGGCGCGTATCGAGACGCTCGACACCGGCAAGCCGATCCAGGAGACGCTGGTTGCGGACGCCCCTTCGGCGGCGGATTGCCTCGAATATTTCGGCGGCGCGGTCGCCGCCTTTAATGGCGAGGCCGTCGATCTCGGCGGTCCCTTTGCCTATACCAGGCGCGAGGCGCTCGGCGTCTGCGTCGGCATCGGCGCGTGGAACTACCCGATCCAGATCGCCGGCTGGAAATCCGCACCCGCCCTCGCCATGGGCAATGCGATGGTGTTCAAACCGTCGGAAAACACGCCGCTTTCAGCGCTGGCGCTCGCCGAAATCTACACCGAGGCCGGGCTGCCCGACGGGCTGTTCAATGTCGTGCAAGGTTTTGGCGATGTCGGCGCCGGCCTTGTCGGCCATGAGGTCGTCGCCAAAGTCTCGGTGACCGGCTCAGTGCCGACCGGCCGCAAGGTGCTGTCGCTCGCCGGCTCGAAGATGAAGCACGCGACGATGGAGCTCGGCGGCAAGTCGCCGCTGATCGTCTTCGAAGACGCCAACCTCGAAAACGCCATCGGCGGCGCGATGCTCGGCAATTTCTATTCGACCGGTCAGATCTGCTCCAACGGCACACGGGTCTTCGTGCAGCGCAGCATCCATGACCGTTTCGTCGAAAGGCTGACCGAGCGGACCAAGAAAATCCGCATCGGCGACCCGCTCGACCAGGACACGCAGATGGGGCCGCTGGTCTCGAAGGCGCAGCACGACAAGGTCGTCTCATACATCGAGGCCGGCAAGCAGGATGGTGCGGTGCTCGCCTGCGGCGGCAATGTGCCTTCGCTGCAGGGTTTTCAGGGCGGCTTCTTCGTCGAGCCGACGGTGTTCACCGGTGTCACCGACACGATGCGCATCGCCCGCGAGGAGATTTTCGGGCCTGTCATGAGCGTGCTGAAGTTCGACAGCGAGGACGAGGTGATCGAGCGCGCCAACGACACCGAATTCGGCCTCGCTGCAGGCGTGTTCACGCGCGACCTGGCGCGCGCCCACCGTGTCATCGCCGAATTGCAGGCCGGCACCTGCTGGATCAACGCCTACAATCTGACGCCGGTCGAAATCCCGTTCGGCGGCTTCAAGCAGTCCGGCATCGGCCGCGAGAATTCGCTCGCGGCATTGGCACTCTATTCGCAGCTAAAGTCGGTCTACGTCGAGACCGGTGATGTCGCCAGCCCGTACTGATCCTTGCGGGCCGTACCGTCCAGATACTGCGTCAGCGCACAGACCAGATGGTAGAAGATGCTGGCCGGCACCTCGCTTGCCAGCGAGCGGCCACGCTCGTCGATGCGGTCGATCCACAGGCCGAGCGGTGCCGGATTGATGTGCCAGCGGAACAGCCGGCCGACACGCGCCTCGATTTCCGGCTTCAGGTCGGGACCGCCCGAGCCGTCCAGCGCGATCGCTGCCTTGATTGCTTCGGCCTGCGGCCAACTGCGCGAGACGCGGTCGAGCGGCAGCCCTTGCCGCGAGACGGCGCCGTAGGCGAGGCCTGTGGCGCGGTTCAGGCCATTGGCAATCGCCGACGCGTAGAGTTTCCTGGCGAGGCCGGTCAAGCCGCTTTGGCCGCTGCGGCCCGCGAAGTCGACCAGCAGCGAGGCCCATTCGAAATGATGGCCCGGTTCGGTCCACGTGCCTTTCTCGCCAGGGGCTGGCCGCCATTCATTGTCGAAATACTCACCCAGCGTCCAGCTTTCCGGGTCGAAGAAATGGCTGCGGAACAGATCGACGATGCGCGCGGCGCGGCGAAGATAGGCGCGCTCGCCGGTCGCCTGATGCCAGGCCAAAAACGCCTCGAGCAGATGCATGTGCGGGTTGGAGCGGCGTTCGCCCTCGCCGCTCGAGGTCTCGCGGAAGCCGGTCAGGCGTTCGTCCTCGAGATGCGCGTCGATGAACGCAAAGGTCTCCTCGCCAAGCCGCAATGCATCCGGATTGCCGCACATATGGGCATGCGCCAGCGCCAGAAGCACGCAGGAATGGTCATAGGCATCCTCGGCGGCATCGGCGACGGTGCCGTCGACGTTGAGCGTGCGCACCCAGCCGCCATTATCGGTGCGGCCGTTCCTGGCCATGAATTCGAGGCCGTGGCTAATCAGCCGATCGGCCGGGCCGTTCCAGCCGCGCGCCTTGGCGACGGCGAAGGCATAGATCTGCCTGGCCTGCGTGCGCATGCGCTTGGGTTTCATCAGCGGGGTGGCGTCGAAACCGAGCGCCTCATGGAACCCGCCATGGCGCTCATCGACGCCGATCGTCGACCACAGCGGCACCGTCTCCTCGAACAGCCAATGGTGCACGCGGCGTTGCCAGGCGCCGCTTTCGATGACGCGATCGTCGGCGGGCGTGAACCTGGTCTCCAGGCGGCCGCTCTTTTCGAGCTGCTCGACGATCTTCTTGACGTTCTGGCTGTGGCTGACCGGCGCGACGAAAGTGGCGTCGGCGGTCGAGACGATGGCGACGTCCTTCAGGCCAATGGCCGACAGCAGGCGGCCGTCGCTGCGGATATAGGAGTTCTCGCAATCGATGGCGACGACGTCGCCGACAATGACGTTGCCCTGCTTGTCGGACGGCCCGACATCGAGCAGCGATTGCCAGGAACCGAGATCGTTCCAGCGAAAGCCGGCCGGCACCATGGCGATGCCGCTGGCGCGCTCCATGATCGCATAGTCGATCGATGTCGAAGGGATGGCGGCATAGAGCTCCAGAGGCATGTAGAGGCCGGAAAGATCCGATGTCGCAGCCTGGTAGGCAGCCTCTGTGGCGCTCCAGATGTCTGGCTGGAAAGCCATGAACGCGTCGCGCATGGCACTGGCGCGAAACAGGAAGATGCCGGTGTTCCAGTAGAAATTGCCGGCCTCAAGATAGCTCTGCGCGGTGGCGAGATCGGGTTTTTCGACGAAACGCGAGACATCGCAGATGCCATCGCGCTCGCCGGCCACCTCGATGTAGCCATACCCGGTCTCCGGTTGGGTGGGCTTGATGCCGAACACCACCAGCCTGCCTTCGCGCGCCGCCGCCGTGCCGGCCTCGACGCTCCGCCAGAATTGCTGCGCGGTCGCGATCTCATGGTCGGACGGCACCACCAGCACCAGGCTGTCGCCGAATTCGGACAAAGTGCGCAGGCTTGCCAAAGCGACGGCCGCGGCAGTGTTGCGTCCGGTCGGCTCGAACAGCGGGCCGCCGCCGGAAAGCTCGTGGCCGGCAATGTCGGCATGAACGCGGTCGGCGTGCCTTTCCGAGGCAATCAGGAAAACCGGCGTTTCGCCTTCCGGCCGCGCAGTCAGCCGGCGTAGCGTCTTGGCCAGCATCGAGCCGTCGCCGGAGAAATCATGGAACTGCTTGGGATTGTCCTCGCGCGACAGCGGCCACAGCCGCGAGCCGATGCCGCCGCTCATCACAAAACTGACGATCCGTTCGGTCATGAAAATAAGTCCCGCTCAAAAGGTCTGATTGTAGGCGCCGACTTCCGGGCTGCGGCGCAGCACCGCGTCGACGGCTTCGAACATCTGGCGACGCCGCTCGGACGATACCGGGCTTTCGACCACCACCACAAGCTCCGGCTTGTTCGATGATGCCCGCACCAGCCCCCAAGTACCATCCTCCGCCACGACCCTGACGCCGTTGACGGTGATCAGCTCGGCGATCTTCTGGCCGGCGAAGACTGCGCCCTCGTCCTTCATCTTGCGAACATCGCCTACGACCCGCTCGACGACGCCGTATTTGAGCTCGTCGGCGCAGTGTGGCGACATGGTCGGCGTGCCGAACGTCAGCGGCAGATCGCGGTAGAGGTCGGCCATGCTGCTTTGCGGGCTGCGATCCAGCATCTGGCATATAGCAATGGCCGTGACCAGGCCATCGTCATAACCGCGGCCAATCGGCGGATTGAAGAAGAAGTGGCCCGATTTCTCAAAACCGGCGACAGCGCCGAGTTCGGCGACGCGCCGTTTGATGTAGGAATGACCGGTTTTCCAATAGTCGGTGACCGCGCCATTTTCCCGCAACACCTTGTCGGTCATGAACAATCCGGTCGACTTGACGTCGACGACGAAAGTCGAGCCGGGATAGAGGTGTGAGATGTCGCGCGCAAGCATGACGCCGACCTTGTCGGCGAAGATCTCGTTGCCTTCATTGTCGACCACGCCGCAGCGGTCGCCGTCGCCGTCGAAGCCGAGCCCAACATCGGCGCCAGTTTCCAGCACCTTGTCGCGAATGGCGTGCAGCATCTTCATGTCTTCGGGGTTGGGATTGTAATTCGGAAACGTATGATCGAGCGCGACGTCGAGCGGAATCACCTCGCAGCCGATCCTTTTCAGTGCCTCGGGAGCGAAAGCCCCGGCGGTGCCGTTGCCGCAGGCGGCCACCACCTTGAGCTTCCTCGAGATACGCTTTCCCGCTGTCAGATCGTCGAGGTAGGTTTTGCGGAAATCCGCAACGAAGTCATAGGAGCCGCCACCGACAAGGTCGAAATCGCCTGAGAGCACGATCGCCTTCAGCGCGCTCATCTCCTCCGTACCAAAAGTCAGCGGGCGCGCCGCGCCCATCTTGACGCCGGTCCAGCCATTCTCGTTATGCGAGGCGGTGACCATGGCGACGGACGGCGTGTCGAGCGCGAATTGGGCGAAATAGGCCATCGGCGACAAGGCCAGCCCGACATCCTTGACCCGCGCGCCGGCGGCCATCAGCCCGGAAACCAGCGCCAGCTTGATGGCAAGCGAATAAGAGCGGAAATCGTGACCGGTGACGATGTCGGGTCCGGCACCCAGACGGCGGATCAGCGTGCCGAGCCCCATGCCGAGCGCCTGGACGCCGATCAGATTGAGCTCTGGCGGCTCGTTCGAACCGGGATGGCCAAACCACCAGCGCGCATCATATTCGCGAAACCCGGATGGCTTGATCAACGCCGAGGTTTCGAACTCAAAAGTGTTTGGTTTGACATCGCTAACGATCTTCATCGACAAGGCTGCAACTCCAGGCGGCTGAATCAGATGCTTCGAGGCAAGTGGACGGTTACCTAGAAGCCCCTTTAAGCCGTGTTTGTGCGACAGGAAACTGAAACCTGTATGACGTAGCGGCTAAAGCGAAAGAAATGCGACGGAAGCGCTGCCATTGGCGCTTGCAGTAACCAAATGCGGCGGCTATAAGCCCGCGGTCTGGTCACGGAGTGTAGCGCAGCCTGGTAGCGCACATCGTTCGGGACGATGGGGTCGCAGGTTCAAATCCTGCCACTCCGACCAGAAAAAACAGCGGCTTAGCTGTTCTTGTTCCCGAAACAACCACCTTCCGCCGCAGTTCTGACCAATCGCGCTATGCGCTCAGGCGAAATCGCGTCACATCGATGGCCGCGGCCATCAGTGTCTGCGTATAGGTTGCCTGCGGATTGCTGAAGATCGCCTCGGACGGCCCCTCCTCGACGATCTTGCCCTGCTTCATGACGATGATGTAGTCGGCCATGGCGCGCACGACCGCGAGATCGTGGCTGATGAACAGATAGGACAGTTCGTGGTCGGCCTGCAGCTTGCGCAGCAATTCGACGATCTGCTTCTGCACGGAGCGGTCCAGCGCCGAGGTCGGCTCGTCCAGCACCACCACTTTCGGCTTCAGTATCATGGCGCGCGCAATGGCGATGCGCTGCCGCTGACCACCGGAGAATTCGTGCGGATAGCGGTTGCGCGTGTTCGGGTCGAGCCCGACTTCGAGCAAGGCATCGACGGCGCGGAGATCGCGCTGCCTGCCCGACAGATTGGGCTCGTGGACCAGGAGCCCTTCGGTGATGATCTGGCCGACGGTCATGCGCGGCGACAGCGAGCCGAACGGGTCCTGGAAGACCAGCTGCAATTCGCGCCGCAGCGGCCGCATCGCCTGGCGGTCGGCGTGGGAGATGTCGCGGTCGCCAAGCCGGATGATGCCGTCGCTGGGCAGGAGCCGCAGCAAGGCGCGGCCGAGCGTCGACTTTCCCGAACCGGATTCGCCGACGATGCCGATGGTCTGGTTGCGCTTCAGCCGGATCGAAATGCTATCGACAGCGCGCAATATCAGCGGTTCTCCACCAAGAAAGCCGCCGCCGATCTTGAAGGTCACTTCGACGTTCCTGCCTTCGAGCAGGACGGGGGCATTCGGAGGCGGCGGGGCCTTGGTGCCGCTCGGCTCGGCGGCAAGCAACATCTTGGTGTAGGCGTGCTGCGGGTTGACGAAGATTGCTTCCGCCTCGCCCTCCTCGACGACCTCGCCATAGCGCATCACATAGACCCGGTCGGCAAAGCGCCTGACGATTCCGAGATCGTGGGTGATGAAGACGATCGCCATGCCGAGCTTGCGCTGCAGTTCGGCGAGCAGCATGAGGATCTGCGCCTGGATGGTCACGTCGAGCGCCGTCGTCGGCTCGTCGGCGATCAATATGTCGGGGTCATTGGCCAGCGCCATGGCAATCATGACGCGCTGGCGCTGACCGCCCGACATCTCGTGCGGATAGGATTTCATCCGCCGCTCCGGATCTGGAATATGGACCAGCCGCAGCAGCTTGAGCGCCTCTTCGCGCGCCTCGGCGGCGCCAAGCCCGCGATGCTTGCGGATCGGTTCGATCAACTGGCTACCGATCGAATAGAGCGGGTCGAGCGAAGTCATCGGCTCCTGGAAGATCATGCTGATCTTGCGGCCGCGGATCTTGTTGAGCTCGGGCTTGCTCAGGGTCAAAAGATTGCGGCCGCGGTAGTCGACGCTCCCGGTGGCTTCGCCGTTCGAGGCCAGCAGGCTCATCGCCGCCATCATCGTCTGGCTCTTGCCGGAGCCGGATTCGCCGACGACGGCTACCGTCTCGCCTGATTTAACATGGATATTGATGCCCTTCACCGCCTCCACCACGCCGTCGAGCGTGCGGAAGCGGACGCGAAGATCCTTGACGCTGAGAATGGTTTCGGAAGCAGCCATCTCAACGATCCCTCGGGTCGAGCGCGTCGCGCAGCCCATCGCCGACGAAATTCAGCGCGAACAATGTCGAGACGAGAAAGAAGGCCGGGAACAAAAGCAGCCAGTTGGCCGAGCCGATATTCTGGGCGCCGACCGAAATCAGCACGCCCCAGCTGGTCATCGGCTCCTGGACGCCGAGCCCGAGGAACGACAAAAAACTCTCCAGGATGATGACCTGCGGCACCAGCAGCGTCATGTAGATCACCACCGGCCCGAGCAAATTGGGGATCACATGGCGCAGCAGAATGCCGCGCTGCCCGACGCCCATCGCCTCCGCCGCCTGGACATATTCCTGCCGGCGGATCGATAGCGCCTGTCCGCGCACGATGCGCGCCATGTCGAGCCACAGCACGGCGCCGACGGCCAGGAACATCAGCACGAAGTTCCTGCCGAAGAACACCACCAGCATGATGACGAAGAAGATGAACGGCAAAGAATAAAGCACGTCGACGATACGCATCATCACCTCGTCGACCCTGCCGCCGGCAAAGCCGGCGGTGGCGCCATAGAGCACGCCGATCACCACCGCCACAATGCCGGCAAGCAGGCCGATGGCCAGCGATATGCGCCCGGCCATCAGCGTTCGCGACAGGAGATCGCGGCCGGTATTGTCGGTGCCGAACAGGAAATATTGCTGCTTGATCGATGCACTCATCACCATTTCGAGACCGTCCGGCGATTTGCTCTCGATCTTTGTGTCATCGAAGGTATCGGAACGATCAAGGTAGCGAATGTTGCGGTCGTCGATCGGCTTGGACGATCTGACGGTAACGAACACACGGCTGCCCTCCTGCCGCCACTCCTTGATGTCGACGCGCATACGCCTGATCGCCTCGTCGAGAGCGCCTTCGATCATGTCGGCCTTTGGATAGGCGGAGAAGCTCGGCGGCGTGCGGACATAGTCGCCATAGATGGTGGTGTATTGGTGCGGCACGAAAGAGGGTCCAAACACGCTGATGACGGCGATGAAGGCAAGATAATAGAGGCTGAACATGGCCGCGCGGTTGGCCTTGAGGCGCGCCCACGCATCCCCCCACAGGGATCGGCCGACGACCGGTGCTGCAACTGCGATATCAGTCATAGCGCACCCTCGGATCAACGACACCATAGAGGACGTCGACGATCAGGTTGAAGACAATGGTGAAGAGCGCGATGACCACCACCGTCCCCATCACCAGTGTGTAGTCGCGATTGAGTGCGGCAACGACAAAATGGCGGCCGATGCCCGGGATAGAGAAGATGGTCTCGACGATGATCGAGCCGGTGAGAAGGGCTGCGGCCGCCGGACCGGTGAAGGAGACGATCGGCAGGATGGCGCCGCGCAGCGCATGCTTGACGACGACCGACCAGTTCGACAACCCAAGCGCGCGGGCGGTGCGGATGTGATGCGAGTGCAGCGATTCGATCATCGAGCCGCGCATCAATCGAGCGACGATGGCGATCTGCGGCAGAGCGAGCGTCAGCACCGGGCCGACCTTATTGATGACGGCTCCATCGCCCCAGCCGCCGATCGGCAGCAGCTTCCAGGTCAATCCGAATACAAGCTGGATCACCGGAGCGATGACGAAGGTCGGAATGGTGCTGCCGGCGGTCGCCAACGCGATCACCGAATAGTCGGCAAGCTTGTTCTGGTTGAGCGCGGCAACAGTGCCGAGCACGCTGCCGAGAAGCAGCGCCAGAACGAGCGCCGAAGCGCCGAGTTGGATCGAGATAGGCAGGCCTTCCCTGAACAACTCGCCGACGGTGAAATCCGGCATGTTGTAGCTGGGGCCGAAATTGCCGCGCAGAAGATTGCCTAAATAATGGAGGTACTGCAGCCAGAGCGGGTCGTTGAGCCCGAACTGGGCTTCGAGATTGGCCCTGATCTCGGGGCTCAGGCCCCGCTCCTGGTTGAACGGGCCGCCCGGCGCGACGCGTATCAGGAAGAACGCTATGGTCACGATGACGAACAGCGTCGGGATGGCGGTCAGCAGCCGCCGAAATACGTAACGCAGCATCGGTGCCCCGCTTGATCCAGAGCAGCGCGCGTCCAACTGGACGATTGCGCTCTAGCCTTCAAATCTTCGCACCGACATTGTCGAAAATCGAATCCGGTTCCCGGGCCGATGCGATGGCAAACCAGCGCCGCCGCGCATCGAGTTGCGCGGCGGCCTGGCTAAGGGATCAGTCCTTGCTGATGAAGCGGGACGGATGGATGTCCATCACATTGTCGTCGAAGCCGTGCAGCTTCGAGGAAACGATGTCGTGGTAGCTGTAGTAGAGAAGCGGGATGTTACCGACATCGTCGACGAGGATGCGCTCGGCCTTGGCGAGTTCCTTCATGCGCTCTTCGGGCTTGCCGCCGGCGGCGGCGGCCTTGTCCATGGCCTCTTCGTATTTCGGGCTGACGTAGCTCGAATAGTTGTTGCCGCTGGCCTTGCGGGTGATGCCAAGGAAGGTTTCCGGATCCTTGTAGTCGGCGATCCACGCGGCACGCGCCACATCATAGTCGCCCTTCTGCTCAAGGAAGGAGTAGTGGGTCTTGGTATCGGTGTTGAGCAGCGTGACCTCGACGCCAAGCGGCTTCAGCTGTTCCTGGATGGCGACAGCGGTGTTCTTGTGGTTTTCCGAGGTGTTGTAGCGGATCTGCATCTTCAACGGATGCTCGGGCGTATAGCCGAGCTTCTCCAGGATTTTCTTGGCTTCATCCTCGCGGTCGATCTGCGGCATGTCAGCGTATTTGGCCAGTGCCGGCGTGTAGCCCTCGATGCCCGGAGGCACCATCGAATAGCCGGGCAGCATCGAATTCTGCCAGACTTTTTCGGCGAGAAAGTCGCGATCGATCGCCATCGAGATGGCGTTGCGCAGTTCGACATTGTCCCACGGCGCCTTGTCGGTCTTGATCGCATAATAGTAGGTGCCGAGATATGGCCCGACACGGACCTGGTCGCCGAATTTGGACTTGAGATCGGCGAGCTGTTCCGTCGGCAGGTCACCGTAACTGTCGAATTCGCCGGCCTCGAAGCGCTTCATCGCAGACGAGCGATCCTCGGTCGGGATGTAGTTGACCACGTCTAACTTGACGCTGGCGGCGTCCCAGAATTTCGGATTCTTCACCAGCTTGAGATGGTCGTTGGGAATCCACTCCGCCGCTGTAAAGGCCCCGTTGGAGACCAGCTTGCCTGCCTTGATCCAGTCGGCGCCAAGCTTTTCGATGGACGCCTTGTTAACCGGAAAGGTCGCCTGATGGGTCAGCATCTCCAGGAAGTAAGGCGTTGGCGCCTTGAGGGTGACTTCGAGGGTATTTGCGTCAATCGCCTTGACGCCCATATCCTCCGGCTTTCCCTTCTTGGTGTTGACTTCCTCGGCACCCTTCACCGGATAGAGCATGGAAGCGTATTCGGCAGCGGTGGCCGGATCTTCCAGCCGACGGAACGAATAAACGAAGTCGTCCGCCGTCACCGGGCTGCCATCCGACCAGAGGCCGTCCTTGCGCAGCTTGAAGGTGTAGACAGTGCCGTCGTCGGACACCGTCCAGCTTTCGGCTGCGCCCGGAATGAGGTTCGTCTTCTGGTCATGCATGACGAGGCCCTGGAACAGGTCGCGTATGATATCGGCTTCGTAGACCGTCGAGGTCTTGTGCGGATCGAGCGTCTCCGCTTCGGCGGCGGCTCCGCGGTTGTAGACGGTTTCGGCGAAAGCCGGCGTGTAGAACGTACCGGCGGCCAAGACCATGGTCGTGGCGAGTACCGTCGCCTTCAGCACACGTTTCAGCATGGAGTTCTCCCTAATGACGTCGCCCTTCGGCTACGTCTCTAAGTGTTGACGCCCCGAAACCGATTGGCTGGTTCCTTTCGAGCGCGCAGCCGGTTCCCTTTCCGGCAGCTGGTGGCCAAACAGTAACGTGGAGATTTTTTATTTCAACAGACTCTCGGGGTCACCCAAAGTAAGGGGGCCGGGGCAGCCGCTTTGCGAACCGCCAATCAATGATCGAAACCATGAGTTTGGCTGGGTTTCCTGGCCAGAACGCCGATAATCTGGCTGATCATTTCAGTTTACCGGAATGTATTAATTGGTTCTTAGGCAACCAAGGGTTACAAATCCCGATGGGTTCGGCACATCGACCTTTATGGTCCAACGGGCAAGGGCAATGAACAAGATAGACAGTAATACTGTCACATTAAAGCGTAAAATATTGCGCCCAATAAGGGCAAATCTACGCAAAATTGGAGAAGAATCCGGAACTTCCGCGGTCGAATTCGCCCTGCTTTCCCCGATCTTTATCCTGCTCGTACTCGGAATGGTTGCATATGGTATCTATTTTGGTGCAAGCAACTCGTTGCAGCAAATCGCCGCCGATGCCGCCCGTACTGCAATTGCCGGATTGAACCAAACCGAGCGCCAGGCGCTAGTGGCAGGTTTCGTCAAAAACAACGCCAGTGGATACCCGTTCGTCGATTCCGGCAAGCTGACCTATCAGGCGACGGACAGTACGGCCGACGGAAATCAGTTCGTCGTGTCGATTCAGTATGATGCCAGCAACCTGCCGATCTGGAACTTGTTGCCCAGCCTTGCGATGCCCCAAACCACGATCTCACGCAGGTCGACCATCAGGATTGGAGGCATTTGAAATGTCGCAGTTCTTGCTGAGCAGCATCGGCCGGATCGGGCGCGCGATGCTAGGCGACGAGAAGGCGAACTTTGCCGTCATGACGGCGCTGATAGCACCGTTCGCGCTGGGGCTGGCGGCCTTCGCTGTCGACGAAGGTTCGATCTACACGGAGCGCAGGGAAGCCCAGGCGATGACCGATCTGGCGGCGATCACCGCGGCGTCGAACATCAACAATATGGAAGCCGCGGCGGTAACCACGCTCAGTGACAACCGAATGCCCGGCATCATTGTTCAAAAGCCGGGTGAGACAATCGTTCCCACGGTTGGGAAAACCGTCGTGTCCGTCACCGGCGGCCGATACTCAGCGGCGTCCTCGGTCGGGGTCGACAAGCGCTTCGAAGCCGGTAAAATGCCTTACAACGCCGTTCGCGTCACTCTACACAAAATCCCCGCCCGGTATTTCGCCAGTTCGCTCATCCCTACTCCGGTTGTCGGCACCGAAGCCATTGCCAGCATGACGCCGCAAGCGATGTTCTCGGTCGGATCCAGGCTTCTCAGCGTCAACGGCGGCATCCTCAACGCGCTTCTCAGTAAGCTGCTGGGCGGAAACATCTCGCTCAGCGTCATGGACTACAACGCGCTGATTTCGGCCGACGTCAACGTGCTTTCGTTCGTCGATGCCCTTGCGGTGCAGTTGCAACTGACCGGCGTCAGCTATTCCGAAGTGCTGGCCTCGAAAGCGACGGTAGGCCAGATCGCGACCGCCATGGCCAATGCTTCGGGGACGGGCAGCGCCAGCAAACTTGTCCTACAGACAATCGCGTCGAGGGCTACCAACACGGCCAAGATACCGCTCAATCATCTTGTCGACCTTGGTTCGATCGGCAAGCTCGGCCTCGGACAAAAGTCTCCAGGCTTTTCCGTCGACGCAAGCGCGATGGGCATGCTGGGT
The DNA here is from genome assembly GCF_040318975.1 of Mesorhizobium sp. M0983. Classification (NCBI taxonomy): domain Bacteria; kingdom Pseudomonadati; phylum Pseudomonadota; class Alphaproteobacteria; order Hyphomicrobiales; family Phyllobacteriaceae; genus Mesorhizobium; species Mesorhizobium sp. M0983. The sequence goes on along the minus strand of NZ_JAMYNH010000008.1, from coordinate 124,080 downwards.
GCCGCCGCCTCGCTGGCCAATGGCTCAAACCAGGTCCAGGTCGATCTCGGCGCCACTATTCCGGGACTTACCTCCACCACGCTCGCCGTCGCCATCGGTGAACCGATGCAATATTCACCCTGGCTGGCCGTCGGGGAAAAAGGCACCGTGGTGCGCACTGCGCAGACACGAATCAAGCTGGTCACCACAGTCGGCATCGGCAATTCCAATCTCGGCGGCGGCATCAGTCTGCTGTCCGTCAACCTGCCTCTGCATGTCGAAGTCGCCTATGCGGAAGCCAAACTAACCGACATCAGCTGCCCGACGGGCCGGCCGGATAGCATCAAGGTCTCGATCGCCGCGCAGCCTGGCGTGGCCTCGCTGCACCTTGCCGCCAGCGACGCCGACAACAACCCATCGGCCTTCGCCGATTTCAGCAATCCGCAATCGTTCTCCGATGCCACGATTGCACAGGTAAGCGTGAAGCTCCTGCTGCTCACCCTCAATCTGCTCGATGTGAAGGGTTCTTCAGCACTTGCGATCACCAACAACGATCCGACCACATTGACGTTCGTCAGCACCGATATCGCCAACAAGACGATAAAGACGGTTTCGACGAAGAACCTGACGCAATCGCTCACCACGTCACTGGTCAGCGGGCTGTCGCTCTCGGTCAATGCGCTGGGCCTCGGGCTGGACGTGACGGCTCTGCTCGGAACGGTGAAGCCGGCGGTGGTAACGGTTCTGAACGGCGTGACGGCGCCTGTCGACGCACTGGTTTATAACGTTCTTGCAGCGCTTGGCGTGCATGTCGGCGAGGCCGATGTCCGGGTTGTCGGCGCGACTTGCGGGCGCTCCGTACTCGTTCAATGAGATCAAATAGAGATCAGCCGATCCGGCCGAGAAAGCAGCCGAGCGGCGGCAGGGATAGAGCTCCTTCCTGCAAGACGCCGGTAGTACTGCCAAGATCTATCGGCTCTATCACATCCAGATCCGGCGGCGATTGCCAGCCGGCCGGCTCATCGGCAAAATTGAAGACGCAGAGCAGCTTTTCGTCACCGCCTTCGCGAATGAAGGCAAGGACGTCGCCCTCAGCATCGAGAAACCGGATCGAGCCTCGAACCAGCGCCGGATGCTGCTTGCGCAAGGCCAGCATCGCCCGGTAGCTCGCCAGGACGGAGGTTTGCTCGCCGTCCTGGACATCGACCGCGCGGGCGCGATGGTTTGCCGGGACCGGAAGCCACGGCTTGCCGGTTGAAAAGCCGGCATTATCGGCGCCAGCCTCCCAGACCATCGGCGTGCGGCACCCATCCCGCCCCTTGATCTCCGGCCAGAAGCGGATGCCGAAAGGATCGCGCAAATCCTCGAACGCCAGCTCGGCCTCCTCCAGCCCGAGCTCCTCGCCCTGATAGAGGCAGATCGACCCGCGCAGGCAAGAAAGCAGCACGATTGAGAATTTCGCCACCCTGTCCGGATCGCCGCCCGGCCTTGTCCAGCGGCTGACATGGCGCACGACATCGTGGTTGGAGAATGCCCAGCAAACCCAGCCGTCGAACACCGTACTCTCGAAGGCCTCGACACAACCGCGCACATGCGCCGCGGAGAATTGCGGGCCAAGCAGGTCGAACGTGTAGGACATTTGGAGCTTGTCGCCGCCGCCCGTGTAGGCGGCAAGCGTCTGCAACGAACGGCTTTCGTCACCAATCTCGCCGACCGCGGCGCGGCCTTCGTACTCGTCAAGCAACGCCCGGAAGCGCCTGAGAAAAGCAAGGTTTTCCGGCTGCGTCTTGTCGAACAGATGCTCCTGGTAAAAATAGGGGCTGGTTGCCGTATTGGTGCCGGCGACGCTTTCCGCCAAAGGCGGGTTGCTGCGGAGCCAGCGGTCGTGGACGTAATAGTTGACCGTATCCAGCCGGAAACCGTCGACGCCACGCTCGAGCCAGAACCGCACCGTTTCCAGCAAGGCGTCCTGCACCTGCGGATTGTGGAAATTCAGGTCCGGCTGCGAGGCGAGGAAATTATGCAGGTAATATTGCCTGCGCGTTGCGTCCCATTCCCAGGCGGGGCCGCCGAAAAGCGACAGCCAGTTGTTGGGCGCGGTGCCGTCGGGCTTCGCATCGGCCCAGACGTACCAGTCGGCCTTGGCGTTATCGCGGCTCGTTCGGCTTTCGACGAACCATTCGTGCCGATCCGACGAATGTGACAAGACCTGGTCGATGATCACTTTCAGGCCGAGCCGGTGCGCCTCTGCAATCAGCGCGTCGAAATCCTCTGATGTGCCGAACATCGGATCGACGGCGCAGTAATCCGATACGTCGTAGCCCACGTCGGCCATTGGCGACTTGAAGAAAGGCGACAGCCAAACGGCGTCGACACCGAGCGATGCGACATGGGCAAGCCTCGAGGTGATGCCGAGGAGATCGCCGCTACCGTCGCCTGTCGTGTCCTGGAAGGAGCGCGGGTAGATCTGGTAGATGACGCAGCCGCGCCACCATTCGGCATTGTCACCCATCATGGCTCTCCCCTGCGCCCGCCTGCGCGGCCCTGCTTTCGATCATGAATATGACCGTTCGCCCCAAAACCGGCCGTGAGATATCGCCACTATCCGTTTCGATGGCTGGGCACCAATGAAAACCCGCCCGTTCCGGCAGCGTGAACATGCAGGCCCGACGGTCACCATTGATGATCACGGCAAGGCGACCGTCCTCATCGCCGAGAACCATGACCAGCCGATGCCGCCTAGGATCGTGCCAGGCTGCTTCGTCGAGCGGCACGCCGGTTTCGCTCAGCCAGACGACGTCAGCTATTTCCGAGCCGGCCGCAGGCTCGCCGGTGAGAAAGCTTGCGTCCAAAAGCGCCGGCGCGGCACGACGCATCTTGGCGAGCAGAGCCGTGTACCGCTCCAGCGCCCGGTCGCGCCCGGCCCAGTCGAGCCAGGTGATGTCATTGTCCTGCGCGTAGGCGTTGTTGTTGCCGCGCTGCGTGCGGCCGAATTCGTCGCCGGCCGTCAGCATGATCGTGCCGCGCGAGGCAAAGAGCGTCGCCAGCAGTGCGCGTTGGTCATCGAAACGGGCCGTAACGATTGACTGGTCGTCGGTCTGGCCCTCGACGCCATTGTTCCAGGACAGGTTGTCGTCGTGGCCGTCGCGGTTCTGTTCGCCATTGGCCTCGTTGTGCTTGTGTTCATAGGCAACGATGTCGGCCAGTGTCATCCCGTCATGTGCGGCGATGAAATTGATGCTGCGGACCGTTGCCTGGCCTGGTTTGGCAAAGACATCGGACGACCCCGCAAGCCGCGTCGCCAGCGCACCGATCATGCCGCCGTCGCCGCGCCAGAAGCGGCGGATATCATCACGGTATTTGTCGTTCCATTCGAGGAAGGGCGGCGGAAAATTGCCGAGCTGATAGCCATCCGGTCCGATGTCCCAGGGCTCAGCGACCAGCACACGGTCGGCAAGAACTGGGTCGTTGCGAATGGCGTTCAGCAGCGGCGCATCGGCGTCGAAAACGCCGTCGACGCGGCCAAGGATCGGCGCCAGGTCAAAGCGGAACCCGTCGACACCGGCGTGCTGGACAAAGTGGCGAAGCGTGTCGAGGACCATTTCCCGGACGACCGGATGATCGCAGGCAACCATATTGCCGGTTCCGGTGTCATTGACCAGAGCGCCGTCGGCCTCGTGCCGGTAGTAGGCGCGGTTGTCGAGCCCGCGCAGCGACAATGTCGGGCCGAGCCGGTCGCTTTCGCCGGTGTGGTTGAACACCAGGTCGAGAATGGTACCGATGCCGGCCTCGCGCAGCGCGGCGACCGTTTCGCGCAGCTCAGCCAGACCGCCGGGCGCCAGTCGCGGATCCAGCGCCATGAAGGTCACGGGATTGTAGCCCCAGGCGTTGCCCAGCCCGAGCGGCGGCAAATGCCGTTCGTCGATCGATGCAGTCACCGGCATCAACTCCACGGCTGCAACGCCGAGTTTTTGCAGATGCTCGACAACAAGAGGATGAGCGAGGGCTGCAATGGTGCCGCGTTGCTTCTCGGGAATGTCGGGATGCAGCTTTGTGAAGGCGCGCACCTGCACCTCGTAGATGAGGCCGCCGGGCCTAAACAGAGGCGGCAAGGCGGGCAAGGGTTCCGGCAAGGCGCCGGCAATGGCCTTCGGCATCAGCGACGCCGTGTCGCCCCCCTCGCCCTGGCGTGCGGCGAGCCGGCCGTCATAGGCATAGGGTCTGTCGATCTCGACGGCATAGGGATCGGCCAGCAGCTTGTCGGGATCGAACCAGAGCCCCTGTTCCGGCGCGTAGTCGCCATCGGCGCGGAACCCGTATCGGGTGCCGGCGGCGAGACCGGCAACAAAAAGCGTATGCACGCCGTCGCCCTCGGGCTGCAGTTCAAGCCGGTCGATCTCGCGCCTTCCTCGCTCGTCGAAAATCGAGACCCAGATGCGCCGAGCCGACGAGGACCATACGGCGAAGCGAATGCCTTCTTTGGTGATGGTTGCGCCGAGTTGGCTCACGCGCGCTCACAGCAGCAGGTCGTAGACAGTTTGAGGCGTTGCCAGGTTAGCTCCCCCTTCTCCCCTTGTGGGAGAAGGTGTCGCCGAAGGCGACGGATGAGGGGTGCTCCAGCTTGGCGCGGACGGCATTCCTTCCAACACCCCTCATCCGTCTCGGCGCTTCGCGCCGATCCACCGCCCGGGGGCGAGCCACGGGTCTCGCCCCGTCCTTCGGACCCCACAAGGGGAGAAGGAAAGGCGCGCCGCTCCAAGCTCACGTAATCACGCTCGGCTTGGCGCGGCCGGTATGGCTGCGAATCCCGGCAATGTCGTCGGCCGCCGCAATCAGATCGGCAAGCGCCTCCTGGGTGTCGAGATCGTGGCGGCTCTTGTCTGGCTCGTAGCGCTCGAAATAAAGGCGCAGCGTCGCGCCCGAGGTGCCGGTGCCGGACAGGCGGAAGACGACGCGCGAGCCGCCTTCGAACAATACTCTTATGCCCTGGTTCTTGCTGACCGAGCCGTCGACCGGATCGTGATAGGCGAAATCGTCGGCGCTGGCGATTGTCATGCCGCGCACGCTGGTGCCCGGCAGCGAGCCAAGTTTGCCGCGCAGTTCGTCGACAAGCGCATTGGCGCGATCGGTCTCGACCTCCTCGTAATCGTGGCGCGAATAGTAGTTGCGCCCATAGGCCGCCCAATGCTCGGTGACGATCTGCCTGGCGCTTTCGCCGCGCGCGGCAAGGATGTTGAGCCACAAAAGCACGGCCCACAGGCCGTCCTTTTCGCGGACATGATTGGAGCCGGTCCCCGCACTCTCCTCGCCGCAGATCGTCGCCATGCCGGCATCGAGCAGATTGCCGAAAAACTTCCAGCCGGTTGGCGTTTCATAGATGCCGATGCCGAGCTTTTCGGCGACCCGGTCGGCAGCACCGCTGGTCGGCATCGAACGGGCGATGCCTTTCAGCCCGGCCTTGTAACCCGGAGCCAGATGGGCATTGGCGGCGAGCATCGCCACCGAATCCGACGGGGTGATGAAAATGCCCTTGCCGATGATCAGGTTGCGGTCGCCGTCGCCGTCGGAGGCCGCGCCAAAGTCGGGCGCATCCGGCCCCATCATCTCGTCGTAGAGGTGTTTTGCATGCACCAGATTGGGATCGGGATGGTGGCCGCCGAAATCCGGCAGCGGGATAAAATTACGAGCGGTGCCGTTCGGCGCCCCTAGCCGGTTTTCGAGGATCTCCTTGGCATAGGGGCCGGTCACCGCATGCATGGCGTCGAAGCGCATGCGGAAGCCTGATTTGAACAACGCCCGCAAGGCATTGAAATCGAACAGGCTTTCCATCAGTTCGGCATAGTCGGCGACCGGATCGATGATCTCGACGGTCATGTCTCCTGCCTCGACCGTGCCGATCGTGTCGATGTCGACCGGTCGGATATCGGCGATCTTGAAGCTCGAAATCACCTTGGTTTTTTCGAACATCGCGTCGGTCAGCTTTTCCGGCGCCGGGCCGCCATTGCCGGCATTGTACTTGATGCCGAAATCCTCATGCGGGCCACCCGGATTGTGGCTGGCGGACAGGATGATGCCGCCGAAGGTCTTGTATTTGCGGATGACATGCGAAGCGGCCGGCGTGGATAAGATACCGCCCTGCCCGACCATCACCTTGCCAAAGCCGTTTGCCGCGGCCATGGCGATGGCCTTCTGGATGACCTCGCGGTTATAAAAGCGGCCGTCGCCGCCGATCACCAGGGTCTTGCCTTCGAACCCGTCCAGCGCGTCGAAGATCGACTGGATGAAGTTCTCGGCATAGTGCTCCTGCTGGAACACCGGGACCTTTTTACGCAGCCCGGAGGTGCCGGGCTTCTGGTCGGGATAGGGTTTGGTGGCGACAGTGCGGATCATCAGTCAGGCAGCCCTTTTCGAAAGCAACAAGCGATAGAGTCGGACATATTTTTCGGCGCTTTTGTCCCACGACACGTCGGCCTTCATGCCTTGCCGCTGCATCGACGCCCACACCGCGGGATTGGCATGCGCTTCGACAAGGCGGCGGATGGCGTGCAGCAGGGCGCCAGCAATGGGGGGCGCAAACTGGAAGCCGGTCGCCACGCCGGCAGAGATGGCGGCTTCGTTGGCATCGATAACCGTGTCGGCAAGGCCGCCGGTACGCGCGACGACCGGCACGCAGCCATAGCGCAGGCCGTAAAGCTGCGTCAGCCCGCAAGGTTCGAAGCGCGACGGGATAATGATGGCGTCGCAGCCGCCCTGCATGGTGTGGGAGAGCCCCTCGTCATAGCCGACGACGACGCCAATGCGACCACGATGGCGGGCTGCGGCGGCAAGCAACGCGCCTTCGAGCCCGGCGTCGCCAGACCCAAGGATTGCCAGCCGTGCACCTGCCGCGACGATACCGTCGACGGCGGCCGCCAATATGTCCATGCCCTTTTGCCAGGTCAGCCGGCTGACAACGCAGACGATCGGGCTGTCATCGCGATCGAGGCTGAAACGGTCCTCGACCGCGGCCTTGTTGGGCATTCGCGCCTTAAGCGTCTTTGCCGTGTAGTTGGAGACCAGATGCGTGTCGGTTTCCGGGTTCCAGATCTCGGTATCGATGCCGTTGACGATGCCATGGAGATCGACGGAGCGCATGTTGATCAGGCCGTCGAGGCCCATGCCGAATTCGGGCAAGCGGATTTCCTGCGCATAGGTCGGGCTGACCGTGGTGATCGCCCAGGCGGCCTGCAGGCCGGCCTTGAGGAAGCCGACGCCGCCATAATATTCGACGCCGTCGAGCGCCATCGCCGCCGCCGGCAGGCCAAGCTCGCCAAAGATGCCGGCGCCGAACTGGCCCTGGAAGGCGAGGTTATGGACGGTGATCATCGACGGCGTGCCGACCGCCTTGCCGTAGCGCATATAGGCGAGTGTCATTGCCGACTGCCAGTCATGGGCATGGACGATATCGGGCAGGTAGCCGGAGATGGCGCCGGCAGCAATATCACCGCCGACCTGGCTCAAGGCCGCGAACCGCCGCCAATTGTCCGGCCAGTCGGCGCCGGCCGCGTTGCCGTACGGGCCGCCGGGACGGTCGAAAAGATGCGGCGCGTCGAGCACAAACAGGTCGAGCCCGGCGATCTGGACGGCATGCACCGAAGCCTTCCCACCCTGCAGCAATGGATATTGCTGAACCGCCTTCTTTTTCCTGAAGGCGCCCATCACCTGAGGATAGCCGGGGACGAGCGTGCGCATGTTGACGCCGTTGCCGGCCAATGCCACGGGCAAGGCGCCAGTCACGTCGGCGAGCCCTCCGGTTTTGACCAGCGGAAAGATCTCGGGCGCCACCGACAGAACCTGCATGCACTACGATCCCAGCCTGTTGACCATGTCCTGCGTGACCAGGCAGATGCCTTTTTCCGAAACGCGGAAACGCTTGGCGTCGAGGACAGGATCCTCGCCGACCACCAGCCCCTCCGGGATCCTGACGCCGTGATCGATGACCACGCGCTTCAGCCTGGCGTTGCGGCCGACATGGACGTCGGGCAGCATGACGACCTCCTCCAGCGTCGAATAGGAATTGATGCGCGCGCCGGTAAAGATCAGGCTTCGCTTCAGCGAAGCGCCCGAAACGATGCAATCGCCCGACACGAGAGACGACACGGCCGACCCGCGGCGGCCATCTTCGTCATGCACGAACTTTGCCGGCGGCTTCAACTCGGCGTAGGTCCAGATCGGCCAGTCGCGGTCGTAGAGGTCGAGTTCCGGCGTGATGTCGGTCAGGTCGATATTGGCTTCCCAATAGGCGTCGACCGTGCCGACGTCGCGCCAATAGGCTTCGTTCTCGGCGGTCGAGCGCACGCATGATTTGGCGAAGCGATGCGCGATCGCCTTTCCGTGTTCGACGATGTAGGGGATGATGTCCTTGCCGAAGTCGCGGCTGGAGCCGGGCTCCGCCGCATCGCGACGCAATTGCTCCATCAGGAACTTGGTCTTGAACACATAGATGCCCATCGAGGCCAGCGCAAAATCCGGCTTGTCGGGAATGCCCGGCGGATCGGCGGGCTTTTCGATGAAGGAGATGATGGTGTCCTTGGTGTCGACATGCATGACGCCGAAGCCGGTGGCTTCCATGCGCGGCACTTCGAGGCAGCCGACGGTGACATCGGCGCCGGCCTCTACATGCTGGCGCAGCATCAATTCGTAATCCATCTTGTAGACGTGGTCGCCGGCCAGGATGACCATGTATTCCGGCCCATAGGCCTCGATGATGTCGATGTTCTGGTACACGGCGTCGGCGGTGCCCTCATACCACTGTGTTTCCGACACACGCTGGCTGGCCGGCAAGATGTCGAAACTCTCGTTGCGCTCGGGCCGCAGGAAGTTCCAGCCGCGCTGCAGGTGGCGGATCAGCGAATGCGCCTTGTACTGGGTGGCGACGCCGAGGCGGCGGATACCGGAATTGAGCGCATTGGACAGCGCGAAATCGATGATGCGGGTCTTGCCGCCGAAATAGACCGCCGGCTTGGCGCGGCGGTCGGTCAGTTCCTTGAGCCGGCTGCCACGGCCGCCGGCCAGCACATAAGCCATGGCGTCGCGTGCCAGCGGCTGTGTTCGTTTTGTTTCAGCCATTCCTATCCTCCCAGGTTAGATGCTCCAGACATAGCTCAGTCCGGGACGAATTCGAGCATGATCGTCGACAGCGGCGGCAAAAGCATCGTCGCCGAAATGCCTCCTCCTTCCGCCCGAGCCTCGACGAGGCCGCTGTTGCCCTTGCCGGAACCGCCATAGTCCGTGGCGTCGGTGTTGATGATCTCGCGCCATTTTCCGGTCTGCGGCAACGGCACGCGGTAATTGTCGCGCGGCACCGGCGTGAAGTTGGAAATGACGGCGACCGGGTTGCCGCCCGGCGCGCTGCGCAGCCAAGCGAACACCGAATTCGCGCTGTCATCGACGATCAGCCAGGAAAAGCCCTCCGGCTCGCAGTCGCGGGCATGCAGCGCCGGGCGCGAGCGGTAGAGATAGTTGAGATCGCGCACCGTCTGCCAGACACCACGGTGGAGCCGGAAATCGAGCAGGTTCCAGTCGAGCGCGCGCGCCTCGCTCCACTCGCGGCGTTGCGCGAACTCCTGGCCCATGAACAACAGCTTCTTGCCGGGATAGCCCCACATGAAGGCGTAATAGGCGCGCAGCGTCGCGAATTTCTGCCAGTCGTCGCCGGCCATCTTGTTAAGCAGCGTTCCCTTGCCGTGCACCACCTCGTCATGGGACAGCGGCAGCACGAAGTTCTCGCTGAAGGCGTAGACCAGGCCGAAGGTGATGTCGTTGTGGTGATGCTTGCGGAAGATCGGCTCCTTGGAGAAATACTCCAGAGTGTCGTGCATGAAGCCCATGTTCCACTTGAAACCGAAGCCCAGTCCGCCCTCGTGCACCGGCTGCGAGACTTTCGGCCACGAGGTCGATTCCTCGGCGATGGTCATCACACCCGGATGGTGGCCGTAGACCTCCTTGTTCATCCGTTGCAGGAAGCTGACCGCTTCCAGGTTCTCGCGCCCGCCCCTCTCGTTGGGAATCCATTCACCAGCCTTGCGCGAATAATCGAGATAAAGCATCGAGGCGACCGCATCGACGCGCAGACCGTCGACGTGATATTTCTCTGCCCAGAACAGCGCATTGTTGACAAGAAACGAGACCACCTCGCGACGACCAAAATTGTAGATCGCGGTGTTCCAGTCGGGATGGAAGCCCTTGCGCGGATCGGCATGTTCGTAGAGTGCGGTGCCGTCGAACTTTGCCAGACCGTGTTCGTCAACCGGGAAATGCGCCGGCACCCAGTCGAGGATGACGCCGATGCCGGCGCGGTGGGCACCGTCGACGAAGCGGGCAAAACCGTCCGGATCGCCAAAGCGGGCGCTCGGCGCATAGAGACCGGTCGTCTGGTAGCCCCAGGACGGGTCATAGGGGTGTTCGGAGATCGGCATGAATTCGATATGGGTGAAACCCGTCTCGACCACATAGGGGATCAGCCGGTCGGCGAGCTCGTCCCATGACAGGAAGCTGCCGTCGTCGTGAAGCCGCCATGAGCCGGCATGGACCTCGTAGATCGATACGGCTTCGCGCCTGTGGTCGGCATTGCGCCAGTAGTTCCGGTGCGCCTCGTCGCCCCATTCATGCACCGGCGGCAGCGCCGTCACCGAGGCGGTAGCCGGGCGCAGTTCGGATTTGAAGGCGAACGGATCTGCCTTGAGCGGCAATCTCACGCCATCCGGCCCGATGATCTCGTATTTATAAGGGCGGCCGGCGCCGATGTCGGGAATGAACAGCTCCCAGATACCGGTATCGCGGCGGTCGCGCATGGTGTGCCTGCGGCCGTCCCACTCGTTGAAGTCGCCGACCACCGAGACACGCCTTGCATTGGGCGCCCACACCGCAAAATGTACGCCCGATGCACCCTCATGGTCGATGAGATGAGCGCCGAGCTTGTCGAACAGCCTGAGATGCGATCCTTCGGCGATGTAATAATCGTCCAGCGGGCCGAGCACGGGGCCGAAGGAATATGGATCGGTCAGCCACCAGTCGCCGCCGGCGTTCCTGGCGTGATAGCGCAGCGGCTGGCGTTTGCGCAGCGACAGTTTGCCCTCGAAGAAGCCGCGATCGTCGCGTCTCGACAGCTCGCCGGCCTTCTTGCCGGTCAGCGTATAGGCGGTGACGGACTCGGCATGAGGGACGAAGCAGCGGCCGACAAAGCCCTTCCCCGCCTCATGCACGCCAAGCACGGAGAACGGGTCGCCATGCGTGCCGGCGACAATCGCCGCGACATCGCCGGCTGGCGCCAGTCCGTCCGGCCCGCTTGTCGCAACGGTCGCGCGCGGCTTGCTCATCAGGCAGTGTCCCTCCTCGGGCACCAAGTGCGTGTTTCTAGTGAAGTTTTGAATTCGACAGTCGCAGGCCGCCTGACCTTCCAAGGGATGCGAAGGTCAAATCACTCCACTAGGGCCACATTGTTCCTGGTCTCATGCAATCACATCAGGCGGGCACGTGCCAGATGTCTTTCGCATATTGGCGGATCGTGCGGTCGGACGAGAACCAGCCGACGCGGGCGACATTGCGGATGGCTCTGGCGTACCAGTCCGGGCTGTTGCGCCAGACGGCATCGACGTCGCGCTGGGTGGCGGCGTAGGCATCGAAATCCGCAGCGACCATGAACCAGTCGCTCTGGTAAAGGCCGTTGATCAGGTCGCGATAACGGTCCGGATCGTCAGGCGAAAAGACCCCGGACGAAACCGCGGCAAGCGCCTGCGCCAATTCAGGCGATCCCTCGATTACGGCGCGCGGATCGTAACCATTGTTGCGCCGCTCGGCGACCTCATCGGTGGTCAGGCCGAAGATGAAGATGTTGTCGTCGCCGACGCATTCCTTGATCTCGACATTGGCGCCGTCGAGCGTGCCGATGGTCAGCGCGCCGTTCAGCGCGAACTTCATGTTGCCGGTGCCGGACGCTTCCATGCCGGCGGTCGATATCTGCTCCGAAAGATCGGCGGCCGGCATCATGATCTCGGCTAGGCTGACATTGTAGTTCGGCACGAACACCACTTTCAGCAAGCCGCGCACCGCCGGGTCGCGGTTGATGACCCGGGCGACGTCGTTGGCAAGTTTGATGATCAGCTTGGCGTTGTGATAGCTGGGCGCCGCCTTGCCGCCGAAGAACTTGACGCGGGGCATCCAGTCGCGCTCCGGATGCGAGCGGATCTGGTCGTAAAGCGCGACCGCTTCGAGAATGTTCAAGAGCTGGCGCTTGTATTCGTGGATGCGCTTGACCTGGATGTCGAACAGCGCCGAGGGGTCCACCTTGATGCCGAGCCGGTCGGCAACGAGATTGGCAAGCCTCGTCTTGTTCGCCCGTTTGACAGCGGCGAACTTGTCGCGGAAGGCAGCGTCCTCGGCGAAAGGATCGAGCAGCTTTATCTCGTCGATGTCGTCGAGGAAGCCGTCGCCGATCGCCTCTCGGGTGAGTGCCGTGAGGCCGGGATTGCACTGTATCAGCCAGCGCCGCGGTGTGATCCCGTTGGTCTTGTTGTTGATGCGGTCCGGGTAGAGCCTGTGGAGGTCGGCAAACACCGTCTCCTTCATCAATTCCGTATGCAGTGCCGAGACGCCGTTGATCGAGTGCGAGCCGACAAAGGCCAGATTGCCCATACGCACGCGGCGATCGCCATTTTCCTGGATCAGCGAGATGCGGCTGATCTGCTCGTCCGAGAACTGGTCGGAGACGCGCGCCTCGAGCAGCACCTCGGCGTTGATGGCGTAGACGATCTGCATGTGGCGCGGCAACAGCCGCTCGAATAGCGGCACGGGCCAGCTTTCCAGCGCTTCGGGCAGCAGCGTGTGGTTGGTGTAGCCGAAGGTGCGCTTGGTGATGCTCCACGCCTGGTCGAAATCCATGCCGTGGACATCCATCAACAGGCGCATCAGCTCGGGGACGGCGATGGCCGGATGGGTGTCGTTGAGATGGATCGCCGCCTTGTCGGGCAGCGATTGCAGGTCGCCATACTGGCTGAGATGACGCTGAAGGATGTCCTGCAGCGAGGCGGTGGAGAAGAAATACTCCTGCCTGAGCCGCAACTCCTGGCCTGCCTTGTGGGAATCGGCCGGGTAAAGGACGCGCGACAGCGCATCGGCCTTGTTGCTCTCGGCGAGCGCGCCGATGTGATCGCCGGCGTTGAACTTGTCGAGCAGGATCGGATCGACCGGCATGCCGGACCACAGACGCAGCGTGTTGACGCGGTTGGCCCGCCAGCCAACCACCGGGGTATCGTAAGCAACGGCCAGAACATGTTCGGTCGGCTTCCAGACATGGCGCTCGAGCCTGCCATCCTTCGAGGTGATCGATTCCACCGAGCCGCCGAAGCCGACCTCGAAGGAGCGTTCGCGGCGTTCGAACTCCCAAGGATTGCCGTGATCGAGCCATGTCTCGGGCAGTTCGACTTGCCAGCCGTCATGGATCTCCTGCCGAAACATGCCGTTGGCGTAGCGAATGCCATAGCCATGCGCGGGGATATCGACGGTAGCCATGCTTTCCATGAAGCAGGCGGCGAGCCGGCCAAGGCCGCCATTGCCAAGGGCAGCGTCCGGTTCGAGCGCAGCAATGATGTCGAGGTCGACGCCAAGTGACGACAGCGCCTCGCGCATATTGTCCATCAGGCCGAGATTGGAGAAGGCATCGCGCATCAAGCGGCCGATGAGGAATTCCAGTGACAGGTAATAGACGCGCTTTTCCTGCTGGGCGTAGGCCTCTTGGGTCGCCTGCATCCAATGATCGACGATGCGGTCGCGCACAACCTTGATCGAGGCGGTGAGCCAATCGTACTGGGTTGCAACGTTGGTGCCCTTGCCGACCCTGTATTTGAGGGCCTGCAAGACTTCGTCGGCGAGCGTCTTGGGATCCGGGTTTTCGAGGGTGGGCAGAGGAGCTTCGGTTGTCATCGCGCGCGTCATGCTGCCTCTCGTGACGTTGCCAGGATCATGCGGCTTTCACCATCTCCGCCAATGCTAATGCATCCCACCGGATGTTCAATGGATTCAGGCGACCGCAAGCCGGGTTGCCCTGCGGCAATTTGGCATTGAAACACCGCGCCCTCAGCGGCGGGCCTCAAGTTCTTGTTCAGGCCGCCAGCGCCGCCTCCGGCGGGACCTTGGCGCCGGTCATGAAGGCGACCGCGTCGGACATCGTATATTGCTTCGGATCGATGACGCACAGGCGACGGCCGAGCCGATGAATGTGAATGCGGTCCGCCACCTCGAAGACATGCGGCATATTGTGTGAAATCAGCACGATCGGCAGGCCTCGGCGTTTGACGTCGAGTATCAGTTCGAGCACGCGGCGGCTCTCCTTGACGCCGAGCGCGGCCGTCGGCTCATCCATGATGACCATCTTCGAGCCGAACGCCGCGGCGCGCGCCACCGCCACGCCCTGGCGTTGACCGCCGGAGAGAGTTTCCACCGCCTGGCTGATGTTCTGGATGGTCATCAGGCCAAGTTCGGTCAGCTTGTCGCGGGCGCGCTTTTCCATCGCCGGACGGTCGAGCATGCGCAGCCAGCTGCCAAGAAAGCCCGGCTTGCGGATCTCGCGGCCGAGAAACATGTTGTCGGCGATGGACAGCGCCGGCGACAGCGCCAGGTTCTGGTAGACGGTCTCGATGCCGGCTTCGCGGGCCTCCATCGGCGATTTGAATGCAATAGGCTTGCCTTCAAGCCGGATCTCGCCTTCGTCGGGCACGACCGCGCCGGAAATCGCCTTGATAAGCGACGACTTGCCGGCGCCGTTGTCGCCGATGACAGCAAGGATTTCGCCCGGATAGAGATCGAAATCGGCATTGTCGAGGGCGGTGACGCGACCGTAGCGTTTGACCAGGCTGCGGGCGGTAAGGATCGGTTCCTGAGTCTGGTTCATGCCGAGATCTTCCTGATCCACTGGTCGATACCAACAGCGATGATGATAAGGGCGCCGACAGACAATTGCGTCCATTGGGGATCTGTCCCCCAAAGCCTGAGGCCGAGCGCGAACACCCCGACGATCAGCGCACCGAAGATGGTCCCGAGGATGGAACCGCGGCCGCCGAACAGTGATGTGCCGCCAATCACCACGGCGGTAATCGAATTGATGTTCTCGAACTGCCCGGCCTGCGGCGAGACCGATCCGATGCGTCCGATCAAGGCCCAGCCGGCGATGGCACAAATGATGCCGGTCAGGGTATAGACCGTGACCAGCATCCGGCTGACGCGCACCCCCGACAGTTCCGCGGCTTCCGGGTCGTCGCCGACTGCGTAGACATGCCGGCCCCATGCGGTGTGATTGAGCACGTACCAGGCAATTGCCCCCATGATCAGCACCAACAGCACGCCATAGGTGAAGACTGCGCCGCCGATCCTGAACGAGCCGCCGAAAAACTGCAGCAGCGGTGCCGTCGCCTCGAGATCCTGGCTGCGGATGGTCTCGTTGCCGGAATAGATGAAGTTGATGGCAGCGTAGATCGACCAGGTGCCGAGCGTCACGATGAAGGGCGGCAGTTTCACCCAGGCGATGAGAATGCCGTTGATCAAGCCGCAAATCGCGCCGACAAGCAGCCCGATGGCAACGGCGACCGGCGCTGGAACACCGTAATGCATGGCAAACTGGCCCATAACAACCGAGCTCAGCACCATGATGGCGCCGACTGACAGGTCGATGCCGGCGGTGAGCACCACCAGTGTCTGCGCGATGCCGACCATGCCGGTTATCGCCACCTGCTGGAGGATCAGGGTGAGGGTGAAGGGAGAAAAGAAGCGTCCGCCGACGACGACTGCGAACAGAACCACCGAGATGAGCAGGATGATCAGCGGCACCATGGCCGGGCTTTTATGCAAGCGGTGCTGGATGCTCTCCAACGTCGAGCGGGAATGCGTCTCGAATGATGCGACGCTGGCGTCGCTAGCGGCCAGGACCGTCTCGAATTCCTGCGGTCCCTTGCTCCTGGTTGTTTCGACGCTCAAGTCGGCCTCCCCGCCTGTGATGTGGAGCGGCCGAAACCGCTCCACATTCCCTATTGTTCTTTTTGAAGTTGAGCCGATCAGGGGATCAAATCAACCCCAGCACTTGCTGAGGCCTTGCTTCGTATCGATGGATTCGATGCCGGCGGCAGGCTTGTCGGTGATCAGCATGACGCCGGTGTTGTAGAAGTTCAGACCGGGCGACGGCTCAGGCTTCTTGCCGGTGTCGGCAAAGGTCTTGATCGCCTCGATGCCGAGCGAGGCCATGAGCAATGGATATTGCTGTGAAGTGGCGCCGATCACGCCCTCGGCAACGTTCTTGACACCGGGGCAGCCGCCATCGACCGAGACAATCAGGACGTCCTTCTCCTTGCCGACGGCTTTCAGTGCCTGGTAGGCGCCCGCGGCCGCAGGTTCGTTGATGGTGTAGACGACGTTGATATC
Organism: Mesorhizobium sp. M0983; assembly: GCF_040318975.1. Classification (NCBI taxonomy): domain Bacteria; kingdom Pseudomonadati; phylum Pseudomonadota; class Alphaproteobacteria; order Hyphomicrobiales; family Phyllobacteriaceae; genus Mesorhizobium; species Mesorhizobium sp. M0983. The sequence continues at coordinate 107,655 of NZ_JAMYNH010000008.1, read as the reverse complement.
CGGATCCTTCTGCAGGCAATTCTCCATGGCAGTATGCCCGCCATCCTCATTGCCGCTCGACAGATCGTGACAGACGTTGCGTGCGTCGGTTTCGTCGCCGATCTTCTTGGGATCGCCGAGGTCGATGCCGAAGCCCTTCATGAAGCCTTGATCACGCTGGACGTCGACGGAGGGCTGGCTGGCGATCAGATCCATGTAGGCAATGTGCGCATCCTTGGCCTTGTCGCCCAAGGTAGCCTTTGCCCAGGAGCCGATAAGCTCGCCGGCCTTGAAATTGTCGGTCGCAAACGTCGCATCCGCGGCATCGGCAGGCTCGAGCTGCGTGTCGAGAGCGATCACCAGCACCCCTGCATCGCGCGCCTTCTTCACCGCCGGCACGATGGCCGCAGTGTCGGTGGCGGTGATCAAAATGCCCTTGGCGCCGTCGGCGATGCAGGATTCGATCGCCGCAACCTGGCCCTCATTGTCACCTTCCGCCTTGCCGGCATAGGCTTTCAGATCGACACCGATTTCCTTGGCTTTCGCGGCGGCACCTTCCTTCATCTTCACGAAGAAGGGATTGGTGTCGGTCTTGGTGATCAAGCAGGCGCCGACCCCGGCGGCCGATGCCGTCGACGCAAACGCCATCAGGCTCAGTCCGGCCGCGGCAAACACGGTGGATTTCAACAGTTTTGACGTGGTCACGATTTTCCTCCCATTGAACCATTTAGGATGCCGGCCAACCGGCATCTGCAGCGCGTCCGACGAAATCTCCCAGTGTCGACGCCGATCTCAAGAGACACCAGTCCGCCAGCACTGTCAATAATTAAATCACTCTTATTTATTATTGACAACGCAGGATTGTTCACTCACTCTAGACCAAAAGCATCGAGGGGAAACGACGGGAGGAACAGGGGTGGAGACCGGCATTACAAGGCACGGCTCGCCCGATGCGGCCGAAAGCCGCCTGCACCGCGGCACCAATCAAAGCGGCATGCGGGACCACAATGAGCGGCTGGTGCTGTCGCTGGTGCGCCAGCACGGCAGCCTGGCCAAATCCGACATCGCACGCATGACTGGCCTCTCGGCGCAGACAGTATCAGTCATCATGCGCGAGCTGGAGGAGGACGACCTGCTCGTTCGCCAGGCGCCGTTGCGCGGCAAGATTGGCCAGCCCTCGATACCCATGGCGCTCAATCCCGACGGCGCCTATTTCATCGGCCTGAAGATCGGCCGGCGCAGCGCCGAGCTCGTGCTGATCGATTTCCTCGGCAATGTGCGCTCGATGCTGCAGCATTCGTACCGCTATCCGGCGCCGCGCGAGACGGTGGAATTCGTTACGAGCGGCATGAAGAAGATGCGCGGCGAGCTCACTCCTGCGCAGGACAAGCGCATCGCCGGGCTTGGCATCGCCATGCCGTTCGAATTGTGGAACTGGGCCGATACCGCCGGCGCGCCGCGTGAAATCATGGACGAATGGCGCCATCGCGACATCCGCGCCGACATCCAGGCGCAATGCGAATTTCCGGTCTACCTGCAAAACGATGCCACCTCGGCCTGCGGCGCCGAGCTCGTGTTCGGCCAGGCGGCGGGTGCGGCGCGCGATTTCGTCTATTTCTACATCGGTGCCTTTGCCGGCGGCGGCATCGTGCTGAACGGCCGGCTGTTTGGCGGCCCAACCGGCAATGCCGGCGCGCTGGGCTCAATGCCAGTGCCCGGGCCTGACGGCAAGCCGACGCAGTTGATCGACGTTGCATCGATCGCCACGCTGGAGAAGGCGCTCAACGCACGCGGCGTCGAGGCCTCGCATCTGTGGACATCACCGGGGGACTGGGGCGAGATCGGTGCCGAGCTTGACGACTGGATCGCCAGCGCCTCGCAGGCGCTCGCCTATGCCATCGTTGCGGCGTCGTCCGTCATCGATTTCGAAGCCGCGGTGATCGACGGATGGATGCCGCTCGCCGTGCGCAGGCGGCTTGTCGATGCCGTCATCCAGGCCATGGGCAGGATCGACGGCGAAGGCCTGAGGCTGCCGGCCGTCCGCGAGGGAACGGTCGGCATCCATGCGCGGGCGCTGGGTGGCGCCAGTCTGCCGCTATCGGAGCGCTTCCTCATCGGCTCGACCACGATTTCCCGGAGCTTCTGAGCATGCTGATCGGTATCCCGGCGCTGCTCGGCCCGGAGCTTCTGGCGATGTTGCGCGCCATGGGCCATGGCGACGAGATCGCGCTGGTCGACGGCAACTACCCGGCCGAACAGCAGGCACAGCGGCTGATCCGCGCCGACGGTCATCATCTCGTCCCGGTGCTGGATGCCGTATTGAGCGTGTTGCCTGTCGACGACGCCGTGCCGCAGGCGCTGTTTCGCGCCTCGGCTAAAGGCGATCCCCTGCTCGCCGATCCGGTTCATCATGAGATTGAAGCGATCTGCGCCAGGCATGCGCCGGGCCGCAAGGTGGTTGCGCTTGCCGGCGCCGACTTCTATGCACGGGTCAAGGCCGCGCACGCGATCGTCGCGACGAGCGAGCCGCGGCTTTACGCCAACATCATCATTCGCAAGGGCGTGATCTATCCGCCGGAAAGCAAGACTTCATGATCCTCTGCTGCGGCGAAGCCCTGATCGACATGCTGCCGCGCACCACGACGGAGGGCGAAGCGGCCTTTGCCCCCTATGTCGGCGGTGCCGTCTTCAACTCGGCCATTGCGCTCGGCCGACTCGGCGCGCCGGCCGGCTTCTTCTCCGGCCTGTCGTCGGATCTGTTCGGCGGGCAGTTCAGGGAGGCGCTGGGGGCCAGCAAGGTCAGTTCCACCTATGCGCACACCTCGCCGCGGCCGACCACGCTCGCCTTCGTGCGGCTCACCAACGGCCAGGCGACCTATACATTCTATGACGAGAACACCGCCGGGCGCATGCTGACCATCGAGGACCTGCCGGAGCTCGGCAGCGAGATCGAGGCCATGCTGTTCGGCGCTATCAGCCTGATCTCGGAACCGGCCGGATCGGCCTATGAGGAGTTCATGCGACGTGAGCATGAGCGCCGCGTGATGATGCTCGACCCCAACATCCGGCCAAACTTCATTCCCGACAAGGCCAGGCATCTCAGGCGCATCCGCAACATGATGGCGATGGCCGACATCGTGAAACTGTCGGACGAGGATTTGAACTGGTTCGACGAAGCCGGCTCGCATGAGGACGTCGTCCGCAACTGGCTGGACCGCGGCCCGAAGCTGATCGTCGTCACCCACGGCAGCGAGGGCGCGGTTGGTTACAGCAGCCAGCACCGGGTCACGGTCGTGCCGGACAAGGTCGAGGTGGTCGATACGGTCGGCGCCGGCGACACGTTCAATGCCGGCATCCTTGCCTCCTTGCACGAGCAGGGCCTGCTGTCGAAGACGGCAATCGCCGGCCTGCCGAAAGAAGCCATCCATAAGGCGCTGACGCTCGGCGCCAAGGCCGCGGCGGTCACGGTCTCGCGGGCCGGCGCCAATCCGCCATGGCGGCATGAACTCGCCTGACCGGCTGGCAACCGCCTCACGGACTGCCTGCCGGCGATCACTTTATGTTTCGCCTAACCTGGCGGGCGGGATGCGCAGCCCATATCAAGCATGCCGAAGCCCGGATTTTCCCGCGTTTAACAGGGCAGATCGGAAACCAGAGGTAACAGGCTGCGACACTTGAGCAATTCAGGGCTTTGCCCTGCGGCTTTCTCGGCCGTGCCAAGTCTGCTACCAGCGGCCGGTTATCTGGCTAAAACCGTTTGAGGCCGACATGCAGTTCATCGATCTTGGCGCACAGCGCGAACGCATCCGCGACAGGCTGAAGGCGGCAATCGACCGCGTCGTCGACGAAGGTCGTTATATTCTTGGACCGCAGGTCACCGAATTCGAAAACAAGCTCGCCGCCTATATCGGCACCAAGCACGTGGTCGCTTGCGCCAACGGCACCGACGCGCTGCTGTTGCCGCTGTTTGCCGCCGGCATCGGCCCGGGCGACGCGGTATTCGTGCCGAGCTTCACCTTCGCCGCCACGGCCGAAGTGGTGGCGCTGACCAAGGCCGAGCCGGTGTTCGTCGATGTCGATGCTGACAGCTACAATATCGACATCGCCAGCCTCGAGGCGGCAATCGCCATGATCAAGGCGGAGGGGCGGCTGAGGCCGAAGGCAATCATTCCCGTCGACCTGTTCGGCCTCGCCGCCGATTACGAAGCAATCATGGCCATCGCCAATCGCGAAGGCCTGATGGTCATCGAGGATGCGGCGCAGGCGACCGGCGGCTCGGCTGACGGCAAGATGTGCGGCTCGTTCGGCACCGTCGGCTCGACCAGCTTCTATCCGGCAAAGCCGCTCGGCTGCTACGGCGACGGCGGTGCGATGTTCACCAATGACGATGCGCTGGCCGAACAGCTGCGCTCGTTCGCCTTTCACGGCAAGGGCGAAACGCAATACGACAATGTCCGCGTCGGCATCAATTCACGGCTCGATACACTGCAGGCGGCGATCCTAATCGAGAAGCTGGCCATCATCGAGGACGAGATGGTGGCGCGGCAAGCGGTCGCCAATCGCTATGCCGAAGGTCTCGGCGATATAGTCAAGACGGCGCGCAATCTGGGCGGCGGCCGCTCGGCCTGGGCGCAATACGCCATCGAAACGCCGAAGCGCGACGGGCTCAAGGCACATCTCGGTGAAAAGGGCATTCCGTCGGTCATCTACTATGTGAAACCGCTGCACAGCCAGATTGCCTATCACGATTATCCGCGCACGCCGACCGGCCTTGCCGTTTCGGAAGAGCTGCCGAAGCGCATCCTGTGCCTGCCGATGCATCCCTATCTGAGCGAGGCCGACCAGGACCGGATCATCGAAACGATCCGTAACTATATCGGCTCGAATTCGGCGCACGTGGCGGCGGCATAATTCGAAAGTTGCGGAACATGGTCGCGGATTACATCGACGAGTTCATCATGTTCTGCGCCGGGTTGTGGATGGCTGGCATCGGCTTCGGATTTCTCGCGGACCCGTTCCAAGCTCGCCCCGGCCAGCAAGCATGGTGGACCAACTTTGGAACCCATTTTAAATGGATGGGGCCGCTGTTGATCCTCATCGCGATAGTGCTCGCGTTCGCGGCACCTTCCTAGATGCGCTCGCGCCAGCAACAGGCTCGCCATTGACGGCATCGCTGATCAACAACGGACCGTTCACCTCAAACTGGGCCGTCGGTACCGATTTCGGGATGCTTTGCTCTGCGCCGAAGCATAGTCTGCACCTGTCTTCCCTCTAGGCTGGCTATTTCATGAAGAAGATTGGTTTCCTCTCGTTCGGGCACTGGACGCCCTCGCCGCAATCGCAGACGCGGACGGCATCCGATGCGCTTTTGCATTCCGTCGAGCTGGCCGTCGCCGCCGAGGAGCTGGGTGCGGACGGCGCGTATTTCCGCGTGCATCACTTCGCCCGCCAGCTCGCCTCGCCCTTCCCGCTGCTGGCAGCGGTTGGGGCGAAGACCAGCCGAATCGAGATCGGCACGGCGGTGATCGACATGCGTTACGAGAACCCGCTCTACATGGCCGAGGACGCCGGCGCCGCCGATCTGATCGCCGGAGGGCGTCTGCAGCTAGGCATCAGCCGCGGCTCGCCGGAGCAGGTGATCGACGGATGGCGCTACTTCGGCTACGCCCCGCAAGAGGGCGAGAGCGATGCCGACATGGCCCGCAGACACACCGGAGTGCTGCTCGAAGTGTTGCTGGGCAAAGGCTTTGCCCAGCCCAACCCGCGGCCGATGTTTCCCAACCCGCCTGGCCTGCTTCGCGTTGAGCCACACTCGGAGGGCCTGCGCGAGCGCATCTGGTGGGGCGCCGCCACAAACGCCACCGCAGAATGGGCGGCGAAACTTGGAATGAACCTGCAGAGTTCCACGCTCAAATTCGATGAAGGCGGAAAGCCGTTTCACATCCAGCAAGCCGAACAGATCAGGGCTTTTCGCGAAGCCTGGAAGGCGGCCGGCCACACGCGCGAGCCACGGGTGTCGGTGAGCCGCAGCATTTTTGCGCTGGTCGACGATCGCGACCGCGCCTATTTCGGCGGCAACCAGGGTGGAGATCAGTTCGGCTATATCGAGGCAGACAGGCTTGCCGTGTTCGGCCGCTCCTATGCCGCCGAGCCGGACGTCCTGATCGAGCAGCTAAAGGGCGACGAAGCCATCGCTGAGGCCGATACGCTGCTGCTCACGGTCCCCAACCAGCTCGGTGTCGACTACAATGTCCATGCCATCGAGGCGATCCTGACCCATGTCGCTCCGGGCTTGGGCTGGCGCTGACGACTTTGTTGGGAAGCCACGGCGGTCAATACGATGCTCGCGTTCTAGCGATCTCACGGCTGCTTCCCGTCGGCTCGTTTCAGCATCGCAAATGCGCGACTGATCCGTTGCAGGGCCGTGGCGTTGGCCAGCACCGCGTACAGCGCGAACCCGCCCGCCAGAATCCAGGGCGAAGCCGCGCCCACGGCAGTCGCGACTCCGTCGGCGGCGAGCAGCACGCAAATGAACACCAGACGTTCCATCCGCTCGAAGAAATCCGGCCAACCATGGTTTTCCACAGGGATTTCCAGCGCCGTCCGCGCCTTGGCATAACTGGTGAGAATCCCGCCGGCGAACGCGAACATTGCGATCGCCCACAGATCGGCGACCCAGCCTATTGCCGCAAAGACGGCCAATTCCTGATAACGGTCGACGATAGCGTCGAAATAGCCACCGGCCTTGGTGCTCATATTTGTCCGGCGGGCGACCGCACCGTCCAGCGCGTCGAAGCTGAAGGCAAACGCCAGGCACAAGCCAAAGGCAAGACTTGAATGGTGATACGCGTAGGCGGCCGAAGACAAAGCCACGAGCACGAGCCCGCTGGCCGTAACCTGGTTCGGCGTCATGCCGATCCCGATCAGCGGAGAGGCGGCCTGCTCCCATAGCGGGTCGATGCGACTTTTCATGAGACCGGCGATCATGGCGGCTCCTCTGATGATGTCGTTTGACGGAGCTTTACCAGCAATTTGCGGGTTTGTTCCACCATCGCCACCGTTTCAGTTGGCCAATGCGGGCCGAGACCGGGCTCAGGAACGTTCTCAACTCGCCGCAAAAGCGATCTCGTTTGGCGAATGTGGCCGGCGGATTAAGATGCTCGCCAAGCTGACGGCGAAACAGAACTTCCGGTCGCAGCGACAGCTGCCCGACAGCATTTCACGGTTTGGGCGATGCCTTTTGACGGGTGTGCAAATCGAGCGGCGGTCTGGCGGCAACACCCGAACGATGTGACTATGATTGCTTGCGACCCGTCGGAAGCCGGCCGAAACTCGATGCATAAATTTCTACCCAAGTTCGCCTACCTGCTCGCGACCTCTGTCGGCGTGGGATTATCTCCAACATGGCCGGGCACGGCCGGCGCAATGGTTGGAGTGGCTGTTGCCGCGGCTCTGATACCCGCATCGCCTTGGCTGACGGTGCTTGCCTATGCGGCCCTGTTCGCCGTCGGCGTATGGGCGTCATCGCATGTTATCTTCCATACCGGGACGGAGGACCCGCAGATCGTCGTCATCGATGAGACCTTCGGCGCCGCCGTGACACTTTCCATGCTGCCGCTCGACCCACTCTGGTGGGCAACAGGCTTCCTTGCTTTCCGGTTTTTCGACGTCGTCAAGCCTTGGCCCATCCGTATCATGCATGACAAGGTAAGGGGTGGGGCCGGCATCATGCTGGACGATGCTGCCGCGGCTGTCGTCGCTGGGGCGTTGCTGCTCCTGCTGAACGAGTTGATTGATCATTTGCCGTAACGGCGACATTCGGCCTCCAATGCCAAAGGCCAGCACGATGGTCCATGCGAGTTTAGCGACACAAGGGGAGGACCGAAGCGGTTGGCGCGGCCCTACTCGGTGACAACGAGTAGGAAGAGGCATGACGAGACGGGCAAACGGCTGAACATCGCCGGCATTCCCGGCGACGACATCGGCAAGGAAGTCGTGCCGGAAGACCGGAGGCATCCGCCGCTCACTGATGATGTTCGCACGCCTGCGTGCGGAAACCCAAGCCGTCAAGTATTTCGATCAGCATCTGTACAGGATCAGGCACACTGTGCGTTGACCGCCACGCGACAAACCCGTCCGGCCTGACCAAGGCGGCACCGCCGCTTTCAACCCCGAGCGCGGAAGGCCACCGATGGTCCAAATCAATCAGACCCCCATTGGCAAAGGCGTGGCAGGTCAGCGGCATGCGGAGGCGCTGGCTTACGGCGTCAGCGGCCTGACACCATGCGTCGTCGGCGCAGAGGAGAAGAAGGTCGCGATCGCACAAATCGAGACTCGAAATCCGCTGGCCGGCACGCCCGACCGCGAAATGCGGTAAACGCGTGCCAGGGCGGCCCGACAACTCCGTGGATTTTTGGAATGGGTGATCGTCCCGCGTGGCTTCCTGAGCCACGACACCTGCAGCGTAGCGTTGGCCAAATACCACGTCGTAATCCTCGACCATCGCGACTGGGGGAGGCAATCGCTTCGACGGATCGTCGAACCATTTCTGAAGGCGGGCGAGCGCTTGCGCCAACGTAGCCTCGATGACCGGCCGGCGCTCCATGTCATAGCTATCCAGCAAAGAGGGACCGGCATGCCCGCGTGTTACCATCGCAAGCTTCCAGGCAAGGTTATGGGCGTCGTGGATACCTGAATTGCCACCGAAAGCGCCTGTTGGGGGCATCAAATGTGCCGCATCCCCCACAAGAAACGCGCGGCCTCGGCGGAATTGGCGCGCTGTCATCGCGGCCACTTCCCAGGAGCGCGCATCGACAAGCCTAGTCGTGATATCCGACCGGCCCGCACCTCGTATGATCAGTTCCCTGCACCTGGCTTCATCAAAATCCTGGGGTTTCTCGCCCTTTTCGGGAAAGTACTGGAGCGCCAGAAGCCATCGTCCACCCTCCCTGGGCGTGAAGGTCCCGTTGAGGTCCGTCACGAAGCACGACGTGAAACGCTTGCCGCCGATCGTCGGAGGCATGTCCGTGTCAAAGACGACATTTATCCAGTGCTGAAGGCCGCCTGCCCCGCTGCGGCTGATCTCCAGCCTCTCTCGCATCGAGCCGTTCGCACCGTCCGCGACGATCAGATAGTCGGCCGAGATGGCGTCCTTTGCGCCGGTCGCGATATCGCGAATTTCCGCGCGGACGACATTCTCATCCTGTTCGAAAGCCACCAGTTCCGTGCTGAAACGTATGTCTGCACCGTTCCGCTCGGCGTAGCGGCGCAGAATCGGTTCCAGGACGTGCTGATCACACGTCGCCGGTTGCGTGGGGCTGAGGGCACTTGCATCCGGCCACGCCGGTCCGCCCCATTGAATCTCGGGATCGGTGAGATTCCTGGCGCGCGCAATAGCGCCTGCCTGCTGGTCCCCCGTACGATTTGCACGAATCTCCTCCTCGAGGCCGAGGCTTCGAAAGATCTCCATGCTGCGCGGGGAAATGCCGGCAAATTTGTACTGGATTGACGTGTCGGGATGGCGCTCGACGAGGACGCACGGAATGTCGTTGTGAGCCAAAAGGGCGGCCGCCGTCAGACCGTTCAGGCCGCCCCCGACGACGAGAACCGTGGTGTTGGTCATCTCGGATCTCCTCTCATTGCTTTGATCACCAAACATTTTGATTGATCAAATCATATGATTGGTCCAAATATGTGTCAAGACACGAAGGAGCGTGGAATGGGACCGGGCCAAGATCGCTTGCAGCACGCCACCGAGGCCTGGCGCCTGATGTTTGATTTCCTGATGCGGTCCGCGCCGGACCGGTTGGCGATCCAGCAGAAATTGGGTCTGACGCCCAACGACTCGCGCGCCCTCTTCACCCTCGACAAAGATGCGGGCAAGCCGATCGGCGCATTGGCCGCTCAATGGCACTGCGACCCTTCGACGGCGACCTGGCTGGTCGACCGGTTGGAGCAGGCGGGGCTCGCCGAACGGGTTCCGTCGCCAAGCGATCGCCGTGTCAAACGTGTCAAGCTTACGGCCAAGGGTGTTGCAACCATTGAGGAATTGACAAGGGAATATCACAAACCCCCTGCGGAGATGCTTGCGCTTACACGCGCGGACCTGGATCAGCTGATCGGCCTGGTCAGAAAGTTACAGGCTGGCAAGTCCGTGGGTTGATTACATCCCGCGCGGCGTTGCTGCTGCTAAAAGAAGATCATTTGGACGTCCCAATGGCTATCAGTCTGGTTGTGCCTCGATCTTAAGCATCACACCTCTTCCAGTCTGCGCACGCGAGCTTTGACCCCATTGCCAATGGCATCTGCGACTTGCGAAGGGAAACCCTTTGGGAGCGATGCACAAACCAGTTCGATTGCCGCTAGCGCCCGTTGGCGCAGCTCGTCAAAGATCGCTGTGACGGGTTTTGGACCAATTCCTGCCTTGGCGGCGGTCTGGATGAAATGGCGCGGCATGACGCTATCGATAAGGTAGTGGCGTGCGTCGCCTATAGCCATCGCCAACTTCATTTTGTTGCGCCTGATCTGTCCCGCATCAAGGCTGGTCTGCGCTGAGATCACATCATAGAACGGCGTCATGCGGAACCGGCCGCCGGGAGAAAGAAAGACGCTAAAATTCTTGGCATGTCCATCTGTGGCGCCGAGCAGCCAAAAGGCGACCACGGCCTTCAGAACCGCAGCTTGATCTAGCTCCGGTTGGTCGCTTCCCTTCATCAGACCAAGGATAGCCGGAACCCCAGGCCCGCCATCGGATTCGTATTTCAGCGACGGAGGCACAGACAGAGCCTGGCAGCAGTCTTCCTGGGGCAAGCGCAGGAGACGGTTGTCACTCGTCCATCGGCGATCGAAACGTTCGACTACGAGCACGCGATTGCCTTCGAATTCCTCGATTGCGGCGACGGCGCACGGGAGTCCCAGGGCGGCTGTCATCTTGAGGCAGAAAAATTCGTTTTCAACACTGAAGGAAAGGTCGATGCCATTTGGCAAGCGTCCAATCTGTGGCTTGAGGATGTGCGTTGTAGCAGTCGTCGCCAGCGGCTTGTACCAACGTCCTTTCCAGAACAAGAGCGCAGTCTTTTCCTGAGCGCCAGCGATCGAGATCCGGAAATCTTCATCCTCGCCCAGCCCGAGGGGGGCCGATGCCAGATCGCGGACGAGACGAGCAATTTCGATATCGTCAACGGGTTTGCCGTCGACAATACCGGCGGGGCCCGGCTCGACATCATCCGGCAGGAATTGCAGTGCGCCGACACAATCCCGTCCGACAGCGGCAAGCAAGTCGTAGGCGTCTATCCCTCGGGCATGAACACGCTCAGCCATACGGCGGCGAATCGGGATGCTGTCGGGCAGGAGATTGTCGAACACGGCAATGACGGGTGCACCGATATAGCGATCTTCACGTAGGGGCAGAGATAGCGAGACTGGTAGCGCATGCTCCCAGGCAAGCCAGGACGGATCATACTGAAAATCGATCGCGCCGCTGGATTGTCTATTCAGCCGCCCGACGAGACGGCTGTTCAAGAAGACGTTGAGCGGGAGGTGCCGCCGCGGACGAGCCATCAAAAGACGTCCTCGATCTCGGTCGACTTTGCTCTGGTCCGAGAGCGGACAACCAATTCAAGGTCGAGCGCTGCGAGAATGTCGCAAAGCGTTCCGAGCTGTGTCCCGGGCGCTCCATTCTCGACGGCCGAGATGGTCGCTTGGCGTAGCATCGTGTGCTCCCCGACAGTGGCCTGGTTCAGGCCGAGCTTGCGGCGCCGCCGGCGGATGGCATCTCCGAGTTGCTTAGGCGTTCGGGCGATTTGGTCCACAGCGTACCTCTCCAGCTATGAGATATACGCTCAGAAGATAGATTTCAATATGCGCTAGAGCGAATAAATTGGAAGATGCGCTCCACCGTATAACCCGCCTCCCTCCCGCGTGGCCCTCACAGCCATGCCTCGATTTTCAGCTAGGCTGCTGGCCGCCGGCCAAAGCAATGCGAGAATCCATGCGGGAAGTCCTCCGAACGCCTCTCCATTACGCGCAATGCTCGAGGCAAAATTAGGCCTATTGGGTCGGCAGTGGATCGATTGTTCACACAGATCGTGCGGCACTCACCCAATCGAGGCGTGCGGCAGGTACAAGGCCGTAATTGTAGAAATTGATGCCATCGACGCCCGCCGCCAGCGCCGGTTTCACTTTGGCGGCGAGAATGTCCGGGCCTGCCATTTCCGGATGGAACAGCCGGTAACCGGTCCCAAGGAATTTCTCTGCTCCGAGCGTGGCACGGCCAGTGGCCATCAGATCTGCGACATCGCTGGCCTGCATATCGTAGGCGCACAGGATCGCGCCGTCGCAAGCCTGGCCGAGAGCCGCCAGATCGCAGCCGCCCAACCAGCCGTCCTTCAGGTCAATGATGAGGACACGTGTGCCCGGATCGGCAACGTCGCGCAGCTCGGCAACCAAGCTGGTCACCGGCTCGAACCGCCACAGCAGAAAGTCGTATAATTCTGGCCAGGGCTGGAAGGTATCGAAGCTACCGTTCGGAAAGTCCGGAAAACGCGGTGCCGGAACGGCACGATCACAGGTCTCGACGATCCACCCTCTGACCAGTTTGCGCGCCGCCTCGCCGTCAATGCCGGCACAAGCGGCGCGGGCGAGGCAGGACGGGCAAAAGCACAGCGACAGAAGGAAGTCATCTTCCGCGGTCAGCCCGACACCGTCTTTCTCGTGATGATATTCGTGGGCGAAGCTCATGAATGACGGGCTTTCGAGCTCGATTCTGTCCGGCTTGTAGGTGTGCGTAACGTCGGCGACCAGCGCGCGAACATAGGCGCGCGCATCCGGATGCGAGGGACAAAGGTTGTAATAATTGGGATCGCCGAAGGCATTTCGGGTAACCACCTGCGGATAAAGCATGCCGGCGCGGGTGTTGTGCAGGCACACCGTCCAGCACGAAACACCGAGCCCATTGGCGTCTCGTCTGCGGACGAGCTCGCCAAGCACGTCGCCTCCCTGCGAGATCACGTCCGCCACCTTGGGCTGAATTGCGAGGTCGGCCCATCGCGCGGCGGTTGGCTTGAAGTAGATCGTGCCGTCCTCCGGGAAATAGGCTTTGCGGCGCGGGCTGCGCGGCTGAAGGAAGCGTCCCGCATGATACGAGGCAGCAAGGCTGATCATGTTGAGTCCCGCGCGTTCGACCAGATCGCGTTCGACCATCTCGAAACCGAGATCCTGGACATCCCAGGGGTAGGTCCACATGGAAAGCTGCATAAGATATCCTCAGTTCTCCAGAGTGGCGCAGCAGCTAGACGCCGTGCGTTTTCCCTTTAGGTTTCTACGGGTTCGGCGACTTGCATGAGGCAGTCTCCTGCCTCGCACATTGTATGCAGCCGCCGCGAAAGCACGATGCCGTTTTCGGCAAAATGCAAGGCTTCCTCGGCAAGATCGAGCCTTTCGAGATCGTGATACCAGCCAGCCAATTGTCCGGCGTTCACGCTGTCGCCAACCCTCACGGCGGGTTCAAACCAGCCGCGGCGGGCGGCGTAGAGGCCTTGGCTATGCCGCGAAAGCGAAAGCAGTCGCGTCGGCATCGAATGCATTGACTCCGCGCCAACAACTGGCCCGTCGACCAGGCCTAGTGCAATCAGCAGATTGTCGATCGCGCGAGCGGTGATCGCCATCGTGTCGACCGTGGCGGTGCCGCCGCCCCCGAACTCACCGCTGACGCCGATGGCGCCGGCACGGCGCGCTGCACCCATGGAGGTCGGCGAGGCCTGGCCATTGTCGGCCACGAACCCATAGGGCATGCAGAGCGCCCGCATCAGCTCCACCCCGCGCCTGTGGCGCTCGGGATCGGCATTGCGCTCGACGAGTGCAGTCGGCAGATGTTCCATCGAAGTGCCCCCCGAATGGATGTCGAAGACGATGTCGTGTCGGGGGAACAGGTCTGTCTCGAGAAAGTTGGCGAGCCGGCTTGTCGGCGTGCCCGACGGATCTCCGGGAAAGGCGCGATTGAGATTGCCGCCATCGAGCGGCGAGCAGCGTTTGGCGGCCATCACCGCCGGCACATTGGCCATCGGCAGGATGGTGACGCGGCCCCTGACTCGCGCTGGATCGAGCCGGCGGACCAGCTTTGCCAAGCACAGCTCGCCTTCATATTCATCGCCGTGATTACCGGCCATAAGAAGCAGCGACGGACCCTCACCATTGCGCATGAGGCAGATCGGGACCTTGATTTGGAAATATGGCGAACGGTCTATCGAGAACGGGATGCTCAGATGGCTGAGCGTCTTGCCGTCCCGATCGAAATCGAGCGAATGGCTGATGCCGGTGTGCATGGCGGCGGTTCACACAGCCGCGACGGCGGTGACCTCAATGCGGAGGTCAGGATCAGCGAGACGCGCCTCGACGCAGGCACGCGCCGGCAGACGGGCGGAATCCACCCAGGCATCGTAGATACTGTTCATTGCGTCGAAATCGCCAATCTGCGGCAGGAAGATGTTGACCGCCACGAGCTTCGACTTGCTGCTGCCGGCCTCGACCAGGAGCGCCTCGATCTTGGAGAGTACCTCGCTCGTCTGACCCTCGATGCCGGCCTTGCGATCGTCTGCGACCTGGCCCGCTATGTGCACGAGGCCGCCATAGACGACCGCCTGCGACATGCGGGAGCCGGATTGGAAGTACTTGATCATATCGGATCCTTTCGTTCTTTTTTTGGAAAGCGCGACGATGGTCAGCCGAAATAGGTGGGAAAGGCGTGGCTGACATACCCGGCCGCGTCGACGCCAAAGATCACGCGATAGCGATCAAGGCAGGTGCAGGGATGGGAGATGCCGAATTCAACGGTGTCGCCGACGGCAATGTCGTCGCCCGACGCAATTGTCAGGAAGGCGTGCTGGTCGTTGAGCTTGAAGACCTCGGCACGCGCTATCGGCAGCTGCTTGCCGGCACGAAAGATGGTCAGGACCATTGGAAAGCCCTGGTCGAACGACACGTCGCGCATGCCCATGCCGCAGATCGCAAGGCCGGGCTCCGGCCGCGACAGTACCTCGGCCCATAGGCGCAAAGCCGGACGGAACGAATTTCGTGCGGACGCATTGAAGCCGCCGACTGCAAAACCCTCGCGGGCGTCGAGTGTGCCGAGCGAGCGGTCGTAGACGCCATGGTCGTGGAAGAAGATGGCGCCGCTGCGCAGCACCAGCGTCGCGCTGCTGTCCCTAGAAACGAGAGGCGAAAGCGCTGCGACCACTTTGTCGAAGTAGACCGAGCCGCCTGCCGTGACAATCAGCGGGGTGTCGCCGCCGACGCGGGCGCGGAGCCGCAGGAACATGTCGGCTGTCATTGTCAGCAGGGCGGATATCGCCTCATCGGTGCGGTCAGGATCGGGCTGCGCCGCGGCACCTTCATAGGTTGCGACGCCGGCGATCAGCAGCCGGCCGCCGGCTGCTACAATCGCGTCGGCAATCGCCTCGGCTTCGCCGGTGGTCCGGGCGCCTGCCCTGCCCGCACCAAGTTCGACGAGCACGCGCAATGGCGGCAGCCTCGCATTGGCCCGCCAGGCTTCGGCAAGCGCATTCACGGCGGCGATCGAGTCGGCGAAAACGTAGAACTCAGCGCTTGGCCAGGCGCTGACAAGAACCGCAAGCCGGTTCGCACCACCTGGTCCGCCGACCTCATTGGCGATGATCAGCCGACAGAGTCCGGCTCTGAGCATCACCGTGGCCTGCCTTATGTCGGCGACGGTCGTGCCCCATGCTCCGGCCTCGATCAGGGACCGGGCAAGATCAGGCGCCATCGGGGTCTTGGCATGCGGGGCGATCACGGCGCCCTGCTCTCGCGCATAGCGCAGGAAGAGGTCACGATTGGCGATGAAGGCCCCCTCGTCGACGGTCAACACCGGCAACGACATACGCCCATCCGCTGGATGCCAGCGCTCAGATGCGACAAGGCTGCTGTCCAAGCCGAGGGTGCCAGGCGGCACGCCGCGGATACGGTCATCGAGCAGGAAATTTTCTCGGGTCGCCAGCAACAGTACGGGTGAGCTTTCGGTCATCCGATGCTAGTCCTTCCTTTACAGGATGAAGTCCGGATCGATTTCCGATTCCGGCCACACCATGAGAGAGATGCGTGCCAACACCTTACCGCGGACCGATCATCGATGCCCACCATCACCTTTGGGATCTCGGCCTCAGCCGGCACCCCTGGCTCGCCACAACGGCTGGCGAACGCGGCGGTCTGGGGGAGCTTGGCCGCTTGCGGCGAAACTACCTTCCTGAAGATTATTTGCGCGACGCCGGCCGGCACAATGTCGTCGCAACCGTCCATGTCGAAGCCGGCTGGACCGGGGATGAATGCGTCGGCGAAACGCGGTGGCTTGAAACGCTCGACAAGTCGCGCGGCGTGGCCGCCCGTTATGTTGTTCACATACCGCTGGCGAGCCGCCAAGCGCCGGCGCTGGTCGAGGCGCAGGCGGCATTCGACCGTGTCGTCGGTGTGCGCGACATACTGAGCTGGGATCCGGATCCTGCCCGCCGTTTTGCTGCCCGTGACGGCATCATGGACGATCAGGCCTGGCGTGCCGGCCTGTCCCTGCTTGGGCGCCACCGGCTGGTTTTCGACCTGATGGTGTTTCCGCGCCAGCTCGCCGGTGCGGCGCGCCTCGCGGCGGCCTTTCCGGACCAGCTCTTTGTTCTCAACCACTGCGGCAGCCCGATCGATCGCGATGCAGACGGGATGCGGGTGTGGCGCGAAGGGCTGCGGCTTTTGTCGGAGTGCGACAACGCTGCCATCAAGATATCGGATCTGGTCGCCTACGATCATGATTGGACACTCGACAGCCTGAAGCCGGTTGTCATGCATTGCATCGACTGTTTCGGTACGCAGCGAGCGATGTTCGGCAGTGACTTCCCAGTCGCCGGCCTGCATGCGTCATTCGATGCAGTATATGACAGCTTCAAAGCCATTGCAGGAGAGCTTTCCGCGGACGAGCAAACGGCGCTGTTCTTCGGCAACGCAAGGCGTATCTACCGGCTGCACGATATTTCATCGGCGGGCCTGCTCCCTGCCTGAGAGAAGCAGCAGCCCCAGAATCAGCGACCCGAACAGGATACTGCGCCAGCCGGGCGATGCGTTGACGACGGTGATCAGCGCCGTGATCGTGACCAGCAGGATCGCGCCGGGGATAGTACCGGCATAGGTGCCGAGCCCGCCCAGTATCGAGGTGCCGCCGAGCACCACGGCGGCAATCGACGCGAGGAGATAGGGATCTCCTATCCCGACATAGCCTTGGCCGTTCATGCCGAGGACCAACACACCGGCAAGTCCCGAACAGAAGCCGCTGATGCCGTAGACGGCGAGCGTGGTCGAGGCGACGGAAACTCCGGACAGCGCCGCGGCAAGCGGATTGGCGCCCATCGCGAAAATCCGGGCGCCGAGGGATGTCGCATGCATCGTGGTCAGAACGATCACGGAAATGACCACCCACAAAAGCACGCCTGCCGGAATACCGGCTGGCCGCGCATTGCCGAGCCAGCTGACCAGCGGGTTCTCGGCGGTCACGGCGCTGCCGCCGGCGATGATGATCAGGAGGCCCTGCAGGAATGTCGCCATCGCCAGTGTCATGATCATTGGATGAACGCGCAACAGCGCCACGCCCAGCCCGTTTACGAGACCTATCGCGGTCGTCAACGCAAGTACTGCAAGAACGGCTGTGAGCCCGGTCGGATCCGCCTGCAATGAGAGCAGCGGGAGGCTGACGGCACTGACCGTGACGATCGCCGCGACGGAAAGGTCAATGCCGCCGGCAATCACCACGAAGGTCTGGCCCGCCGCGACCAGGCCGATCACCGCGCCCAACTCGCCCAAATAGCGCAAATGACCATAAGCGCCGAAGCCACGTGAAGCGAAGCTCGCCGCGATCCACACCGCGGCAACGATAGCGACCGTGAGGAAGGGCCGGCTGCGCAGGATCGTCAACGCCCGCCCGCCGCGCGCGCTCTCTTTCCGTGCTGTCATTGCTGCACCTTGCGGAATTGCGGGATGGCGACCGCCCCGATGATGATGAGGCCTTGGGCGACATACTGAGCAACTGGCGTGAAGCCGAGGAAGAACATGACACTGATCATCAGGCTGAGCAGCAGGCTGCCGGCAAGCGCGCCGCGCATCGTGCCCTGGCCGCCGAGGAAGCCGATTCCGCCGAGCACCGCGGCGGCAATGGAATTCAGCGTGAAGGCTGTGCCTATGACCGGGTCGCCCGAACCCGTTTGCGCGGCGACGAACAGGCCGGCGCCTGTGCAAAGCAGACCGCTGATCGCATAGGCCGCGATCCGCGCGCCGTCGACCGGCACGCCGGAGCGATAGGCGCCGACCGGATTCTCACCGGCGGCATAGAGGCTCAACCCAAGCGGGGTGGCGAGATAGAGTTTCCACAAAAGCACGACGAGCACCAGCAACACGAATGCCGCCGGCGTGTTGCCGGCAAGCAGGTCCGACAGCCACTCCGGAATGGCGCCGCCCGGCCTCGGCAGGATGAGCAACGCAGCACCGCCGATGATGAAGGAGCCGGCGAGCGTCACCACGATGGCCGGCAACCGAAGTTTCACGACGATGAACCCCGTCGCGGCACCGATGCCGATACCGGTCAGCGCCACCACGGCGGTGCCGCCGGCTACGCCCAGCGGCCCGATCATCGTCGTCGCGGCGATTACCGCGCCGAGACTGACCATTGCGCCGATTGCCAAGCTGATGCCGCCGGTGAGCATGAGGATCGCCTGGGCCATCGCGACCAGCGCCAGCGGAAACCAGCTCTGGGTGAATTTGGCGAAGCCGGACGCCGTCAAGAGGCCGGGGAACAACACGCCGTAGGCAACGAGGAACGCCAGAACCACGGCAAACAGGCTGCGCACGCCAACATTTCGGCGCAGCTGAACTCGCCAGTAGAGGGCGCCGGCTTGGCTTGAGGATACAACCGTGCTCATGCCGCAACTTTCTGCTGTTCGGCGCCCATTGCGGCGGAGACGATGACTTCCTCGCTCAGTGCCTCGCGCTCGAGCATGGCCTTGATGCGACCTTCTCGGACCACGGCGACGCGGTCGCAAAGGTGCACCAGTTCGGGTGTGTCGGAACTGAGCAGGACGATCGCCTTGCCGGCGGCAGCGAGATTGCGAAGCATCATGTAGATCTCACGCTTGGTCTCGACATCGACGCCGCGCGTCGGATCGTTGAGGAGAAGCACAAGCGGATCGTGTGGCATCCATTTCGCCAGCGCGACTTTCTGCTGGTTGCCACCTGAGAGTGCCTGCGCCGGGCGATCGAGGTCGCCCTTGATGGCAAGCTGGGCGGCGAGTCCCCTCGCCAAATCGCGCTCGGCACGCCGGCTGCGCAGCTTCAACGCCGGCAGCCTTGCGAAGGCTGGTAGCATCATGTTGGTGATTATGGGATGGATCAAGTGCAGGCCTTCGCGCTTGCGGTCGGCCGGGACATAGGCGAGGCCGAGCGCATTGGCTTTCGGCACGCCGCCCGGCAGACCCGAAGCAGCGTTTACGGTCGCGGATGCCGACCTAGCCGGGATCGCGCCGTAGAGGCCAAGCAGCAGATCTTCCTGCCCCTGCCCGACCAGGCCGCCGATCCCAAGCACCTCGCCTGTCCTGATGTCGAGATCGACGTCGCGCATCAGGCCGGCCGAAAAATTACGAACCGAGATGGCGTTGGCTGGCGATGGCGAAGGCTGCCATCGTGGAAAGAGATCGCCGGGGTCGCGGCCGACCATCAGCCGCACCAGCCCGGCGGCATCAGTTTCTTCCAGCGAGCGGTCCGCCGTGCAGGCGCCGTCCTTCAGTACGGTGACATGCTGGCACAGTGTCATCACTTCGTTCAGCCGGTGTGAGATGTAGAGAATGGCGATGCCCTCGGCCCGAAGCCTTTCCAGCAAGTCCGTGAGGGTTTTTGTCTCGGTTGCCGATAGCGATGAGGTGGGTTCGTCGAGAATGAGCACGCGCGGCCGCCGGTAGAGCGCCTTGGCGATCTCCACCATCTGACGCCGGCCGAGTGACAGATGCCCCACCGGCGTAGACAGCGGTTCGCGAAGGCCGACAAGATCACATGCGGCCCTGGCCCGTGCGGCAAGTTCCGTGTAATCGACCAAGCCGAATCTCTTGGGATAGGCGCCGAGCCCGATATTTTCGGCGATCGAGAGGCTGGCCGTCAGGCTGAGTTCCTGTTGGACAACGGCGATCCCGGCATGCCGCGCATGAGCGGGGCTCATGCGCGATACCGGGCGTCCATCAACCTCGATCGCCCCGCCGTCCGGGCGCAGGGCGCCGGACAAAAGGTTGATCAGCGTCGACTTCCCCGCGCCGTTCTCGCCGAGCAGCGCATGCACGCGGCCCGGCTGCAGAGCGATGGAAACGTTGCGCAGGACGGGGTTGCCGAAGAAGGACTTCGACACCCCCCGCGCGGCGAGAAGCGTAGCCGTGGTTGTCAATGTTGCAACCCTTCAGGCTTATTTCTGGGCCAGCAGCTTCTTGAACAGATCCTCATCGAACGGCGAATAGATGTAACCGTCAGCCGGGAAATCCTTAGCCCGGGCGAGATATTCGTCGACGTTGGAATTGTCGATCACCGGCAGCGGGATCTTGACGAAAGCCGGCACATCCTTGCCGTCCAGCGCCTGTACGGCGGTGTAGGTGGCGAAAGCGCCGAGCCAGTTCGGCTGCATCGTCGCCCAGCTCTTCAAGCCCTTTTCCTTCCACAGTTCGAGGAACTGGCGCGCATTCTCGCCGGTGATCGGCACCTGGTCGCGACCCTGCTTGTCGAGCGCGAGCACGGCACCCGCCGACAGAGCGCCGCCGAGCGACAGGATGCCGTCGATTTCGGGATTGGCGAAAAGCAGACTGGTGACCGCTTCCTGGGCGGGCGCGACATTGTAGGGCGTGTTCGTTTCGGCAAGCACTTTCACATCGGGATGAGCCTTAAGCTCGGCATCGGCGCCTTTGCGCCGGTCGTCACTGACCGAAACGCCGGCTGGGCCATTGAGGATCAGAATTTTGCCCTTGCCTCCGATGGCGTCGATCAGGAACTTGGCCGCCTGATCGCCCCACTGCGAGGAATCGGTGTTGACCTTGGCGGTCACCTGGTCGGTGTCGACGAGGCTGTCGAAATTGATGATCGCGATGCCTTTGGCGCAGGCGTCCGCCAGCACGCGCGCCGGCGCGGTCGACGAGCCAGCGATCAGGATGATGGCATCGACATCGGAATCGATCATCGACTGGATCTGCTGAATCTGGACGTTGGCGTCGCCTTGGGCGTCGGTCACGACGAGCTTGTCGACCAAGCCTTGCTTCTTCAAAGTTTCGACTTCGGCTTCGATCGTGCCCTGTGTCTGCTTCATCCAGGTCGGAACTGAATAGATGTTGGCCCAGCCGATCGTATACGGCGCCTTGCGGTCGCCCTTGATGCATTTAGCGGCGGCGTTGGCCTGCGAACCGGCGCCAACGCTGAGGAGAAGACCGAGGCAAAGGGCGCTGGCGGATGCGAAAAACGATGATTTGGTCATGATTGTTCCCTTCTGAGGTTATGCCTGGACGTGCGGGGTCGAGACGAGAAAACCCGCCGGTTGCCGCATCTCGGAAACCGCCCTTTTTCTCGTCAGGACTCTCTGCGCCTGGCTCTTTATTGTCCGATATTCCAGACAAGAGGCCTGTATATCGGACAGATGGGATGCTAGACTGAGCCTTGACATCTTTCAAGCGTCTTGAGACGAGGGCCGAAATGATTTTGCGCGGGGTGCGGCCCACATGAGCGATGGCGTCACTGGTTTGATCGAAAGGGAAGTCCGCGCCGAGCCGCGCAATGGCGAACGGCGCCGCGGGATTGACCGCGTCATCACGCTGCTTGAAGCGCTTCTGCGGCAGCGCGCGCCGATGCGCGTCGGCGATATCGCCAAGATGATCGGCGCGCCGCGTTCGACCACTTATGAGATCGTCAACAGCCTGCTGGAAGCCGAAATGCTCGAGAACGTCGGGACGGAAGGCTATGTCTATTTCGGAAAGGCGATGCATCTGTTCGGCTGGGCCTACTCACATCATAATGCCCATTATCGACGCATCATCGAAACCCTGGACAGACTAGGCGCGGAGACGGGCGAGACCGTCCAGCTGTGTGGCCTGCGCGGGAACAAATACGTCGTCCTTGATTGCCGGGACTCGCCCGGCCCGTTCCGGATTTCAAGCGATGTCGGAGTCGAGGTGCCGATCCCGTGGACGGCGTCCGGAAGGCTGCTGCTCGGCCATATGAGCGCGCAGGAAATACAGGACTTCATTCCGCCTGGCGACTACAAGCTTCCCGACGGCCGCGTCATTGCGCCAGCCGAGTTCTTCGGCGATGTGGCTCTGGCGCGCCAGCAAGGTTTCAGCGAGACCGCCGCTCTGGCTGACCGCTTCACCTGGTGCATGGCCGCGCCCATCCGCGATGGCGACGGGGCCATCAACAAGACGCTTTGTTTCGTGTTGCCCGTCGACACGCCGGAAGCCAGGCGCAGCGAATTGCTTGCCCTGCTATGCGAGCGCGCCCGTGGATTGTCGCTGGCGGGAAGCTAGTAAAAATCGGCGCGCGAAGGTTCGGGATAGGCTCCGCTCGTTCAGCCGCAGCAGCGAGGCCGGAACCGGTATTCCGGTGGGTATGGCAAAGGCGGCAGCGCGCTCCCGCGACCACCTTTGCCCACAGTCCGCAGCGTGCCAGCACCGCAGAGTGCACGCGATGATACCGGTGCCTGGGACACCTCGTCCGGCCCGGCCACAACGCACTTACCGTCTTCATTGAGCGTCGTTGATTGCTTAGACAACGGGACGTTCCAATTCCGCCGGATCATCCATCGGCGGGAGCGGCGGCAATGGAAAGCAAAGCTCGCCTATTACCTGAACGCCCACGCCAAGCACACTTATCTGTTCGAGGTCGGACGTGCTGGATGTAGAGCCGGTTGGCGCCTGCATCAGGAAGGGACCCAGAAACGAGACGGCGTTTTGCATCGTCGTGCGGGCTTCGGCGGTCCACGAGCCGCTGAATTCCACGTTACGAACCAGAAGCAGGCCCTGAGGCAGGCAATGCGCATAGGTCTCGTCGGTCGAAGCCTTGATCATGTCGCCGCGCTTCATTCCCGGTACGTACCAATCCTCCTCGTCGACGAGGTCGGGATGCCACCATCTCGTGCCGGCGATCCGCCGGGTGATGGTGAGCATGCAATACTCGAAATGCACATGCAGTTCACTGTCCGAGGTAGTTACCTCCGTTACGACCGGGTTTTTAATGAGATCGTGAAGCTGGATTGTGGCCAATCGGTTCACGAGCGAGGTGTCCAACTGCATTTGCGTGCTGGAAGCATTTGGCTGCTCTCTGGGCGGCGAGACGTGATCTGCCTCGGCTGTGAAGTGTCGCCGGGCAGCGCGAATTCGACTGAATGTTGGCAGGGTAGCGGCCAGCGCCCGGGCGTGGAGCGGCGAAGCGGTGAGGCCACCCAGATGGTTCGCGCTGAACTGGCTCAGATTGACCGCGGTGCTTGCTGCATCCTGGATACCGAGAAACTCGACTGGCTGGGTAGCGTAGTCCGTGAGATGTGGCTGCATGCGCAGCTTTCTGACCGCTTCAACCCTTGGCACAACAGCTAATTCGGCGGCAAATGCCTTGCGCCGTTCGACCGCCTCGGAAACTGCGGTGAGGTTCGACACCACCTCTTTTGTCAACACTCGCATCTTCCATAAGTGGGGATTTGCCTTAATGGCGCCGGGTGTCTCGGTCGTGGTTGCGGTAGTGCGGGATATCCTTTGATCGAAGACATGCCAGGCCGTGCAGCTGGGCTCGGCGAAATCTGTCGGCTCGCAGCTGAATGGCAGCGCATCGGGATTGTCCCCGATATCTTTTCGTGCCTCGGCAACCATCGCGGCGATGCGCGCATAGGAAGGAGCATCAACCGGAACCCCCGGTTGCGCCCATGGGATCATCGCCAAATAGGCAGACTTGGCGGTAAGACTGCCGACAGACGAGGCGGAAACGGAGGAGGCATCGGACCGTTTCAGCCATAGCGGGTAGTCGTACTGGTCTTCCAGCCACTCCGACAGCCGCAGCGGATTGGTCACGCCATTTTGCACGATGCCATCGGCTAGCGCCTGCCCCGGATGAATGGCAAGCGCCAACGACGGGTCATTGTTGGGGTTGTAGGTCGCGATTAACGTGTCCACCACTTGCTGGCCAAGGATCGCGAGCTGATCGCTGTTCGTGCTCACAGGGACACCTCAGCCTTGCGGAGCAGCGGGCGCGTCAGCCGGTATCGCAGGCGCTCCGGCATTGGCGGCTGTCGCAGGGTTGGCCACGACTTCGGCGCTGAGTGCAGGGTCGTCCTTGCGCGGTGCGGCCGGCTGTATCTGGCCTACCCAGCCGACGATCTGCGAACCGAAAAGTTCAAGCGTTCCACCGTGTTCATTGCTGCTGAAGGAAAAACCCTGAGATGCATCGTGCTGGTTGCTGAATGCGCCGCTGCTGTCCGAATTGGAATGTTGGACCGATCCGCCGATACCGCACCAACCAACCTTGCCGCCATAGGAGGTGGAGCTGCTTTCCGTGTGTCCGCTAGCGCTGTCGACGGCGCTCTGGAATGCGCTGCCCATGCTGCCCCAGGAATTAGCGGTAATCTTCACGTTTCGAACAATCAGAAAACCCTTCGGGATCATCGGGAGCAGCTTGGGCACGTCGCCGATCTGACCTTCGATGGTCCCGTCGCTGATCGCATTCTTCTTCTGACCGGCGAGATACCAGCCGTCCATGTGGAAAAGGTCGCCAAGCAGCCATGGCCGTTCGATGCTGGCCATGAACCACTCGAATGTGACAGTTGCCGAAGAACTGCTGTCCTGATGCGACTGCCAGGAGGACTGGTCGGCATTCCAACCGTCGTTGTGGCTGGTCTCGCTGTGCGATGCATTGGCTGAGGCGCCGAAACCCAGAACGCTGTAGCCGACGCTGCCCGATGTTGATGACGACTCGTTGTTGTAGAAACTGTGTCCGAAGCTGTGTTGGCCGCCGCCACCGCTCGCCTGGTACTGTTTCGATGTGGCGGTGATTTTCATCACCCCGAAGTCATGGTTGGTGTGATCCCACCAGGAGACCGGATCGATATACGACCACGGCACCTTGATTGCCACGGCGCCACCGAGACCAACGCTATACTCGTCGTACATCTTGCGGGCCTTGGCAATCAGGGCGGCCGCGGCGCTGCCGCCGACGGACTGAAGGGTTGCAATCGCGTCGTCGATCTGTTGCCCGCCCATATCCTTGAAGTCGTTATAGGCTTGGTCGACGGCGTTCTGGTATCTGGCGCTGGTGACCGGCCATGCCTGTCCCTGGATAGGATCGGACATGGCTTGGGAGTAAGCGAGCGCGAACTCGCTGCGTGCATCTGCCAGCACCTTCTGGTTGTGTCTGTAGGCGGTGTGGCGCGGCGTATAGCCGGTAAAATTGCCGTCGGCATCCATCAGATACAATGTCTTCTGGGCATCGGCGATGCGTTTCTTGATATCGGTCGAGGGCTCAGGGATCGGTTCCGCCTGCATGCCGGCCAGGGCTGTGAAATACTCGATACTGACGGTTCGCTGGGGCCACGACACCGCAACCCCCTTGTCGGTGACCATCAACATGTCGTCAACCCGTTGAGCCGTGTTGAAGGCGCTGCTGATCGCCAATTGCAGCCTGGGATCTGGTGCCGGCATTGCCGCCAGCTGACCGGCCGGCGTCGCGGGCGTTCCGGCAGAAGGGGGAGCGGGTGGTGCTGAGAAAGCGCCCGTGGTGGAAACCGCGCCGTAGGCGCTGCCGCCGGCGGGCGTCCAGGGATTGGCATACATCTTCGGGTCGATCGGCTGGCCGACTGGAAGGTGCATGTAGACTGCCGAGCCAGACGGCGTGCCGTCGGGATTCACAAGCTGGGCCGCAACGGCGGTGTGTATCTGGTTCAGCGCGTCAAGCAGTGCTTGCGTGATGCCGCCGGTGACCTGAAGATCGTTACCAGGCATGAGAACTCTCCTTGTTTGTTGCGGCGTTGGACCATGGATCGTCACGCGGACGGGGAAAGACCAACGTCAGATTGCGGATGTGCAAGGCCCGCGCTCCGTCGATCCGGGAGCCCTGGCCCAAGAGCAAGTTACGTCTCGTTCAGACATCGGCCGAGCAGACAATCACCAGGTCAGGAATGCCCTTGCCGGGCCCAGCCGCCTCCTTGGCTGCCGAGCATCTCCCAGCCGAAGTCTGCGGCTGTGCCTTCCGGGCACGCGTCACTAGGGCGATGGCTTCCCGCGGACCTGTGCCTGTGACAAAACCCGTGAGTGTCTGAGCCGGCTAGGCATCGACAAGGTAATCGTGATACAGCGAGTGGATACTCCGGCCATTGTCGCGGGCCTGCAGAATTCTCTCCCATAGTCCGAGATGAACCTCGCCGGGAGCGCCTTGGTGGACCACTCCGTTGAGGAACCGGATATGCCGGCGAATGTTGTCGTCGAAAGAGAGGCCTGCCGTGCGAATGTCATCATCGCCAAGCCCCTCGTCGAAGCTTCCGCCTTGCAGCTCGTCCCTGACATGACCGGACACCGCTGACAGGAAGACTTCGAAGCTGACGCCTTCCGGCAGCCCGCCTGCGGTCTGCTGGACGTTGTAGAAGTCTCTGCTGATGTAGTCGTCCTGATTGTTCTCGTCGAGAACGTGGTTCATAATCTGCCAGGTCCGGTCGCCAGCTTCGTCGGCCGAACCCTCGAAAAGATTTAATATCCGGTATGCTCTATCCTGCCATGTAGACATGTTTTGATCCTCATCGGGCTGCTTGCATGCGCGGTTTCGCGAGCGGGGTAGCCCCTCGAGGGGCCGGACGAAGCGGTTGTTTGTTTTCGACGGATTGAGTTTCTCTGACCGCAGCTTACGGATGGCTTACAGATCGAAATTTTTTGGATTCATTCGCTCTGGAAGAAACCACACGCAAGTGGATTGCATCGAAAGCCCGGTTCCGCCGGTCTATCACCCGCTCGCAGCGCGAGTAGTCTTGAACGCCGCTGGGGACACGCAGGTACGCTGCCCAAGCGCAGAGTCTATCGCTCCGGTCTCTCAGTGTTTCCGATCCCGGATTGCTGGTTAGACAAAACCGCCCCGCACACGATCGACCTGGGATTGCCCGTGAAGTTATCGGGCCGTGCAAAGAAGAGGTTCGGAGCACGCTGGCAAGACGCAGCTCACGGATGGCTTACGGGTTTGGGCGTTCAAGATCTCAGATACGGACGCACCAGCGTGCGGATCACGTGTGAGGATTTGTATTCCCCGTTCGCTCCAACCGCCCTTTCGTAGCGCGAGAAGTCGTCTACAGCTGCGGCAGGATCACTGCTGGACAGACGTTCCCTGATGAGGGCTTGGTACACTCTTTCCGAATCTGGGTAGTACTCGAGTGCTCTCAGATAGGCTTCTCGCGCCCGGAAACCTTCTCCGGCATTCTCCCAATGTCTTCCGACGTTGATCGCCAGGTCGATATAGCCGTCCCGAACCTTGTCGGCCACCGGTATCGCCCAAGACGGAAGAGAACCCGGTGACAGTGGCGGGCCGGGGAATCTCGCCAGAAGCTGTTCCTTTTCGGGGGCTGTCGTATCCCCTTTCCTGGAAAGACCGCGGTTGAGACGGGCTTCCCAATCAGCAAGGTCGACCCACACCTTATCCGGGGGCAGACTGATCCGCCCCTCCCTCTGGACGATGAAGTCGCCCTTGCCGAGCGTCTTGCGCAGGCGGTGAAGGGCTTGCTCGCACGCCGGTTTGGCTTGATCCCCGTCGAGATCGGGCCAAAGCCAGTCATGAATGCTTTCGAGGGGACAGGTCTGGTCGCGCGCCAGGGCGAGAACCCGCAGGATATCGAGGGCACGCGTCGGCGATTTCGATCCGAGATCGAATTGAGTTCCGTCGAGCTCGATCCTGAAGCCGCCCAGTACAAAGATCTTCAGTGGCCATGGCCATTTAGCAGGCCGTCTCATTGGCGGGACGAGACGCCGCGTCTGAATGACCGAATGGCAGAGATCCGCTTCAATTCCGCGGTCAAGTGCATCCGCCAGCAGTTCGGCGAGGAGATCGGGCAGGTTGAGTAGGATTGCAGACGGGTTGACGGCCCTCAGGGCTGCCATGAACTCCGTCAGTTTCTCTTCATAAGCGGCTCCGCCCCTCCATTTCTCTTCAAAAGCGGCAGCGGCAAGAATGCAAATCTTCACCCGTTCCCGCGGGCCGCCGTCCAGCCGATCGACGACATCTGCCAACAGCGAGGCGGCCTCAGCCGGTCTTCTGTCGGCGAGAAGAACCTGGAATTTGGTGACATAATGCGGCCAGCGCTCGACCATCGGCTCGTTCGCCTCTTCGATCGCGGTCATGAACGTGTCGCAATCCCTGTAGGCTTCGACGAAGCTGCCTTGCCGCGCATGCATGGCGGCTCGGCAATCTGCGACTACGGCCACCTGAGTTGTGAAGCGGCTGTCCGCGATTTCGCCGAGCCTTGTCACGAGATCTGCGAAGCCGGCGAAATCATTGCGGAGCTTGAGCAGCAGCTGGAGATGGTAGAGACCGCTGAACTCGACGCTTTTCAGGGCTTCCCTCTCGCCCATCTCGATTGCCTTGCGAAGGGCGTCTTCGGCCGAGGCATATGGAAACCCGCGCCTCGAGAATGAAAAATACCTGCCGCTGGCGGCGCCGAAAGAGACCAACCACATGCCAAGCACCCAAGGCGTCACCTTCGGGTCGTTCAATTCGGAAGCGACGCTGTCGACCGCCTGTTCGAAGATGTCCTGCCGCCCTGACCAGACCGCATGATCAACAAGGGCTTCACTGGCAAGCAATCTCAGGTCAACCGGAACTTCACCAGTCGGATTCGACAGCTGTTGCAGGAGCTCGTCGGCGATCTTCACTCCTGCCTGTGCGGTCTCTTCGTCGGCCTCGCCGTAGTCAACCGCGCGCAACATGCCGACACCAACCAGCATCCGCTCTCTCGGGACAAGATCGGGTTGCCTCCCGCGAAGGATGGCGGCTGCCCTTCGCGTCCACCCGTCCAGGCCCCCGTGCGTCCGCCAGCTGCTTGTCTTTACGAGCACGGCGCGGATTACGGTCAGCCACTGCCCCCGCAAATCGCCGTCCTTCTCGAACGCCTCCCAAGCCCGTGAGAACCATCGCTCGGCTGCGGCGTCGTCAGGAACGTGAGCGGCCCCGATCCAGTGGAGAAGCCAGCCTTCCAGTTCTTCAGCAGGAAATCTGGTGCCCCATTCGATCAAGGTAGCCCTGCGGCCTTGGGACAGCATCGCCTCGGCGTGCTCGATGACCAACTCGCGGGCAAGCGGCCAGGCTTCTGCTTGGAGAGCCATCGATACGGCAGCGTCGACCAATCCTGCGTCGCGCAGGACCCGAGCTGCCCTTTCGCGCAAACTTGCCTGCTCTTCCGGCGGCAGCCGCGCTTCGAAGAGCCTGGACAGGTAGTCGCGCAGGAGGTCGTGGAACTGGAATCCTCCGCCTCTGAGGCCTGTTCGGGTGACCAACAGCTGCATTTGAAAGAGCCGCTCCAGCACCGGGCCGCCGACTCTGGGTCCGAGCAAGGCGTCGGCAAGACCGGAATTGATTTCGGGAAGCAGATTAAGCTTCAACAGGGTGTTCTGGTCGTCGCCTGGAACGTTCTGCAGGAACAGTCTGCCGACCACCTCCTGGAAATTTCCCTGCCCCAGAGGCATGGCGCTCATCAACTGTGGGGTACTTGATTTCTGGTTGGCGATCATGACCAGGCCGACCGCCCACCCCTTGGCGGCGGCGACCTCGATCCCCTTCTCATGGCCTGGTTCCCTGAGACCGACGAGGCAGCGTGCTTCGTCCTCCGAGAATTCCAGTGCCGTCTGGCCGATGACCGGCAGCTTGCCTGCGAGCGCGAGTTCGGCCACGCCCCCACCAGGCAGTGTACGCGATATGCAGATGCACCGGACCGTGTTGGGCAATTCCCGCAGCAGGACAGCCAGAATTTCGCGGAATTCTGGTGTATCGGCACGGTGAATATCGTCGAGGACGATGACCGTGTCCGGCACCATCTGCGCCAAGTAAGCGCGGAAGAACAGACGCGCGAATGCAGCAGCATCCTCCGCATATTCGGTTCCGAAAACAGGAAGGCTGAGTTCCCGCGCCCCAGGCGACATCGCCAGATAGTAGAACAGCCGGGCGATATCCTGGTCCTCGTCATCGACGCGATACCAGACATGCGGAGCCCGCTTTTCCTGGAGGTAATCGATGACTGCGGTGGTCTTCCCGTATCCGCCAGGGGCAGCAATCCAGCACATGCCGGATTCCAGGCACCTGTCGACCAGTGCAGCAATGCGCGGCCGCCGCGAGATTCCCGCGGGTCTTGGCATTGAAAGTTTTGCTATCGTGCCGCCGTGCACCGCCGCATCCAGATCCACCAGGCTGCACTCTTATAGCAGATGATGGGCCGGGTGCGCGTCATTTCAGCATGTAAGCCAAACGTAAGCGCGGCTCGGTCACTGTCGGCATCGTTCCAACTCATGGAGGAAACCATGCCGACCGCAACCGTTCAAACCATCTATTGTGTCCAGCCCGCCACCGGAACCGACTTCGCGGCCAACCAGGCGCTAGTCGACGCCATCATGGGCCTGACGCCGCAATTCATCCAGAACGACTTCGCCGGCAGCCTGCTGCTGCCGTTCGAGTATAGCCAGAATCTCTCTCTTTGGGATGAAGACGGCCCTCTTAATGGCAACGATCCACTCGGCTCCGTCACCATGGACAAGGAAGAACAAGGCATGGGTCCAATCGCCAAGATCGCCCGCTCAGCGATTGAGGGTTCGGCCTACTACGTCATTTACCGGATTGACTGACCGCGCGACAGGCATCGGGTGATGTCCACGGTCGCCGACAACACCTCAGCGAGCAGAAAGCAGCGGGCCGTGACCACCCCGTAAGCCATTCGTAAGCTCGGGCAGGTGAGCATTCCGTCTCGCAACAAGTTGATGGAGCAATGACCATGCGTCCCTACTCACTGAACATAAGCCGCATCAAATGTCATTCGACGAACGATTATACAGGTTCTGACGACCTTGTTGGAGTGATGGGTCCTGTTCGCTTCCCGATTGGATCCTTCACTCCGGGAAACGACTACAATCTCGACATCAAACAGATCGTTCCAGCCGGTGAATTCTACCTTAATATTATCGAGACCGACCTTTCAGGCGATGACGAGATAGGGATGATCGACCTGTCCGCGATCATGGATTTCCAAACCGTGAAAAACGTGCAGGGCGCGGATGCCAGTTACGACATCACCATCCTCGTCCAATCCGTATCAGACTAGCTCTAGCATGCGCGATCCGCACTCGAAGCAGGATCGCGCCTGCTCCGCCTTGGATGTCTGGTGCCTCCGGCGAGGGTGGCCTCTCCGCGCCAGGAACTGCTCCGAACTCAAGCTCGGCGAGCGATCCGGTTCCGATCGAGCTTCTTGACATGCATGGATCGGTTCCGGTCGGACCGTTCTTTGAAGACCTTGCAGAGAAGGTCATGGACATCAAAGACGTCTGGGAGCTGTTCCCGGGGCGGAGCGCCCGGCCCTGTAATTTTGGTTCCGAAACGGGAACTCGACAGATGGCTTGGGGTAGCGCCTCCCGACGACGCTTGAGCCTTCCTGCTAGGAATGTGGGGAGGACGCCGCCAACTAGCCCCTTAGACTGCACTCTGGCGGCCAGATAGAATCATGCAGATTATACTCTGCTGAACTGGCTTATTTAAGAGTAATGCCAATAGGCCCATCAGGAGATTGAAATGCTTACTCAAGTAACCGTACCTTACTCTCCCGGCTACGACTATGGAAAAGGTGTCGATCTTGCGACGGGTAGTCCGATGGGTCATGTCGTCGATGGCGCATTTTCCGGCGTCGACGATGCAATGGGGTCCATATCTTCATTCGACATACGCCGTATTCACACCACCGCCGAACTCGAAAAGTCGCTGAGCATCAATGTCGAAGCGAGCGGCGGGTGCGGGTGCTTCTCCGCGTCCGGAAGGTTTGACTTCGCCCAAAGTTCCAAGATCCAGAGCAGTTCCCTGTTCCTGCTCATCTCCGCCAAAGTAACGCTGCCCTTTCACGGCATCGACGAACCAAAGCTGAGCGGCTCGGCGGCGGCGATATCGAGCAATCCCGAGCTCTTCCAATCACGCTACGGGAACATGTTCGTGAACGGGGTAGGACGCGGCGGGATGTTCCTGGCCGTCCTGCAGATGGATACAGCCAGTTCCGAGGAGGCCCAAGCCGTTTCGATGGAGTTGTCGGGGTCCTACGGGCTGTTTTCTGCCGACGCCAAGATGAAAATGGCAGAGGCATTTCCATGAAGACGTGCGCACGACCGTCTACCACGAAGGCGGCCCGATCAATCTGATCATGGGGGACGTAACGGATCCCAGCCAGATGTATGGGCTTCTCCAGCAATGGCTGAACGCATTCCAGACCGATCCGAACGCCAATGCCGTTCCTTATTTCGTCACCCTAGCTCCAATCTCCATCGCAGATGGACCGATCCCGCCGAACGCAGCGCAGGTCCGGCAAGCCCAGGATGTTCTGGTTGAGTGCGCGAAGGAGCGCAGCAGCCGGCTAGACCAGATGAACCTGATGGACTTCATTACGCTCAATCCAGGCAAGTTCACCTTCACGGCACCGACAACCCTGCAGATGGTTCAGGAGGCATTCCGTGGTTTCCAAGTCGATATAGACATCATCGCGCAAGCCGCCGCCGCGGCGATCAACGATCCTAAAACAGCGTGCCTGCCGGTTGATTTCGCCGCGAAGCAGACGCCGGCCCGGCGTTTCCCGCAAGGGCTGACGCCCGATCCATTTCCGGAAGGCGCGAAGGGGCTGAAAAGCGTTTATGCAGACAAGGGAAAAATGATGGTCAGCCGCGACGCGTTGTTGAGCGGGATGCGAGAACTAGAGCCAGACGGCCCCGCCAAGACCGGGTTTGATATTGGCGTCGCGATGCCCGGAGCAGACACGCTATGGGGCCCGGGAAAGCAGCTTTTCATGGATGGCCTTGATGCTGACGAGCGCGTTGGCTGCGAGGATTCAGCGTTCTTCATTGTCGCCCGGAATGCGCAACTCGGCCTCGCGACCGTCGGCGCGAAGATCGCGGAGAAGACCTCGACGGATGCCTTTAAGGCTGCCCGCACTGCAGAGCCGCCCGGCATGTACACTCTGGGCTTCGACATCGCCTCGGGCCTCTTCGGCGACGCGAGGCTCGGCGCGCGCGGCCACACCGCACGGGGCCCCAGATCCCTGGGGATCAGGGCAGCCCTCGACCCGAGAGGTCAGCGCGGCTTTGATGCAGCGATGACGCTGTACTCGGTTGCCTGACGACGGGAGCGTCTGATCAACAGGCCAGAGAGCACATTCTCGTTTCACTGCTCAAGCCTGTCAGGCACCGAAAACCACCAGATCGGCCAGCTTGAAGATGCGAGCGCAGGCTTGATTGGAACGGCTGGAGACTCGGCGCCCGTCGGTTCAATGCGTCAAATTTTCGTCTGGACGGGCTGCTGAGCCCAATGGGATCATTTCTGGTCCGGTGAGCGGGATGTGCAGAAACGCACCATCCCGTGATTTTGCCAACTCGCGCCGGGCGTTCGTTATGGCCGGTCGGTTCGCCAACCGAGCCGCGACTCGATGCGGCGCGCACTGATCTTGACCATCGTAATCAAATCCGGGTTCTTTTGCTTCAGCTTCACATCCGGGACGACGATCGAGATCGTGGCACGGCAGGCTCCTTGGTTGTCACGGATGGGAGCCGCAATGCAGGCAACTGAAAAGTCAGATTCACCAGCCTGGATCGACAGGCCCTGCTCCAGTGCTGTGGCGGCCGCCCGAGCGAGCACATCCTCGTCCGTCTCGGCGCGTCCGGTCGGAGATGCGATCGCGGATCGAGCGAAAATGGCGCGGCGTTCGGCTTCCGGCAAATGGCCGACGAGCAGCCGACCCGACGCGGTCCAGTTCAGCGGCGTCCGGGTCCCGACGCGAGATGTAACCTGGAAATGATCTTTGCCCTCTTCCATCGCAAGCACGACCATATGGTCACCGTCACGGCCGCATAGCTGGATCGTCTCTTTCGAACTCTGAGCCAGTTCGTGCATCTCCTGCGTTGCCACGTTGAGCAGGTCCAATGTGCGAGCGTAGGTCAGGCCGTACTGATAGAGCCGCGGACCCAGCCAGAGCAGGCCGCCGTCCTTGCGGTCCAGCAGTTCCTTTTCGACCAGATCGTCGACGATGACGTAGATCGTCGACAGGGGGGCGCCGATGTCGTGCGCAATCTCATATGCAGTTGCTGGCCGCCCCTGCTTTTGCAGATAGTCGAGTATCTGCAGCGCACGGTCGATACCGCTGGTGCGCGAGCGGCGGGGTTCCCGCGGGTCTTCGGCGGGGTTCAGGTGCAGGTCGGGCGCTATCGTGGGCATGGCATTCTCGGTTTTGCGGGCACTGTAAGGCAGCCGGGGCATTTACCACAGCCAGCCTCAATCCGGCCAGTTGAGGATCGCAGCCTCGCGGGCCATGAGACGCTCGTTCCATGGTGTGGCGATGATCGCATTCGACTTGCGCGCGCCATCAAGCTCCTCGGCAAGCCGTGCCGCCACAATGAATTCTTCGTCGGGATGCAAATTGCATGGATCGAGGAAGAAATAGCCGTGCTCGACTTCATGATCGCGGACGACCACCGGCGGATTGCCAGCTGCCAGCCGGTCGGCCAGATCCCAGGCTGTAATGCGCGATTCGGCGGCATTCACCCACACCTTCAAGCGATCGAGCGGATTGCTGGTCGGGTCGGGTACGATAGCGGCGGTGACGCCAGGCCGCCCCTCGAGTGCTTGCGCCCAGCAGTCGAGCGCTCGGCGTTCGCGAGCGCGAATACCCTCATGGTCACGCGTTTTCCAGGCCTGGAGAGCAGCGAGCGCACCGACGATGCCTTCCTTGCCGACCTTCATGCCGCGCCCGATGCCCCGGTTCTGCAAGTAGACGTCGCGCACCCGCGCCTTCGTGCCTGCGACGATACCGGATGTCGGGCCGCCCAGGAATTTGTGACCCGAATACAGCACCAGATCGGCTCCGCTGGCGAGAAAGCCCGCCAGATCGTATTCGGACGCTGCGTCGACGATGACCGGGACCCCGCGTGCACGGGCGGTTTCGACGAACATCTTCAGCGGGATTTGCCCATACTCGACGACATGGTGCGACACGACGTAGATTGCTGCAGCAGTGCGCTCGGTGATAGCGCCTGAGAGCTGATACGCCGAGGCGCTGGTCGCCTGACCGACCGGCACGACCTTGGCGCCGGCGAGACGGATCGCCTGTTCGATCGGTGCGCCGTAGCTGACCATGTGGCCGGACTGGATGACGATCTCGTCTTTCAGTCCAGCGGTATCCGGCAGCCGTTCGATCGCGGCAAGGTCCGGGCCCGTCATGCTGGCCGCCACGGCCAGGCTGATTGCCGCGGAACAGGAGGCGGTGATGAAACCGGCCTCCGCGCCCGTCAATTCGGCGATCACGGCGCTGGCCTTGCGATGCAGATCGGCCATTTCGACAAACTCGGTGAGAATGCCGGACACAGCCTCGACAGCCGTGGGAACGACAATGGAGGCGCCGAGCGAGGTCATCGTGCCTGAGACGTTGATGACGGGCCTGAGGCCCAACTGGCTGCGGATATCTTCGACAGGCATGGTCTTGTGCTCCGACTATTCGATGCGACTAATCAACGGCGATGACGGCTTCAATTTCGACGCTGATCCCTCCCGGCAGTGATCCGTGACCGACCGCAGAGCGGGCATGGGTGCCGCGCTCGCCGAAAACGTCAATGAGCAGGTCCGAGCAGCCGTTGATCACTGCGGGGTGATCGGCGAAATCCGGCGTGGCGTTTACCATGCCGAACAGCTTTACCACACGTCGCACGCGGCACAGATCGCCGAGCGCTGCGTGCATGACGGCAATGAGGTTGACACCGGTCAGCCGCGCATGGGCATAGGCCTGATCCACGGTCACGTCGGCACCGACCTTGCCCGTATAGACCCGGCCGTCGGCCTCACTCGGCCCCTGGCCGGACAGGAACAGCAGCTTGCCCTCCTGCACGTGTGTGACAAAATTGGCGATCGGCGGCGGCGCCTCGGGCAGCGTTATTCCAAGCGCCAAAAGCCGGTCGTAGGGCGTGCTTTCCGGTCGCTTCATGAGCTCGGAAAAAGTCATACACAAACTCCAATCAGATCGTTTTTTGGTTGTGCCGGATGCAGGCCACGTGATGCCCGCCGCCGATATCGTCGACGGGCGGAATGATCCCGGCGCAGGCAGCAATTGCGTCCGGACAGCGGGTGCGGAAGACGCAGCCGGAAGGCGGGTCAATCGGGCTTGGAATGTCACCACGCAAGGCGACGTGAGTGCGTCGGCGGGTCGGGTCGGGCACGGGTGCTGTCGCCAGCAATGCCTTGGTGTATGGGTGCCGCGGCGCGGCGTAGAGAAGACGGCTCGGACCACGCTCCATGACGCGGCCGAGATACATCACCACCACTTCGTCGCAAAGGTATTCGACCACCGAGAGGTCATGCGCGATGAACAGCAGCGTCAGGCCGAGCCGCTTTTGCAACTCACCGAGCAAGTTGAGCACCTGCGCCTGCACCGACACGTCAAGCGCCGAGACCGGCTCGTCGGCGACGACGAATTCCGGCTCGACGGCGAGCGCGCGCGCAATGCCGATGCGCTGGCGCTGGCCGCCGGAGAATTCGTGCGGGTAGCGCGTGGCGTGATCAGGCGACAGGCCGACCAGGGTCAGCAGTTCGGCGACCCTGTCGGCACGTCGCTTGCCTCGCGGAAAGCCGCGCGCGTCGAGGGCCTCGCCGATGATGGCGGCGATGCGCATGCGCGGGTTGAGGCTGGAGAATGGATCCTGGAACACGATCTGCAGCTTTTGCCGGTAGCTGCGCATTTCACGTGCCGACAGCGAAAACAGATCGACGCCGTCGAACAGCGCTTTGCCTCTGGTCGGCTCCACCAGCCTGAGGATGGCGCGCCCGGCGGTGGTCTTGCCAGAGCCGGACTCGCCGACCAGCCCGACCGTCGAGCCGCGTCCGACATCGAAGCTGACATCCTCGACAGCATGAACGATGCGGCCATTGCGGGCGGGAAAGTGCTTTGTCAGACCCTGCACGCTGAGCAATGGCGCAGTCGCCGCACGACTTGGTATCACCCCGGCGCTCACAGCTCTGCACTCCTGATGCAACGGGAAGCGCCATGCGGCCCTGCCGGCATTAATGGCGGCGGTGCCGCGCGACAGGGCGCAATGGCGAAGTCACAGCGCGGCTCGAAGGCGCAACCCGGCGGCAATGCGGTGATCGGCGGCACGCTGCCGGGAATGGAATAGAGCGCCCGGCGCTTGCCGTCGTCACCGATGTCGCGCGCGGCATTGGGCGTACAGGCCAGCAGCCCCCTCGTGTAGGGATGGCGCTGGTGCGCAAACAGGTCGTTGACCGGTGCCTGCTCGACGACACGGCCGCCATACATGACGACGACATCATGGGCGATCTCGGCGACGACACCAAGATTGTGGGTGATGAAAAGGATCGACATGCCCATCTCGACCTGCAGGCGACGCAAGAGATCAAGGATCTGCGCCTGGATGGTGACGTCGAGGGCCGTAGTCGGCTCGTCGGCGATCAGCAGCGACGGACTGCAGGCGAGTGCCATGGCGATCATGACGCGCTGGCGCATGCCGCCGGACATCTGGTGCGGATAGTCGTCGAGCCGCGAGACGGCGTCCGGAATCTCGACATGCTTCAGCATGGCGAGCGCACGGCTGCGCGCTTGCTCCCGGGTCACCGGCTCGTGCAGCGCGATCATTTCGCCGATCTGATCGCCGACCGTTAAGAGCGGGTTGAGGCTGGTCATCGGCTCTTGGAAAATCATCGCGATTTCCCGACCGCGGACCTTGCGGAATTCCTTCTGGGTAAATCCGGCGAGGTCGTGGACACGCTCCTGCCGATCGCGGAACAATATCTGGCCGCCGGCGATCCTTCCGGGCCGTGACAGCAGGCCCATGATCGACAGGCTGGTCACCGACTTGCCGGAACCGGATTCTCCGACCACGGCCAGAGTCTTGCCGTGCTTCAGGTCGAAGGTGACGCCATCGACCGCCTTGGCGGTAAGACGGCGGGTCTGAAACCAGGTCCGCAAGTCCCGAACCGACAGGATGACGTCGCTGGCGATCGCGCCGCTCATGATTTCCACCCGCAATGCGGACAGACGTGCACACTGCCCGCAGAACCTTCCGGCGGCAGGTGGCGGTGGGCAATGATCGCCTCGGCACCGAGGATAGCGTGGCGAGGCTCGAACAGCCGGTGCAGCGTACTTGTCGCCCCTTGCGAATCCTTCACGGTGAGCTCGGCGTCGGCGAGGTCGAACAAAGTGAATTCTGCCGGCCTGCCCTTTTCCAGCAGTCCGTCGGCGGGCAACCGGATGGCGCGGCGCGGCGCCGTCGTCGAGGCCGTCACCACATCGTCGAATGCCATGCCGAGCGACAACAGCTTCGACATGGTGGTTGCCATATCCCACACCGCGCCGTCGAGCGAGCGGTTGTGCAGATCGGTCGAGATCGTCTTCGGCGGCAGACCGCGCTCGAGCGCCGCCTTGGCGACATCGAAGGAGAACGAGGCGCCGCCGTGGCCGACATCAAGCACAATGCCGCGCTGCGCCGCATCCTCGGCGAGCCGATAAAGATCGTCGTCCTCGATGATCGAGCCGCCGGCCTTGCCATTGAAGCAATGAGTGACGATGTCGCCTTCGCTCAGCAGGCCGAGAACATCGTCATAGAGTGGCGGCGGCTCACCAACGTGCACCATCAGCGGCAGCTTGAGGATGCGGCTGAGCTTCTTCGCCAGCCGGACCGGCGTCAGGTCCCAGCCGCCGGTAATGACGTGGCTGGCACGCACCTTCAGTCCGACGATGACGTCGCGGTTGGCCTCGACGGTTGCAATGGTGCGGTCGATGTCGATCGAGCGCATGTCGGTCAGCTCGCTGACACGGTTGCAGGCGACGAGACCGATCGAACCTATGTTCAGGAACGCGTATATATTCTCTCGCGCCGGCTCTATAATGAACTCGCGAAAGCCGTGGAAATTGGCTTCGCCGGCTGAGCCGGCATCGACCATCGTGGTGACGCCTCGGGCGGCGCCACATTGCTGCGGCCGCAGCGAAATGTCGGTGCCGCCGTACCAGACATGCACGTGAAGATCGGTCCAGCCGG
The DNA here is from genome assembly GCF_040318975.1 of Mesorhizobium sp. M0983. Classification (NCBI taxonomy): domain Bacteria; kingdom Pseudomonadati; phylum Pseudomonadota; class Alphaproteobacteria; order Hyphomicrobiales; family Phyllobacteriaceae; genus Mesorhizobium; species Mesorhizobium sp. M0983. Next base: position 68,347 of record NZ_JAMYNH010000008.1, on the reverse strand, counting down.
GCGACAGGAACGCGCCATTGGCGTCAAGCATCGTCACATCCTCGCCGGCGGCAATGGTCGAACCGGTTTCGGCGATACGGCCATCCTTGCCGATCAGCACGTCGATCGTCTGGCCAAACTCGCCGCCGAAGCCGACTGGTTTTGCGCCCCGGATCAACAGCGGCCTTTCGGTTTGGGAAGAGCGATTGCTGAACATCAGATGTCCTTTGCGAGACGAGGGTCGAGAAGATCGCGCAAGCCGTCGCCGACGAGCTGCAGCGACAGCACGGTGATGACGATGGCGCCGCCCGGAAACATCATGATCCAGCCGGCCTGATCCATGTATTGACGGCCGGTGGCGATCATTGTGCCCCAGGTCGGGATGTCGGGCGATATGCCAACGCCGAGGAAGGACAGACCGGCCTCGGCCAGGATGGCGTTGGCGAAGATGAAGGTTGCCTGCACCAGCAATGGAGAGGTGACGTTGCGCAGTACGTGCCGCACCAGGATAATCGGCGTCGGCACGCCGAGTGCGCGGGCCGCCTCGACATAGGGCAGTTCGCGAATGACCAGCGTCGAGGCGCGCACGACGCGTGCGAGCCGCGGCGCATAAACCACGCCGAGGGCGACCACGACATTGACGGCGGTGGCGCCAAGTGCCGCCACGAGTGCAATTGCGAGCAATATGTCGGGAAAAGCCATCATGGCGTCGATCAACCGCGACACCGGCGCGTCGAGCCTTCTGAAGAAGCCGGAAGTCAGTCCCAAAACGACACCGATGATCGAGGCGAAGATCACGACAGCAAAGCCGACCGCCAGCGAAGTGCGCGCGGCGTAGAGCGTGCGGGTAAAGATATCGCGCCCGAGATCGTCGGTGCCGAACAGGTGGTCGAGGCTCGGCGGATGCAGCCGACTGGCAATGGAGAGCTTAGTCGGTGCGTAGGGGGCGATGACCGGCGCGAGGATCGCGGCGAGCACGATGGCGATCAGTACGGCGATGCCCACCGCCGCCGTCGGCCGCGTCATCAGCCGCGAAAGCATATTTGGCTCCGCCTGGAGCGGCACCGAGATAGCGGCCATCAGTAGCGAACCCTCGGATCGACAGCCAGATAGAGCATGTCGATGGCGAAATTGACCAGGACGTACAGCCCGGCAATGACCAGCAGCGCGCCTTGGATAACCGGATAGTCGCGCCGTAACACCGCCGAGACGACCAAGCTGCCGACGCCGGGCAGGCCGAACACCGTCTCGGTCACCACCGCACCGGAAATGAGCAGTGCCGCGGTCAGGCCGATGACGGTGAGGATGGGGATCAAGGCATTTCTGAAGGCATGCTTCAGCACCACACGCCATTCGCTCATGCCTTTGGATCGGGCGGTCCGCACATAGTCGTCATTGAGCACGTCGAGCATCGAGGCACGCGTGAAGCGGGTGATCAGTGCCGAGCTTATGAGACCGAGCGCCAGCGCCGGCAGCACCAGATGGTCAAGCCGGTCGGCAAACGAAGCTCCCGGCCCGCCATAGCCAGATGTGTCGAACCAGCCGAGCTTCACGGCGAAGAACTGAATGAACACAAGGCCGAGCCAGAAGCTCGGCACGCTGGCTGCGAACATGGCAATGGTGGTTGCTGCCTGGTCGAAGATAGAGCCGCGCTTATAGGCCGACAGGATTCCGACCGGCAGCGCGATGAGCGTTGCGATTACCAGGGAGAAGACGGTGAGAAAAAACGTCGGTTCGGCGCGTTGGGCGAGCGCGGTCGTGACCGGCTCGCCGAGGAAGATCGACTGGCCGAAGTCGCCTTGGACGACATCGAGAACGTAGCGCCCGAACTGTTCGAGGATGGAACCGTCGAGCCCGAGCTTGGACCGCAGCGCGGTTATATCGGCGGCGGTGGCGTCTGGACCCAGCATAACTGCCGCCGGATCGCCGGGCGTCACCCGTACGATGACGAACACGATGGTGACGACCAGCGCCATGACGACGATCATGCCGAGAAGTCTGTTGAGGATTGAGTGCAGCATCGGCGTTATAGCATCCCTGAGCAACCATCGAACGGTTTGCTGGGCGCCGGCTTTGTCGGCCGGCACCCGGTCGCCTGTCGTTGAGTGGAGGCGGAAAGCAGGACCGTCTCAGTTGCCTTCCAGATAAGCGTTCCAGAAATAGGGCCATGGCGCCGGCGTCACGGCTTTCAGCTTGGGGGCCTGGGCGGCCAAGGCGTTGAAGTCGCCGACCTTGAACGCTGGAACCTCGTCGTAGATCGCCTTCTGGACATCTGCGAACAGCGCGACGCGCTTGGCCGGATCGGCTTCGGCGTTGAACGCCTCAAGCACCTGGTGCTTGCGATCCGAAACCCACCAACCCGGAGAGGAGTCCGACATTATGCCGGTCAGCGACGGCTCGGGCAGGAACGGACTGTGGCTAATGTAGATGTCCCACAGCGCCGGGTCGGTGCGGTTCTTGGTCAGCGTCGCCCATTCGACCACGTCGAGCTGGACCTGGAAGCCGGCGGCTTTCAGATACTCGGCCGCGACCTGCGCCAGCTTGTAGTGGAACTCGTATTGGCGGCTGGTGAGGATGCGCAAAGGCTTGCCGTCATAGCCGGCTTCCTTCAGCAGCGCCGCAGCCGCCTCAGTGTCGCCATCGGGCTTGTAGGGCTCGGTGCCGGCGTCCGTGTGCCAGGCAAAGCCTTGCGGATACATGTCGCCGTCGGCTGCGAAGAACTCCTTCGATCCGAATGCGGCGAGCAGCATGTCGTTCGGCGCCAGCGCTGCTTGTATCGCCTTGCGGATGCGAATGTCGGAATTCAGCCCCTGCTTGGTATTGAGGACGAATACCGGCCAACCGAACGGCTTCAAGATGACCGGCTGGGTCTTGCCACCCGAGATCTTGTCAAAGGACTCGACCGGCAGCGAGTCAACATAGGCGAACTGGCCGGAGACAGCGCCTTCGACGCGCGTGTTCGCATCGGGAACCGGCACGAAACGGATTTCGTCGAGATACTGTTTTCTGGCGCCACCATAGCCGTTGGGTTCGCCGTCGCGCGACTTGTAGCCGTCGAACCGGGCAAGCTGGATGTACTGGTCCGGCTTGCGTTCCTTCAACATATAGGGGCCGGTACCGACGAAGCTGGTCAGCGGCTCCTGTCCCACGTTTTCGGACGGGATGATGATTGCGGCCGCATTGTTGAGTGAGAGCAGCGACAGAAGTGGCGCGAACGGCTTTTTCAGGGTGAGCTTGACGGTGTGGTCGTCAACGGCGTCGACCGTGGCGATGACTTCGGCTGCCTGCTTGCCGCGCGTGGCAATCTTCATCCAACGCTGCAGCGAAGCGACCACGTCGGCCGAATTCATATCGCTGCCGTCGTGGAACTTAACGCCGGTTCTGAGCGCGATGGTGTAGGTACGGCCATCCGGTGAAATCTGTGGCATTTCGGCGGCCAACAGCGGCGTGATGCCCCAGTCCTTGTCGAAGGTATAGAGCGTCTCGTAGATGTGCTGCGTGACAATGCCAACCAGATCGGCGGTCGAGGCCATCGGATCCAGTGTCGGCGGCTCCCCAATGGTCGCCACATCAATCACTCCACCTCTAGCGGGCTCGGCCCAGGCAGCGCCTGTCGCCGGCAGCATAAGCGCGGCGAGTGAAGCGACGATTTGCAAGAAACGCTTCATCTTGGTTCCCTTCGCTCTGTTCCATAGTAATGGAATTTATATCCTAGTTACGGACGAAGTAAACGCATCCGAATATGATGTCGTCAAGCTTTTTTCGCCCAGAGGACGTCGCGCGGCTGGAGTCGCTGATGATCCTCGTGCGCCAAGGCGTGGCCTCGCCGTAAGGCCTGCATCACGCGATCGCCCAGGCGCCTAGGCCGCGTGGTGGGATATCGGTGGCGGCGCGCTGAACCTGCTGTCTGCCGCCAGCGCACTGCTAAGCAGTCCTGAGCTCGCGCGATCGAACTCAGGTCCATGGAACACCGCCTCACCCGACGACGACTTTACGACCGCGCTGATCCTCGCCGGTTGGTCGCCTGGCAAGTAGCAGGCGACATGGCCACGTCAGTCCATACGATCAAGCTGGCATTAGCGGCTTGACGCGATCGACAATGGCGGCGACCGCTTCCTTCGGGCTCTTGCGACCGAGGACGGCGAGCTGAACCTCCTCGAGAAACGTCGACTGAGCGCGAGCGGCTTCGGGAAAAGCCGGAAAGGCCGGTCGCGCCTTGGCAAGGGCGGCTGCCTCGACCGTCGCCTGTGGCAGCGCCCCGGCGAACGACGGCTCGGCATAGGTCGAAGCGCGGACGGGGCCATTGCCGTTGCGCGCCATGTCGAGTGTGGCGGCCTTGCTCGCTACGAAGCGGATGTAGCTCCAGGAGAGCCTCTTGTCCGCCGAATTGGCGGGAATGGCCATTGCCCAGGATTCGACGACTGGGTGCATTTCCTGACCGGTGCCGAGGGTCTTGGAGCCGGGAAACTCGATCGGCTTGATCTTTCCCGGCGCAGTCGACTGTTCCTTGCTGTTGAGCTGCGCGTAGCGGGCGAAAGGCAGCACCGCGAAGGCAGCGCGTCCCTGCTGCATCCACGTCGCCATGTCGTCGTTGCGCGTTGTGGCGTAGCTGCGGGGAAGCGCCCCGGCCTTGAAGAGGTCGGCGAGCACGGACAGGCCCTTTTCCATCGCCTCCGGATCGGGAACCACCTTGAACTGCTTGTCGATGAAATCACCGCCGAACGCGCGGGCGAACATGACCGGGAAGACGGCGAGGTCGCTCGCAAGGATCATGCCGACGGCCGGCGTACCAGACTTGGAGGTGAAGGTCAGCTTCTTCGCCTGCTCGACCAGCTCCTCCAATGTGTTCGGTGGCGCCGAAATGCCGGCCTCCTGAAGCAGCTCCTCGTTGTAGAAAAGCCCCTGCGTGGCATGGCGCACGGGGATGCCGACGAGCTTGCCGCCGACGGTCATCGATTGGCGCAGGCCCTCGGCGATATCGTCGAAATCGTCGATCGGCTCGGCTTTCTTGAGGTCGTCGAGCGGCTCGAACAGCGAGGCGATCTGCGACGTCATGCGGTTGTCGATGACATAGCCGACGTTGAAATCGGTCTCGCTCAGGCTCGCCTCCCGGAATAACCGGTCCTGGAGCGGATTGCTGTCAAGCGTAGTCCAGGAGATCTGGGCGTTGTTCTTGTCCTCCCAGGGCTTGATGACATTGCCGGCGGCGCCGGTCGTCAGGTTGGCTTGGTGGACGCGATGGCAAAGCACGTTCAGCGTCTTTACCTGGGCATGGGCCAACCGACCCAATGCGCCCGTCGCGCCGGCGGCCATCGCGGTCGTCAGCAGGGCTCTGCGTGTCATGTGCAAAGGCATTGTCTTCCTCCCTTTCTCGGTGACGTCGTCACCCCTTGGTCGCGCCGGCGGTCAATCCGGCGACCAGAAACCGGTTCATCAGGACCACGAAGACGAGAACCGGCAGCAATTGGACGGTAGAGGCCGCAAAGAGCACGCCCCAGTCGACGCCGTCGATCGAACTGATCATCTCCGAAAGGACCAGAGGCGCGGTCTTGGCGTGGTTGGCGGTGAAGATATAGGCGAACAGAAACTCGTTCCACGCGAAGACGACTACGAAGACGGCGACGGCGAGCATGCCGGGCGCTACGAGCGGCAAGATGATCTTGACAAGGATCGTCAGCGGCCGCGCGCCATCGAGGACAGCCGCCTCGTCGAGTTCGCGCGGTACCTGATCGATGAACGTGCGCATCAAGAGCGTGCCGAGCGAGACAAAGAACGTCGCGTAGAGCAGGATCAGCACCAGATGGGTGTCGTTGAGCCCGAGCCGATTGACGACCGGGAACAGTGGCAGCGTCACGACGATCGGCGGGATCAGCCGCGATCCGATCAGAAACATCACCGATCCTTCCAGGAAACGGACGCCCCGATAGCGTGAGTAGGCAAAACCGGCGAGCATACTTGCCATGACGGCAAGCGCCGTCGCCCCGGTGGTGATGATCAGGCTGTTGACGAGCCCGTCGAAAAAGGCCGGCCAGCGCTGCCACAGCGAGGCGTAGTGCTCCAAGGTCGGTTCGAAGAAGAGCTCCGGTGGAACCGCGAAAATCTCGCGACCGGGTTTGAACGACGAGAGCACGATGAAGCCGATCGGAAACAGTGACCAGACGACGATTGCCGCAACAGCGAGCATCTTTCCGGCACCGATGGCGAGACGCCTAGAACGCATTGGCCAGGGATTCCTTGCGCAGCCGCCATACATAGCCAGTCGCAAGCAGCAGCGAGATGACGACCATCATCCACGCCGTCGCGGCCGCCGTGCCGAACGAGTTGTAGCGGAAGCCTTCCTGATAAAGATAAACGGAAACGACCTCGGTCGTGCGTGCCGGGCCGCCCTGGGTCAGGAGCCAGACCTCGGAAAAGAGGCGGAAGGCGAAGATGTAGCGGAAGAGCAGCGCGATGAGCATCGCTGGCGCCAGGAGCGGCAGCGTGATGTTGCGGAAGAGCTGGAACGCATTGGCCCCGTCGGTGCGCCCAGCCTCGTAGAGCTCCTTCGGAACCGCGAGTCGTGCCGCATAGAGGATGATGAATGTGAATGGCAGGTGCAGCCAGATCGTGAGCAGGCCGACGAGGACGAGGCCGTGGGAAGGGATGAACGTCCAGTCGAGCGTCGGCAGACCGGTGTATCGCAGCATTAGCGTGATTGGGCCGACGTCCGGATCGAACAGGAAGCGCCACATTGCGACCGCCGTCACCTCGCTGATGGCGTAGGGAGCGAGCACCACGACGAGCATGACGCGCTGGAGGGGAAGCCCGGAAGCGAAAAGCAGGGCCAGGCCAAGGCCGAGCAGCAGTTCGATGTGAACCGCCACGGCGACGACGAGGACGGTGTTCCAGACCGAACACCAAAAATAGGGATCGGTGAGGACGCGGATGTAGTTATCGAACCCAACGAAGGTTGCCGATTGGCCGAATGACGAGGCTTCGAAACTCAGCCACAGGACGAAGATGGCGGGGAGCACGATGATCCCAAGCACCAGGAGGTGTACGGGCGTCGCATAGAGGTAGGCAGGCGAAAACGCGAAGCGCCGCCTCTTGGTCTCGCCAGCCGCTTCCGCCGTCCCCTCCCCCCTGTGGCCGACGGATGCCTCGGAACCAAATGCCATTGCTCCTCCCTGAGCGGTTGCGCGTCAGCCGTCCCTGGCGGCAAGTGGAACGGTGCCCTCCACCGTTGTCCTGTACATCACCCGGCGATATCCGGGATAATCGTTGATGGCGGTGTGCAGGACATGGGGATTGTTCCACATACCGAGCGTCTTCGGTTCCCAACGCAGCCTGCAGTTGAACTCGGGCCGGACAGCCCGCGCCATCAGGAAGTCGATCATCGGCTTGCTTTCTTCCTCCGTCATCCCCTTGAAATTGGTCATCACGCTGCTGACGAAGACATAGCGCCGGCCAGTCTCGGGGTGGCGACAGATCACAGGATGCTCGACGACGGCATTCTCGATCGCCTCGACATCGGCCTTGACGCCGAGCCGGCTGTGGGCCGCGTTGATGGCGAAGACCCCGCGGCCGCTATGGACGCCCGTCAGGCCTTGCAGGATCTCGACCAGCCGCGGCGAAAGCGAGTCATATGCCTTCTCGAGGCTGGAGAAGCAGGTGTCGCCGCCAACCGGCGGCACCTCCTCACCGTAGAGGATCGTAATGCCCGGCGGCTTCGGTAGCCAGGCGAGGTCCATGTGCCAGTCCTCGCCGATCACCTTGCCCGTGTCGTCCGGCTCGCGCACGAAGCGCACGATATCGTTAAAGCCGTCGATCGGCGTGTGCACCGGATTGCCGCTAAATGGTCCGAACCGGCGGGCGACCTTGTGGACGCCGGCGGCGTCAAGCTCCTGATCGCGCACGGCGAGCGCATGATACTTGTAGAGCGCGCGGCGAACGTCCTGGAAGGCATCCTCGCTCGCGCTCGCCAGATCGATCCCACGAATTTCTGCACCGAGCGCTCCAGTGAAGGGGCTGACCTCGAAACGAGTGAATGCGTCATCGCGCAGCACGTGATCCTCCCTAATACGCGCCTCGTCGCCATCATGGGCTGACTTACCTGCAAGTAAGTAACTTGAAAGCCAAAGGCTGTCAACTCACCCTCGCTTTGATCCACTGGATGTCTAGCCTCGACCCGAGCCCTTCCCCGCATCATGCCAAGCGGCGCGGATGATCGCGGCGAGCGCTGCGAAGGTCCTGGCGACCTCGTCGAAGCTTCCGGTGTCCTGCGTCATTGGTGGACAGGACAGAAGGGTAATGCGCAGCATGTGCACGAGCTCGTCGCTGAGTGTGTGGGAGGAAAGCTCTCCGTCCTTCACCGCCTGGTCTACCGCATGACGCAGGCTCTGATCATAGACCCGGTTGACGCGCTCCAGGGCACGTTCCGCTGGTTCGCCGAGAACCGGGAGGTCGTGGCGAAGGCGCGAAAGCGGGCTCCACATATTGCGGGCTCCCTTCTCAGCATTGAAACGTTCGTAGAAACGGCGCAGATCCTCGAGCTGCATATCGAGACGGTCGAAGAACCGGATATCGGGGGTCGTCCAGAAGCGCTTGATGCGGGCCTCGGCGTTGGCGGCGAAGTCTGCGATCAATTCCTCCATCAGCTGACGCTTGTTGCCGAAGTGATGATGGATGTTGGCGCGCGTCGTGCCGATTGCCGTCGCTATATCGCCGAAGCTGAAACCATCGTGGCCGCGTAGGACATAGAACTCGGCCGCGACCTCTTTGATTCTGGTCCGCGTAGAGTGCGCCTCGTCACCGGGAGATCCTGAAATGTTGGCTCTCATATCCCTTCCGAAATTCATGCCGCTCGCTGCCGCGACGATCACTATGCCGGAACGAGCCGCAACCGCCCACCGACCGGCACCAGACGCGATCAGCGTTGCTATCACAAATTGCCATGCGATGTACCCGTCGTACTAGAGTCTCTTTCTACGCACTGGCGGAACTAATTTGGGCCAGGTGCAGACATTCGCGGTGGGGCGGGTGAGTAGATACGGGAACGCGTATATCGACCTTCAACCTGGTTCGCGCCCTTGACTGATATTACGGGTCAAAAGGGCAATGACCTTGCTGGGGCCACGCCACAAACTCAGGCAGTGGATAGCGGCTGCGCATCGGCTGCGCCGATCACTTCTCTCATCGTCACGATGGTGCGAAACGCCTTCACGTTCGAATCGGCGTGGAAGACTTCCCGCGTGAAGACATCGTACGCCTCCATCCCTGGCAATTGCAGGAGGAGCACGAAATCGGTTTCACCGGTGACATACCAAGCCTGACGAACCTCCGAGCGCCCGCGAAGCTTGCCGATGAAGGCGTCCAACTCGACAGCGCTCTCCCGTTCCAGGGAAACGAGCACATGGATGGTTAGCGGCAGGCCCACGGCCCCCGGGCGAACGACGGCAATGTCTGCTGCGATCACGCCATCCTTCCGCAGCCGGCGCAGGCGGCGCAGAACCGCGCTCTGGGAAAGCCCGACCTGCTCGGCGAGACGCCGCGCCGGGATCTGGTTGTCGCGCTGAACCAGCGACAGCAGCACATAGTCGAAGCGATCGAGGACGGCAGTTTTCGTCATGAGGACAGGCATGTATGACGAAATCAGGCAGGCGAGCAACGATAATAGGCGCCAACCGGCGTGGTTTCCGGGATAGAACTTCGCCTCATGGCCATAGACACACAGCCGGGCCTTGACCCTGATCAGATCGCGGCGCTGTTACAGCGCCTGTCGCCATTTTATGCACCGACACCGTTGCTCGACCTGCCAAACCTCGCTGCGAGCCTGGATGTGGCCCAGGTGCTTGCCAAGAACGAGGGACACCGTGCCCTGGGCAGCTTCAAGTCCCTCGGCGGCACTTATGCTGGTCTGTGTGCTCTGGCCCGGGCTACCGGGATGGATATCGACGAATTGCTCGATCCAGAGCGGGCCAGGACGCCGTTGCCGGCGTTAATCACGGCCAGCGCCGGCAATCACGGACTTGCCGTTGCCGCGGCGGCGAAGTTTGCCGGTGGGACGGCAAAAATATACCTCCACACGGGCGTTCCTGCGGCGCGGGTCAGGCGTATCGAATCACAAGGCGCCGAAATCGTGTGGGTCGACGGCACCTACGACGATGCCGTCGATCGGGCCTCCGCGGCGGCCCGGGCCGGAGAAGGCATTCTGGTGGCCGACACCTCTAGCGACCCGGACGACCTAGCTGTAGCAGATGTCGTCGCTGGCTATGGCGTGCTTGCTGCGGAAATTCGTCGCCAGGTCAACGAGATCGGCCATCTGAGGCCAACCCACCTCTTCGTGCAGGCCGGTGTCGGCGGACTTGCCGCCGCCCTGACGACTGGGCTGAAGGACTGGTTGATGCCTCCAGCCATGATCGTCGTAGTAGAACCAGAGGCCGCAGCCTGCGTCGCGGCCGGGCTGTCGCAAGCACGGTCCGTGCGGATATCCGGCGATCTCAAGACGTCGGCAGACATGCTCGCCTGTGGCGAAGCAGCCGCATCGGCGCTCGACGTACTCCGCCAAGGCAACGCTCGGGTCATAACCGTGTCCGAAGCGGCGCTTGCCGACGCGAAGAGCCGACTTCGCGAGGCAAACGGTCCAGGCACAACCCCGTCGGGTGCGGCCGGCCTCGCCGGCCTCGCCACCGCCGTCGCGACTTCCGGCCCATCGCGGGAGCTTGCGCTCGACGAATCGAGCCGGGTGCTGATCATCGTGACCGAGGCCGAACTGGAGAAGGACGCATGACGATGGCGCCAAACCCCGGACCATTGAACAAAAGAGCGGCTGGGCCGCGGACTGCTCGAGATGCCCACGCTTCAGACTCAACGCAGAACGGGTCCATGAAGCTCATCTACCAGACCCACTCCCCCTACGCGCGCAAGGTTCTGGTCTTTGCCCACGAGGCCGGGCTTGCCGGACGTCTGCGCGTCATTCATCACGAGACGAGCCCCATCAATCGCAACGATGATGTGTTTGCGATCAATCCGCTTGGCAAGGTGCCCGCTCTCGTTCTCGACGACGGCTATGCGATCTTCGATTCGAGCGTAATCTGCAGCTATCTCAACAGTCTCGAAAGCAGTCCTCGGCTCATCCCCGAAACAGGGCGAGCAAAATGGTCCGCCTTGCGCCTCCAGGCGCTCGCCGGCGGCATGTGCGACGCAGGCATTTCCATCCGCTGGGAAAACGAGCGCCGCCCTGAACATCTGCGTTATCCTGCCTTGGGCGCAGGCATGACGATGAAGCTCATCGAATCCTATAACTTCGTGGAACGCGAGGTCGAATTCGACGCACCGCTCCATGTCGGCCACATCGCGCTCGCCACTTGTCTAAGCTGGCTGGAATTCCGGGGACTGCCCGACTTCTTGCAGGGAAGGCCACGACTGACACGATGGTATAGATCCTTCGTGGAACGCCCTTCAATGCGTGCCACACCCTACGACGGCGACACGCGTGATTGATATCGATCGCTAGGCTTTCGAAATCCAGTATGTGTCGGTCACCAGCCAAGCGTTCTCGAGGCCATTTGCTGGTCGGCCTGGATGATATTGCGCGAGACGGGTGACCTTGCCTCGGGCAGCCTTGAGGGCGGCCATCAAGGCCTTTTCTTCGTCACTGCGCCTAGCTCCGCTGCAGGGGTAAAACCCGCATGGCACAAGTGACCGTACGGGAAACGTATCGCCGACCCTTTCCAGAAGCATCATGAAACCTCGTCGGTCCTCACCTGTGAACGGCAGTGCCATCCGGCCAGCGTCGGACAAATTTGAAAGCCACCGTTCCGGCACGTGCGTCACGCCGGCAAAAGCGACCACGACATCGAGGTTTGGCAGATCAACTGCCTGCGTTGCATCACCTGATATCACTTCTACATGGGCATAATGAGCAAGATTGCTTTGCGCACGCCGAGCCAGTTCTTCGTCGATCTCATATGCAATCACGCGTCCTTCAGAACCCGTTAGTTCAGCGAGGATGGCGGTGAAATAGCCGACACCGGCGCCCACCTGAAGGACAGTCTGGCCGGGAGTGATGTTCAGATGGTCGAAAACCAATGCCCAAAGCGACGGCAAGCCGCTGTTCAGTCCGCGTTTTTCGTCAAGCAAGACCAGAACGTCGTGGTAAATCTCATGAAGTGCGGCTGAAGGGCTGGTATGGACCGCCCCGATTTGCAATCTCGAATGGATACGCCAAGGCCCGTTGCCAAGGTAGTGTTCGCGCGGAACCTTTGCGAAGGCCTCGATGACCGCAGGGTTGTGCAAGACAGGTGATGAGACACGCAGATCTTCGGCAAACCACCGGCGCGCTTCACTAGCATCGATTCTTGTCGGCATGGAATATCGGCTCCGGATCGCACGTACTCAATCATGCTCTCAGAAAACCGAACGACGGCAAAGGGGCGCTATCCCCGCATTGAAGGGCAATGCCCGCTATCCGTTTGCCATAGAGCGCAGCTTTGCCGAGTGCCCTGCCCTCTTTGCCTGTGGACCCGCCCGTTTCGGCGCCTGGCGTCTGACCGAATTTGGCGCACGGGTGCCCGGAACGACGCCAGGACATCAACTCGCGCGGCGGATTGATACTCATTCTCGTGACATAGGGGGATTTTATAGCAAAGCGCGGACACCGGCGGCAACCTCGGCCAAGTCGTCATTGAGCTGGTGGTTGCGGCCGTCGAGCCGATGCAGGAGCGCGCTGGGTATCGCTGCTGATAGAGATCAATATGCGCAAAAGCGCAAGTTCGTCCCTGCTGCCGTGATGGCTTTTTCGTGGGCGAGAACCATCAAAATTTCTGGCATTGTTCCGAAGGCCGACCGCGAGGCTGTAAGGCGTGGCGATATGGAAGACACGCAACGCTCCGCCCGACGATCACATCCTCCGGCTGGCCAGCAGCCTTGTGAGCCAGTTCGGATCCATTTCCGGCACGGAGGATAAAAGCCGCTCGGTATAGGGGCCGTGCGGCGGCGTGAGAATTTCGCTCTTTAATGCCCGCTCAACGACTTTACCTTGGTGCACCCCAATTTCGTCGGCGATCGCCCGCACGGTGGCAATGTCATGGGTGATGAAAATGCAGCTCATGCCGAGTTCGCGCTGAAGCCGCATTAAGAGCTTGAGGATTTCCTCTTGCACAATCTGGTCGAGCGCGGACGTGATTTCGTCGCAGATGATGAGTTCCGGATCGGCGGCCAACGCCCGGGCGCAAACGCGCTGCTTCTGACCCCCCCCGACAGTTCGGCCGGCAGACGATCCAGGTAAGTTTCGCTCATCTCGACCATGTGCATGCGTTCGCCGATCCCCCGATCCCACAACCAAGCCGTACTACTGCGCGGCAAGGTGATTGGCGGTTCGGAGCCTGTTGCCGGACCTTAACCCGGAGACTTAACCGCCCTTGTACACCCTAAGTTAAACGCAGTTTACCAAACAGACGAGGACAGTAGGCAAACCCGCCCCTAGGGTAAGAGGTCGTTCTGTCGATTTATCCGGGAGATACTATTGTCAGTCGTGTGGAAACAGAAGCAAACTTGCGATTCTCCATGCAGACACTATTGCAGTTCATGTGCTCTCATCCCATAGGGGGACGTTGTCGAAGAATGAGTGGGGGAACAACAATTTTCTCGGTGTTACCGCAAAAATCTATAAACCCCATTCGGTGATATGCCGGCAGGAGGACGACAACAGTGAGATATTCATTGTAAAATCGGGCTGGGGCATACTTTATCAGGCACTGCCGGACGGAGAGCGGCAGATCATAGACACTCCCCTCAAAGGGGATGTCGTCGGTTTCCGTGGCTTGGACGGACCCCGTCTTGCGTCGCTGGCGTCCATAACCGAACTAGCTGTTTATGAAATTTCCAGTAAGGAACTGGTCGAGGCCATCCTGTCGGACGGCCGAATCGGGAAGAAGATCGCCTGTTCGCTGGCGCGCCTGAACGCCATCCTTGCCGAACATCTGACAAATACCGGGCGACGGAACGCGATGAGGCGTACCGCCCATTTCCTGCTGGAGTTGGAAGAGAGGCTCTCCATGGTTGAGCTGTCGGTTGATGGAAGATATGAGTGTCCTCTTGCCCAGCATGAACTGGCCGACATCCTCGGAATGACCACGGTTCACGTCAACCGAACGTTAAGGGAGCTGCGCAAGGCCGATCTCGTCTCTTTCAAGTCAGGCCATGTAGAGGTGATCAACCGCAAGAAGCTGGTCGAAACAGCCGGATTCGACAGCGAGTATCTCAGGTAGCGGCTATATCTCTTTGAACGCCAGCGCATGGACACCAAAATGAAGACGGTCGTTCCGTCGCCGGAACAGTTCGAGACGACATTTACGGAGGGCTGGTCGTGCGCGGGACGCCTGACGTCTCGACGACAGCGGTATGCGGCTCGAGGCGGTCGACGGTTGGGCTGAGCGGAACGCAACCCAGCTCGTGCCGAGCAAAGCAAAGTGTGCGAAGGGAGATCATCATGACCCGACGGCAACACTTGTGAATCGGCGTGCAAAATTCGACGCCGATTTTGCACGCCGATTCACAGGCCGAAGCCTCCCAGACCGAGGACCGGGCGGTATGGGCTGCGAGAGGCTTGGCGGCGAAACACGCTGGCGTCATTGCCGTGGTCGCGCGATGCTAACCCTGCATTAGGCGAATACGGCGAGCCGACGACATTGTTCGTCAGCCGCGACGTGCCTGATATGGAATGAGCTTCCTTCGGAGACAAGAGCTACGGCGGCAGTAGCTTTCCCTCCTCTTTGGCGGCCTCAAGGAACGCTCTGCGAACCACATCGGGCTTCACCTGATCGATCATTGCATCCATGCAGAGTTGCACCGCGCTATGCCACTTAGGGCCGCGCTTGCTCCACTTCAGGAGCTGCTCAGCGGCCCTTCGACGTTGCTGCATTGGTAGATGACGCCGGGACGGCCGGTCTTTACGGGAATCGACGGTGAAAACCAATGGAGCGACATTTGTACATAAGCCTTATCTAAACTAAGAGTTCCGTCAGCCACGCCCCGGTTCGAGCCAAGGATCGGAAAACCGGCTATGGCCCAGCCCCGCGCAGCCCCTTCTGGCTGGCCATATCGGGGTAGGGACGCAGCGTAGACATCTATTTTAGGATGCATTGCCAACTCAGAGATGATCATTGCGGTGATGCGAGCCGCTTGGCTAAAGCCGTCGTGGCAACGCTGATGCAGCGGGGCCGGTGATGACGGTTGTAGTCTCGCGTCTCGGCCGCGGTGCGTTTCTCAGAGCCCCTTAGAGACTGCCCCAGCCATAGACCGTTGCGGCCGGGTCAGACGGCCTCGCGGTTGAGATGAACTGCAATTGAATTGCGCTCCACCAAGCGGGCCGCAAGGACACGGTGCTCGAAAGGTAACGTGGCCTCCGCCAACCTCTTCAAGAGAAGCTCCGCTGCCGCCGCTCCAATCAAATGTGCCGGCTGCGCGATGGCTGTGATACCCTGGGTCACGAACTGCATCCAGTCGAGATCGTCGAAGCAGAGCAGCGAAACGTCTCCTGGAATCGCAAGCTTCAATGCGGAAATGGCCTCCAGAACCCCTGTCGACATCACACCATCGGCCGTAAACAGAGCGGACGGTGCATTGCGCATTGTCAGCAGATCGAGCGCCTCCTTGCGGGCTGCCTCGCTAGAATAGACCGCCACGCGACGGATCAACTGCGGATCCGGCGTAATGCCCGCGGCGCGATGGGCTTCGAGATAACCCAATAGTCTCTGCCAGCTTGGATGATGGTAGCGAAGATCAGCGCTGGAGAGATCAACGTTTGCCACAAACGAGCCAACATCGTCGCGTTGGCCCGGCCCGAGTTCCGCCAATATTCCGATGCGGCTGTGTCCGGCCGCTATCATCGCCGCGATGCTGCTATGCGTTACAGAAACGTTGTCGACCACGACTGAATCGGTTTCCAGGCCCGCCACCATGCGGTCGAACTGCACGACGGGACAGCGAGCCGCGACTGCTTCACGAAGATGATCCGGCTCGTCCACGAAGGTCGATGAGACAATTAAACCGTCGACCTGCTTTTCCAGCAGCAGTTGCACCGCCTCTTGCTCGAGTTCGGCATTTTCATCACTGTTCGTAACGATAACCCCGAAGCCGCCACGGCGCGCGACATCCCCTATTCCGCGCAGCACGCTGGCGTAGAATGGGCTTTCGATGTCGCCAACCACAACGCCGATAGTCTGCGTTTTACCGGTGATCAGACCTTTGGCAAGGCGATTGGGGCGGTAGCCCAGCTCAGCTGCTGCGGCCCGCACCTTCTCCTGAACCTCGGGGCTGCTGTAGCCGTAGTCACCAAGAACACGCCCGGCCGTGGCGGAACTCACCCCGGCCCGGCGAGCGACCTCTATGATAGTTGCGTTTTTGGGTAATCTTTGAGTCACTCGGCAAACCTACCGCCCATGCGCGCGTTGTGCCGGCGACCTAGCGGCAGTTAAGCCCGCCCCGCAAGGCCGAACACCGGAACAGCCGCCGTTGCGCACACCATTGCAATCATAGCACCTCGGACAAAAAGCGCCCAAGACGCGGGCTTTGCGGGTTATCAAATAGGTCCTCTGGTCGGCCTGCCTCGACAATTCGCCCCTCGTCCATGAATACGACCTGGTTCGCGACCTTGCGGGCGAAATTCATCTCGTGTGTTACGACCACCATCGTCATCCCGCCCCGACCGAGATCGGCCATCAAGTTCAGGACGCCTTTGACCAATTCCGGATCGAGCGCGCTGGTGACCTCGTCGAACAGCATAATCTCGGGTTCGAGGGCCAGGGCGCGCGCGATGGCCACCCGCTGCTGTTGCCCGCCCGAGAGATTGGCCGGCCGATGGTCCTTACGCTCCAGCAGTCCGACTTCATTCAGCCTCGCCAAGGCCGCGCCCTCAGCCTCCTCGCGCGACATGCGTTTAACTTTGCGAAGCGCCAAGGTGATGTTGGCGAGCGCGCTGCGGTCGGGGAACAGATTGAACTGCTGGAAAACCATGCCGACGCGCCGCCGGAGTTGGTCAGGGGTCTGTTTGTAGATGCTTTCGCCATCGAGCAGAATGTCACCGGCTCGACACTCTACGAGGCGGTTGAGGCAACGCAGCAAGGTCGACTTGCCCGAGCCGGATGGACCGATGAGGCAGGTGACGGTCCCCGGCTCCACTTTCAGACTGACGTCATGGAGGACCTGGACGGCGCCATAGGCCATGTCGATATTCTTGACCTCAATACCGCCACCCTTGAAGCGTGTGGGCTCTGCTGCAGGCAACGTCGCTGTGCCCGGCACGCCCGCTTCGGCAAGCTCGGCGACTTCCTTGAGGCCACTTTGCACAGCGGTGATACGTTTGCCGACGCGCATGCGCGCGTCGATGTAATTGACGAGGTGGATTAGCGGCACCGTGATCACGAGATAGAACACGCCGGCCAGCAACAGCGGCGACAAGTTGCCGGTCAGCACGGCTTGGTCCTGGCCGACGCGGAACAGTTCGCGTTCGGAGGCGAGCAGACCAAGGAAATAGACCAGGCTGGAGTCCTTTACGTTGCCGATGAACTGGTTGACCAGTGCGGGCAGGACGCGGCGGATGCCTTGCGGGATCACCACCAAGCGCATGCCTTGGCCATAGGTCATGCCGAGAGTGCGGGTGGCGTCGATCTGACCACGCTCGACGCTCTGAATGCCGGCGCGGAAAATCTCCCCGATATAGGCGCCGGCGATCAGGCTGAGCGCCAGAATGCCCAGCGGATAAGGCGATGGACCGAACAGATCTCGGCCCAATCGCGCGAAGCCTTGGCCAATGATTAGGATTGTGACGATGGCAGGAAGCCCGCGGAAGATATCGGTGTAGACTCGGGCAAGGAGTTTCAGCGGCCGGTTCTCGGAAATCCCCATCACGGCGAGTACGATACCGATCAGCGTCCCGAAAAACGTCGAGGCAAGGGCCAGGATCAGGGTGTTCTTGAGGCCGACCATCACCATGTTCGGCAGAACTTCTGCCATCGCCTGGAAATCAAGAAAGCTGCGGGCGAAGTTGTCGAACCAGCTCATATCAAGTCCATCTATAACTCGGCCGGGCACCGTTGCTCACGGGCCCGGCCGGAAACGCTAACGAATACGCGCGAATTTACTTCTTTGGCAGATATTGATCCGGCATCGGGGTACCCGGGAACCATTTCTCGTGAAGCCGTTTCCAGGTGCCATCGTCCATGGCCTCTCGCAATGCCTTGTTGAGCGCTTCTCGGAAGGCGTCGTTGCCCTTCTTGACCACGAAACCGGCTGGCGCATCGAAGGACGGCACGTTCATTG
Source organism: Mesorhizobium sp. M0983 (assembly GCF_040318975.1). Taxonomy (NCBI): domain Bacteria; kingdom Pseudomonadati; phylum Pseudomonadota; class Alphaproteobacteria; order Hyphomicrobiales; family Phyllobacteriaceae; genus Mesorhizobium; species Mesorhizobium sp. M0983. Next base: position 50,068 of record NZ_JAMYNH010000008.1, on the reverse strand, counting down.
TTATCTTCAGGTTCTTATAGCGCTCCACATACTGCTTGGCCGACTCATAGTCAGTGAAATGCCCATCGATCGTCCCGTTGTTCAGCGCCGCCACGGCAGTGTTGTTGTCCGGGAATTTGACGATGTCGCCCTTCAGATTCTTCTCGGCATAGATTTCCTGCAACGTCCCCTGGATCACGCCAATGCGCTTTCCGGCGGTGCTCTCATTGCTCGTCAGAGCCGGATCAGGCGAAATGATCGACAGGTAGCCAGCGAGATAGCCGTCGCCAAAATCCACGGTCTTCTTGCGCTCCGCGGTCGTGCCAATGGCGGCGACAGCGACGTCGAAGCGACCGTTGGCGACAGAGGGCAGCAGGGCCGAGAATTCCTGACCGGTGAAAACGACCTGCTCCTCCTTGAACCCGAGCCGGCGCGCTACGTCGCGGAAGAGTTCAGCGTCGAAACCGGTGAAGTTGCCGTTGGCGTCGGTGAAGACATAGGGTTTCGCATCGCCCATGGTTCCGACGCTGATCACCGTCGGGTCGATGAGGTTGTAGGGGTTGTCGGCCGCTTTTGCCTGCGTTGATGCGGCCAACGTGCCAAGTCCTGTCACCAGCGCGATCGTCAGCGCCAGACCGGATTTCACAAATTGGCGCCTGCTCGAATTCGTTTGCATGTCTTCTCCTCTTACGATTGGCCGAAGTCGGCCTGCGGTCCCACTCGACGACCCATCCATCAAAACGCTCTTTCATGGCGTTGGTTAGATGAATGATAACGTTATCACTTTGACTAGCATTGTCCATTTCTCGCGTCAATTGCTCAGTTGAATTCCCCAACTAGACGGTTCTCTCGTCTTGAATGCGCCGAGCTCCGCGGAGGACCTCCGGCGTGATCTTTCCTAGATCAATTGCTGCCGCATAGCCGATCGCCCCGTAGTACCGGCAGGTAGCAGCCGCCGCCTCCGCGGCTTGGCTAAGAATGTCCTGAGGCGCCTCTTTCTTAAGCAGGCCGAATAGCGTTCTTGCGATGAAGGTGTCGCCCGCGCCCAGGGTGTCGACGGGTTCGACCAACCGCGCCGGGGTTCGGTAAGAGACGGTGTCGCCGTGAAGCACCGCGCCGGCCCGACCGCGAGTCACAAGAACCCACCTTGAACCAAATGCGAGCAATTCGGCTGCGATTGCGGCCAATTCCTTGTCGTCGAGACCGTCACCCGAGACACAAGCCAGATAGCAATAGGGCCCAATCTCGCGTCGGTGTCCCGGTTCCCGGCGGGTGGAAAAATCATAAGACAACAGTGACTTACTTGATACAGCGGCAACCCACGGGTCCAAACCGCTGGACTGGCCGATGTGGACGGCCTGAAAACCCGAGAGAAAATCCAGATCTTCTTGCGTCGGCGTGAACACCGAAACTCCGAGATCGAAGTCCAGGAAAATCCGATCGGCGTTGCGGTGACCTATGAGGCAGCAGGCGGTCGGCCCTTCAAGGCGCCGCAATCGGGTGATGTCCACGCGGTCGGACTTGAGTGCGGCGTGGATCAAGTCCCCTGCCCGGTCTTTGCCGATCGCCCCAACATAGGCCGACTGCCCGCCGAAGCGGCTGACATACACCGAGACATTGAGGCAATTTCCGCCAGGATACATCTCGCCGCGAGCGAGATAACAATCGACCACGTTGTCGCCCATCGCGGCAATCTTGACCATCGCAGGACTTTCAGTTTAAAGGGTGTGATAACGTTCGCACAATGGCCCGCCATTGTCAATTGTGCGCCGGCCCAAGCTCTGTCAACGAGAAGAGGAACCTAATGATTTTCGCCCTCCCCGCCGACGTTGAACGCGCCCTGGCCGCTACGGCGGGCAGGCAGTTTTCGCATCTATTCCTCGTGGCGTGCGGCGGCTCGCTCTCGATCATGATGGCAGGCAAATACTTTGTCGACCGTCACAGCGGCACATTCGCCTGCGATATCTACAACGCGGATGAGTTCGTCTGCCGAGATCCGCGACGGTTGGGACCTGACGCGCTCGTTGTCCTTTGCTCGCAGACAGGCACCACCCAGGAGACCGTGCGAGCGGCCAATCATGCAAAGGATCAAGGCGCGACGACAATCGGCATGACGCTCGACCAGATATCGCCCCTCGCGCAGGCGGTCGACCACGCAGTCGCCTACCAGGCCTCCTACACGACGGGCAAACCGATCGATGCAGCCCGCAGCAACTACGGCGTGCTCTACATGTTGCTCGCCGGCCTAATCGATGCTCGGGAGGATGCCGGGCTGACCGCCGATCTGCTGATGAGCCTGAGCCATCTTCAGCCGGCGATCGAACGTGCGCACCGGACCTATGCCGACCGGTTTAAGGCCTTCGTACCCCGTTTCGCGCCGCGCAAAGCGATCTACACACTGGCCAGCGGTGCAAGCTACGGTGCGGCGTATTCCTACGCCATCTGCGTGTTGATGGAGATGCAGTGGTACGACTCGCAAGCCATACACGCCAACGAGTTCTTTCACGGCCCGTTCGAGGTGGTGGACCGGGATACTTGCTTCGTGGTCTTGATGGGTTTGGACGAGACGAGGCACCTTACGGAACGCGCTCGCGATTTCCTTTTCAAGCACGGCAGCCGGGAAAACATCCTGGTGCTCGATGGAGCGGAACTCGACCTCAGCGGTATGTCCGAACACATCAAACCCTATCTCGTGCCCTTGGTCTTCTTCGACACTCTATGGCGTTTTGCCTATACGCTGGCTGGTCTGCGCGGCCAGCCGATGCTCGAGGGCCGGCGCTACATGAAGAAGCTCACGGACTACTAGTTCCGCCGCGCTCTGCAGCCATCCAACAACTCCCAGCCCGGCTTCTGCGTAGAAGGATTTTTCTATGACTGCATCCCCAAAACCGCGCCAAGTCGTCGTCATCGGCGCTGGCATCTTCGGCATCTCTTCCGCGCTGCACCTCGCTCGTCTTGGCTTTGATGTAACCATTGTCAACGACGGCGCGCCGGCCAACGGTGCATCCGGCCGTTCACTTTCCTGGCTGAACTCAGCGCGACGTGCTGACACTGCTTACCACCGCTTGAGGCTTGCGGGCATCGACCGTTATCGGACCCTGGCGGCCACAAGGCCGGAAACGGCGTCGTGGCTTCGCTTTGACGGCGGCCTCACCTGGGATGCGGATGATGGGACGAACCAGATCGCCTCCATCTGCCAGCTGGAGCAGGATATTGGTTATGACGCGCTTCTGCTCGGCCCTGCCGAAGTCGGCGCAGTGACGCCCGGTGTCAACGCCAGCGCAATCACCCCGCAGGGTGCCATCTTCAATCCTGGCGAAGGATGGGTTGACCTGCCCTGCCTGATCGATCTGCTGCTCAATGAGTTCCGCTCCCGCGGCGGCAAGCTCGTCCAGAACGCCGGACGCGTGCGGATAGATGCCACAGGTGGTCGCGCGCGTGGCGTCGTCACTGCCGACGGTGTGCCGTTAAAGGCGGATGCAGTGGTCCTTGCCGTTGGGCCAGCGACGCCTGCCATGCTTGCGGAGATCGGAGTTCGTGTCCCCGACGCCACGCCGATTTCACTCCTCTTGAAAACCAAGCCGATCAAGACCGAGCTCCGTGCCGTGCTGAATACGCCGCGCGTGGCGGTGCGCCCGACGCCGGATGGCGAACTTGTTTTGGATTCGGCGTGGTCGGAGGAAGAAGTCGTGGTCAACTCTGATGGAACTTACACCGTGCACGACAAGACCGTCAAAGGACTGCTCGACGAGGCTAGTGCGGTGCTCGAGGGCAATCGGCGGCTCCAACTCGCTACCTATGCAGTTGGCCCGAAGCCCATCCCGGGCGACGGCGAGCCAGTGCTTGGCTCCGTCGAGACCGTCGCCGGGCTTCACGTCGCCTTTAGCCACAGCGGCGCCACGCTTGGATTGATCGTCGGCGAATTGCTTGCCAAAGAAATCGCCTCAGGCAATCCGCATCCCATGCTTGCAACGTTTCGCGCTAGTCGATTCAGCTGAAAGGGCAATTGCGGCAAGGCCGAACTGTCCAAGCGCGGACGCTCAAGGGAGAAGATGAATGCCCCGCAAACTATGGCCAGATAGCCGCTCGCGATCCACTGGAGTGCGCTGAGCGCGACAAGTTGCGCAAGCCTCAATTCAAAGCCAAGAAGATCGAAAGGCAGACTGCACCGAAGAGCCCGGCGGTCTACCTTGTGTGAATTAGGTGCAGTGCAGACTTCCCGCCCTTCACGGGCGCCGCTGACAGCTTGCGGTCAAAGCTGGCAAGTTGGCCGCCTCGCGCCTTGGCGAGCGCGAGAAGGTACGTATCCGTGACCTGTGCCGAAGTCAGGATTTTCGCTGCATCGATGTCGCCGGAGCCAACCAGGCTCACATCGTCGGGCCAGAAGCTGTGCCCGTGCAGAGCCCGCAACTTGGTAACGATTTGCGCAACGATGGCGGGCGAGCCGGGAGAATTAGGATATCTTTGGTTCCCGACGATGCGCAGGACGCCGTTTTCGGTGATCGGACAAGTAGCCCATGCCGCGTTGCCCGTCTCTTCGAACCAGCCATGCGCGTCGCCATAGGCGACGTGACCAGGATCGATCAGTGCGATCAGCACATTGACACCGAGCAGGAAGGTCAAGGCAGTTCGTTTCGCAAGGCGTTGACCGTCTCAAGCGTGACAGGAGGTGCATGCGGCCGAGGCGACAGAAGAGGAATCCCGTTGCGCTCGCCGCCAGCTTGAGGCCGGCGCAGCGAGCGCCGGGCGAGATCGCTAATGACCTCGCCGAGGCTACGACCCTGCTGCCGGGCCATGGCCCTGGCCGCGACCAGGACGTCGTCATCAATCGCCAGTGTGGTTCTCATATCACTCTCCTGACGCGCATCAAACATCACGCATGATGTGGACTAGCTACGTCGGACACTCAAGCGGTGCGAATACCCGGCGGATTTGCGTGGAACACGTTTTGCCGGAAAGATCGTCGCTCCGCGGCTTCAACCTTTATGCGACGAAAACTGCGCCCGCGGTAATCAGCGAAACGCCAAGCCAGTTCGGCAGGGACAATTGTTATCTGAGGAAAACCGCACGGAATACCGTGTCAAGCGCGACGCTTAGCGTGGCGTCACCGAGCAACTCGCCCTCCCACAATGCAGCACCAGGGCTGCGATGACATGTCTTGATCGTGTTGCTGAAGTCAGCCAGATCCTACGTCGATAACGGCCTTGATCAGACCGGACTTCTGCTGCGCCCAGATTGCGATGTCGCGTGGGCTGTCGCGCAGGGTGGTGCGGTGGGTGACAAGCTGGTCGATTGGTATTTTTCCAGCGCGGATCGAGGCAATGACGTGCTGGAAATCGCTACGAGTCGCGTTGCGACTGCCGATCAGCATCATTTCCCGTTTGTGGAACTCTGGATCGGAGAAAGTTATGTCGTCCGGCACGACGCTGACCATCACCATGACGCCGCCATGAGCAACATAGGCAAGGCAGACTGCATCGAACGGCTGTTTCCCGTTGCGTCGAAGACGACGTCGAAACCTGCTCCCGCAGTTCGCGCCGCTATCGTTTCGATGATCGAAGGTCAGCCGCTCGGTATCGACGTCCATGACGGTCACGTTCTGTTGCGCGATTCGCGCAAAAAGCGCCGTGCCGAGGCCGATCGGCCCGGCGCCGATAACCAAGGTGCGAATGCCCGGCCCCGCCATGCATCTGCGGACTGCGTGGGCACCGATGGCCAGAAACTCGACCGTGGCCGCCTCCACCAGTGACAGGCCGGCCGCTGGAATCAAGTTTTGCGCCGGCACGAGAATCTGCTCACTCATGGCACCGTCACGGTGCACGCCAAGCACCTCGATCGACATGCAGCAGTTAGGCTTGCCCTGGCGGCAGGCGGCACAATGTCCGCAGGCAAGATAGGGATTGACGAGGATTTGCTCTCCGACCGACAGGTCCACGGGCGCGTTGATTGCCGCGATTGTTCCCGAAACCTCATGGCCCATGATGCGCAGATAGGCGAGATAAGGATGCCTGCCCTCGAAGATGTGGTAGTCGGTTTCGCATATCCCGACAAAGGCGACATTGACCAGTGCCCAGCCTTCGGGCGGAGCGTCTGGTGCCTGCTGCTCCTCAAACACCAGTCTGCCGGGCTCGGAGCATCGCACGACTTTGATGGTGGGATCCATGACGGCAATTCCCCCCTTGCTAAGCTGGAGTCCGGCAACAGGAAGTGGTCCGGCGGTGCAATCCGGACCGCTGGTGGATCACTCGAAGTCCTTGACGTTCTGCAGCGTCACCAGTCCGGCGCCGGTATCCACATTGGCCTCGACGGGTTCCCCACGGATGGCCCTGACGACGGTGTCGATGCCAAGCTCGCCCATTTTTGCAGGAAATTGAGCTACGCTGGCGTCCTCCGCCCCTGACTTGATCGCTTCGATCTCACCGCAGCAGGCGTCAAAGCCGACCACTATGAGGTTGTCGTTGGCAATGCCTGCATTGCTGATCGACTTGACGGCTCCAGGGATCGGCGGGCCGCAGGCCGCGTAGATTGCCTTGAGATCAGGATTGGCCGTCAGAATGTCTTCGGTCACTGACGTGCCAAGTTCCAGCGTGCAGTTGGTTGCACCTTTGCCGACGACCTCGACCTTTACCTCACCCAGTCCCTCCATCATGCCCGTGACCCGGTCATCCAGAGCCGGCACCCCGGGAACGCCTTGCAGAATACCGATCTTGTCACCGCTCTTGAGCACCGTCTTCAGGTATTCTCCGGCGATCTTGCCGCCATTGAGGTTATTGGTCGATACCAACGCCGTCTGGCCTTTCCAGTTGGGGATGCTGTTGTCGACGAGAACCACCTTGATGCCGGCGGCCACCGCCTTGTCGAGCGCCGGCGCGACCGTCGGGTCGACCGGAGTGATTGCAAGCCCTTTGACGCCTTGCGTGATCATGGATTCGATCAGAGCGATCTGGCCTTCAATGTCGGTGGCCGCCTGGCCCTGGCCGGTGACCAGTTCGATCTCCGGATGAGCGGCCGCGTATTTTTTGGCGGCGTCCTCCATGGTCGAGTAGAACGGCACCGGGAATTTCGTGATCAGGCCGATCTTGATCTTGTCTGCGGCCGAAGCCGGCATAGAAAACGCAACGGCGATCGCCAGCCCTGCGAACAGTTTTCGGTTCATTGGCATTGTTTTCCTCCCTTGGATTGAGACGCCTCCCTGCGGGAGACGCTTCAGGCATTTGCGGACCGGAACGGTCCCCAAATCTCGAACGGGTCAGGCTCCAACGATCATGGAAACCAGCTCCTGTTTGTTGTCCTTGGTCGGCACCAGTTCGCCGACCCTGCGGCCCTGGCGAAGCACCACCGCGCGATCGGCGAGTTCGACGACGTGTTCCATGTTGTGAGTGATCAGGATGACGGCATTGCCCTGGTCGCGGAGCGCAGCAACCAGATTGAGCACCTGCCGTGATTCACGCAGGCCGAGTGCGGCGGTCGGCTCATCCAGAATGACAACCTTGCGGGCGAATACGGTCGAGCGGGCCACGGCAATGGCTTGTCTTTGTCCACCCGACATCATGGCGACGACGGCATCCAGCCGCGGCAACGTGACCTTGAGATTCACCAACAGAGCGCGGGTCTCGGCGTCCATTCGGCGCTGCTGCAGAAATCGCAGGCCGCGCGGAAGCCATTGCGGGCCAGCCAGCTCGCGGCCGGCAAAGAAGTTCTGTCCCGGTGTCAGATTGTCGAACAGCGCCAGGTCCTGATAGACGGTCTCGATGCCGGCGAAGCGCGCATCCGCAGGGGAGCGTATCTGCGTTGGCGCACCATCCAAAAAGATCGCGCCGGCATCGAGTTGGTGCACCCCGCTGATGCATTTGGTTAGCGTCGATTTACCCGCGCCATTGTCGCCGAGCAGGCCGACGATCTCGCCTCGCCGCACCTCGATGCTGACATCGTCCAGAGCCAGAACCGAACCGAAACGCTTGGTCGCACCGCGTACCGCCAGCACGGGATTGTCCGCGGTGACCGCATGATCGACGTTGGCCGCAGCAGCGCTCATGACTGCCTCCCGGCTTGCATGACACGCACACGCCCTTCGAGGTAATTGCGCAGCACGTCGGACTCGACCGCTATGACGATGACCACGCCGATGACGATGAGCTGGAAAAAGACGTTGACGTTGAGCAGGTTGAGCGCGTTGCGGATAACGCCGATCATGATGGCGCCGATCAAGGCATGGCCGAGGTGGCCGCGACCACCAAGAAAGCTGGCGCCGCCAATGATCACCGCCGCGATCGTATCCAGTTCCAGCAGATTGCCGAAGAGCGGCGAACCGGCGTCGGTGCGGCCGGCAAGGATGACTGAACCCATGCCGGCGCACAGCCCTGAGATGACATAGACGGAAACCAGGACCCAGGACACGGGAATACCCATGCGCAACGCAGCGTCGGGCCGGCCGCCAACCGCATAAATCCAGCGCCCCCAGACCATGGTTTTAGCCATGACAAAAAGCACCGCGGCAACGCCGGCAACAACGAAAACCGATCCAGGCAGACCCCAGACCGCGTCGCGGCCAAGCGCATCGATCGAATCCGGCATGCCAGGGATGGCGCGGCCATCGGCCAGTTGCAGCGCCAACCCCTTGGCGATGCTCAATGTTGCCAGCGTGATGATGAAAGGATGCGGCAGTCGGCCGAAGACATAGAAGAGCCCGTTGATCGCGCCGACCGCGGCACCGCAGCCAACCATCACCGCGATCACAACGATGGCGGGGGCGCCAGCATGAAAGCTCAGCGCGCCAACGACGGAAGCCAGCGCAAGGTTCGAGCCGACGGAGAGATCGATGCCGCGTGTCAGGATGACCAGATGCTGGCCCATCGCCACAACCGAGATGACGGCCGTCTGGGCGAGGATGTTGCTGAGATTGCGTCCTGTCAGGAAATAGGGTGACAGAAAGCTGAGGACGGCGACCAGCAGCACCAGGATGACGACCGGACCAGCGCTCAGCAGCATCAGGCCAAGCGCAAGGCCGGGGACGGCTTCTGACTTCCTGGATGCTGGCAACGCGGCCTCGCCGACAGTCGTGCCGGTGTTTCCCGTCTCAGGCAAATTTCCCCTCCCCGCCGCAGCTTGTGCGAGCCGCGTCGTCAAAAACTCAATTCGTGCCTCTTCTTATCGATAAAAAACAACCAGCAGGGCCGGGTCAAGTTGTTTTTTATGGATAAAGTTCATGCTAAAAAGGACAAGGTATTGTTCCAAAGGAAAATCCGATGAGAACGGACACCGTCTACAAGAAGGCCTTCAATCGAGCTGCAAATATGCTGCGCGACGGACAATTGGCCGGCGAACTTCCTTCCGAAAATGAGCTTAGACGGCGAATGTGCGTCAGCCGCACAACCGTCCGAAAGGTTTTGCGAGAACTTGTTAACCGCGAACTTGTCACCGAACGCCACGGCCTCAGAGCGACGGGCCGCGCGGTCGACGACAACGACTACTATCCGGACGCCGAAACTACGCCTCGCGCCAAACATGTCGAACAGCAGTTCATGGAGTGGATGCTGCGGGGTGACACCAGGCCCGGAACCAGCATCAATGAGCTTGAGCTTGCACGGCAATTCGGTGTTGCGACCAATGGAATTCGCGAATTCCTGATCCGCTTCAGCCGGTTTGGACTGATCGAGAAAAGGCCGAATACAGGCTGGCTTTTCAAGGGTTTCACTGAAGACTTTGCACTTGAGTTCTTCGAGATCCGGGTGATGTTTGAACTGCGTTCGGCACAACTGTTTTCACTGCAGCCGAACAGCTCTCCGCTATGGTCGAAACTCGCCGCGCTCAAGATGGCGCATGCCGACCTGCTGGAGCGAATTGAGAGCCGCTTTCACGACTTCTCCGGCCTGGACAACCGGTTCCACCGGCTCATAAACGAGGCATCACCGAACCGCTTCATCGATGATTTCTACGACATCATCACGTTTATTTTTCACTACCACTATCAGTGGAACAAGCAGGACGAAAAGCAGCGCAACCTTGCCGCAATCCACGAACACATCGCCTATATAGATGCGCTTGAGAGCCGCAACTCCACTCGGATTGAGGTAGCCTGCCGAGCGCATCTGGCTTCAGCAAGGGAAACACTGATGCGTTCGCTTACGGGATTTGATGAAACCAGTATCAATGCATAGCGAAAGACCTTTGATCCTGGGAGAAAACTCAGCGCGATGCAGGCGTTTTGTGATCCGAGGCCGAATTGGCGGTGACAAGTTCTCCTTCCAGAAAGGGAACCGACGCACCCCTTTGAGACGCGTCGGAAGAAGGTCTACGCGTGGCGGATTTCTGTCCCAAGCACGTTCAGGCACTCGCGGATAAACGCTGCAAGCGCCGTCCAGCCCTTGGCTGAAACCATCGTGCCGTCGACATATGCCTCCGTTGGAGACAGGTCGATATAAGTGCCGCCCGCAAGCGTCACTTCGGGCTCGCACGCCGCCAGTGCGCCGACCTTCTTGCCACGCACGACGCCGTCTACCGCAATCAGGATCTGCACGCCGTGGCAGATCGTGAAAATGGGTTTTTTGCTCTCGTGGAAGTGGCGCACCATCGCCTGCACGCGCTTGTCGGTGCGGATGTATTCGGGGCCGCGACCGCCGGCGCAGTACACAGCGTGGTATTGCTCCAGCTGCTTCTCAGCGTCGGAGAAGGTCTTGTTGATCAGCGCATAGTGGCCGAGCTTTTCGGTGTAGGTCTGATCGCCCTCGAAATCGTGCAGCGATGTTTTGATCACGTCTCCGGCGCTTTTGTCTGGGCACACGACATGGACAGTGTGGCCCACCGCTTCCATCGCCTGCTGGTAGACGAAGATTTCGTATTCCTCGGTGAACTCACCGGTCAGCATTAGGATCTTTTTGCCTGGCATGGTCGTTTCCTTTCCTATGACAACGGCCCGGCGAGCCATATGCTCGCCCGGTATTTGAGTTTTCAAAGGGTGAATCGGGGGAGTATTCCTTGGCATTGGCCTGCGTGATCAAAGTGGCGTCCAGCTTCACGTTGCCCCGAACCGGTGCCTGCCCAATCAGGTTGGCGACGGTCATGTAGACAGCCGATACGCCTGCCTTCCCTGCATGGATACGAACCGCAATGGACATCGGGACCGTCTCAGTCGAACGCCAGCAACAAGCGGTCGCGGGAATGCTCGATATGGCGACGCATCGCCTGCTCGGCAGCGGCAGGATCGGCCGCAGCGAAAGCGGCCAGGATGGCCTCATGTTCGTCAAGCGCCTCTTCGGTGACGCGCGAATGGAACATCAGGCGAAATATGTGGAAGTGGGTATGCTGGTGCGCCAGCGTTTCGCGCACGAGTTCGTTGTTGGCGAATTCCATGACCTTGTCATGGAAAATGGCATCCTGGCGGGCGAAGTTGGAATACCTCAGGCGCTCGTCCTTGCCTTCACGGCGCGCCATGACGCCCGCCGATTCCTGAAGCTGTGCGAGCTTTACCTCGTCCATGAGCGCGGCTGCCTTGGCCGCGCCATGAGGCTCGAGCAGCAGGCGAAGCTCGTAGAGTTCGTCAAACCGTCGTTTCGTGATCTGCGGCGCAGCGCGGTAACCGATCAGATGCGTCTTCAGCACCAGGCCTTCGCCTTCGAGCCGGCCGAGCGCCTCGCGGATCGGCGTGTGGGAGACGTTGAATTCCTTGACCAGACTGTCGACCGTGATGCGCGAGCCCGGCGCAATCTTCAGCGACATGAGTTGCGCAAAAATCGCTTCGTAGACGTCCTCAACCAGGCTGCTGGAGCGCTGGATACGCCCGCCGGCGAGGTTCGCTTCGTCTAGACTGGCTAAGTTCATGGCCTGCATGTTTTGCCTCTTGACACATTGAGTTGCTAACACGATGCTCCGACCAATGCAATCCTATATCCTATACGATTTTATAGAGGATATAATTTGAGGCTGTTTCAAGACAAAGCAATCGTACTTGCGATGGCCCTGCTGGAGCAGCGGGCCGACTCCGCGGTCCGGGCTTCCTCACCGTCCGAGCCTGAACGGACCGTCAGCGCTCCGGGCGATGGTTCAACGCGTCGGAACGCAAGCGCGCTGCAACTGGGGTTTGGCGTCAAACCCAGCCTTTGGGCCGAGTTGAACGGCCTTTCGCATTCCAATCCAGACATCATCACAGGATGCAGATAATGAGCCTTTTCGCTGCCATAAGGCTGCCGCGCGAAATCCTCTTCGGGAAGGGCCAACGCCACGTCATTCCGGTTGTCGCGGCCAGGCTCGGGCGTCGCGTGCTCGTCTGCACCGATGAACGTTTTGCCGCAACGGGCCCGTTTGGAGAGATCGTCGCGGCGCTGCGAGCCGCCTCGATAGACGTACTGGTGCATGATCGCGTGCTACCCGACGTTCCCCGGGACACCGTTGCCGTCTGCATTGAGGAAGCACGGAGGTTCGCGCCCGACATGGTGATCGGCATTGGCGGCGGCAGTTGTCTCGATATGGCCAAATGCGCCGCGTTGCTCATCACTCACGGCGGTCAGCTCCAGGATTACTACGGCGAGTTCAAGGTGCCCGGCCCGACGCTGCCGCTGATCGCGGTGCCGACAACAGCCGGCACGGGCTCTGAAGTGACCCCGGTCGCCGTAATCTCCGATCCGGATCGCACTCTGAAGGTCGGCATCTCCAGCCCATATCTGATCGCGGCCGCGGCCATCTGCGATCCTGAACTGACGATGACATGCCCGCCGGCATTGACGGCGATCGCAGGCGCCGATGCGCTGACGCATGCAATCGAGGCCTTCACGGCCGTCAGGCGGGGGACCGATCCCCGCCTTCCGCAGAAACATGTCTTTATCGGCAAAACCGCTTTGACCGATCATTTCGCCCTGCTGGCGATCAAGCTGCTTGGCCGAAGCCTTGAAACGGCATACCGCCAGCCCTCTGACGAGGACGCCCGGGCCGACGTGATGATGGGTGCACTGGCCGCCGGCTGTGCGTTCGGAACGGCCGGCACAGCGGCAGCGCACGCCGTGCAATACCCGGTTGGCGCGATAACCCACACCCCTCACGGATTGGGTGTCGCCACCATGCTGCCATACGTCATGAAGTACAACAGAACAGCCGCAGCGACCGAGATGGCCGAGATCGCCAACGCGCTCTGCCTCGATGGTAAAGGCCGGACGCCCGAAGAGTTGGCCGACGCGACCATTGGCGAGGTCAGTCGGCTGTTTGGGGCAATCGGGATCACCCCCTCGTTGGCCGAACTGGGGCTGCCCGCCGATAAGCTCGATTGGACGGCCGAACAAGCGATTGGTATCGAGCGCCTCATCAAGAACAATCCGCGTCCATTCGACTTGGGGTCCATGCGCCGCCTGGTCCAGGCCGCCTTTGATGGCGACCTCGCCAGCATCATGTAACAATCGGGAATATCGAGATGAACACGTTTTCACAGGTTCTGTCGGATGATCAGGGCATCAGCGACTTCCACACAATCTCGCACGGGCTGTATATTGGCGGCCAATGGCGCCAGTCCGCGGATGGCAGGGTGATTCCGGTCGTCGATCCTTCGACCGAGGCTGTCATCGCCGCTGTGCCCGATGCGACCGTGAACGACGCGGCCGCTGCCGTTGACGCCGCTGCCAAGGCAGCCCATGGCTGGCGGACAACGTCGCCGCGAAAGCGTTCCGAGATCCTCAGACGCTGCTTTGAACTGATGACGGAACGATCAGAGGCGCTCGCGACTCTCATCGCATTGGAAAACGGCAAGGCTCTGCGGGATGCCCGCGGCGAGATCGCTTATGCCGCGGAATTTTTCCGTTGGAATGCCGAGGAGGCCGTTCGCATTACTGGCGAATTCGGTATTGCGCCTTCCGGCACCAATCGCATCGTGGTCGACTACGAACCGATCGGTATCTGCGTCCTGATCACGCCTTGGAATTTTCCTGCCGCGATGGCGACCCGCAAGATCGCGCCAGCACTTGCCGCTGGATGCACGGTGATCTTGAAGCCAGCCAGCGAGACCCCGCTTACCGCCTACGCGCTGGCCGCGCTCTATCAGGACGCAGGCGTGCCACCGGGGGTGGTCAACGTCCTGACGACCTCCAGTCCCGGCCCTTTGACAGCCGCCATGCTGGCCGACCCGCGAGTGCGCAAGCTCTCCTTCACCGGTTCGACGGGTGTGGGTCGCGCTCTGCTGGCAGAGGCTGCCAGGCATGTGGTTTCGTGTTCGATGGAACTCGGCGGCAACGCACCGTTCATTGTGTTCGACGACGCTGATCTCGAAGCGGCGCTCGATGGCGCAATGGTAGCCAAGATGCGTAACGCCGGTGAGGCCTGTACGGCCGCCAACCGCCTCTACGTGCAATCTGGCATTTACGAAGCCTTCTCGGACGGCCTCAAGAAGCGGATGTCGTCGCTCAAGGTCGGCCCTGGCACCGACCCGGACACGGAATGCGGACCCATGATCACGAAAAAGGCGGTCGAGAAGATAGATCGCCTTGTCATCGACGCGGTCGCACGCGGCGCGCGGGTCATGTGCGGCGGCTCAGTCCTGTCCGGAACTGGTTTCTTCTACCCTCCTACAGTGCTTCGCGACGTGCCAGGCGACGCAAAGATGGCGCATGAGGAGATATTCGGGCCCGTGGCGCCGATCTCGAGCTTCGACACCGAGGCTGAGGTCATCACACGCGCCAATGACACCGAATATGGGCTTGCTGCCTACATCTACACGCGCGATCTGGCGCGCGGCATGCGGGTGGCCTCCCGCATCGAGGCCGGGATGATCGCTGTCAACCGGGGGCTGATGTCCGATCCGGCGGCCCCCTTCGGCGGCGTTAAGCAGAGTGGGCTCGGCCGCGAGGGAGGGCAGCATCACGGCATTGCCGAGTTCATGGAGGCGAAATACCTCGCCATCAGCATGTGAGCGGAGAAAGCATGCAAGACGATCCCTTTCGCATCCGCGACCACGTCGCGGATTTTGACGAAATCGTGCAGGACTTCGTTGGCCGCAGCGAGGCCGCCCGCGCCACCATTGCGATGACCGCGGACGTGGCCTGCGGACCGGATCCGACCGAAACCATGGATCTGTTCTTTCCCCCGGGGAAAAGAACGGCGCTGCCGGTGCACATCTTTGTCCATGGCGGCTACTGGAGAATGTTCTCCAAGCGCGACTATTCATATGTCGCGACGACGATTACCCAGGCCGGGGCCATTGCCGTCATCCTTGATTATGCTCTGATGCCCAAGGTCCGAATGGCGACGATCGTCGACCAGGTGCGCCGCGCCAAGCAGTGGATCCTGGCCAACATCGCCGATCATGGCGGAAACCCGGCGGCCCTGACTGTCAGTGGTCATTCGGCTGGAGCACATCTTGCAACGTTTCTGTTCAACGACGAGCATACCCCCTCGAATGTAAGGGCAGCTCTTCTGCTGAGCGGGCTCTACGATTTGAAACCGCTCCAGGATTCCTTTCTCGCCCACGAGATTGGAATAACCGACGAGGAAGTCGCCATGTTTACGCCGCTCGCCTGTCGGCATGATCCTCAAACCAGGGCGGCGGTTCTGGTCGGAGCCAATGAGACGCCACCCTTCCATCAGCAAGCCGATCGATTCAAAGCAAGCTTGGTGCGGCAGGGATCGTTGGTAACGTCGCATGTGCTCCCGAACCGCAACCACATGGACAGTGTCAGAGATCTTGGCGTGCCAGGGACGGAGGCTGCTGATTGCCTGACAGAACTGATCGCCAAGGCCCGCTGACTACCCTGCCGAGATACCGCTCACCCAGCGCAGCTTGACCGCAAGCGGTCCGCATTCGCTCCGGATGAGTTCGAGGCGACATCGCGGATCCCTGCGCCACTGCGTCCAGCCGCTGGTATCCACGTCCTAAATGTCGATGCGCTGCTCGCTATCCGGATCGAACAGGTTGACGCTCGCCGGATCGACGGCAAGAAATATTGGCTCTTTGCGCCGGCCGGCAAACCTCGGCGGCAGGCGCGCGATGATCGCGTTCTCGCCGACCTGCACAGTCACCATGGTTTCAGGCCCGGTGGGCTCTACCACGTCGATCTCCCCAATGATCGAAGCTCGATTCTCCGCAACGGTTCTCAGCTCTTCAGGCCGTATGCCCAACATCACCGGTCGCTCAGAGTCCACCTGCCGGTTCCGCGTCGGCAACACGATCGATACACCGCTCGCTTGAAACCGGACACCTTCCGAATCCGGGACCAGTCGTCCGGCAAGGAAGTTCATTGCCGGAGATCCGATGAAACTTGCCACGAACATATTGGCGGGCCGTTCATAGATGGTGCGCGGATCGCCCAATTGCTGGATGTAGCCGCTTTTCATGACGGCCACCTTGGTGCCCAGCGTCATCGCCTCGATCTGATCATGCGTGACATAGACGATGCTCGTGCCGAGACGCTCGTGCAGGCGCTTGATCTCCGTGCGCATTTCCACGCGAAGCTTGGCATCGAGATTGGACAATGGCTCGTCGAAGAGGAACAGCTCCGGGTCGCGCACGATCGCGCGGCCCATCGCAACGCGCTGCCGCTGTCCGCCCGAAAGGTTGGCGGGGCGTCGATCGAGCAGATGGGAGATTTGCAACATGCGCGCGGCATCTTCCACGGCACGCGTGCGCTGGTCGGCGCCCACGCCACGCATTTCCAATCCGAAGCCGATATTCCTCGCGACCGACATGGTGGGATAAAGCGCGTAGGATTGGAACACCATCGCGATATTGCGGTCCTTGGGCGCAAGGTCGAGGACCGAGCGTCCACCGATCAGGATGTCACCGCTGGACGTGTCGTCGAGGCCGGCAATCATGTTGAGCAAGGTCGACTTGCCGCATCCGGACGGCCCGAGCAGAACCAGAAAGCCTCCGTCCTCGAGCTCGATGTCGACCCCGTGAAGAACCTGTACGGAGCCATAGGACTTGCGCACGTCCCTGATGGAAAGTGTCGCCATGCGAAACTCCTAACCTTTGATGGCGCCTGCAGTCAGCCCCTGGACCATGGTTCGCTGGACAATCCCGAAGAGAACGATGACAGGGATGATGCTGAGAATGCCGCCTGCCGCCAGAACGCCCCAAGGAAGCTGGAACTCTCCGACCATCAGTTGCAGGCCCACGGGCCAGGTGCGAGACCCCTGCCCCGTCGTGAGCATCAGGGCGAACAGGAACTCATTCCAGGCCGCAATGGCAATGAACACCGAACTTGCGACCAGGCCGTTCCGCGCAAGGGGCATGACAATACGGACCATGGCGCCAAGCCTTGTCGAGCCGTCGATGCGTGCCGCGCTCTCGAGTTCCTTAGGTGCCGAATCGAAGAACCCCTTGAGCATCCATACAAACAGCGGCAGCAGGAAACTCGTATAGGCAAGCGCTAGGCCGAAACGGCTGTCGACGAGCCCCACACCGCGCATAACAACATAAAGGGGAATGATCATCATGACTGCGGGAAACATGCGAACGACAAGATAGCCGAGCATGAGCTGATCTCGGCCTCGAAACGCGAAGCGAGAAAATGCATAGGCGGCAAGCGTGCCCGTGACGACGCAGATCGTCACCGTCAGCAAGGTAACGACGAGGCTGTTGCCTATAAGCCGTGGGAAACCCGACTGCGTCCAGATGGCGACATAATTGTCGAAGGTAACGCGGCTCGGGAGGTACTGCATCGTCTGGGTGACAATGTCGGCCTCATATTTGAGGGATGTCAGGAACATCCAGATCATCGGACCGATGCAGAACACCGTCAGGCTTGCGAGCACGATGTAGGTGGCGATGTTCGCGATCATCCGCCGGTGACGCTTGCTTTCAATCATCGCCCTGTCCTTTGGTAATCCTGGAGATGCGGATATACCCGGCCGCGAAGATCATCAGGGTCACGAACATCACCACCGACAGGGCGGATGCGTAGCCGAAATTGAACTCCTTGTAGGCAGTCTGAAAGGCGTACAACGACAGCACTTGCGTGGCATCTCCCGGTCCGCCACCGGTGAGAATGAGGAGCAGATCGGGCGAATTGACCAGACCGATGACGCGCAGGATCACTGCCGCCGCGATGACGGTCTTGAGCATGGGCAAGGTGATCAGCCTGAGCTGCGCCGCCAGGCCTGCGCCGTCGACCGCCGCTGCCCTGTAGAGATCCTCGGGAATACCCTTCAGGCCCGCGAGCAGCAGCAGCGCGAAGAATGGAAACCCATGCCAGGCCTCGACGAGAATGGTCGCCGCAAGCGCAGTATTGGGATCAGCAAACCATGCCTTGTAGGCCTGCAGGACGCCTAGCCGGACAAGAAGATCGTTGATGACTCCGAGCCGCGGATCGAGCAGCAAGGCCCACATATGGCCCGCTACGACATTGGGCAGGAAGTAGGGAAGCAGGATGAGCACGGCGAAGATTTTCGTGCCCGGCAAATCCCTGTTGAGAGCTGTCGCGGCGAGCAGACCAAGCGATAGTTCCAGCACGACCGCGGCAGCAACCCACACGACGGTGTTCTTCAATGCGATCCAGAATACCGGGTCTGACCACATCGCTAGATAATGTTTGAAGCCGACCCAGCCATCCAACCCGGGACGCGTCAGACGCATCTCGCGAAAGCTGATTGCCATGCCGTAAAGCGTCGGATAGGCGATCACGAGAAGGATAAGGGCGAGGCTGGGAAGGAGCAGCAAATACATCCAGTATCGGGTCTCGGATAGTTCGCCGAGAGCCCGCATAGGCAGATATCTGCTCGAGCTTATTATCATGAATCTGCGATGCGAAAGCACCGTCCCGTTGCGTTCTGAGCACGGCTGCACGTCCGGGGATCAGCGGAGCGCCGCCTCCAGGCCCTGGATCATGCGGTCTACTGCCTGTTCCGGCGTCGACTGACCCGTCAGCACCGACTGGAAAGCGGGATTGACGACATTTTCGGACCAGCCCGCGGCGCCGACGAAATTGTTCGGCAGGCGTCCGAACTTGAGCGTTTCCGTCGCCGCATTATAGATCGGATTGCCGGTGATCCGCTGATCCTGCAGCGCAGCGGCGGAGGCCGGAAAATAGCCGGTCCCCTCGAGCAGGGCCAGGGCAGCGTCCGTTTGGCCCCAGAAGCTCACCCACCGCCAGGCAGCCTCGATATTGTCTTCCTTCATGACGCCGTTGCCGGCGTACGCGACGCGAGCAACATGCGCCTTCGGACCGGCCGGCATCGGCGCGGTCGAGAATTGTTCACCCTGCTTCATCGCACTCGAGATTTCGTTCAGCGAACCGGTATGATGCCACACCATCGCAGTCTGCCCGGTGCGGAAGGCTTCCATGATCTGACGGTAGCTGTCGTGGGGCGCGCTCGGCGGCACGACCTTTTCCTTCAGGAAGAGATCGGAATAGAACGTTATCGCCTCGATCGCCGCGGCCCTGTCGATGGCCGGCTGCCCATCCTTGACGATCGGCGAGCCGAACGCCTCCATGACATCGATGACATATTTGAAACCGCCGGCGCCGGCGCGCATGCCGAAGGCATACCTGCCCTTCGAAGGATTGGTCAGTTTGCGGGATGCCTGAAGGAATTCGTCGAAATTTCGGGGTGGCCCCGTCAGTCCAGCTTCCTCGAAATAGTCTGCGCGGTAGTACATCCAGTCAACGAAGGCGAAGGCGGGAACCGCATAAATGGCGCCATTGCTGGAAAGCCCGGTCCAGCGATTGTCGGGAAAGTTCGCCTTGCCCTCCCACCCATTCACGCGCTCGGTAAGATCGATCAATCCCTCCATCGCGGTAAGATCGGCGAAGCGCTCGGCAATCACCATGGCGGTATCGGGACGCCCGCCGGCCAGCACGGCCGATGAAACCTTGGCCATATATTCCGAGTTCGGGATGTTTTCCTGGGTCACCGCCACATCTGCATTGGCCGCCTGAAACAATCCGATGATCTTGAGTAAGCTGGCCATTTCCGACTGACTGGTGAAGTGGTGCCAGTAACTGATGGCACTCGCGGCACGGGCACCACCAATGCGCCCTGCCATCGCGAGGGCCGCCGAACCCACGAGAAACTGCCTTTTGTTCAACCGCATGCGAACCTCCAAGATATCAGATCAGCAGACTGATCGATCAGTTGGAGTGTTGGGTAACATCATTTCCCAAGCCGTGCAACCGCGCCGGAGAGGCAAGCAACGACGTGTCAGACCAGACCAAGGTTCCGCTGCATGGCCGCCTGGAAATGGGACTGCAGCTTTGCTTCGGCAGCGTCGGCATTCCTGGTGCTGCAAGCCTCAAGGATGTCGAGGTGTTCCTTCAGTGTCCGGATCATGATTGGCGAGGTGAGTTTGCTGTCCAGCCGCAACAGACGTAGATAATTGTGCATGCGCCGATAGGTGCTATCGATCAAGGGATTGCGCAGCGCGCCGATGATTGCGCCATGCAGCTCTCCCTCCAGCGCATCCATCTCCTCCAGTTGCTCCTTTCCCACACCCTCCCGTTCGATGCGCCGGACCAGCCGGGAGTGCCGCATTTCCAAGGCATTCATGACGGCTTCATCGCCCTGCTCGGCAAAGACGCGAATTGCCGATCGCTCTATGATGGCGCGGAATTGGTAGGTGGCGCGCGTGAGCTCCATGCCAGGTTTTATGAACTGGATTCCGGAGCGTGGATGGATGGTGAGAATTCCTTCCGCCTCGAGCTTGCGCAGAGCGTCACGAAGCGGAGCGACGGGCACGTCAACGATCGCGGACAGTTCGCTCTGCGAAACGAATGCCCCGACCGGAACGCGCCTGTCGAACAAGCGTTCCAGAATTCGTTCGTAGGCAACATCGCTCATACGGGTGGCCGCCACCAGGGTATGAGAGATGGCTTTTGCTTTGCCCGCCACTTGCGGCACCTCCATTGATTCGGTACTGAGACATCTTAGCTGATAGATCAGTGCGTTATACTAAACGATCAGAAAGCCCCTGTGATGAGCCTTTCGCATTTTCGTATAACCCGATTTCAGTTCGCCCGCGACCGGGTAATCGGGGACAGTCAGGTTCGAGCCGAAGATGTAAACGTCGCTGCGCTGGAACTCGTTTCGAAAAGTGGTGAAGTGGGACTGGGCTTCATCCAGACGCTCTTCAATCCCCTGCCCGACCAGACTGAGATTGAGACCGTTTTCGAAAACGAGGTTTGGCCGGGGCTGAAAGGACATAAGGCGATCGCGCTGGTTCATCGTGTGAACCGCCCGCGCGGTGGCAATCAGCGGGCGTACTCCCTGCCTTTTCATGAAGCGATCCAGGTGGCGCTTTGGGATCTTGCGGCAAAGGAAGCTGGCCTACCCCTTCACGTGCTGCTCGGCAGTCGTCGCAACCGTGTGAAAGCCTACGCCAGTGGCCTCGATTTTCACCTCGACGACGATGCTTTCGTCTCCTTGTTTTCCCACGCGGCGTCGCTTGGCTATTCCGCTTTCAAGATCAAGGTCGGCCACCCGGATTTCGATCGCGATCTGCGGCGCCTGGAGCTGTTGAAAACCTGCGTGCCGGCAGGCTCGGAAATCATGATCGACCCGAACGAGGCGTGGACCTCGAAGGAAGCGCTAATGAAATTGGTGGCGATCCGCGATGCCGGCCACGATCTTCTCTGGGTCGAGGATCCAATCCTGCGTCACGACCACGAAGGATTGAGAATGCTCAGGCAGGCAATGACATGGACTCAGATCAACAGCGGCGAGTATCTGGATCTTCAAGGCAAACGGCTTCTTCTGGAAGCCCACGCAGCCGACATCCTGAATGTCCACGGTCAAGTCACCGATGTTATGCACATTGGTTGGCTGGCCGCCGAGCTCGGCATCCCGGTCAGCATCGGCAACACCTTTCTGGAGATCGGCGTGCACATGGCGGTCGCGCTGCCGGAAGTCGAATGGCTGGAATATTCGTTTCAGAACTTCGATCATCTGGTGGAACAGCCCATCGAAATCCGGGACGGCTACGTCTATGCGCCCGATCGACCTGGCCATGGATTGGTACTGTCCGAAAGAGCGCGCGGCGAATGGATGAGACCAAGGCGCCTGATACGGTCGGAACTGGGTACCGCGCCAGAAAATGCACGCCTCCCTGGCAAGTGAGTGAATGACCGAGCCAGCTTGGGAGTTGGCGATGCATGGCACAATTCACGCCACCTCGAAGACCACATGTCCGAAGAACGTGCCGACACGATGCGCGCGATCATCTCCTGGGGCGCTACGCGGAGTTGTTCGGCTACGACGAGCCGTCGAAGCAATTCGACCTCGAGAACCCGGCGTGAGCGAGTTCGCAGGGCTGTCTTCTCAGGAACATTCCATGATTTCGATCGAACAGGCTGCCAATTAATTTGGGCATCGTCCTGCCGCGCGGGTCCGGGATCGGGTTCCTCGGTGCTGGAATTATGTTTCTCAAGAAGGAACTGAACGTGTGCGACCTCAATACTGCGCCGACCCGCTGGTCTTCCGCCGCGTTCGGCGTCCTCGCCAAGCCCGCCGGACGCTCCTCGCCGCGGTCGCGGCTGGTTAACCGAGTTCGAGCCCAGTTTCTCGTCCGTGTGGTCTGCCGCAATCCCGACGTCGGCATCGGTCATCTGAGCCTTCGGCGCCTCGACCGCCCCGATCTGAAGAGCACCCGCGCGTTTCGAGGTAACGTCCAGCAATCGGCGACAACCCGCAACCAATGCCGGTTGAAGCTGTTGTGGGACGGCTCGGCCTCGAGCCTGCGGTTTCGGCAGCGCGATAGTCTAGGGCGTCGAGACCTTGATAGAGTGTCGAAGATAGCTTCCGGCCTGGTTTCCACCGCCATACGAACTGCGGCGGGTGATCAATTGGCTGTCACATGAACCAGCTCATGAGCATTCCGACCATGCACATCGCCATAGCGATCGTGGAGGCCCATCCCAGCCAGCGCAGCCAGCCCTTGACGGTGAAGTCGCCCATGACCTTTGGCTGGGCTGTCATTATCATCATGACCGTCATGACCGGAACGGCGACGACACCGTTGACGACGGCTGTCCAATACAGCGCCTTGATCGGATCGATTGGACCGAACGTGATCGCTGCTCCGAGCCCCGTGGCCGCGGCAAGAGTGCTGTAAAACGCCACAGCCTCCCCAGGTCTGCGCGACAACCCCACGGGCCATCGTCTCGCCTCGCCAATGGCGTAAGCCGCCGCGCCGGCCAGGATTGGTACCGCCAGCAACCCTGTCCCGACGATGCCGAAAGCGAAGATAGCAAAGGCAAAATCGCCGACGATCGGCCGCAGCGCCTCGGCCGCCTGAGCGGATGTCTCGACGTCGGTGATGCCGGCTTTGTTCAAGGTCGCCGCGGTCGCGAAGATGATCGCCAGCGCGATGACGTTGGAGAATGCCATGCCTATGAGAGTGTCGGCGCGTATTCGCGAGAACGCGTCGACCGCCTGACGTGGAGCCCTCAACAACGATTTTCTGCGATGATTTGCGTGGACCTCTTCGGCCTCCTCTGACGCCTGCCAGAAGAAGAGATAGGGCGAAATCGTCGTGCCGAAGATAGCGAGAAGCGTAGTGAAGAACTCGTTGCTCCAGACAATTCGCGGGACCAGCACGCCACCCAGTGCTTCGGCCCAGGGAACTTGCACAGCAAACACGACAGCGACATACGAGAACAGGCTCAACGTCATCCATTTCAAGATGAGCGCGTAGCGATCGTAGTTCACGAAAACGATTCCAATTACGCAAATGGCTGCGAACAGGACGACATAGAGAACGGTCGGGCCGCCGATTAGAAGCTTCGTCGCATCGGCCATGGCGCTGAGATCGGCGCCGATGTTGACGGTATTTGCGATGAACAGAAGAGTTACGATGGACTGTAGAAGCCAATTCGGATAGTGGCGGCATAGATTGCCTGCGATGCCGTGGCCGGTGGTCCTTCCGATGCGCGCACTGATTTCCTGAATCGCGACCATCAGAGGATAGGTCAGCAGCATCGTCCATCCGATTGCGAACCCGAGTTGGGCCCCCGCCTGGCTATAGGTGCCGATCCCGGATGGATCATCGTCCGACGCGCCAGTGATGAGGCCCGGCCCCAGTCTGCGGAGGATCGTCTTCTTCACGGGAGAGACAGATGAACTCGGTCGATTTTTCTTGGAAGCCGCCAGCTCATCCATTGCGTCGGGTCCACAGAGCAAAGCCAGCAGCACCAGTAGCTGCCGCGATTTCGCCAATACCAATACCGTAGAAACGTGCCACTTTGGCGGAGGATCTCCGCCCTCCGAAGGCAGAAGTTACAGGTTCGAATCCTGTCGGGTGCAGCATTGCCGCAGTTCGCTTGCGACAACTATTCCTGCTGGAATTGACAGGGCCAATCTTCAGGCCTCGTCAAGCCAGAAGTCAACTCGGTCCGGGCGTCTCCGCAAGCCATGTTGAGCTGCCACTGGGACAGACCCACCGAATTGGAAAGGTCGAGGCCCTCGATACGGGTCAGAAACAAAAAAGCGCGGTCAAAGTCTACCGGCGCGGTGAACGTCGCTCCTCGGAAGTCCGCCCGTGCGAGATTGGCAAACGAGAAGCGGCTGCCGCTGATATCGGCGTCATGGAACTGCGCACGCCCCAATTCTGCCTTTGTGAAATCAACATTGGTCAGATTGGCGTCCTGGAAATTCGAGCGCTGCATTTCCGCGCTCGCAAACACAGCGCCCTGCGCGTCCATACGGCTGAAGTCGGTCCTGTAGGCCTCGATTCTGTCGAACCGGGCGCCTTTGGCGGTCGAGTCGGCCAGGGAAGCACGCACAAGCGTTGCCTTCTCAAGATTTGCGGCAACGAGATTGCTGTTCCTGAGGTCGGTCGAAGTGAAATCAACACCGAACAGGTTCGCCCCGCTCAGGTCCTGTCCTTCTAGGATGAGAAGCTTCTTGTCACACTCGCGCCAATTGACGCCAGGCGTCGCGGCTGCGTCGCAATTTTGAGCGGCAGTGGCGTTCTGCCAAGCAAACACAGTGCAAAGCGCTAGAACCAAGCCGGATGCGCCGTAAGCTCTGATTCGCCTCAAAGTCATTGTTGCTGGACCTCTGCTACTCGCCGACACTCAACCTTACCACATCTGCTGACACACGAGCCACGGTGACCACCGCGGTCACAGTTAGCGCATTTCTCATATTCACGATTTGATGTTGATCAACCGATCAACCCGCGCGTGGGGCGCGATTTGCGAGCGCCTCCCCATATCATCGCCGGTCCAGCAGAGCGCCCTGAAAGAATCGCCAGCCCGAAAGCGGACTATAACGCTAGCATCGACTACGCGCGCGCAGAAGCAAGCCGTGAAAACGTGGTTGTGAAGATCATCGAGTAGCGTGCCGGCTAAGCGTATCTCTAGGGAGCGAGGATGATCACGCCGCCAAGACGACACGGCGTGCCGATCGCGAGATACTGCCAGGAGGCCATGGGGCCGGGATTCCAAGCCATCGTAGGTTGCCTGCTTGGGCCGGATGGACGCGAGGCGAAATCATGCAATCCCCGCGACGGCTCATCGCCGCCGACAATATGGACCCAGAAAGAGAGGCGAGGACGGAAGCGGAGCTTGCGATTGCCGAGCGATGGTCTTCTTGCTCGTCGGTCCTCTCTAGCGGGTTCCCGGGAGGGCGATGCAAAGCTAAGTCTCTGCGCGGCGACGCCACCACGTGAGCCCGCAAGCGAAGACCCAGTTGAAATAGATGAGGGCGATAACCGGCCCGGCCAGGGGACCTTGCAGGTGCCAATAATCAAGGAAGTACCGTGCGCCTTCTGATAGCGTTCCATACGCCGTACCTACGAGCACGACGCATGCGGTAACAAGCAATCCGTTAGCGATATGGAGTGAAGGTATAGTGCGCAGTGCGTTGAGCCAAGCGGCAAACGAGACCGCACCTAATGGCAGGCAACTCAACGCGCCCGCGATCCACCCGTGGCCAGCGCCAGCCAACGCGATGAAACCGAACAGCAGCAAGGCGCCGAACAGCGAGGCGATGACGTATTTCATGCGTCTAGTTCCGGGACTCCGAGTCCTTCTTAGCTACGGCCATCCCATTCTCCTCGCGGAAATCCTTTAGCGAAGCGTGCCGCAAATCCTATTCACCGCGCAAGTACTTTACGCGGCCAGCCCGTACTTGCCAGGATGCGACCTCTAGGAGAAGCCGTCAGCTAATTTCTTTGTCCAGCTTGCAATCGCGAGCCCGCACGCGATGCCGACACAATCGGCAAACCAGTCGAAGATATCCATGTCGCGACTTATTATTTGCATGCCCTGCAGTATCTCGATCGCGCCGCCAGTAAGGGCGAGAAAAACTATCAGCCTTGCTCTGTGCTCTGGCCAACCAAGACTGCCGATAGCCGTCAACACGACGAACGCTGCGGCGTGATTGAGCTTGTCATCGTGAGAGGTGAACCCGAAACCAAAATTCTGCAAAAGCCACACCGGTGAGAGCGCGAGCACGAGGACACCGGCCAGTGTGACCAGAAAAGCAATCCTTGCCACGATGGGAAAAGGTCTCGCACGCAACAAATCAGGCCACTCCTTTTATCCGAACCTAGGACGCCGCTACTTCGAACATAGCCATCCGCACGTGGCGGCACATTGGGGAACAGAGTCCATTGCCGCAGATGGCTGGGAAAAAGGTAAATTGGAATCTCGGTAGGCTTCTGCGTTTAATACGGCAGTATCAGGGCGGGCGTCAGAAGCGGGCTGCGATCGGTGCCACCGACCAATGCAGCAATCGGAGGGGGAGTTTGCTGCGCGTACCGAACCGGCCACCCGGTTGTTCACCAACGGCGGCCGCGCCAGCAAGAGCTGCAGCGGAAAAACCAAAACGAGCTGCTCGGGCGGCAGCAGCGACAAGACAGCCGCAACCGCAATCAAGTCGCGGGGCGCCTCGGAGATCCCTGCGTCCGAAAATCAACGATTCAGCCACGGTCAGCCCGTGAGGCGCGCACGAAAGAGCGTGGAGCCGTCCGCCAGGCGCGACCTCGAAATATCCCGGAATCCAGCCTCGGTCATCCACGCGCGATACTGACCTTCAGTGTACGATTCGCCGTGGCGATAGAGGTTCAAGAAAGTGACATTCAGAAAGACACCCTCAGGCGGGCCGAGGCGGTCGTCATCGACGACACCCCACCCCGCAATTGCGATCTCGCCTCCGGGTTTGAGGCAACGTGCCGCGTTCAGGATCGAACTGCGCGCCTGGTCCGGCGGAGGCACCTGGACGACGGCCTTCAGGATCGCCAGATCGTGCCGACCGATCGATGGAGCGACAGTTATGTCCCCCTCTTCGACGACCACGTCGTCTGCACCGTATTCTGACAGGATCGCTGGCGCGACCGCTGCGACCGTTGGGAGCTCCATCAGCGTCGCCGCAATCTGCGGCCACCGCTCCCGAAGTCCGACAAGAATGGTCCCGGAGCCCCCGCCGATGTCGATCACCGAACTGATCGCCGAGAGGTCCATCTCCCGGGCCAAATGTCGGCCGAAAATCACCCCGCCCGGTGCGAGCCTGCGGCTGAAGGCCGCCGCGGCCTCGGCCCGCGCTTCGGAGAAGTCGTGCAGCGCAGCCGGCCGGTTCTGTCGCAGCGACTCTGCCGTCAGCAAGTCGGCTCCCCAGAGCTCCCGCAGGAGGGCATGATCGCCGCCGCGATAGGTTGGCTTGGACGCGTCGAGGAAGGCTGACGCTTCGGCTCCGTTGCGAAATTGACCATCGTTGACTTCGAGAAGACCAATGCTGGCGAGCGCGTAGAGGAGCCGCGACAGACGATCGGGCTCGACTTGGAGCGCGGCCCCAAGGCCGTCAGCGGTCACCGCGCTGCTCCCGAGCCGGGTGAAGATGCCGAGGTCCAGCCCGGCGCGAAGCGCCAAGGCCGCGGGCACCGCTGCGATCAGTTTGTCGATCCGATCAGAACCAACCATGCCACATCTCCTTGCGCAATCCAGGACCGAGTTTGAGGCTCGGAAGATCGGATTGGACCGAGGCGGCGCTGTCCTCACCTATCCAAGCTGAAGAGTTGTGCGACCGACCGTGAAAAACACGCCGCACTCTACAGCACGACCGGTCTATCAGGCATTGCACCACGCCAGTGGCGTGGAATTGGGTTGGGCTGTACCCGGTGCGCGGGTTTGTGAAAGATCATACCCGCGCCGCTGCTTAGCTACTGAAATTTGGGACTTCAAAATGCCGTTCAAACGAGCCGTCCATACCATTCCGATCTTCATCGCGGTGACTTTCACCAGATCCTGGCTTCGCAGCGCGCCACCGGAAAGAAGATATCGATAGCCGTTGATGGTCATCCAGTGCGCGCGCGCTAGATGCGTCTGCCAGGCTGTGAAGGCCCGCTCCGGCTCCTTGTCCGAATCCACGTGCAGAACGATCCTAGAACCTTCCCTCCAATCGGCCCCTTCGTCAGAAGCATCAAGCAGGCGGATAAAGGTAAGCAGGTGCTCTTCGTCGTAGCCAGGCGCCTCGTCGGCAACGTCGGTGTCTAGCAAGGGCTTGAGCATGGCCCAAGAGAAAAACGCACCCGTGGCAAAGCGTCAAGCGAGAAAAGCTCGCCAGAACGCTATCGTAATCACGATCAGATTGCGCACCAACTCCGGATGCTGGATGGCCGTTCTGAAGCGCCGAGGCACCCGAACAGCCGGGGATGTCTGCCTGGCGATGCCGAGGGCGCGAGAGTTCGGCGATATCATCGCCGCTGCTTCCGCGGGCTCATGCGCGTGTCGCGCAGACCGGTCCGGCTGTAGCCTTCGACGTCAATGGGACGCTGACCTGGCACTTCTCAGACAGCGGGCCCAGTGATCTGGGCCTCGTTCCTGCCGCTGCCGATCGGTGGCATTGTGTCGGACCTCGACCCCGCCGAATAAGCTGCTGTTGCATTGCTTCATCAGCAGGCTGCCGACCTCGAGCGCCTCCCAACCTTGTCTGGAGCTGATGAAAGCGAAGCGTGCCGGTTGATATTTGCAACGAATGAGGTTTGTTGGCGGAAACGACGAATTGTTTGCCTGATTCCGAAATAAACAGCTCATCCGTTTCAACGCGTGCCATTAGACAAGAGGAAAACTCGATGAACGTTTCTCCGGACCGAAACAACCAGGCTGATCTCACATCAATTACGGCCGACATCGTTTCCGCCTACGTGTCGAACAATCCCTTGCCGGTCGGCGAGTTGTCGAAGCTGATTGGGGACACCTATGTTGCTTTGCAAGGGATCGGCACGCCTGTCGTTCCGGCCGCAGTCAAGCTGGAGCCGGCGGTGTCGATCAAGAAATCAGTGTCACCTGATTTCATCATCTGCCTGGAAGACGGGAAGAAGTTCAAATCCCTCAAGAGGCACATCGGAGTTCATTACAATTTAACGCCCGACGCGTACCGCCAGAAATGGAGCCTGCCGTCCGACTATCCGATGGTGGCGCCGAACTACGCAGCCACCCGCTCGGCTCTTGCGAAATCAATTGGGCTCGGGCGCAAGGCGGCGCCCGCACCAGCAGCGGCAGAAAAACCAAAACGAGCTGCTCGCGCCGCGGCGGCGACAACAACCGCAACGGCCGTCAAGTCGCCGGTGAAGAAGGCGCGCAAGGCACTCGTCAAAGCGTAGCGTGCTGCACCCGATAAGGAGCTCCAAGCAGTGTCGTACCTGAACGTGGCGAAGCCCGCCTTTTGCGACGGGGCTCCGTGTTGGGGCGGATCACTCTGCGGCGCGGCGGGAAAATGATGAGCGAGAACTCGTTTTTTGTCTGGGTATCGACCACGCTTGCATAAATCGGAGCAGGAAAGCTTGGATCGTCGAGCTTGACCGAGTGATATTCGCGGCTTTCGCGACGTCTTCCATGCGGTGCCGACGCGCTCGTTCTGATTGACCTGCTTCCGGCCCGCTCAGATGAACCTCGCGGGTAGGGTGGAGGCGCTGGCCGGCTTCGGGCTTAGCACGGGCGACATTGCCTGCGTGCTCGCCACAGACGAGCAGGTTTAAGGCGACCTATGCCCATAAGCTCGAGAGCGGCGCCATCAAGGCCGACGCACGGGTCGCCGAGAACCTATACCGCAAGGCGAGCGGTGAAGGTCGAGGGCCGTCACTGAAGCAATCTTCTGGCTGAAGACCAGGGCGCGCCGGAAGGAGACGTCGATCCATGAGCTAGAGGGAGACACATCAGTGACCTTCGTCACCACCTTCAGCGCTGGTCCAGCTTCTTCGCAGTCTCCCGCTGCTTCGATTCGATCTCGTCCAGTACTGCTTCTGGCGCAATGTCTCTCTTAATCTCGCCGACTTCTATATCGCTTAAGGCTGGTTTTACACTCAACCGATCCGCAATTGAATCGACAAGTTCAGTAAGCTTTGTGAGTTCGTGCTCCGTTAGCAGGCTCACCTGAAGGTCCAGATCCGCCCGTTTATCTGCGGCAACTGACATCCGGTTTTGGCTGATCAGTACAAAGGTCGAGAGGAATATGGCCTCGACGGAAGCTACCATAGCCAATATCACGAATGTCGGATCAAATGGCGGAGTGATCGGTATCCAGCCCAAGTTCAAGACGATCCAGCCGCCATACACGGCCAAGTGAAGGTACACGAAACGCATACTGCCCGTAAAAGAAGTAATCGCCTCAGCGATTTTCTCTTCCAAAGTTGCATCGCTTGCTTCCTTCGCCCGGCGCTCCTCAATCGCTTGGATATTGCGTTTCAGTGTTTGGCTGAGTTCAGTCGGAGGTGGCGGAGGCAACGTTGGAGAATCCATGGAACACCCGTTGGATAGCTATCGGTACTGCCACTCAGGGCAACGTACAAAATCATGGATATTCGACTTTGTTCCCGACTAGAGCCATCTAATCATTGGCTCCGCTTTTTACCGGGGCCCGGGGTCTTAGACGCTTGGCGCCACCAAACGGTGGTTTGCAGTTTGCGCACCCTTGGGGAGGTCAAGTTGCCGAGCGCAGTGGTGTCTCCACGCGGCGGTAAGGCCGCTCGGGACTGGGCATCGAGGCTCAGCGCACCGCGGTCGTCCAGGGGGTGCTACGGCCCTCTGTTTAGGGCTCGGAGTGCCCGATGTCCGGTTCCGCCTCTACATCGTGACGCGTGCCCCTCATGGGAACATCGCCCAGGACCGATGAGCACCACGTGCTGCAGCCTTCCGACTGATCCTTCCCGGCAACCGCCGTCACGACTATACCGAATGCAAGCGAAATGGCGAGGGCGACACCCATTGGGAGATGATGCATGCCTGCCCGCCTACCGAGCGCTTGGAAGACGGTCGATGGAACGTTTGGAGATAGTCCCATCACCGCCTCAACATGCCTAACGAACCGTTATGCGGCTGGCGGCACGGTGCTGCTTGATCGAACCATCGTCGCAGGCGGGGGTTCTGCCCAAGACAACAAAAGCCCGCCGACCGAAGCCGACGGGCCAAGTGCAACCAACAGCTGATCACAATTTGCTGTCTGGCCGGAGTACAGGCACCAACACGCGAAAGGGCCGAAAGTTCCGCAGATGCTAATATACAACATGTGCGAGGCTGGCCCGGAATTCCGGTGGGAGATCCGACCCGGCGGAACCTTTCAGAGCCGCATGCCTTGTCCCTTTTGGATGAAGGAGACGACAAATGAGCCTTGACATAGGAAAGGTCGCCATAGCGTTGCTTGGCCTGCTTGCCTACAAGAACAAGGACAAGATCGGCGAGCTGATCGCGGGAAAGAGATCGACAGATCCCAATAGTGCCGGCTCGCCCGGCGGCCTCGGCGACATCCTGGACCGCCTCAGGAATGCAGGTGCCGGCGACCAGGTTGATTCGTGGGTAAGTAAAGGATCAAACCGACCCGTTCAGCGGGAGCAGGTTGAAAAAGCAATCGACCCGCAAACGTTGAACGATCTGGCCGAGCAGACCGGATTGTCCCATGACGAGCTTCTCGATCGGCTCACAAGAGAACTCCCTGACGCAGTGGACAAGCTCACTCCCGACGGCCAGTTGCCACCGAGCAAAGGTCCAAGTCTCCTGGACGAGGTCCCAAGGACTGGTCGCACTTAGCGCCACCTCGCCACGACATGTCAGGTCATCCCGGGTCGCTATCGCTCGCGGCCCTTCGCGAACGCGGCTTTGAATGCCGCAAAGGTCTCTGGCGGAACACCCTCAAACTCGTACCGCTTGCCGCTGGCCACGAACCACACCGAAAGTACCTTCCGCTCGGGATCGTACTCCGTTTTGCGAATCGAGGTAGAGGGCATAAAGGATCAACGAGCGGAAAAGCCGTCGCGTTCCTCGTCTTTGATGGCGGGGCGCAAAGGAAGCCCGGCGGCGCGACCGTCCCTCTAGTTCAGCGCCGGCGGCTGCCCTGGCCTGAAACTTTTCAGAGCGGCAGCGATGCCCATCATGATGGACGGGTCAGGAAAGTCGAGCAAGCGCAACGTGCCCGGCTCCTCGCCGCAAACGCAACGGATTGGCACGATTTGGTAGTCATCGTCGAACGGCGTGCCGCAGCCGTTTGCAAGAAAATCATATTCCGGGAAGCAGGCCTTCAGGAATGCTTCGACCTCGCGCAACACCGCTTCGGACCGAGCCCCTGAAGGTGGCAGGATGACGAAGCTATCGACCTCGTCGCTTGCCGGAGTACCGGAAGTATTGATGGCAGTAAGCATGAAGAACCCGACATAGCTCCTGGCGACTTTGGAACCAAACGCGGCATCTCGCGCGTTCCGTGAGGCTGCCCGCCGCCGTATGCCGGCGGCGGGCGCATCGTCCGCTACCATGCTTGGCGGCTGTACCAGTCATCGACGTCGGATCGGACCCTGTCCTTTTCGATGCCGTAGCGTTCCTGAATTTTGCCTTCGAGCTGGTCACGCTTTCCGGCAATTAGATCGAGATCGTCATCAGTGAGCTTGCCCCACTGTTCTTTAACTTTGCCTTTGACCTGCTTCCAGTTTCCTTCCACGCGGTTCCAGTCCATGGTTTTCTCCATCAGGCGGGATCGCCATGGTTACGAAACGATTGTCACCGGTTTTGGTTCTACGAAACGAAAGGCTTCCCGATCAGTTGCTTGGATCGGCTGAACGCAAAAAGCCCGCCGCACCTTTTCGGCACGGCGGGCTTCAGGTAGAAAATCAGTCGTAGATCTTAAAAGTTTTGCGGGTACCTGGATCAACCAGGACGGTTCGTCCCTCGGCAACTACATAGCGGTACTGAACGTCCGGCACTTCGTAAAGCTCTGACTGTGTCGGGCAGAGCGGTGCCAATGTTGAGCTCAGCACAGGGAAGGCTCAGGGATGCTATCGGCTTCTTCTTTACATATTCCCGGATCACCATGTCTTGCTCAGGCTGAATGATGACGTCCTGAGCGGCGGCGGTTCCGATACCTACGAATAGAAAGATTCCTGTGGCAGCAGATAAAAGTTGCTTTCCCATATAGCAATCCTCCAGCGAGGCAACCTTCCGCTACGGTGCTTGATGCTTCCGTGCGAGGCTACTTACCTAAACGGGCAGAAGGACTTGTTGGAGCGCTCCTCGCCTGGGCCATATCCAAGGGCCTCAAGCTCGCTGATCTCTTGGGCCGGGGGCATGGTGCCGATGCGGTCCCAGAACGCCTTTCGCTTCTCCGCCAGCGGGTCAGCCTTTGGATCGAGCTTGTCGCCCACCTCTTTTCGCCAGCTGAGCTTGTCGGCGTCGGTGTGGATGTAGGGCAGCTGCTGCGCACGAAGCGTCGCCGGCCCGACATACACATGACTTGAGCGGGTCGATCGTCTGCGCCAGGGCCTCCAACGTATACGGATAGTCTTCTGGCGCCTCCGTGAAGCTGAACCCGGGCAGATCGGGCGCGACGACCCGTGCCACTTCCGCCAGCGGGTTGATGACGTCGCGGAAGCTGTACGATGAGCTGGGCTGGCCGTGGAGCAGCAGGACACCGGGCGCATCGCGCCGCCCCGCCTCGCGATCGAACAAGTTCACCCCGTCCACTTCGACCGTATGATGCTTGGCTTTATGAACGTTCAGCATGGCCGTTTTCCGTCTTTGGTTTGCAGCGAGCGAAGAAACCTGATAAATCGGTCAATCCGGTTACGTTTTGTAACCATGTAACGGAATATTAAAGGTTAAGTTCCCTGTCGCGCGATCCCACGGCCTGGGTGCCAGAGCACTTCATAGGCGGCCACGCCGCCCTCGACCTTTCGAACGCCGTGTATGACCGGCGAAACCCGCCCCTGCACAATGAACTCTTCAACTCCCCTCGCGATATCGGGACGTGGTTGCTCGCCGCGGGGTTGGCAGACGAACAGGAAGCAGTGGCCGTTGCCGAGATACGGGATCGGCACTTCCTCCACGAAGTTCGTGACATACGGGAATCGTCATACGCGCTCTTCGACGCGATCGCCTCAAATCTGGAGCCTCCCTCGCAACCGCTTGGTCTTTTATGCTCACGCGCCGCAAACAGGTTGGGAGCCCAGCAAGTCGCGTGGGATGGGACACGGCTCGCTCTGGCGTCTGATCAATGGGAAGACCCAGCCTTGGTGACCGCATTCCTTGCGTTCTTGTCCATCGAGGCGTTTTTTACGCTACCCCGCGCAAGGCTCCGCGTGTGCCCACGATGTGGGTGGCTCTTCGTAGACATCTCACGGGGCGGAAAACGTCGCTGGTGCAATATGCGGGTTTGCGGGAATCGCGAAAAGGTAGCCCGCCATCGGGGCCAAGTGGCATCGTACGAGGTAAGATGACAACGCATCCCGCGCCATGGCCTCATTCGTCGCATATTGTGGGCTCCGGATTCAAACATCATGGCGCGTCGTTGTGCCACCGGCGAGCTCGGCGCGAGCTGACTATTCGTTTGTTACAGGTTTGTTGAGGTTTCCCCCGGCACCGAAGGTGTCCCCGGATGCCAGTTCGCAGAGCTGGCGATCAGTGCAGCAAAGGCAAAGACCAAGCTTGCACCGCTGATGCCTGCCCAGCCGGCCTGGGCCCAGCATACTCCAGCGAGACTGGAGCCGGCCGACCCACCCAAGAAGAACAACCCGGTGAAAAGCGCATTCATGCGTCCGCGCGCCTCCGGTCGGACTGTGTTGATGGCGATGCGGCCGAGCACCTGGTCGGCGACAGTACCGAGATTAAGCAGAACCGCCCCAATGGCCAACGCCGCGAGCGACAGCCAGGGGAAGCGATCCGCCTCCCAGAGACCCCAGCCGCCGGAAGTTGGCAATCCGATGAGCACGACGCCGATGAAAGCCGACAGGTGTGCAAATCGCGTTGCGCCATCTGACCAGCCTCGATCGGCGATCCGGCCCGTGAAAGGCGCAATCAACGCAGCGGGTATGCCGACCAGTGCGAAGGCTGCAATGCCAATCTGGTCGAGCCCGAATGGTGGCTCAGCAAGCCTCAGGGCGACCGCCGTCCAGAAAATATTGAAGGCAGCCATCAGCAGGAACTGATAAAGCACGCGACGGCGCAGCAATGGCTCTTCACGGATCAGCTTCCAAAGCGATCCGATGAGAGCGCCGTACTGAAGACCGGTCGCCGGGCGATGAGCCTTGACAACGCGCGCAAGGATCAGGCCGAGCACAGCAACCAATACGGCCATGATACCATAGAATGCACGCCATCCAAGAAACTCGGCAGCCAGGCTTGCGGACGGGCGCGACAGGAGGACGCCCACCACGATGCCGCTCTGCACCGTGCCCACGATGCGGCCCCGATCTTTTTCCGCCGCCAGTCTCGCGATGACCGGAACGAGCATCTGCGCGACCGTGGAGGTGATGCCGACGGAGGTCGAGGCGACAAGAAAAAGTGCCGCCGTTGGGGCAAGCGCGCTGGCAATCAGCGAAAGCACCATGAGGACAAGTGTCAGCCCGATAAGCCAACGGTTCTCCATCAGATCGATGAGCGGGACCAGGAAGATCAGTCCGGCTGCGTAACCAAGCAGTGTGACGGTCGGAACCAACCCCGCCATTTCCGGACCAACCTCGAATGTAGTCCCAATCAAGCCGAGCAACGGTTGAGAGGCATAGAGGCTCAATACGATTGCGGCGATGGCGGCGGTGAAAACTGGGACCAAGCGGCCCTCGGTGGCAGAGGCATTGCTTCTGCCAGGGTAATCGAGAGATGACGTTCCGTGTCTGCGCCGTGGCACGAGTTGGAAGATCAATTGGGAGACCGACATCGGAGATACCCTCTTTGCGAGAAAATGGCCGAAGGCGTCGATGAGATCAGGCGGCCGCGGCCGCCCCGCGCGACGCTGCAGCAAGTTCCTCGAAAAACTGATGCAACGTGCGGGGCTGGCGTCCGAGGATGGCACGCAAGGTCAGGCTGTTTCCGGCGGAACCGAAGTCGGAATAGGACTGAAATACCCGTTCGAGCTGAGCAAGCTGCTCCCCCCGGAAGGGCGGCTTCGCGACAGCGGTCCATTGCTCGAACGTCACCTCGGCTGCCTCCACGGGCCGGCCAAGGGCGACGCTCATCATCCCCGCAATTTCAACGCGATCGTGCATACTTTCTGCCGCAAGCTCGAAAGAGCCGTAGGCGAGCCGGTCGGACGTCAGGGCCTCGGCCGCCACTTCGGCGACGTCGCGGTAGTCGACACGCGCCAGGCGCGCCGTTTTCGCAAACGGCTCGGCAAAGACGCCGGTTTCCACCACGCCTTTCCAAGCAGCTGCCATGTTCTGAAACAGCGTCGCCGGATAGAGGATGGTGTAATCCAAATTCGCGCGGAGAATGGCCTGCTCAACGGGCAGCTTGCTTGCGTGGTTTGCAAGTCCGTTCGCCGGGTGGATAACTGAAGAGAAAACGAACTTGCGGATACCGGCACGCTTTGCGGCCTTGACCATGGTTATGCCTAGGTCCGCTTCATCGGCCACGAACGGCGGTCCGACATGATAGACTCCGTCGACGTTTCTCAGCGCTGCCTTTAGGCTCTCCGGATCTCGAAGGTCACCTGAAGCAATTTCGGTCGCTCCGCTCGCGCGTGCCGTCGCAGCAGCGTACTCACTGCGGACCAACGCCCTCACCGCTATGCCCCGCCGGGCAAGCTCGGCCGCGACGAAGCCGCCGCTGCGGCCGGACGCACCGACAACCAGAACAGTTCGTTTCTTGGGTTCTGACATGAGTTCTTCCTTTCGTAGCGAGGTGGCGTCCCTGCCCCATCGAGTGAAATATCGAGTTCCGCTTTTCGGATGGTAGGCGCGGAAAATGTGATATGGTCTCTCTAAATTTGAGAGATCATCATGGGCGGATTTCGAGACATTGAGGCGTTTCTCGCTGTCGTGGAGCGCGGCAATCTCTCAGCCGCGGCGCGGCACCTCAGCCGCTCCTTGCAATCTGTCAGCCGGTCGCTTGCCGCGCTTGAAACCAGCGTCGGCGTCGAATTGGTCCGCCGAACCACCCACAACACGCAAACGACTGAGGCAGGCCACGACTTTTATCGACGGGTGAAACCGGCACTGTCTGAGATTGTCGAAGCAAAGGCCGAAGCCGGCAAGCGCAGTGCCGAACCTTTCGGACTCCTAAGAGTAGGAGCGCCGGTGCTCTTCGGCCCCACTTACCTGGTACCCGTCGTGGCCCGCTTCATGGAGCGCTATCCGAGGATCGAGGTCGACCTCAAACTGTCGGACCGATTCGTCGATCTCATTGAAGATGAACTCGACCTTGCTGTTCGCATCGGGGAACTCCGCGACTACGATCTCAAGGCCCGGCGCCTTGGAGCGATGCGTCTCGTCATTTTCGGCGCTCCGTCGTATTTCGCCACGTACGGGCGGCCACAACATCCGAAGGAGCTAGCGAACCATCAGTGCATCTTCCGCAACACCGACCGCGATGCTGGAAAATGGCAATTCCTGGAAGCCGGCAAGCAGCTGAGCGTCAATGTGGGTGCGCGATTTCACGTCGACAATGCCGCCGCAAGCCATGCGGCGGTCGCTGCGGGGTTGGGCATCGGTCGGGTACCACTCTGGCAAGTAAGAGACCTGGTAGACGACGGGGCGGTTGAGGTTATCCTGGCAGCGTTCGAACAACCGCCGATCCCGATTCATGTGGTGTGGCCAGCGACCCGGCTTCCACTTGCCAAGATGCGCGTCTTCATCGACTTCCTGGTTCAGAACCTAGTCATTGGGGACAGCGAGCGAAATTGAACCGACATCTGATTTTCTGTTAAGCCTGCCGCCGTTTGTCGCCTTCAGGAGCTCTTTCGAACTAGACTAGGCTGATCGTGCCTCGTACCGGCGGACGCCGAAAAAGCGTTTCGACGCGCCTAGAGACTAGGTGATCCGCGCTGCGAGAAGGATCAGCAGCCGCCTCCTGGCGTGTCTTGGCGATACATGAGGTTACTCTGCAGCAGCCCGTACAAGCTTCGTCACGCCTTCGCCAATGGCGTCGATCGTCGCGGAACTCGGCTGCCGAACGCCCGGTGCTACGTCAGCTTCTAGGCGCTGATGAGGCTTCCGGTTAGCCATTGGAGGTCCGCATGGTGTAACGCTTGGTGCCCGCACGAGATGGCGGGAGCCGGACCGTCTCGATCGTTCAGTGCAGTGCAGTGGGCGCCCGACGACGAAACTCGACTCCCCGGCCCCGCCACGAGGTAGTTGATGCGCTAACTCGGGTTTTCCAAGCGATTTGCTTTGCGCCACTCCTCGTACTCCCCGCGGGCATCGTCATGCAGCGGATAGTAGCGTTGCAATGGGCCCCCCTCCATGAGCTTGGCTCGCGAAAACTCCTCCCAATCGTGATGCTTCTGTGATTCTTCGATCACCTTCGGGGCCATCACGACGGGAAGCACCACCACGCCGTCGTCGTCAGCGACGATGATGTCGCCGGGGATCACCGTGACACCGCCGCAGGCAATCGGAACGTTGACGGCATTGGGATAGATGCTGGTCTGCACATGATAGTTTGGCGTCCAGCCGCGCAGCCATAGGGGTAGATCGAGCTTTTCGACATTGGGCCGGTCGCGCATGCACCCGTCGATGACGATACCCGCCCCGCCCCTGCCCTTGAAATAAGTCGACATCATATCGCCAAAGACACCCGAGCTCATGTCGCCGCGCGCGTCGACCACGACCACATCGCCCTCCTGCGCGTGGTAGAGCACGTGCCGGTGAAGTTGGGTCTCCGGATCGGCATATTCTCCCTCGGTGAACAGGTCCGGCCGCTGCGGCAGGAACTGCAGCGTCAATGCCGGCCCGACGATCGACTTCCCATGGTTTTGCGCCACCGGACCGACCATGTGCGGATTGCGGAAGCCCATTTGGCCAAGCGTGCCGGCAACCGTCGCGGCGCCGATCTCCCTCAGCGCGTCGATCAGGTCTTTAGGCGGCCGCGTGATGTCGGAAGTATGCGTCATTGTCGACTCCGGATGAATGGAACTACCAGTTCGTAACAGAACCATCGCGGCGCTTAAGGTGAGGCGCTTCCCAGAAACGCAAACTCTGCGCCTGGACCGCCACTTCGTTGACCTCGACGCCGAGCCCCGGCAGATCGCCGACCGGGTAATCGGTCCCGTCGAGCCGTGGTTGCACGGGGAAGAAGTCGGAACTGTCGAAGCCCAGCTTTGTTTCGGGCGCCCTGGTCTCGAGCCACGCGAAGTTGGGTACTGCGGCGGCGAGATGCACGGTAGCGGCCGTGCACACTGGACCAAGCGGATTGTGCGGCATCAGGTCCACATAGTGCGCCTCGCTCCAGCCAGCGATTTTCATTGCCTCGGTGAGCCCGCCGACGTTGCAAACATCGAGCCGGTTGAACTGGTGGATGCCGCGCTCGATGTAGGGCAGGAACTGCCACTTGCTGGCAAATTCCTCGCCGATGGCAAAGGGGATGTGGGTCATCGTGCGCAGCGATTCATAGGCCTCCGGCGTCTCGTCCCGTATTGGCTCCTCGAGGAAATCAAGCACGCCGCGGCCGAGCTTGTTGCAGAAGCTCGCCGCCTCTGCCACCGACAGCCGATGGTGATAGTCGATGCCGAGAACGGCGTCGTCGCCCAGCGCCTCGCGCGCCTTGTTCAGCATACCCGCGGTAGCGCCGATGGACTCGCGCGGCTCGAAGATGTCCTTGCTGTTTTGCCCGAAGGGGAAGAAGCGGATCGCCTGCCACCCCTGTGCGCGAAGTTCGCGGGCCCGTTCGATGGCAACATCGCCCTCGGCCTCGTCGCCGGTCGAGGCGAAGGTGGGGACGCGGTCGCGCTGCTTGCCGCCTAGCAGCTCGTAGACCGGCACGCCCAGCGCCTTGCCCTTGATGTCGTGAAGGGCGATGTCGATGGCGGAAATCGCCGCCTGCAGGACTCGCCCGCCTTCGAAGTACTGGCTGCGATAAACCTCCTGCCAGATCCGCCCGATCTGCATCGGGTCGCGACCGATGAGAAACTCGCGATAGTGCTCGACCGCGCCGGCCACGGCCCTCTCGCGACCGCTCAAGCCGCTCTCGCCCCAGCCGAAGATGCCCTGGTTGGTCTCGACCTTGACGAGCATCTGGTTGCGCGTTCCTACCCAAACCGGATAGGGCTTGATCGCGGTGATCTTAAGCTTCTCAGTCATCCACGCCCACGTTCCACACGCATCGGCCCTATCTCAGTTGGCTTTGAGGGCCATTTCAGTTTCGCCGTCGAACAGATGCATCCGCTCCTGGTCGAACTCGAGCCAGATCTGCTCGTCGGGCGAGACGGCAATGTTCGGCGGCACGCTGACGTTGACGATGGCGCCGGACAGGAACGCCTGCACGAAGGTGACGTCTCCGGTCGGTTCCACGGTGTAGGCCTTGGCCGGAATGGAACCGGGGACCGCGCTCTTGTGGAGCTTGATCGTCGAGTGACGTGCGCCGAGCACGACTTTCATGGTCGTCGCTCTCACGACCTTCTGGGCATTGCGCGGCGAGAGCTCAAGGCGCCAGCCCTCGGCGCCGGTCAACACCGTGTTTCCGTTTGCCGTCGACGCCTCCAGCGGAATAAGGCTCATCGCCGGGCTGCCGATGAAGCTGGCGACGAACATGTTCACCGGATGGGCAAAGACCTGCGCCGGTGAATCGTATTGCTGCAGGTAGCCGCCATTCATCACCGCCATCTTGTCAGCCATGGTCACGGCCTCGAGCTGGTCGTGCGTCACATAGATGATCGTCGCCTTGAGGTCCTGGTGGAAGCGCTTGATCTCCGACCGCATCTGCACGCGCAGTTTGGCATCGAGGTTAGACAGTGGCTCGTCCATGAGGAACACCGCAGGGTCGCGGACGAGGGCACGGCCAAGGGCCACGCGCTGCTGCTGCCCGCCCGAAAGTTCGCGCGGCTTGCGCTCGAGCAGATGCGTCATGTCGAGCACTCGCGCCGCTTCCTTGACCTTCTTGTCGATCTCGTCCCTAGGGAGTTTGCGCATCTGAAGCGGGAACGCCAGGTTCTTGTAGACCGATTTCTGCGGGTAGAGCGCGTAGTTCTGGAACACCATTGCGATATCCCGGTCCTTGGGGTCGAGGTCGTTGACCACCCGCTCGCCGATGATGATGTCGCCCGATGTGATCGGGGTCAGCCCGGCGACGAGATTGAGCGTGGTTGTCTTGCCGCAGCCTGAAGGGCCGACGAGCGCAACGAACTCGCCGTCATTGACCGTCAGCGAGACGTGGTTGACAGCTTTGAAGCCGCCATAGCTCTTGACGAGATCTTGGAGGACCACGTGGGCCATCGGCAACTCCCTAGTGCTTGACCGCGCCTTCTGTAAGGGCGCGTACAAAGTATCGTTGCAGGACCAGGAACAGCACCACGACGGGCACGCTCATCATGAAGCTGGCCGCCATCAGGCCCGGAAAGTCCGTCGTATTTTCCGAGAAGAAGCGCTGGATGCCAACCGGAAGGGTCAACTGCTCGTTCTTGGAGAGGAAGGTGTAGGCGTAGATGTACTCGTTCCACGCGCCGATAAAGGAATAGATTGCGGTGGCGATGATCCCCGGCGTCGAGAGCGGCATCACGATCATGATGAAGGCCTGGAACCGTGTGGCGCCATCGATGCGCGCCGCCTGCTCCAGCTGCACCGGGATGTTGTCATAAAAGCCCTTGAGCAGCCAGATCGCCAGCGGCAGGCCGAAGGTGAGATAGGTGAGTATCAGCGAGCCGTGCGTGTTCACCAGCCCGATCGCGCGCATCAGGATGAAGAGTGGCACGAGAAAGATCACCGCCGGGAACATATTGCGCAGCAGCACGGCAAAAAACAGGAAATTCCGGCCGGGGAAACTGAAGCGCGAAAACGCGTAGGCCGCAGGGACAGCCACGATCACCGAAAGGATTGTCGTAACCGTCGACACGAAAAGGCTGTTCCAGAAGAAGCGGAGGAAATCCTGGCCGACGCTGTTCTGCGGATCGAGCAGCTTCTGGTAACTGGCGAGGGTAGGCTCGTCCGGCCACCATTGCGGCGGGAATTGCGTCGCCGCGAATCCGGACTTGATCGAGGTGATCAGCATCCAGATCATCGGCAACGCAGTATAAAGCAGCATGAACACGAGGAATATGCGCCCGGCCCACCGCCAACCGTCGACGCGCATGCGGCGACGGGTCGGGGCTCGAGAGGCTGTCTCGGCAATCGTGCTCATGCGCTGCCCTCTTTCCGCTCGTTGCCGCTTAGCGCACGGACGTAGAAGTAGCCCAGTGTCATCAGTGTGAGGAACAGGAGCACTGAATAGGCCGATGCCACGCCCCAGCGCTGCCGTCCGAAGGCGAGCTCATAAATGTGGGTTATCCAGATATGCGATGCGTTCGACGGCCCGCCGCCGGTCATGATCCAGGGGATGATGAAGGAATTGAAGTTGGCCACTGCGAGC
Organism: Mesorhizobium sp. M0983; assembly: GCF_040318975.1. Taxonomy (NCBI): domain Bacteria; kingdom Pseudomonadati; phylum Pseudomonadota; class Alphaproteobacteria; order Hyphomicrobiales; family Phyllobacteriaceae; genus Mesorhizobium; species Mesorhizobium sp. M0983. The sequence continues at coordinate 7,439 of NZ_JAMYNH010000008.1, read as the reverse complement.
AGCAGCATCGTCACCACCGAGACGTTGCGCAAGTGCGGGAAGGTGACGTGCCAAAAGCGCTGCCATGCACTGGCACCGTCGACTTTTGCGGCGCGCAGCAATTGGTCGGGGACTGTCTGCAGGCCGGCCATCATCATAATCATGGCGAACGGAAACTCGCGCCAGATATTGACGACGATCAGGGAGGGCAGCACCGTGCTGACATTGTCGATAAAATTCGGCGGCCGGTCGGCCAATCCGAGGCCGACCAGCACCGCGCCGATGATCCCGAAGTCCGAATGGTAGATCCACTTCCAGATATAGGAGGCGGCGACGGCACTGATGACCCAAGGGATGATCAGGATAGCGCGCAAGACACCACGGCCGATGAAGTCGCGGTGGAGCGCCAGCGCCGTTGCAAACCCCAGGACAAAGGAGATGAAAGTGGACCCCAGCGTCCAGATCAGTGTGTTCCAGGTGACCTTCCAGAACACCTGACTGGTGAGGATCGTCGTGTAGTTGTCGAAGCCGATGAAGGTCTTGTCGCGGAGCTGCAGACCAGGCGGTGTCTTAAAGAACGACAGCTCGACCGTGTAGTAGATCGGATAGGCGATGACGATGAGCATCACGGCGATCGCCGGGAGCACATACGCGTAGTCCGCGCGATGCTCCCAGATCTTCCGCAGCGTGCCGGCTGTACCGGGTTGCAATCTTCGGCGAGCCTCGGCCTTGCCGGTCACGATCGTCACTTGTGGCGTGCCCTTATTCTTCGGAACGAGGCGGCTGCGCCAGCGGCGCAGCCGGTCAGGTCGTAGGTCAGGCTTGGACTAGAGTCCGCCCATCACGTCTTTTACCTTCTTGGCCGCGTCGTCCGCCGCCTCGTCGACGGTCATCGCTCCGGTCAGGGCATTCTGCAGCATGTCCGGGATGATGATGTTCATGATCTCGGGGGCCTGCGGCAGCGCTGGGAACGGAATGCCGTATGGCAGCATCGAGGTCGTGACATCGAGGAACTTGATGTTGTCCAGACGTTCCTTCATCCACTTGGTCTTGAAGCCGTTAAGGTTGCCTGGGTTTGATCCGGCGTAGGCCATCTTCAGCGACCATTCAGGGCTCGTCCACATGCAGATGATAGCCTTTGCAGCAGGCTCGTCTACCTTGCCGCCCTCGACATATTCGGGCTTCAGGATGTGAATGTTCGAGCCGCCGAACACGACGGCGCGCTTGCCGTCGGGGCCAGTTGGAATCAGGCCGTAGCGCATATTGTCGATGACCGTCTGCGCCTTGTCCTTGTCGGTGCCCGTCGCCTTTTTCTGCAGGTCGAGCATGACGTTGTAATCGGACGGGTGCGAGATCATCATGCCGAGCTGGCCGGCGACGAACAGGGGCTGGTTATCGGCCTGCTGGTTGGTGAGCGCCGAAACCGGAACCGACTTGTCGCGAACATACATGTCGTAGGAGGCTTGCAGCGCCGCCTTGCTCTGGGGACTATCGAGCTGGACCTGCTCATAGGTCGGATTCGCGGTGGCTTCGTCGAAGACGCCGCCGCCATAGGCCCACAGCTGTGGCATGAAACGGTACGGCGTATTGCCGGCATTCTTGCGCGCCACGAGGCCGTAGCCGGCAATGCCGAGCTTGTCGTGGATCTGCTTGGAATATTTGACGACGTCTTCCCAGGTTGCCGGAGCCTTGTCCGGATCGAGACCCGCACGCTTGAAGATGTCGGCGTTCCAGATGAACGCCATCGTCTCGTTGTTGGTCGGAATGCCGTAGGTCACGCCCTCCCAGGTCACGGCCTTCATGGCGCCGGGCCAGAAATCCTCGGTCGAATACCCCACATCCTCTGGCTTGAGCGGCGCCAGATAGCCCTTTGAGGCGAACTCGGTACCACCCAGGATTTGCAGGCGGACCGCCATCGGCGCGGCATTGCCCAGGAGCGCCGTGCGGAACTTGTCGAGAAGGTCGTTATAGGTGAGGGCTTGTTCCTCGAGCTGGATGTTCGGATAGGTTTTGCGGAAGGTCTCGAAGAAATCCTTGTAGTACTGGCGCAGGAGGTCGGGGTCGCCCTCGAACACGCCCTGATACCAGAAAGTCAGCCGCCCCTTGTAGTCGAGCGGGGTGACCTTGGCGCAATCGGCCGCCGTGTCAAAATCCTGTGTGCCGGCGATGGAGCGCACATATTCCGGCGACCACTTGCTGAGGTCGACCGGTGGCGCAGCCAGCGCCGATGTGGGCATCAGGGATGCCATCAAAGCAGTGACGACAGTGCCGCGCAGGACCGCACTGCCGAGCGTAATCCTCGTCATAGGTATCCTCCCTGGTTCTCCCATGCCGCCCTGCGCCAAGGCAAAGCGGTCCTTGCTCGTTTCGATCGCGAGGATGCTCAATGTATCCTCCCGATCCCTTGGTACGTTTTCAGATCATGGATTGCCTGTCAACGCGCAGGATCGTACATTGTTTGCGAAAGCCGTGTGTGATATCGGGCAAGGTATGTATTAAGTTGGGGAGCCGGCCTTGGCCGAAATAAGCGATTTCAAAGCTATGCCACCTGTGGGCACCGATCCCATCGGAGCCTCCAGCGAGGGCGCCTCGCTTTATGAATTGATCAGGGAAGACATCATCGAGGGACGGCTCGCCGCCAACGAACGGCTTGTGGTCACCGATCTGGCCCGGCGTCACGGCACCTCGACCAATCCTGTGCGCGAGGCCCTGCAGCTGTTGCGCGGCGAAGGCTTTGTCATCTTTGTCGCCAACCGCGGGGCACGCGTCCGACCCATTGATCAGGATTTTGTCCGGGATATCTACGAGATCGGTGTTCTGATCGAGCCAGCCCTGACACGATGGTTTGTGAATATGGCTACCGGCGAGGACATTGCCGAACTCGAACGTCTCCAAGGCCTGATTGAAGAGAACAACTTCGCCGACACATTCAGGCACAGTGAGCTGGATACCGCTTTCCACACCGTGATGTACCAGCGGCACTATAACCGCCACGCCGCCGAGCTTTGGTGGAAGCATCGCGAAGTGCTGCGAGCCGTGAGCCGTCGTTTCAACTTCACGCTGGCGCGACGTGCCGCGATCATGCGCGAGCACCGCGAGCTCATCGCGCTCGTAAAGGCGGGAGAGGCCGACAAGGCGGCCGAACTCGTCTCCCGCCATGTCGAGGGCTCGGGCCGGCATATTCTCGAACAGATGCGTGCGCGCAACGCCGCCCGGGCCGGATAGAATGTCCAGTCCAGAACCTCGTTAGGCTGACCATTCTCAGACAAAGGTTGTTGAGATGAAAATCACGAGCATTCGGCCGTGGCTGATCAAGTCCGATGCTTCTTATTGGGGAGAGTTCCTGTTCGTCGAAGTGACGACCGACGAGGGAGTGAGTGGCTGGGGAGAGATCACCACCACCACAAGGCTCGCCAACCGCGCGCTCTGCACGATCCTGCGGCAGATCGGCGTCGCCGTGACAGGCGAGGATCCGGCGCGTATCGAGCATCTCTGGCACAAGATCTTCCGCAGCTTCACCTACATGGGAAGCCGCGGCGCCGCCGTCGAATGCGTGAGCGCCATCGACATAGCCCTCTGGGACATCCGGGGCAAAGTCCTCGGCAAGCCGATTTACGAGCTGTTGGGCGGACCGGTACGCGATGAAATCGCGCTCTACACCCATCCCAACCAAGCCAAATTCACCAGCAAGGAAGCCGTGGTCCGCGAAATTCTAGACGTCGTCGAATCCGGACACACTGCGCTCAAGTTCGATCCGTACCCGCACCAGGGTCGCAGCGCCGATGGCCTGCCTCGCGAACAGCGGGACGGCTATCTCGATGGCAGCATGAACCGCAAGGACGAGCGCGAAGCCGCCGAACTCACGGCTCTGATCCGTGAAACGGCAGGGCCCGATGTCGACATTCTCATCGATGCGCATGGCCGTTTCGACGTTCCCACCGCCATTCGCCTCTGTCGAAGTCTCGAGGAAGCCGGTCAGATCGACTGGTTTGAGGAGCCCTGCCCGCCCGAGAGCCTTAACGCCCTCAAGCAGGTGCGTGAGAAGGTCAATACCGCCATCTCGTGGGGCGAGCGCGGCCACACGAAGTGGGATTTCGTGCCGGTACTTGAGAACAAGCTCGCCGACTACATCATGCCCGACGTCACCTGGACCGGCGGCATTACCGAACTCAAGAAGATTTCTGCCCTTTGCGAAGCCTACTACGTCCCGGTCTCGCCACATGACGCCGCGGGACCGATCAATGTGGTTGCGGGAGCGCAGGTGATGATGACTGTCCCCAACTTCTACAAACTCGAAACGTCGGAGTGGAACCTGGGCAAATACGATCACCTGATCGACAGACCGCTCGACATTTCGAACGGCAGCCTCAAGCTGACGTCGAAGCCTGGTCTCGGTATTGAGATGGACCGCGACTATCTGCAGGCCCACGAGATTGAGCTGGGCTAGCAACACTCTATGCCCAGGGTGCGGGGCGACAAGCCGAAAACGAGGATAAGTCATGGCAAAGACAGGTGGCGCCGACGAGGCGCTCAATCGGGTGAACGCGAACTCCAAGCCATCTCAGCTTCGCATCACCGACATGCGGGTAGCCGAAATCGTCGGCGCGCCGTTCACCTCAACCCTGCTCAAGATTTACACCAATCAGGGCATCGTCGGACTTGGCGAAGTGCGCGACGGCGCCAGCGCCACCTACGCGCTGATGCTGAAGAGCCGGCTGCTTGGCGAGAACCCCTGCGACATCGACCGCCTGTTTCGCCGGATCAAGCAGTTCGGAGGGCACGGCCGGCAAGGCGGCGGCGTCTCGGCGGTCGAAATCGCGTTGTGGGATCTCGCCGGCAAGGCGTATGGCGTGCCCATCTACCAGATGCTCGGCGGCCGGTTTCGGGAGAAGGTGCGCCTCTATTGCGATACCGATGCGACCGTGCCGAGCGGCACCGAGACCGGCAAGCGCCTCAAGCAGCGCATGGCGCTTGGCTTCACCTTCCTCAAGATGGATCTGGGGCTGATGCAGATCGCGGATGTACCCGGTGCGGTCGTATCCCCTGCCGGCTCACTTGAAGGGTACCGCGTCCACCCCGGCCGCGGCCCGGTCAAGACCACGGAGGAGCGGCGCGCCCGCAATGCCGCGTATGATTTGCATAATGTCCCCCACCCGTTTACTGGCCTCCACTTTTCCGACAAGGGCCTCGACCTGCTTGAGCAGTACATTGCCGAGGTTCGCGAAATTATCGGCATGGATGTTCCGCTCGCCATCGACCATGTCGGCCACATCTCACTGCAGAACGGTATTCGCCTCGCCAGGCGGATTGAAAAATACGTGCCAGCCTGGCTCGAGGATGTGATCCCATGGCAGTACACCGAGCAGTACCGACAACTGCAGGCCGCCACCACGGTGCCGATCTGCACCGGCGAGGACATCTACCTTAAGGAGGGCTTCGAGCCTCTGCTCAAGAGCGGCGGCCTCTCCGTTATCCACCCAGACCTGCTCACCAGCGGGGGCATTCTGGAGACCAAGAAGATCGGCGACATGGCACAGGATCACGGCGTCGCCATGGCCATCCATATGGCCGAAAGTCCTATCGCCGCAATGGCCGCGGCACATGTCGCGACCGCGACCGAAAACTTCATGGCGCTCGAATACCACTCTGCCGACGTCGACTGGTGGGACGATATCGTCGCCGGCGTTTCCAAGCCGCTCGTGAAGGACGGCTTTATCACTGTTCCGGACAAACCGGGCCTGGGGATTGACGACGTCGTCGACGAGGTGATCTCGCAGCATCTGCAGCCGGGTGTCACCGACATCTGGCAGCCCACGGATCACTGGGACAACGAGTATTCCTGGGACCGCACCTGGAGCTGAGGCGAAAAGAACCGAAGATGAAGATCACCGACCTCCGCTGTGCCGTTATCGGCAGGCACCCCATCGTCCGCATCGTTACCGACGAGGGCCTCTATGGCCTGGGCGAAGTCGAGTTCACCAAGACCTACCTCAAGCCCTGGGTCCTGCATTTCCGCGAGGCGCTGATCGGCGAGGACCCGACCGACGTCGAGCGGGTGATGCTGAAGATCCGCCAACGCGGCTCTTTCAAGCCCTATGGCGCGGCGGTAAGCGCCATCGAGCATGCGCTGTGGGACATTGCCGGCAAGGCTGCAGGCGTGCCGGCCTACAAACTGCTCGGCGGCAAGGTGCGCGACAAGGTGCGCGTCTATAACGGCTCGATCCGCCAGAAACGCACGGGCGACCGGCCGGAGGATTACGCCGCTGACGTCAAATGGATGATGGAGCAGCCGCAGAACTTCTTCATGATCAAGCAGGGAATCTCGTTCCACTCCGACATGAAGGACACCATCGAGGGCTTTCACTACGGCGTGACGCAGAAGAAGGCCGGCTATCACGGCGCCATGGACCAGGGCGTGATCAGCGAGCGCGGTTTCAACCACATGCTCGACTGCGTGATCGCGATGAAGGAAGTGCTGGGCGACAAGGTCAGCCTGGCGCTCGACTGCGGCCCGGGCTGGATGCTGCCCGATGCGATCAAATTCGCTCGCGCGGTCGAGAAGTACAATTTGATGTGGCTCGAGGACATGCTGACCGGCGACTATGTGCCGTGGGTCAATCCGCAGGCCTATCGGGAGCTGACCACCTCCACCTCGACGCCAATTCATACCGGCGAGCAGATCTACCTGCGGCACAATTTCAAGGAGCTGATCGAAACGCAGGCGGTGCGCGTCATCGGCCCCGATCCGGCCGATATTGGCGGCATTGCCGAGCTCAAATGGGTCGCCGAGCACGCCTATATGCACTCGATCCTGATGGCACCGCACGGCACCGCGAACGGCCTTCTCGGCCTCGGCGCGCTGATCAATGTCTGCGCCACCCTGCCCGCCAACTATATCGCGTTCGAATACCCGAGCGCCTCCGACCCCTGGTGGGAGGATCTCGTAATCGGCCTGCCGTCGCAGATCGTGAAGGACAGCATGGTGGAGCTGCTGGAAGCGCCGGGGCTGGGCCTCGATATCGACGCCGAAGCAGCCAGGAAGTATCTCGGGGAAGAGGATGCAGGCTTCTTCGACTGAACCATCCTTCTTGCGCCACCCAGCACCACGCGGACCGCTTCACGCAATCTGTCATCCGGAATGACCGTTTCGGGGCCGGAAGCAGATTGTCGGCTACGGGAGAATCCGCCCGACTCCTTCCGACAGGCGAAAGTTCGCTCTGGAAAGCACCGCGGGTGTCTTGAAATGGCACGACCGAGCCGGCGGGCGCATCGGCTCGGACTATACGTGTGGGAGCGCTCTACGTCTCGATCGGGCGGAAAGGTCGCACACGGGAGCTAGTTGTGTGCGTCAAGTTCTGCAAAAATGGCGTGGCAGTAGCTGTGACGTCGGCGTGTCCGCCGCGCAGCCCCCGTGTTTTTCGGGGCGGCGGGCACCCCGCGGGGGACAGGCCGGCAATGCT